>JABZIZ010000017.1 GCA_015258065.1 Lachnospiraceae bacterium | reverse complement strand
CTAATGGAGTTGCTCCTAGACCTGGAATCTGACTCGCTAAGTGATTCACTTCTGGAATTGGAAATACTCTGGCTGACCGAATCTCTCTTGCTGGTCGATGCGCTGTCGGAGAGGCTCTGTGAACGGGAGTGGCTTTCGCTGCCCGAAATAGAGGTGGAATTCGATCTGCTTTCCTCATTGGATTCAAAACCGGGACAATAGCCTTCTCCGTTCTTGATGCTATAACCACCGAGGTTGGCACCGCGCCCACTTGCCCAAGTGGTCAGTAAGGGCTTGCCGTCCGCATAGGTGATCTGGCCCATTTCGATGTTTCTCTTATAGGTTTCGCAGGGCGCTGTATGCGCAACAAAGAAAAGCTCAATATCCTTCAAGTCTTTGGCGGACTGTCCGGTGAACTGTGTCTTAAAGGTAATTTCGTGATGGCTGCCCTGATCGCCGCGAGGACGATGGGTAGAATTTTTTACATAGTTGGGCATCTGGTCTTTGCTGACATAGGCAGTACCATCCAGCTGACCGTTGCCCGAGAAGACCGGATTCTGCGGCCTGACCGGATTGTATTGATCCGAATTCTCCATTGCCACGCCGTCCAGCTGGACATCACTGACCTGACCCAGATTCTTTCCGGCATCAATGTAAAGACCGACATAAACCGACTTATAATCATGCTGTATGTTGGAAGCGTACTTAATCTTCCAGGTAATCTGCTTTGTGACTTTGTTATATGTTCCCGTCACATCCGTGATGAGGGCCGTATCGGTTCCTCTTGCGCCCCATGTTTTCAGAGCAGCATCCGGACTGTAGACAAAGACAACCTCATCCGGAGAGCCGCTGTAAAGCATTCTCATCCTTCTGGCGCCGAGTACCTGAGGACGATTCGCATCGACAAGGGATTCGCTCTCCATAATAGAGGTCATGATCGAATCCAGGAAGGAAACATCCGACTCACTCTCGGATAAAGAAAGTGACTCCTGAGCGCTCAAAGAAGAAGACGCCGAATCGGATCCATAGGAGCTGCCGGACTCCAGTACAGACTGCGAAGCAGACATGCTCTCTGAGCCGGAAAGGCTGGCCGATTCCGACTGTACGCTAGAGAGACTGATTGATTCAGAGCCGGTCAGAGAAAGACTTGCCGAATCCGTGCCGGATTCCGACGTGCTTAAAGAGTCCGTGCCGGAATTCGAAAGGCTGGATGAGTCTGTACCGGATTCCGAAAGGCTGGACGACTCGGTTTCGGAATTCGAAAGACTTGTGGAATTCGATTCCGTTGTAGAAGCACTTTCCGATGCGGAGCGGGAAGCATTTTCAGACAGACGAATCGAATCGGATTCTTTTTCGGACAAACGAACCGATTCCGAATCCGAAGCGGATACACTGTCAGATTCCGATTTTGAAGCGGATACGCTGTTAGACTCCGATTCTTTTGCAGAATCCGAATCGGTGCCCGACAGGCTCTCGGAAATGGAATTGCTATCCGCAGCGCTCTGTGATCCGCTATCAGAAGACGAAACACTGCTACTCTCTGAGCCACCACTGTCCGATTGGGAAGTAGAACCTTCCGACTGCCCCACTTCCTCAGAAGAAGTTGCGGAAGCAGAAGCGGTTGTCTCTGTTCCGGACCCGATTTCCTGCTCAACTACCGTCTCCACGACTTCCTGTCCGGAACTCTGTTCCGCAGGAGCCTCTTCAATGGTTACTTCATGTTCACCCGCAACGGTGGTTCCCTGATGAACCTCAGCCACCATTTCGCCATCGCTTGCGAACGCCGTCATTTGGGTAGCAGTGACACCTCCGGTAATCACACCGATGGCCACCGCGCCCTTTGCGATTTGGGTAACGCTGCTTCCCTTCACCCTCTTTTTAGCGGCTTCTTCACCCTCTTCCTCATCCTTTACCATCATCGAACGAATGGTGGTCTGGAGAATGTTCTTCCATTTGCCATTCGACTTTTTCTGGTTTACGCGAGAACTGCGATCAAATTCAACTCTCTTGATATTGATCTGGCTGTCATCCTTGTTACTGCCGTTCTTGTTGTGATTCGTATTTTGATTGTCCACCCTTCGCCCTCCTGGTTGTCGCAGTACCTGCAGCATACGAATTTGGTTACTAACATGATTATAGCAGAGAAATAATCATAATTACTATCATAATTTTAGTAATTTATGTTATTTCACTTCTTTTTGTTATTTCGACCGAATTGCAAAGAGATTTAGATTGTAAGAAAAATTTTATCAATCTCATCTTTTCTGTGAAAATCAGTCTCTGTCAAAGTCTGTATTATAGCGTAAGACTATCATATTGCAAATGTTTTTTTTATTATGTTTATGATTTGAAATATAATCTAATTCTTACCGAACCATAACCATCACAATGCTTTCGTTTCCACCCCCTTCCATGATAAGATGAGCTTGTCTCCCATTGTGATTGGATGTGTTCATTCCCACGCAGCATCCATCTTACCGTTCAAAGAGGTTTTGTCCGTGTCGCTCACCAGCTCTAAATTTCGTCGTCTTCACCACTTTGTCGCCTTTTGTTTCTGGGTCTCTCTGCAGCCTCTCCTGCTGACCGCCTTCTATGCCTACCCGGCTGTAGATGACTATGCCATGGGAAGAGCGACCCATCTGGCATATCAATCCTCCGGAAGTCTTTTGACCGCTCTCCTTGCTGCACTCACGAGGACGGTCTGGTATTACAACAACTGGATCGGCTACTATTTTTCCTCCTTCCTGTCCGGGATTCAGCCTGGACTATTTTCTGAGAAGCTCTATCCGATCGGTGTTCTTTTGAATTTTTTTCTTCTGATCTTTGGAACCCTTTTTTTAGTCAAAAAAATATTCTCTGACCTTCTAGGGGTAGATATCCATCTTGCCGCATCCATTGCTTACGGCTTACTGTTTATCTGTTTGCAGGGCATGGAACCCGGTTCTGCGCGAGTCGAGGGCTTCTACTGGTTTGCAGGCGCCATTTATACCGGTGAGTACGGACTCA
Source organism: Lachnospiraceae bacterium (assembly GCA_015258065.1). Taxonomy (GTDB): domain Bacteria; phylum Bacillota; class Clostridia; order Lachnospirales; family Lachnospiraceae; genus Butyrivibrio. Next base: position 52,376 of record JABZIZ010000017.1, on the reverse strand, counting down.
TGCTTTTCTTCTTCGGTTTCCTCTGCAAGTTCTTTTTATTAAAGGAAAAAAAGAAGATCCTCCGGTCAGGTGTCCTTCTCTGTTTCTTCGGTTTTCTTCTCGGGGGTGCGAATTTCATGACCTCCCTTACTTGCGTTCTGGTTTCTTCCCTTCTTTCCTTATTTTTGCTCTTACAAAAAAAAGGTAGACGACTGCTGCGCCTTCTTCCTCCTGTTTTGTGTTTGTATTCCGGCTTTCTCCTCGCCTGCCTCGCCCCCGGAAACCGTCTCAGGCAAACCGGGACGAAGGGCCTTTCCCCTTTGCAGGCGGTTCTATCCTCCTTCCGCCACATCTTCACCGATGTGGGAGGCGACTTTCTCTCCCTTCCGGTGATCCTGCTGTTTCTTTTGCTCCTACCGCTTCTACTGATTGCCGGAAGGCAGGCGGCGAATGCTTGCGCACAAAATCAACCCGCCTTCTTTCGTCATCCGCTCCTGGCCATTAGCCTCTGCCTCTGCCTGTCTGCGTCCAACATTACTCCCCCCCTCTATGCAACTGCCAATATTGATGCAGGACGCATCCGGGCTCTGATGTGGGAACAGTTTGTCCTGCTGCTTGTTCTATGTCTTTTTTATCTGGCAGGATGGATCACTTCCATCCGTCACCTCTTTGGTGTCACTTCGGATGCCCACCCGGACAGTTTCTCTTCCCCCGAAGACGACCGCACGCCGGTTTTACGGAGGGCAGAATACAAAAAATCGCCCTGTACCCGAACCGCCTTTTTTTGTAAATTATTATACGGAATCGTTCTGCTCCTCTTTCTGCTTCGATCCGCCTATCTGCTTCAGGTCAATCCGCGTTATTATATGAGCACCTCTGCCATCACGGATCTGGCAAACGGCAATATGCGGCATTACCGTGCAGAATGCGGCAAAAGAGAAAAGATTTTTCATGATGCTTCTGTAAAAAAAGTCTCTCTTTCTCCCCTGCACAACAAGCCGGAGCTCCTGTTTTTTCAGGATTTTTCCACCGATCCGCAGGACTGGTTGAACCGGGCGGTTGCAGAATATTACCAAAAAGAAAGTGTAGAAATTGCTCCGGAAACCAGGAGATTTTGACATGCCCTGCCTTTATAGGAGAGACAAGGAAGTTTGATATCCCTATCTTTAAAAGAGAAAACCAGACGATTTTGATATGCCCTATCTTTAAAGGAGAAAACAATGAAATGGAATAGGAAATCCCCGCAATCGAAAAAGAATCTCTGTGTACTGCTTCTTAGTGCCATTCTCCTGGCTTCTTGCTTTTTCCCGCTCCATGCCGGTGCTGCCGGAAAGTCATCCGGTCCCGCACGAAATCAGGCGCAGGCGGAGATGAAGGGAGTGTGGTTTTCCTTTTTAAACTGGCAGCAATTTTTAAAAGGAAAAACCGAGCCGGAAATGAAGGCAGCCTTTTCGCAAATTTGTGATGTTGCACTGGCACAAGGGTGCAATGCCATTTTCATGCATGTGCGCTCCCACAACGACGCCGTTTACCCGTCCGGCATCTACCCCTGGAGCACACAAATGTTAGGAGGAAATCCGGGTTTCGATCCCCTTGCAGATTTTGTTTCGATTGCGCATGCCAAAGGGCTGGCGTTCCACGCATGGATCAATCCCTACGGCTACCGCAAAGGCAGTTACAGCGGCGATCCATCCCTCGTATCCGTCGCAAATATCGTTGCGGGCATTCAGGAGATTCTTGTCAAATATCCGGTTGACGGCATTCATTTTGACGACTATTTCCCGCCTCTGGGCACTTCTGTACACAATGAAATGATCCGGCAGGTTTATGCGCTCACCCACCGGTATGGCAAAATCTTCGGCATCTCGCCCACCGGCAATGTGGAGAACAACATCAAAATGGGAGCGGATGTCGGCACCTGGCTTTCTACTCCCGGATATCTGGATTATATCTGCCCCCAGCTATATTGGACCAATCAACACGGCAAACAGGGCAACGATCCGCTTTATACCAGGCGCTTGCAGCAGTGGATTTTTCTCAACAAACTGGGGCTCCCCATGTTCGTTGGCTTAGCCTCTTACCGCTGCGGGGAAAAGATTCCGGGAGATCCCGGATGGCAGCTTCGCAATACCAACCTGTATGAACAGGCTCTTTCCGCAAAAAAAGCAGGAATCTCCGGCTACCTCCTCTTCGACTACGCTTCTCTTTTAAAACCGGCTGCACAGAACGAACTTGCAAATTTGCGCCTCGTAAAATAACCGCATTCCTGGTGAAACCTTGCATCCCTGGGCAGGCATGAACGACACAAAAATAACCGCATTCCCGACGAAACCTTGCATCCCTGGGAAGCCGATGAACGACACCAAACATCCGATCTAAATCCAATCATCGTTTGCTGAACACCCTCCTTTTGCCCCTTCTTTCTCCGGCGAATCGAGGGTGTTTGCTTGAGACGCCATCCTCCCTGTGCTAAAATGAACTTTATCTGTGAATTTTTTTTCAAAGAGGGGTTCTCCATGCAAAATCTCGGTTTTGATAATGACAAATATCTAAAAATACAGTCTGCACACATCCGTGAACGTGTGTCTCAGTTCGGTGGAAAATTATATCTGGAATTTGGCGGAAAGCTCTTCGATGATTTTCATGCTTCCAGGGTCCTGCCCGGTTTTCAGCCGGATTCCAAAATCCGCATGCTCACCCAGCTGAAAGAAGAAGTCGAAGTGATCGTCGTGATCAATTCCTCCGACGTCGAAAATGACAAGCGCAGGGGCGATCTGGACCTTCCCTATGCGATGGACGTCCTACGGCTGATTGATGCCTTCCGCTCCTACGGGCTCTTCGTCGGAAGCGTCGTGCTCACCCGCTTCGATGGAAGTCCGCAGGTGATGGCCTACCAGAAGAAACTGGAAGCACTTGGCATTCGTGTTTACCGCCACTACACCATTCCGGGCTATCCGTCCAATATTCCTTTTATCACCAGCGACGAGGGATATGGCAAGAATGATTATATTGAAACGACGCATTCTCTCGTCGTCGTTACTGCGCCGGGTCCCGGCAGCGGCAAAATGGCGGTCTGTTTATCCCAGCTCTATCAGGAGAACAAAAGGGGGGTCAAAGCCGGTTATGCCAAATTTGAAACCTTCCCGGTCTGGAATCTTCCGCTAAGGCATCCGGTGAATCTGGCTTACGAAGCTGCCACCATTGATCTGGGCGATGTGAATATGATTGATCCCTATCACCTGGAAGCCTATGGCAAAACCACCGTCAATTACAACCGTGATGTGGCTGTTTTCCCGATTTTGAATGAGATTTTTGAAAAAATCTATGGAAGCTCCCCCTACCAGTCTCCCACCGATATGGGGGTCAACATGATCGGAAGCTGCATTGTGGATGATGCTGTGGTACAAAAGGCGGCCAGGCAGGAAATCATCCGCCGCTATTATAAAGAACTGGAAGAAGTCTGTAAGGGAAACCACACGAGGAAGACCACGGAACAGCTGGAGATCTTGATGACAAAGGCGGAAACCGGCATCATTGAAAGACCGGCGGTAGCAGCTGCCAATCTGAAGGCAGAGGTGACCGGCGCTCCCGCTGCCGCCATCTTGCTTCCGGACGGAAGAGTGATCACGGGCAAGACTTCTCCTCTGATGGGTGCTTCCTCCGCCATGGTATTAAACGCTCTCAAGGCTCTGGCAGGGGTTGACGAAAACATCGAACTCATCTCTCCTGAAATCATCGAGCCGATCCAGCAGCTGAAGGTGCAGTGTCTGGGAGGACATAACCCGCACCTGCATGTGGAGGAGGTCCTCATCGCACTCACAATCTGCGCCAAGGACAATGCGGATGCAGCAAAGTCCCTCGCTCAGATCCCGGGGCTGGCCGGCTGTGAAATGCACTCTTCCGTCATCTTATCCAGTGTAGACGAGCGCACCTTCCAGAAGCTGCATGTCAATCTCACCTGCGAGCCTTTCTACCAGACCAAAAAGCTTTTCCACCCATGAACGCTTACGTTTATTCCGGGAGGGTGGTGATCAGCGCGTCACACTCTCCTTCGATCGCAAAGGAACCGCTTCCTGCCGGCAGGAAATAGCTCTCTCCCTTCCGGTAGGAGAAGCTCGCCCGTGCGCAGGAAATCTCACCTTCGCCGCTTAAGAACAGGATGCTGAGAAAAGAATCCTCCCCGACCTCTCCGCAGATCTTCTTCATTGTCTTTCCGTCCAGCACCAGATGATCCACCGTGAAATAAGGGCAGGAAGCCACATGCGGATAGCAGTGCGTATCTTCTTCCGCCCTGCGGCAGTTGGTGACATCCAGCGCTTTTTCGATGTGCAATTCTCGTTTCTTTCCGTCTTTTCCCACTCTTCCATAGTCGTAAACACGATAAGTGACGTTGGAATTCTGCTGAATCTCCGCAAGGAGAATATTTTTTCCTATGGCATGGAGGGTGCCTGCTTCAATGAAGAACACGTCACCTTTGTGAACCGGTGCCTGATGCAACACAGGCAGCAAGTCGTCCTCCCTGATCCTTCTCTCAAACTCCTCTCTGCCAATTTCGTGTTCAAAGCCAAAATACAGAAAGGCGTCCGGCGCGGCGTCCATGATATACCACATCTCCGTCTTCCCGTACTGATTCTCATATTTCTGCGCGTAGGCATTATCCGGATGTACCTGAATCGACAGATTGTCCCTTGCATCGATCAGTTTGGTCAAGATCGGAAAATCGGTGAATTTGGCGCCATTTTTTCCCAAAACGGACCCTCCCTCCGCTTCCAGATATTCCCGCAAGGTTTTCCCCGCATAGGTGCCGTTCTCAATGACGCTGGGGCCGTCCGGATGGCAGGACAGTACCCACGCCTCCGAAAGAATCTCTCCCTCACAGGCAATTCCATATTCCGTCTTCAATCTGTTCCCGCCCCAGAGGTAGTCCTTGCAGGCAGGTTTCAGCTTCATCAGCCCCATTTTTCTCTCCTTCTCTTACGATTCCAAATGATCTCTTGCGCTTCCGAAATAAGCTTCTCCCAGTTTACCACCTAACGTTGGGAACGAAAACAGGAGACTCCCAGGATTCCTATGAAAAACATGCTCTGCATGACCAGTACCAGAAGGGCGGTTTCCCCTCCTGCCTGCTGCCCGGATGCCGCTCCGAATAAGGCTCCTGACGGCAGAAACGGGTAGACTTTTCCGAGAAGGCCGCTAAAAGCGCTTACATCGGTAAAACACCCGCCGCCAAGACCCAGAAGGAGTGCCAGGTACGGGGCAATCGCTCCGCTTCTCCCTGCATTTTTGCTTCGATAAGCAAGGAGCAGAGCCAAAGATGCCAGAATGATCAAAAAGAGCAGGACAGGAACAAACCGCTGAAAGACCGCCTGCCCCGGCAGCAGGAAGCAGAGAAGCACCACTCCCCCCGTCAGGACCAGGGCTGCCAAATCACTGAAACGCATCACGAACACGCCCTGCGGGCAGGTGCGCATGCGTCTTTCTACTCTGCGATGGTCCACGGAAGCAAAAACCTCCGCCTCCGCAAAGAGCAAGATCATCACGCCAAAGATGGCAAAGTGAAAGGAATCCGGCGCAAAAGGGTCCTTTAAACTTCCTTCCGGTTCGGTTTCTTTCTCCGTTTCGATTTTATATAGAGGCGGAAACGTGCTTTCCTCTCGTTTCATCCACTGACTCAGGTCATGGTTCTCTTGTTCAGAAAGGGGATGAGACAGCCGCTTTTGTGCTTCCAGTCTGGCGCGTGCCTCCGCCTTCAGAATATTATTTTGCCCTGCGATGATCTCCCGAAGCCCCTGATTGGAAAAGGAAGAGGCCTTGCTCTCAAAATGAAGTCTGGCATCCTTCCCCGTCACAATCGCTCTTCCGTAACCGCTTGGAATGACCAGCATCCCTTCCGCATCGCCCGTGATCAGATCCCTTTTCCTCTCTCCTTCTGCCTCCTTCCGATCCTTGAGGCTGACACGGAGTCCGTCCACCTTTGTCATCCGCTCCACCAGTTCCGCCGATCTTTGCGTCTGATCCTCATCCCAAATCAGGAGGTGAATTTCTCTGCCCTCCCCCTTTTGTAAAAAAGCGGTGAGAGCGCCGCAAAGAAGCAGAACCAAAATCATCCCCCCTGCCTCCCTCCTTCTTCCGGCAATCAAACGAAGCTTTGATAAGGTCAGCAGGCAACCTCTAAAGAGCGCTTTTGTCCGTCCCTTTGGACGATCCTCCTCCGCTACCGTCTGCGCATTCTCCGCCACTTCCGCGCAGGTCATCCCCCTCTCCTTTTGCAAGTTTTCCACCACTTCCGCAGGGTTTTGGAAAGTGCTTCTTCCTTTCTTCCTCTGTTCTTCTTCCCTTTTAGGCCTGTAGAAGCGTGGAAGCATCCATCCGAACAGAAAGAGGCAGAGGTGAACCAAAAGGAAGGGGATCATCTCTCTGCCACTTTCCGTGAGCGTGGGCATTTCCAGGATCATTCTGAACTGATCGGGAAGCGTCAGCCTCTGCAGGTAGCTCATCCAAACGGGAAGCCCCCTGAGCGGCCAAATCGTTCCGGAAAGAATCAGCGAAAACAGCAGATAGACGCTTCCCACCCTGCGCATCATGCGGGCGCCGGAAACATACAACCCAAGAGCGGAAACGGCAAGAAATACGGCGCTGACGGGCACCAGGAGACAAAGAAAGAGAAAGAGCCTTCCCACTTGCACATCTAACAGGCACACGGCGATCAGAATCGGCGTGAGAAAAAGAAGAAACAGCAGATACCTGGATAAAGCGAAGTAGAAGGGGTTTCCTCCAAGAGCCACAAAACGCGGAAGAATGCGTTTTTTTCTCTCTTCCGGAACAGACGACAGAAAGCCCGTGAGGAACAGAACCGTAACGACCGACAGCAGGATCGACACGAGCCTTCTTAAATCGGAGGAAGGCGCATCCGAATGCAGGAGATCGGAATCAAAAACCTGCTGCCTGCCGAGGATATCCAGAAAAAGATTCTCACTGGTTTCATTGTAGGCATCGATTTTTTGCTGGCGGCTCAGTTTCCCGTAGACAAAGAAATACATGCCGTAATGTGCCGCCTCCTCCATCCGGATGACGTCCATCACGGAGGTGAAAACAGCCCGGTAGAGCGTTGCCTGCAAAGGCATCCCCTCATTCAGGGACAAAAGCGCCGGACGCTTATCCGACACATACATCTCATAAAAAAAATCCTTAGGAATCGTCGTCACTGCCGCATAGCCCTTGGCAAACAGTTCTGCATCCGACTCCTCTTTTACCACATCCACTTTGGAAAAGAGTTCCACTTCCCCCACCATGTGGATTAACGTCCTGGACATATACGTCTCATCTTCGTCCCGGATCGCGATTGGAAACGGTTTCAGTGTCACATCTGAAAGAAGTGACTCTTTTTCTTTTACAAAAAAAAGGAGCAAAAGGAAGGGAAGCAGGAGAGCAACCAGTCCTGCCCCACGAAGAAACAGCGTCAGGTCTTTCATGAGGAGTGCTCTTAACCGATGCATATTTCCTCCTTCTGTAGCGAAAGGATCCGGTTACAAAGCTTCTCTTCTTCTCCCTCCCTGTGACTGATAAAGACAACCCCGCAACCCTGTCTTGCCGTCTTTTGAATCAGGTCAAACATCCGGACGCAGGAAGTCTCGTCCACCCCCTCCGTCACTTCGTCCAAGAGGAGGAGCTTTGGTGTGAGCATCAGTGCACTTGCCAAATGCAGCTTTCTCTTCATTCCACCGGAAAAAGTGCCCGTCAAATCCCTTCTGCGCTCCAGAAGAGAGAGCTGCTCCAGCAGATAACGGCTGCGAATCCGGATGAACTTCTCCGGCAAGCCGCTTGCTCTGCCGAAAAACGCCAGATTCTCCTCTGCTCGCAAATCATCGTACAGGGCAATTTCCTGGGGCACATAACCGATTCTTCCCTTTACGCCTTCTCCGTAAACAATCTTTCCTCCGTCCGGCTTCTGCACACCTGCCAGAATTTCTACCAGAGTGGACTTGCCTGACCCGTTTTCTCCGCTGATCCCCAGAATCTCGCCTGCATATAGCGAAAAGGAAACCGGCGCAAACACGGCCGGTCCCCCTTTCTGAAAACGTTTTGTGATCGATCTCACTTCACAAACCATCTTGTCCATTTAGTAACTTCCACCGAGCATATTTCCCATCAAACCGAGTTCCTGCATCGTCTGCAAGGCAAGCTTCTGCGCACTGAGGCTGAGTTCGTTCGCAAGGTTCGTATACTGTGCGTCATCCCAGTTCGTCATATCGACCTCTTCCCCTGTGGGCGCCTTGATATTCGTTCCCTTCGCACCGTTCAGTGTCACCGTAGCCGTCTCTCCTCCCGTCAGATCAAGGTCCTTGATCACAAGATTGGTATCCCCCTTCTCTCCCTTCGTCACCTCGATCGGCGTGGTCTTTCCTTCATAAGTGATTTGATAGGTACCATAAGGAATCATTAGCGGATGCTTCGTATCCCCCTTCATTTCGTAAGAAAGGGTGAGCCGCTCTCCGCCGATCGTGTGGAATTCTCCCTTGGTCTGATCTCCGGAGGTGCTGTATTCGTTCACAAAACCGGAACCCTCTGCATCTGCGCTATCCTTCATGGTGAGCGCCTCCTGTACCTGATCGCCTTCCTTCCAGTATTCATAACTGTACACACCGAGCGCATCCGCCGTTTTTCCATCCGCTTCTGTGGAAGAGGATTCCTGTGCAGCGGTATTCTGCGCCTGTTCTCTGCCCTTGATTTCGATCTTCAGTAATTGATCGCCCTTGGCATAGACATTCCACTCCAGTTTGGTGCCTGTCCGGTTCAAGTCTTCACAGAATTTCTGAAAGGATTCGTCCATCTCCTTCTTCGCCTCTTCTTTGGCGGAGGAGGAAACACTGCCTCCGGGCATGCCCAGCTGCGACCCTGCCACATTTCCGAGCTGCACCTGTAAGAGATAATCGTATAAAGGATCGCCTTCTTTGAACTTGTCTTTTAACTTACTGGTAAACGCCTCCACATCTTCCTTGCTCGGGCGGAAAGAATAGATTGTCACCTCCTGCTCCTTCGCCTGAAAACCGGTGAAAGTAAGCTTTCCCTTGGAAGTCGTGAGATTATCCTTCGTGGTCGTTGCCTTGACCAGACTGAAATAAGCGTCTAACGACTGCAACAGTTCCTTCCGGGTCAGATTCTCCAGTTCTTTTTTCTTCGCATTCCCGTCTTCCATGCCAAGCTTTTTTAAAAGGGCATCCGTCTTGATGGAATAGACCTTCTCGCTAAGTTCCGGGCTGGCAAGCTTCACCACGTCCTTATTCGCCTTGGTATAGAAATTGAGCACGTTGCTTCCCTTCAGGTTCAGAGCCAGATTGCTCTCCGACTCATTTTTCTTCTGGTCCGCCTTTAACTGGAACACTAGAGAGGAATCCTTCAGGTACTTGTTATACGCTTCGCTGTCCGTGTCCACCGACAACGTGTAAGTAGAGTCAATCTGATCCTCCGTCTCCACATCCTTCAGCGCCGCAAACCGCTGTCCGAAAAATTTGGCCTGAATCACCCAGAAATTCTTGGCTCGATTCAGCCTGCCCGCCACCATCGCAAAGGCGCCGATACCGCAAGCGAGCACCGCTGCCAGAATGGCGAAAATCAGAATGTACTTTCCCTTCTTTTTCTTCGGAGGGGCTTCTACTTCCTGCTGTGAGGCAAAATCATACGGTGACGTCCGGTTGTTCTCCCCGTTACCGGAAGTTGTCGTCTCCGAAGAATCGGAAGCCGGCTCTTCCGCGGAGCCCGGAGTCGACTCTTCCGCAGAGCCCGAAGTCGGCGCTTCCGCAGAACTGTCTTCTGCACTCACCGGATCTGTTTGCTCTTTGACAGTCGTATCCTCCGTGACAGGTGCCGCTCCCTCCATGGAATTCCCGCAGGTTGTGCAGAACTTGGCATCATCATTACAAGATGCGCCGCAATTAGGGCATTTTTTCATAGGTCTCTCCTCTTGTGTATTTATCATTTGTTTCCATCATGATTCCGTTTGGAATCGCCGTTATCATAACAAATTTTGAGTGAAAAAACAAATATCGGATTGACTTTGTCCAAAACGGTGCGGGAGGCGAACTCTGTATGGCGCTCCCTTGCGAAACCGGTCGCAACGCCGGATCGACTCAGGTGTCAATCACTGTGTATCACGCTCCCTTACGAAACCGGTCGCAATCCTTTCTCATCGAATAGAAACAGTCCTCTTGGCGTAATCCGCAGCGTCGGGATGACCGTGAGCGCCATGAACGAAAGGGTGATGAAGGGATCCAGTTCCTTCGAAACTCCCATTTCATAGGCCTTATTCTTCATCTTTTGCAAAAGATGATCGACCTTGTCAAATCCGGCGTCGCTCATCAGCCCCATAATCGGGAGGGGAAGGGTTTCAAAAACCTTCCCGCCTTCCACCACCGTATACCCGCCCTGAACACGGATGATCTCGTTCACAGCCCTTGCCATATCCGCATCGCTGTCCCCAATGACGATGATGTTATGCGAGTCATGGGAAACGGAAGAGGCAATGGCGCCGTTGCGTATGCCATAGCCTTTGGCGATGGCGACACCGATTTTTCCGGTATTCTTATGCCGCTCCACTGCGGCAATCTTTAAGAAACCGTCCTTCGGTTCGAAGTTTTCGGTTTTGGCAAAGGCCACCGGTAAATTGCTCGTCGTGATCTGATGCGCTTCCATGCCAATCACATGGGTGATGCGCTTCCTGATGGGAAGAAGGAAATCCTCCTTTTTCACCGGATCCAGATGGATCGTATGTCGCAGGTGCGAGGGGCATTTCGGCACGTGTACCTGCTCCTTTTCCTCTACCTTTTTTCCCTTAAAATAAACGGCGCGGATGTGGAAATCCTGTAAATCCTCCAGAATCACGAAATCCGCCTGATAACCGGGTGAAATCGCACCGACCTGCTTGAGGCCGTAACATTTTGCCGTATTGATCGTCGCCATCTTGATGGCCTTCACGGGGGATAGTCCCAGCGAGACCGCCTTTTTCACGTTGTAGCCGATGTGACCCTCTCTGAGAATGTCTTCGATGTGTTTGTCATCCGTGCAAAAAGAGAAGTGTTCGGTATCGATCTTTTCCGCCACAATGCCCCTTACGATATCTTCCAGATTGCGGGCGGCGCTCCCCTCCCGGATATGCACGTGGATCCCCCTTCTCACCTCTTCCAGCGCATAGGCAAAGGTCGCCGCCTCGTGGTCGGTATCCACGCCCGCCATCTTATACGCAGACAGCTGTTTGTTGGAAAGATAGGGGGCGTGTCCGTCAATGGTGCGGTTTTCAAAGAGAGCAAATTTGGCAAACATTCGGGGATCTCCCTCTAAAACCGCCGGAGCGTCCATCACTTCCCCAAGTCCCAGGACCCTTGGATTTCCCACAAAGGGATACATGTCATTGGCTGAAAAGAGACAGCCGTTATCGTCCAGATCGGTCGCCGGTACACAGGACGGCATCATGACGAAGACATTCGCCGGAGAATGCCCGGTCTGGTCCAAAATATAACGGATCCCGTCCGCACCGGATACATTTGCCGCCTCATGCGGGTCCACGATAAAGGTGGTCGTGCCCTTTTTCACCGCTTCTCCCACCAGCTCCGCCGGAGAAACCATCGTGGATTCCAGGTGCAAATGCGCATCGATGAAGCCGGGTGCAATGTAGGCTCCCTCCAAGTCCACTACCTTTTTGGCCTGGTAGGAGCGAGAGACGCCGATAATCAGTCCGTCCTTCACCGCAATTGAAGATTCCACAATTTCGCCGGTAAATACGTCCACCAGTTTTCCGTTTGCAAGAAGCAGATCCGCCTCTGCCTGTCCCAGTGCCGCACGCCTCAGTTTCTGGTACTCCTCATATTTCATGACGCTCCTCCTCTACTGTCTATGTCGGTTCCATCAAAGCATTGGTATCCGGATACAAATCAAGTGCCGTTTCTTCAAGAGAGTTTTCCCTGCTTTCATCTTACCATATTTCTCGCAATCCCCCCTTTCCTCCCTCCTGGAAATTGGTCTCTCCCCACTTGTTTTGATTGACGATTTCTCTATTTAAGTGGTACGCTAAAAGGCAGTTTGTATTGAAAAAGGAGGATCTAGTATGGAAAAGTTCTTTAAGTTGAAGGAGCACGGTACCGACGTCAAAACCGAACTGATCGCCGGCATCACCACCTTCATGACAATGGCCTATATTCTGGCGGTCAACCCAAATATTCTCGGTGCGGCCGGAATGGATGGCGGCTCTGTATTTACCGCAACGGCTCTGGCTTCCGCCCTTGCCTCATTCTGTATGGCGCTGTTTGCAAATCTCCCCTTTGCTCTTTCCGCCGGCATGGGGCTCAACGCCTATTTTACCTATACGGTGGTTCAGACCTATCACTATCCCTGGCAGGTTGCTCTGGCTGCGGTATTTACCGAGGGCATCCTCTTCATCTTGCTTACCTTCCTGAATGTGCGTGAGGCCATCTTCAACGCCATCCCGAAGAATCTGAAACTCGCCGTCTCCGTCGGCATCGGGCTTTTTATCTGCTTTATCGGTCTGCAGAACTCGCATATCGTCACGGACTCCTCTACCCTGGTCACTCTATTTTCCTTTCACGGCTCGATTGTCAAAGGAACCTTCCATACGGAAGGCATCACCGTGCTTCTCGCTTTTATCGGCATTGTCATCACAGCCGTTCTGGTCATCAAGAACATCAAGGGAAATATCCTGATCGGCATTCTGGCTACATGGATTCTCGGCATTCTCTGCCAGGTCGCAGGCCTTTACGTACCGAATCCGGAGGCAGGATTCTATTCCGTGATTCCTTCCGGTTTCCTCTCTACACCGACCTCCATGGCTCCGACTTTCATGAAAATGGATTTTTCCCAGATCCGGAGCGAAGGAATTCTGAGCTTCATCGTCGTCGTTTTTGCCTTCCTTTTCGTTGATATCTTCGATACCATCGGCACCCTCGTCGGCTGCGCATCCAAAGCGGACATGCTGGATCAGGAAGGAAAACTTCCCGGAATCAAGGGGGCGCTTCTTGCAGACTCCGTCGGCACCACCATCGGCGCCATGTTTGGTACTTCCACCATCACCACCTTCGTGGAATCCTCCGCCGGCATTGCCGAAGGCGGCAGAACCGGTCTGACTGCCATCGTTACAGGGGCGCTGTTTTTACTGTCCCTCTTCTTCTCCCCTCTCTTTCTCACCATTCCTTCATTTGCCACCGCTCCCGCCCTCATCGTGGTCGGTTTCTTCATGACGCAGCAGGTTGCCAAAATCGAGTGGAACCAGTTAACGGAAGCCATCCCTTGCTTCATCTGCATCACCTCCATGGCTTTCATGTATTCCATCTCGGAAGGCATCTCCTTCGGTATTATCAGCTACACCTTGCTCAATTCCATCTGCGGGAAAAGAAAGAATGTCAGCATCCTCATGTGGATCCTGACCGTCATCTTTATTCTGAAATATCGGTTCATTTAAGTTTTTAAAAAAGAACTTCACCTTCAGTCCCAGGCTGTCTGATCAGGAAAATCTTTCTCCAGACAGCCTGTTTTTTATGGATTTTTTTTGGCATTTTACCGATCAATATCATATTTCCATCATTTTACTTGTAATGATGGAAATATGATATTAAATACGGACATACCCGGTAGATGGACCTGCACCAACTTTGGCGATATACCCACTCTTAACCAGATCCGTCAAAGTCCTTTCCACGGTAACTCTGCTTATATCAGGACAAAGCTCCATGATTTCTTTCTTTGTAATCTTGCCAACCTTGTGATCAATAACTGCTTTAATTCGATCAGGCTTAGAAAGACTGCGATGCTTCAAATGCTCTACACGACTTTCAAATTCATTATATGCTTTCTGCATGATACCCAGATAATACTTAACAAAAGGCTCATAGCTGTTTTCACCCTCATGCCATCCAGCAGAACTTGCTTGAAGAGCTTCATAATATGTTTCTTTTGTCTTTTCAATCAGCATTTCCATACTGACATATTTCCCAACGATGTATCCCGCCTTATAGAAAAGCAGTAAAGTGAGCAACCGACTCATTCTACCATTGCCGTCATTGAAAGGATGGATACACAGAAAGTCCAGAATGAACATGGGAATCAGGACCAGTTTATCAATGCGGTCAGCTTCCCACGCTTCAAGGAAGCGAGTACAAAGTTCTTCCATCACTTCAGCAGTCTGAAATGCGGGAACCGGAATAAAACGTGCTTTCTGATGGCCCTCTGCATCTGTTTCTGCAATTACATTATCGGAGTTCTTATAACTGCCACCGGCAGCCCCCTGTGAATAGGAGTACAGATCCCGATGTAACTGCAAAACAATATTCGGTCTTGGATTGATATATTCATAGCCTTCGTGGATTGTGGAAAGCACCTCACGATAACCGGCAATTTCCTGCTCAGATCGGTTGCGGGGTTCTGCCTTCTGGCTTACCAATTCTTCCAAACGCTTATCGCTTGTAAAAACACCTTCGATTCGATTGGATGCTCCCGTACTCTGAATCAAAGCAACTTCTAAGAGTGTTTTCAGTTCATCTACGTTGGATTCGAGAAATAATTCCTGTTTCCCCTTATGTTCATGGATGCTGCTAATCATCTGAACAATTTCAGGTGTCAGCAAATTCTCGGGACTTGCAATATAATCAAAATCTCTCATAAGCATCTCCTTCATTTCGGATTTATCTCCATCATTTTACCTCCAAATGATGGAGATTTCAATGTGTATGATGGAGGTAGACTCCCCACATCCACAGGGAATATGCTCAGGGTGGGACGAGCCATCCGAATATAAAACTTCACCTTCATTCCCGGGCTGTCTGATCAGGAAAATCTTTCCTCAGACAGCCTGTTTTTTATGGATTTTTTTTGGCATTTTACCGATAAATATCATGTATCCATTATCGTTTTTAAATATTTCGGAGTAGAAAGGAGAAAGGAAATGAGGAAAAAACTTGAAATGTTACTGGTCTGCATTCTATTGTTAAGTCTAAGCATCTCTGTTCCCAGTTATGCAAGTCAACAAAGTGAGCCATCCCAACTGAATGTAGTGGATGTATTGCCTCAATTCACTACAAATCATTCCCCGATCGCCAATGCCAGTAAAAATCAACTTTTACAGGCAGCTCAAGAAGAATCAAATGCACTGCCCGATGGTTTTTTCCTTCTGCCCGACAATCCACTCGAGGATAAATCCGGTACCCTCACCGAAGAACTGAAAGAGCATTACTACATCTTCTTCATCACCGAGAGCAACAAAGGATTTCTTGTCGGACTCCAAACCGAAAATCCAGCTTATGAGGCACAACTTCTTATAGTTGATGAGAAAACAAATGACGTTAATTATTCTGGATTGTCCATAAAATCTGATGCAACACCGACCATTTACAATCTCCCGGTAGGGGAATATATCATTCGAATTCACTCGACCTCAAACAACCATGGACAACCCTATACCCTACACATAAATGCAACAACACCCTATACCATTGTACAAGATCACAAAGATATCACCCGTTTAAAGAATGACTTTAAACATCTATTCATTACGACGCAAACTGGTGATCTGTATGTAAATGAAAAAAAAATCATCAACGTCAACACACGCTCTAACGATTCTCTTGAATGGGAAAGAATTGATTCGTTTAACTGGGGTAGCGGCTACGAGCAACGCACTCAAAAAGTCTTTCTCATAAAGGCAAAAGCAATATCTAGTCCAGTAAAGTATCATTCAACACATGCATCTTCCGACGATGCGATTCTCATATATTGTGATATAGGCACAAGCTTTTATTATTTTCATTCCAGGTATCAATCAGGGGTAAATCATACGTATTGGAGTACAGATCATGATGTTTATGGCAGAAAAACGCCCCGCGCACTGGATCAGGCTGACATCATAGTATCAAAGCCTATCCTCGTACTTGATTTAGTCTCCGGAAAAATAATTGATTTTGATAGTAAGCTGAACGAGTATTATAACCAAGGCGCCGAACCCCACCCTCAATACACATTCTATTACGATGATCGCCCCATTTGGCCGGCCAATAAAACAAACTAAACAGGAAACTCCACAGGAGGTACGCCATGAAAATAGGAAATGAATATCTGTATGTAGGCGCATACGCGGAGAGACTTCATGATCGAAAAATCGAGCGCAGAAAAAGGCCATCTTCTCCGTCTAAATGCCCGGATCATATTCTCGGTCCCGACGGGAAGCAAAGAGCTGTGGTCACATTGAAAATCTCCTTGAAAGGCCAGACCATGTACGATCTTTTCAAAAAAGAACGGTACAAGGGATTGGACTTTGAGGACTGCGCCTACTCTGATCAAATTGAAAGACTGAAACATAATACAAACGTGCAGAACGATCCATTTGCTATGAATCCCTGCGATGAATGGATTACTTTCAGCGAATTTTTGTATCAGAACCACTATTTTGACCAAATGAATGAGGAAGAGGTTAAAGATTTCGAGGAGAAGTTCATGTATATTACAAATGGCATGGATGAATTTAATATGGAGCACAATCCTCATATCGGCGGTACTAGGCATACGTTCTGTGAGTATAAGGTGTATGATCGGTACAAAGATAGTCTGTCGGATGACTCTGCGGACATAAGTCCATATATTAATGGCAAGACAATAGAAGAAGAAACAACGGTTTTAGAATCTTCTATTGCTGCTTTGCAATATCTCTCCGATAAACTTCTCCCCGCCTCCCTACAGGATGGTTTTAACCAACTCATCGATCAATACCGGCAACACAACGAAAGCGTGCTGAAAGATTATGAGCCCTCTGTCCTCACGCCGGAAGTGGCTCGCATGATATTATACTCTATGCATTCCGGCCCTCTGGACCCTCCTTCACAGGATTCGTTTTACGAAAAAGCCACGCATGATTTCAAATACTTGATGTTGCGACGCAAAATATCCACTCCCTACCGGGATACCCGCAGTTATGCCCAGCTGGTTGCCGACACCTTTCACTCCTTCTGTGCATCCAGAAACCCTGAGGTAATCTATCAGAAAATCAAAGATCACTATATTGATTTTGCAACTCGTGGAAGCAAGGATGCCGGTTTTTACGACTATATTTCCTCTCACGAACTGGAAGCTTCCACCGCATGTGAGCACTCTACTTCCCGTCTCATCCGGGAGTGCTGGAAAAACACTTTTGCCTTAGAAGAGCGCTATTCCCAAAAATATCAATAAAAGAGCGCTAGAAACGTGCATCGTCAGGCGCACCCTGAAAAAAGGGGCTGTCGCTTTTGCGACAGCCCCTTTGATTAGCTGCTAACCGGATTCGGACCGGTGACCTTCGCACTACCAATGCGACGCACTACCGACTGTGCTATAGCAGCCTGTCCAATCTGCAACATATTAACCTCTTGCAAACCGACTTGAATAATATAGCAAAGGAAGGCTCCTTTGTCAATCCGGTTTCCCATCTTTTTTTGAAAAGAGCGCCCTTCTTCTGCGCACTGTGATCGCCTTCCTAAGCTTTTTCATCCGGAACCATCAACTTCCCAATCAGATAGGGGTAGATTTCTCCATTCCTTTCCCGGAAACGATCACAGAGAGCAATGGCATCCGCTTCCGTCTGCACTTCCATTAAGAGCCCAAACGTCTGCCTGCCATTTTCCAGGATCTTCATCTCTGCCAGATAGGAACCATCCGCCCTTCTGGTGTAATCCGTCCGCACGGCGGCCTCTGCGCGCAGTTTCATCCGGTTTTGAATTAAATAGGCATCTGCCTGCTCTCTGATCTCCGGGTTGAGCCTGTCCAGAAAAAAGGTCAGGGACTCCTTTCCCTCCGGTGTTAAGAGCAGGAACGTGCGGTGGGTATCCTGCTCCCCCTTCACCAACCCCTGTTCGGTGAGCTGTGAAAGCGCATCCTGAAAGGTGACGAAAGTCGTATACTCTCTATCCAGCAAAAATCGCATGACCTGGGAGCTGGAGAGCGGGATCTCCGCGCGGTCTAAGAGGTAGAGGATGATGATTTTATAAAGGGTCAGATACGAGGAAGCCATCATGCCCCCACAAAGACAGCCCCGGTCTGTCTGATGTTCATGATGTGCAGGTTTTCTTTGCCAAAGTAAGGCGTCATAAAGTCCACATATTCTGCGGTATCCCTCTTCGGAATGACCGCCATGATGACACCGGCAAAACCGCCTCCATGAATGCGGCAGACGCCATCTCCCTTTCTTTTACAGAAGATTTCCGTCAGCGCCAGTGCCAGCGGGATCGGTTGCTCCTTCGTTTCTGTGCTGACGCTTCCGTTTTGCAACCATTTCCAGGAAGAATTCCCTCCCTCCGTAATGAGGGGCAGTAATTTCTCCGGTGTCCCCGCACGAAGGGCATCTCCCGCCTCTGTGACACGCTTTGTCTCTTCAAAGAAATGCAGCGCACGAAGGATTGCACGGTCGTTTTGGATCTCCTGCCGGATTGTCGTAAGCCTCTGTAAAAAATCTTCTTCCGAAACTTCGCACAGGCGCTCCTTTCCGAACCGTTTGGCAAGGGCAAACATTTCCTTCGGAATCGAACTGTATTCTTCGGAGAGGTTCGCATGCCCCTTCCCGGTATTGACAATGATCAGGTCGCTGTCCAGATCGTCAAAAGAAAAATCGACTTTTTCTACCTGTACGCCCTCCCGGAAATCCAGAAGGATCGTACCGCCAAAGGCACAGGCCATCTGATCCATGAGGCCGGATGCCTTGTCCCAGAAGTGATTCTCCGCATATTGTCCGGCCCTTGCATAGTCCGCCGCCTGCATCTTCTCTCCATTGTAAAAATGGTTGAGCACCGTGCAGATCAGCATCTCAAAGGAGGCAGAGGAAGAAACCCCCGCCGAAGGAATGACATTGCTGGTCACATAGGCACGGAATCCGCCTGCCTGAAAGCCCGCCGTCCTGACGCCCTCTACAATCCCTGCCAAGAGAGAGAGGGTCCCTTTGCGGTGCGGTGTCTCTCCCGCGCTCTCCACCTGTATCTCCACTTCCGGAAATCCCTCGGAGACCACTGTGATTTTGCCGTCATCCGTTTTCTCCGCTGCACAGATGGTGTCCATGGTGATGCTGGCGCAGAGGATCTTCCCTCCGTTGTGATCCACGTGATTTCCAATGATCTCGGTTCTGCCGGGTGCCGTAAAATAGGACAGCTCCGCTTCCCCGAATCGTTTCTCAAAGCCTTCCTTCAGGTGCATATAGCGGGAAACAGCCGTTTGCACCTCCTCGCCGTAGATCGCTCTTAGTCGTCTCTCCTCCGGTATCCTGCTCATTACTTGTCCCCCCTTTTTCATCCCCTGCCTGTCGCATTCACTTCGTCAATGAAACGGTCAAAGGCCTTTCTTCCCTCTTCATCCTCTTTAAAAACGCCACAGTGCTCCAGCACCTTGGCAAAGACCTGACCGATCTCTTCCTTCAGAATCCGGTCGAATTGCGCTTCGGAAGCGGCGCTTCCCTGTAGGATTGCTTCTTTTTCGTATTCCGGATGTCTGTCCAGAATTTCCTTTAGCCACGGTCCATGCTTCTTAAGTTCCGGCACCTCTTCGATCTCTTTTCCCTGTAGCACAAGGTCTTCCATCTGATCGATCTCCTGGCGTAACCTTGCCGGCAGAACCGCCAGTCCCATGACTTCGATCAGACCGATATTCTCCTTCTTGATGTGATGGAGTTCCTCGTGCGGGTGAAAGATGCCAAGCGGATGTTCCTCTGTCGTCCGGTTGTTCCGAAGCACCAGATCCAGTTCAAATCTCCCCTCCCGCATCCTTGCAATCGGCGTGATGGTATTGTGGGATCCCTGCTCACTCTCACAGAGAATCTGCACGCTTTCATCGCTATAAAGTCTCCAGGCAGTCAAAATCCTGGTGGCAAGTTCGATCAGCGGATCCGGTGTATCTGCGCTTAGCCGAAGCACCGACATCGGCCAGTTCACGATGCCCGCTTCCACCTCCTCGTAGCCGGTGAAGGTGACCTGTTTCCGGATTGCCGCTCTCTCCATTGCAAAGGTATATCTGCCTCCCTGGAAATGTTCATGCGTCAGAATGGAGCCCCCCACAATGGGGAGGTCGGCATTGGATCCGACGGTATAATGCGGGAACATCATGACAAATTCCAAAAGACGGACGAACGTTCCGCGGTCAATCAGCATCGGTCTGTGCTCTCCGGAGAGCACGATGCAGTGCTCGTTATAATAGACGTAAGGCGAATATTGCAAATACCATCTTTCCGCTCCCAGGGTCAGTGGAATCAGGCGAAGAGTCTGCCTGGCCGGATGATCCGCTCTCCCCGCATATCCCTCATTCTCCGGACAGAGCAGACACTTCGGGTAGGCCGCACTAGCACGGTTCTTGGCCGCTGCAATCGCCTTCGGATCTTTTTCCGGCTTGGACAAATTGATCGTCATATCCAGGTCCCCGTATTTGGTCGAAACGACCCACTTCTGGTCCATTGCGACCCTCTCCGTCCGGATGTAATTCGTGTCTCCTGCCAGCCGGTAAAAATAATCTGTGGCATCCTCCGGATCGTCTTCATACTTCTCCCAGAAGGTTTCTATCACCTCCGAGGGCTTCGGTGTAAGCACCTCCATGAGTCTGGTATCCAACAGATCCCGGTCGGTAATGCTCTCTTCGATGATGCCGCGGCAGATCGCATCGTCCAGCAGAATTCCTAAAATCTCATCCAGAGATTCCGCTTCCTCCTTTGTCTGCTCCCCTTCTTTTTCTTCAAAATGGAAAGAAACAGACGGCTCCACCCTCAGAATATCAAAGAGCCTGTTTGCCGCATATCCTGCATCCTCCCTGCCGATCAGTTTCCGGCGGATTCCATACCGCACCAGTTTTCTGACCGCTTCCTCTCTCCTACTCTCCGTTTGTTCGCTCATCTTTCCCCTGCCTTCTCTAAAATTACTTTCGCTGCATCAAACGCTCCAAAATCCCCCTGCAAACAGGTTCGCATCGAATCCGGATCCTTTGACACTCGTATCATTTTATCACAAATATCCAAACGATATGACGCTCTCTTCTAGGATGTCTTTCCTCCCAGTCTCTCTCTTACTTTTTTACTGACAAAAAGCCAGGCGATCACCGAATAAATTCCGGTTGTCAGCCAGGCAAAGGGATCGCAGAAACAAGCGGCGGAGTAGCTGTTCATGTGCATCGAGAGAACGGCCATAAACAGTCTCGAGACCAGCTCCATTCCCCCTCCCAGCATGGGCAAAAGCCCGAATCCGCAGCCCTGCATGGCATTGCGATACACAAAGATCAGACTGAGGGGGATGTAGAACATGACGCAGTGTCTGGCGTAGGTACGCGCAAAAGGAAGCATGGCGGACAGATTCGTCCCCTTGGTAAAGAAAAATCCCATCAGGGTTTCCACTCCGATCAGCATGAGGGTTCCGGCCACGAAGGAATACACAACCAGCGCAAGGACTGCCTGTCTGGTTCCCTTCCGGATCCTCTCATCGTCTCCTTTTCCATAATTCTGCCCGCAGAAGGTTGCCATTGCCTGTCCCATGGAAATCATCCCCTGCATCACCAGATTCTGCAATTTCGAGGCTGCTGTAAATGCCGCCACCGCCACGGAGCCGAAGAGATTGATGGCGCTTTGCATGATCATGGTGCCGGATGCCGTGATGGCAAATTGCAGTGCCATCGGCAGTCCCACAATCAACTGATGCCTCGTATCCTGTGCGCTCAGATACCAGTCTTTTGCCTTCGGGCGGAGCATCGGTATTTTTACAAAAATATAAACGGCACAGAGGACGGCGGATACCCCTTGAGAGATCACGGTTGCAACGGCAGCTCCTGCCGTCCCCATGTGCGCATTGATAATCAGCACCAGATCCAGCACCACGTTCAGGCAGGCGGAGAAAACCAGAAAGAGAAGAGGCACCTCACTGTTGCCGACTGCCCGCAGGTAGGAAGAGAGCAGGTTGTAATAGATGCTGACCGCGCTGCCGGCACAGATAATGGTGATATAGGTCCAGGCATCCTGATAAATATCCGCCGGTGTGTTCATGACATGCAGAATGCCGCGCATCGACCAGGTGGACAGCAGCGTTACCACAAGCGATACAAAGGCGGACAACAGGATTCCGTTTGCCACACTGTGCTTGAGGCGGTCCATATCCCTGGCTCCGTAACACTGGCTGGTCAGCACCGTAAAACCGGTCGTGAGCCCCTGTGAGAAGCCCAGGACCAGAAACATAATCGTTCCCGTCGATCCGACGGCAGCCAGCGCCTTTTCTCCTACGAAACGGCCGACGATGATGGTGTCCGCCATGTTATAGATCTGCTGAAACACATTCCCGATGAAAAGAGGAATCATAAACTTAAGGATGAGCGGAAGGGGTCTTCCTACCGTCATATCGGTTTCTGAATTTCCTTTGCGTTTTTTCATGACTGCTCCTTTCTGCGCAGGAACGCGGTTTCTGTCAGAACCGCATCCATCCGGACATCGTACTCCTCGCAAGGAAGATTCTTTGACAACAGGCTCTCCCTGCACAAAGCGACTTTATCAATCCATGGTGTACCGGCCAGGAACCGGTCATAATACCCCCCACCCTGTCCGAGTCGGATGCCGTCTCTCGTGCAGGAAAGGCAGGGAATCAGAGCCAGCTCCAGCCTTTCTTCCGCGATCTTGTCCGCGCCCTCCTCCGGTTCTAAAATTCCCAGCATCTGCGCCTTCAGCTGGTGAAAGTCCTTAAGACGGTAGACCTCCATCCTGCCTCCCGGCAGACACTTTGGCACCGCCACCGTCTTTCCACTAGAGAGTGCTTCCTTGATCAGCGCATGGGTATCAATCTCCCAGTCCAGACTCACATAAACGAAAATAACCTTTGCTCTTTGATAAAGAGGAAGGCTAAGAACAGCACGGAAGATCCGTGCATCGGACCTTGCCTTCTCCTCCGGGGAGAAGGTACGGATCTGTGCACGGATCTTTTCTCTCAGTTTCTTTTTGATCTCAGTCTGATTCTGATGGAAAAGTTCTTCCATTCTTCTTTCTCATTCGCCTGCCCGCTTTTCAGACGGACAGACACGCTTATTCTACTTCTTTTGCCTTCACCGCCTCTGCCGTAAGCTCCCCGTCCTTCACCACAAAACGGATCGTATCATGGGGCTCTACCTTATCTTCCAGAATCAGCTTCGCAGACAGCGTCTCTACATATTTCTGCAGATACCTTCGAAGCGGTCTGGCTCCGTAATTCGGATCAAAGGCATGATCCACGACATACTGCTTGGCTTCTTCTGTCATCTCGATGCGAATCTCCCGGTCTGCCAATCTGCGATTGATGCCTGCAATCAGCAGATTTACAATGCCTGAAATATTTTCCTTCGTCAAGGGCTTGAAGAGAATAATCTCATCCAGACGGTTTAAGAATTCCGGACGGAAGTGCGCACGCAACTCCTCCATGGTCTCCTTCTGTGCCTCATCTGCGATCGTTCCATCTTCACGGATGCCGGACAGCAGCGCCTGCGCGCCGATGTTGCTCGTCATAATCAGAATCGTGTTCTTAAAATCAACCGTCCTGCCCTGGGAATCAGTCACCCTGCCGTCATCCAGCACCTGTAAAAGCACGTTGAATACGTCCGGATGCGCCTTTTCAATTTCATCAAATAACACCACAGAGTAAGGCTTTCTGCGCACCGCCTCGGTTAACTGCCCGCCTTCTTCATAGCCGACATATCCGGGTGCCGCACCGATGAGGCGGGATACGGAGTATTTCTCCATGTATTCGCTCATGTCGATCCGAACCATATTGTTCTCGTTGTCAAAAAGCGCTGCAGCCAGCGACTTGGCAAGCTCCGTCTTTCCTACACCGGTCGGTCCGAGGAAGAGGAAGGAGCCGATCGGCTTGCCCGGATCTTTGATCCCCGCCTTGGAACGCATGATGGCCTCCGCCACCTTGGACACCGCCTCTTCCTGACCGATCACCCTCTGATGCAGCAGTTCCTCCAAATGCAGGGTCTTGCTGCGCTCGCTCTCGGTCAGCTTGGCGACCGGGATTCCGGTCCAGCGGGAGACGATTTTGGCAATTTCCTCCTCCGTCACACGGTCATGTGCTAACGTCAGATCTCTATCCTTCGCCTTCTCAATCTCCTCTTCCAGTTCCTTTTGCAGTTCCGGCAGCTTGCTGTAGGTTAACTCGCCGGCCCTGTTATAATCTCCCTTCTGCTCCGCCGCCTCGGCATCGCGTCTGGTCTGTTCAATTTCCTCCCGCAACCTGGACTG
This sequence comes from Lachnospiraceae bacterium, assembly GCA_015258065.1. Taxonomy (GTDB): domain Bacteria; phylum Bacillota; class Clostridia; order Lachnospirales; family Lachnospiraceae; genus Butyrivibrio. Next base: position 28,162 of record JABZIZ010000017.1, on the reverse strand, counting down.
TCTGCCCAGCAGCTCTTTTTCGTTTTGCAGCTGCGCCTGAAGCGTGCTGTATTCTTCCTTGGCTTCCGCCAGTTCCTTTTGCAGACTCTTCAATCTTTCTGCAGAGAGCGAATCGTCCTCTTTTTTGAGCGCCGCCTCTTCGATTTCCAACTGGCGAATCCGGTGATCCAGTTCATCCATTTCCGCCGGCTGGGAATTTAACTCCGTCTTGATCAGGGCACAGGCCTCATCCATCAGATCAATGGCCTTATCCGGCAAAAAACGATCGGTGATATACCGGTTGGAAAGCGTCGCTGCCGCCACCAATGCATTGTCCTGAATGGCAACATGATGGTAGTTCTCATACCTCTCTTTCAGACCGCGCAGAATGGAAATGGTATCTTCCACCGTCGGCTCGTCCACCATCACCGGCTGAAATCTTCTTTCCAGAGCGGCGTCCTTCTCAATATACTGCCGGTATTCATTCAGGGTCGTTGCGCCGATGCAGTGCAACTCTCCCCTCGCCAACATCGGCTTCAGAAGATTCCCCGCATCCATGCTTCCCTCGGTCTTACCCGCACCGACAATGGTATGCAGCTCGTCAATGAAGAGGATGATCTCCCCCTCCGACTGCCTCACATCTTCGAGTACCGCCTTCAATCTCTCTTCAAATTCGCCCCTGTATTTGGCACCTGCGACCAGGGCTCCCATGTCCAGAGAAAAAATCTTCTTATTCTTCAGCTGTTCCGGCACGTCTCCCTTGGCGATTCTCTGGGCGAGTGCTTCTACTACCGCCGTCTTACCGACTCCCGGTTCCCCGATCAGAACAGGATTGTTCTTGGTCTTTCTGGAGAGAATCCGAATCACATTTCGAATCTCTTCATCTCTGCCGATCACGGGATCCATCTTCTGGCTTTTGGCCTTGGCGACCAGCTCCGTGCCGTATTTTTCCAAGGTGTCATAGGTGGCTTCCGGATTATCGCTGGTCACATTGCGGTTCCCTCTCACGCTCCGCAGCGCCTCTAAGAAGGAGGATCTGGTGATTCCGAACTCTTCAAAAATCTCTTTCACTTCCCGGTTCGGCTTCTTGAGCAGCATCAAAAAGAGATGCTCTACGGAAACATATTCGTCTCCCAGCGCCTTTGCCTCATCCTCCGCTCCGGTCAGCACCTGATTCAGATACTGCCCGACATAGGGTTTGGCACCCGTCACCTTAGTCCTCTTCTCTAACGCCTGCCGGACGCGATTCTCAAAGGCAGCCGTATCGACGCCCATCTTCTCCAAAAGCTTCCGAATCAGGGAATCCTCTACCTGCAATAAGCTGTAGAGCAGATGTTCCTGTTCAATTTCCTGGTTGCCGTACTCCATTGCGATCTTCTCACATCCGTTCACCGCTTCGATGGACTTCTGTGTAAATTTCTGTATATTCATAAGCTTCCTCCGATCCCAAACAAAAGCAAACTGTTATCTATGTTCTATTACTAGTATAACAGTTTGCTCTTCAAATACAAGCTTTTCTTTGTAAAAAAAAGATAAATCTCAATGACCCGTATCTCTGGAAATCCTTGCACTGTTGTTCTGCACGGTCTGCGTCGGCGTATAATTCTGCTCGCCGAATAAAAAAGCGTGTAGCTGCTGCACATTGGTCACCAGATTCACCGGGATTACGCAAGAGCCGCTCCGCCCCACATGGCCGGTCGCCACCTTGTCCGGAAAAGGGAAGCCGGCCGTTTCCCCGATGTGATACCGCATGGCCTTCGTCATCAGTCCTAACATATCGCCGGTGTCCAGCGAAGTATAGGTCCATTCCCGAATATCATTGCCGACCTGCACCCAGCGCAGCGGTCCCGCCTTTTTGATGGCCTGTGCCGTCAAATTGATGACCGTCCGCTGTCTCTGTGTCCGCCTGAAATCATTCCCCGCCGTGTAGCGGATTCTGCAATAGGCGGTTGCCTGCAGTCCGTTGCAAAGCTGCTCTCCCGCCTGTGTAATCGGCGTATAGTCCTTTCCTTCCTGCGCCGTAAAGTGGATCCCGTCAGAAGAAGTGCCGACCATACTGATCTGGTAATCGTTGAGCGGCCTGATTTCCTCCGGCTGAATATCCAGCGTGATTCCGCCCACGTCATTGATCACCTGCGTCAGACCTCCGAAACCCACTGTCACAAAGTCGGTAATGTTCAGATCCAGATTGGAATTTAACATGGCAATCGCCTGCTCCGGACCGCCTTTGGCATAAGCCGCATTGCATTTGGTAAACACGCCGTTTCCCACGTCCAGATAGGTGTCCCGGTAAACGGAAACCATTTTGACTTCGCCCGTTTGATTGTTGATCGACGCAATAATCATGGTATCCGACCGGGTGCTCTTTTCCAGCTCTTTTTCTCTGGAATCCACCCCGAAGAGTGCGATATTGGTATATCCGCCAATATCTCTTGCAATGGAGCGGCTGACCACGCCGGAGATGCCGATTTTTCCTGCAAAAGCAATTTTTAACAAAATCAGCCATCCGACCAGCATCAGGAGAAATCTCCGGATGTGCCTGCCGAGAAGGGATTTCTTTTTGTTTGGATTCTTCTTGCTCATAGTGCCTTTCTGCAAATGCGCAGGGCTTTACTTCCGATAGGTGGTGTCCACTGCGCCTTTCTGCAAATGCGTAGGGCTTATTCCCGATAGGTGGTGTCCACTGCGTTTTTCTCCTGCATCTCCTCTTTCAGGTATTTGGAGACTCTCGTGATCGTCCAGAGGTCGGAAATTCCATTATAAATCAGGCAGACTCCCATAATCCGGATAAAGGTTCTGGTCACGATTCCCGATCTGGTCAAAAAGACCACTCCAATCAGAACCGTAATCAGGGCAAAAATCAGAGGAACGTACCAATAACGATCCTTTCTGGTTCCCAGAGCGATGACCTGTGCCAGATTCATTACGCCGCTCACAAGAATCACGATGCCGAAGATCTTCGGAATGAATAGAATGAAGCTGTTTACATGCGTTAAAAGAATGATGCCGAAAACCGTGATAATCCCGCCAATGCCCAGGATCATCCCGCTGTAAAAGCCTTCCTCTCTTTTGGCAAAAAAATCAATCACCATAAAGGCGCCGACCAGAATCACCATCCAGGCAATGACAGTGCACAGAAGCTCCGCCGAAAACCCCGGCCAAAAGAGCATGACCGCCCCGATCACCAGGCAGACGATCGCATCCGCCACAATATTTTGCTTCATCCTTCTGATAAAATCCATCATTTCCGTCTTCCTCCTCGCTGTCTTTGCTGATGCTGTTTCGCTGATGCTGTCATTTTCCTATATCTCATCGGATTCTGCAAGGCGCTCTTCCAAAAGTTCATAGATTTCTTCTCTCCCCGCCTTATTGAGTGCGGAAAACGGGATGAGCGCTTCATGGTCATACAGACCAAGTTCCTTCCTCAGTTCCACCGGCCTCTTCCTGCCTTCACTTTTGTTCAGCTTGTCCGCCTTGGTGGCAATGACGACCAGTGACAGGTCTGCGCCTCTTGCCCAGTCACGCATCATCAAATCATGTTCTGTCGGCGCATGCCGGATATCCACAAGCAGAAAGAGAAGTTGCAACACCTGCGACGTATGCAGATAATTCTCAATCATCGGTCCCCACTTGGCCACCTCTTCCTTTGAATGCCTTGCATAGCCATATCCGGGCAGATCTACGAAATAAAAGCGGTCGTTGACCTTATAATAATTGATCGTCTGCGTTTTTCCGGGGGTCTGAGAGGTTCTTGCGAGGCTTTTTCTCTGCATCAGTGCATTGATGAGCGAGCTCTTTCCCACATTGCTCCTGCCGGCAAAGGCAAATTCCACCTCCTCGTGGAATGGCAGCTGCGAGGTGATCCCGCAAACGGTTTCCAATTCGGCACTTTTTATCACCATATCCTGTGTACTCCTTGTGTGGCGTCGAAGGCATTTGACATCCACGATCAAACGACACCTTTTTAAACTTACTCCGACATAAAAAGAACAGCCGGAGAACGTCCTGTTCCCCGGCCTATCCGTTCATCCTAAAGCTATCTTGCCCTTTTTTGTATACGCGGCGCTTCTCCCTTACGTACGAGAAGCGGTTTGGATTCCCCTTCTACCGCGCTTCTCGTGATGACGCATTCCGTCACATTTTCGTCCGACGGAATCTCATACATCACATCCATCATGGTCTTTTCCATAATGGAGCGGAGACCTCTTGCCCCCGTCTTTCTCTCATAAGCTTCTTCGGCAATCAAATCAATGGCATCATCCTCAAAATGAAGGGAAACATGATCGAAATCGAAAAGCTTCCGATACTGCTTCACCAGCGCATTCTTCGGTTTCACCAGAATCTGCTTCAGCGCCTCCCTCGACAAGCCTTCCAGTGTTACCGTGATCGGCACACGTCCGACAAATTCCGGAATCAACCCGAACTTGACCAGATCCTGCGGTGAAACCTTCTTAATCACCTCGCCGATCTCCCGCTCCGTTTTATCTGCGATTTCCGCATTGAATCCGATTGCGGAACGATCCAATCTGGCTTCCACAATCTTCTCCAGTCCGTCAAAAGCTCCTCCGCAGATAAACAGAATATTGCTGGTGTCGATCTGGATCAGTTCCTGATGGGGATGCTTCCTGCCGCCTTGCGGAGGAACGGAAGCGACGGTCCCTTCTACGATCTTCAAAAGAGCCTGCTGTACCCCCTCACCGGAGACATCGCGGGTAATGGAGACGTTCTCCCCCTTCTTGGTGATCTTGTCAATTTCGTCAATATAGATAATACCGTACTGCGCACGCTCCACATCGTAGTCCGCATCCTGTAGAAGCTTTAAGAGAATATTCTCTACATCTTCTCCGACATAGCCTGCTTCCGTCAAGGTGGTTGCGTCTGCAATGGCAAAAGGCACATTGATGATCTTCGCCAGCGTCTGCGCCAGGTAGGTCTTACCGGAGCCGGTAGGCCCGATCATGATGATATTGCTTTTCTGCAGTTCCACGTCATCCGGCGAATCTGTCTCCGGTGCCGTCACCCGTTTATAGTGATTATAGACAGCCACAGAAAGAACCTTTTTGGCTTCTTCCTGTCCAATGACATATTCGTCCAGAAATTCCTTGATCTCCTGCGGTTTCAGCAGGTGGATTTCCTGTTCCTCCCGCTGCGGCTCATTCTCGTCCTCAAATTCTTCTTCGATGATGTCAGCACAAATGTCCACGCATTCATCACAGATATAGACACCACCCGGACCGGCAATCAATTTACGAACCTGATCCTGTGTCTTGTTGCAGAAAGAGCAACGAATCTCGCCTGTAATCTTATTCGTGATCATTTACCTCCCTTGTTCAGATGGATAGGCAGGTTACTCCTTGCTTCCGCCGTCCTTTTGGTCCGCTTCCACACGAGCCGCCACCACGGAATCAATGAGACCGTACGCCTTGGCTTCCTCTGCGTCCATCCAGTTGTCACGCTCGGTATCAGCCGCCACGGTTTCGTAGGGCTTACCTGTATTATCGGACAAAATGCGGTTTAACTTTTCTTTGGTTCTTAAAATATGTTTGGCGGCAATTTCGATTTCCGTCGCCTGTCCCTGCGAGCCTCCACTGGGCTGATGAATCATGATCTCGGCATTTGGCAGCGCCATCCGTTTGCCCCTAGTGCCCCCCGCCAAAAGGAAGGCGCCCATGCTTGCAGCCATCCCGATGCAAATGGTAGACACATCGCATTTAATATAGCGCATGGTGTCATAAATCGCCATTCCGGAGGTGATCTCTCCTCCGGGGCTGTTGATGTAGAGGTGGATGTCCTTGGAAGGATCTTCCGCCTCCAAGAAAAGAAGCTGTGCAACGACTACGGCAGCCGAATTTGCATTGACTTCTTCTCCAAGAAAAATAATCCGATCCTTTAAAAGTCTGGAGTAGATATCATAGGAGCGTTCTCCTCTGGATGTCTGCTCAATGACATAAGGAATGAGACTCATAAATACGAACCTATCCTTTCCGGAACGGTGCGCCCTATTCTGCGCCCTGCTCCTTCTTCTCTTCTGCAGAAGCCTCTTTTCCCTTACCGGCTTCTTTCTTATCCTTTTTCTGCTTCACTTCCTTGGCATGATCGACAAGGAACTGCGCCGCTTTCTCAACCGCAAGATCCTTCTTGATCTGCTCCTTATCGCTCTCCTGCATCGTTTCCTTTAACTTTTCCACTTCCATGTGGTACTGGGACGCGATGTCTTTTAATTTATTTTCTACATCCTCTTCGGTGGCCTCGATCTTTTCCGCTGCAGCGACCGCTTCCAGGCAAAGTCTGGATTTAATGCGCTCGATGGCCTGCGGGCGAATCTGTGTCAGCATCTGGTCGGCGCTGCTGCCCGTATACTGTAAATAGCTCTGCAGGTTCAATCCCTGCATCTGCAACTGTCTTCCGAAGTCATCCAGCATGCGACGCGCCTGGGTGGTCACCATGGCTTCCGGAAGTTCGATTTCGGAATCCAGAATCAGTGCTGCCACCGCCTCATTTTCCTTCTGTGCCTTTGCGCTTTCTTCCTTGCGCTTTGCCAGCTTTTCCTTCAGATCTTTCTTATATTCTTCCAGCGTATCGAATTCGGAAACGTCAGAGGCAAAATCGTCATTCAGCTCCGGAAGTTTCTTTTCCTTGATACTGTTAATATGGCACTTAAAGGTAGCCTCTTTTCCGGCAAGAGACTTCTCATGATAATCCGCAGGGAAGGTCACCTTCACCTCGCAGTCCTCTCCGATTTTCTTGCCGATCAGCTGATCCTCAAAGCCCGGGATAAAGCTGCCGGAACCGATCGTAAGCGGCTGGTCTTCTCCCTTTCCGCCGGCAAAGGCCTTTCCATCCACAAATCCCTCATAGTTCAAGTGGATCATATCGTCCTTCTGCACCGGTCGATCCGTAATATCCACCATCCGCGCATTGTTGTTGCGCTGTTTCTCGATCTCGGCCTCTACATCTTCATCCTTCACTTCCGTTTCCGGTTTGGACACTTCAATTCCCTTGTATTTGCCCAGTCCGACCGGAGGCTTAAGAGCCACCTTGGCCGTGAAGATAAAGGGTTTGCCCTCTTCAATCTGTTCTACAGAAAGCTCCGGATCGGAAACAATCTCCTCCTTGCTTTCCTCCACCGCCTTCGGATATTCTTCATAGATCACTTCATTGGCGGCATCATCGTAGAAAATGCCCTTCCCGTAAATCTGTTCGATGACTCTGCGAGGCGCCTTCCCCTTACGGAAACCGGGTACATTGATTCTGCTTTTATTTTTCAGATAAGCCTGATCGATCGCCTTTTTCAGTGTCTCTTCGGATACTTCGACGGTCAGCTTTGCCATCCCTTCATCCAGCTTTTCAACTTTAACGCTCATTCGTTAACCTTCCTCCTTTTTGTACGCATTCGTACAATTATATCACAACTGATTCTATGTTATAAGTGCCAAAAGCAAAATTCTGTCACGCAGCTTTCCGATCCGGGTAGTACAGGATCCCCTTTCCGGTCATAGCGCCGGAAGTAAAAAAAATTTCACAACAGGATCAATCTTCCCGCCGGTAGGTCCCGTATACGATCTGCTCCTCCAACTCCCTCGCTTTATCTTTGCCCGCATAATGCTCGACAATTTTCAACCCAAAGTCGATGGCGCAGCCCATACCGCGGGCCGTGATGAGATTTCCGCTCACCGCTGTTGTGGTATCTGGGATCTGCGCCCCCCTCAGTTCCCCTTCCATGGTGGGATAGCAAACCGCCTGTTTCCCCTCAAGGACACCGAGATGTCCTAAGATTCTGGGTGCTGCACAGATCGCCGCTACCTGTCTGCCGGTCTGCAAAAAATAGCGGATTTTTTCCTGCAGAAGCGTGCAATTTTCCAGATTGTCCGTTCCCGGAAGGCCACCGGGCAAAACGATCATGTCGAACTCTTCAAAATCGATGTTTCCGATGACCTCATCCGCCGTCACCAAAATTCCATGCGAACCCGGAACTTCTTTTTCCTCCGAGATGGACACCGTTTGAATTTCCAGCCGTGCCCGCCTTGCCAGATCCACCACGGTTAACGCTTCGATCTCCTCAAATCCTTCTGCCAGAAATAATGCGATTTTCTTCACTTCTTTGCCTTCTTTCCTTTTGTATCCAAACTACGGGAGCATCTGCCGTAGATGCTGGTTAAATCTCTGATATGGGCAGCCAGTTCTTTCGTGCAAGTGCCCTCCTGCATCCGCCAGGTCCAGTTTCTGCCAACCGTAGACGGCATATTGATTCTGCCTTCTTCCCCGACCTCCAGATAGTCCTGCATCGGGATCACCACAGTCTCCGCAACCGACATGAGGGCAGTCCGGATCATGGCATCCGGAATTTTCTTGTTCTGGCTGACGTTCAGGTACTCCTTGGCAAACTTCCGGTCACGGGCGCTCAATTCATGAATCCACCCTGCTGTCGTATTGTTATCATGAGTCCCCGTATACACCACGCAGTTCGTGCCATAATGATGAGGCAGATAATCGCTCTCTTCTCTGGAATCAAAAGCAAACTGCAGTACCTTCATCCCCGGAAAACCGGTTTTCTTTAACAGTCTCTTAACCGAGGGCGTTAAATAACCCAGGTCCTCCGCAATCACCTTTCGATCTCCCAGTTTTTCCTGCATCGTCTCAAACAAATCAAAGCCGGGGCCTTTTCTCCACTCTCCGTTCATGGCCGTCTCATCCTTGCCGGGAACCGCCCAGAAGGAATCAAAGCCGCGGAAATGGTCGATTCGAAGCACATCCACCAAATCAAAGGCTGCGCGAAGCCGATTCATCCACCAGGCAAACCCCGTCTTTTTGTGATAATCCCAGCGGTAAATCGGATTTCCCCAAAGCTGACCGGTTGCAGAAAAGGCATCCGGCGGGCAGCCGGCCACATCAATCGGTTGCGCCTTCTCATCTAACAGAAAGAGTTCCGGATTCGCCCAGGTGTCTGCGGAATCAAAAGCCACATAGATCGGAATATCTCCAATGATGGAAATACCGTTCTCATTGGCATACCGTTTCAGGTCGTTCCACTGTTTCCTTGCGATGAACTGGCAGAACCGGTAGAAATTCACATCCTCATCATATTTCTTAGCGATCTCCTGCAGCGCCTTTTCCTTCCGCAATTTCAGGTCCTGCTCCCACTCGCTCCACGGCTTGCCGTCATGATGGTCCTTGAGCACCATGAAGAGCGCATAATCGTTTAACCAGCCCTCGTTTTCCTTGACGAAAGCGGCATACTCCTGCGCCATTTTGGGATCTGCCGAAGCAAAGAGTCCGCTATTCTGAAACGCCTTCAAAAGAAGCTTCCTGCGGTTTTGAAACAGCAGCCCATAATCTACAAAAGAAGCTTTTTTCCCAAAGTCCAGCGCCTCACAGTCCTGCTTCTTCAAGAGGCCGTCACGAATCAGGAATTCCGGATCAATCAGATAGGGATTCAACGCATAGGTGGAAAAAGACTGGTAGGGGGAATCTGCATACCCCGTGGGGCCCATCGGAAGAATCTGCCAATAGGTCTGTCCCCCGGCTTTCAGGAAGTCCACAAAGTCATAGGCCGCCTGCCCGTAGGTTCCAATGCCGTAACGAGACGGAAGCGAAAAAATGGGAAGTAAGATTCCACTGCTGCGTTTGCCCAAGTTATGTTTTGCCATCGTTTTGCCTTTCCGCGGAATCTCCTGTTCCGCTATCGTTCTGCCTCTCCATGAGTCCTCAAATGCAAACCGGAACCGGACGATCAGGTCCTAATTTCCGTAAAAAACCAACTTTCGGATGATTTCAAGCGTATCCGACGCCTCTCTCAGATAACGATCCTGCCACGCACTCTGCTCATGGTCGGTCTCGTCTGCGATCCCCCTCAGGGTATACTGGACAATCCTGCGGATTTTGCGCTCGCTTTCCGGATCCATATTCTCTGCAATGGTACTGTGATCATTTAAGTCTCCCATTAACAGCCGAAAATTCTCCCGCCTCTCTCTGATCTCTTCTAAGGCCGCCTGATCCCTCTCCTTCTCCGCCGTTCGAAGAAAAAGCTGTACATAAGGGTAGATGCGCATGGCATCCGACCAGGCAAGGAGAAGCGCATCCTGCGCCGCAAAAAAATTCTCCTTTACCGCAGCGGTATTCCTTGTGATTTCCAGTGTCACAAACCTTACTGCATAATCATAGAGAAAATGGTACAAACCGGATTTGCTTCCAAAGTAGTGGAAAAGTAAACCTTTGGAAATATGTGCCTCCCGGACCATTTCGTCGGTGGAAGCATGCGCATAACCGCAGAAGGCGAAAACCTTCATGCAGCCGTTGATGATCCGATCCTGCTTTTCTTTTTTCAGGTCGAAAAATTTTTCGTTCAATCGACTCTCCTTCTCGTTGACCTTTACAGTCTATTCACAAATATAGCACCCCCGCCGCGGATTTGCCACAGGAAAACGGTTTTTTTCTTTTGTCTCTTTTATTTTTCTCTTCCATTCAGAGGGAAGCTGTATTACAATGGGGACGAACATTTTCAGAAAAACAGATCATGATGTCAGGAAGGGTGATTGGCAATGGCAAAGAATAACGGATTCAGCAAGCTTTTGGCTTTTTGTGTAGTGGCAGGCGCTGCAGCCGCAGGCGCTTATTATTATCTGACCAGACGCGACAAGGCTCTGGAAGACGATTTTGATGATGATTTTGACAACTTCGATGATTTTGAGACGGAGAACGAAACGCCTTCCCGCAAATATGTCGATTTGGAGCCTTCTCATGACGAAGAGAATGCGAAATCTTCTTCCGGTGAAGCGAATTCTTCAGGAAGCGGAGATCAATTGGAGAACAGCGAAGAATTCTTCAACGACGAGAAGGATGGAAGTAGCAGTCAGAACTAAATCTCTTAGAACTTTGTTGCAAGCAGGGCAAGGGATTCGTTCTACATGCGGGCTACTTCACACTGCGCTTACAGGTCTGCCAGTACTTCCTGTAAAATGGTGCAGCCTTTCTTGATTTCATTTTCGGTAAGTCCCGCATACCCCAAGACCAGAGAGGGTCTTTGCAAGTAAGTTCTTTCTCCCGTCAAATCAAATTCATGCAGAGGATAGACGAGGGTCCCTGCTTTTTGTAATTTCTGAGCGATCTTTTTCTCCCGCTTCATCAGCGCAGCGGAGGAAGAGATCGTTTTCTTTTCTGAAAGCAGGACATGGAGTCCCGCACCTGTACCCTTTAATTCATAATTCTCTTTTAGTGCCTCGGTCTGCGCCATCACCAGCTCCTGCTTCTGCTTATACCGTCTTCTCATCTTATTCAGATAGCGTTCAAAAAAACCTTCCCTCAGAAACTTTCCCAGCACTGCCTGATCCAGTCTGGACACCGTACAGGAATAGCAGGAGCAGTTTTGCGCAAAGCGTCCGAGTAGCGTCTCCGGCAGCACCATATAACTGATGCGAATGGCTGGGGCGATTGCCTTGGAGAAAGTCCCCATATAAATGACACGTCCTCTTTTATCCATTCCCTGCAGCGAGGGAACGGGTCTACCTCTGTAGCGGAATTCCGAGTCGTAATCGTCTTCAATCAGGAAGCGGTCGTCTTCCTCCTCCGCCCAGGCAAGCAACTCTCCCCTTCTCCCGGCAGGCATTGTAAGTCCGCAGGGATACTGTCTACCGGGCATCAGAAAGACCAGGCTGGCCTTGCTTTTTCTCAAATGCTCCGGCACCATGCCGTTTTCATCCATAGGGATCGGGAGCACCGAATTCCCCAGTCGCTTGAAAATCTCCCTTCCCCTCACATAGGAGACTTCCTCCATGGCAGTCTGCCTTCTACCCAGAATCTGTCGAAGCAGCATGAGAAGGTAATCCTCTCCGGCTCCGATGACGATACGGGACGGATTGCAGGAAACCCCGCGGGAAAGAGACAAATAGTGCGAGATCGCTTCCCTGAGCGGAAGGTCGCCCTGCTGCTCTCCCAGTGACAGCAGCCCCTCTCCCCCCTCTAAGAAGGCCTCTTTGATTAACTTCTTCCAGGTCGGAAAGGGAAAGGCGCTCATATCAATGGCCCGGGGAGAAAAATCAATCCTCTTTTCTTTCTTTGCACAAGAAAGAGGAGAAGGGTCCTGCTTCTCCTTCTCCTGCACCTTCTCCTCCATCTTATACAGAAGCGAAATATCCGAAACAAAGTATCCTTTTCTGGGTCTGGCGTCCAGATAGCCTTCGGAAAGAAGTTGGTCATAGGCGGCTGATGTCGTCGTCCTGGAAACAGATAAAAAATCTGCCAGAAAACGGGTCGAGGGAAGCCGCTCTCCCGCACGCAGCTTCCCTGTCAGGATATCCTTTCGAATGGCCTCATAAATCTGTTCGTAATAGCATGCCCCGCCCTTTAATGCAATCCCGAGGCCATTCACGAAGCAGCATCCTCTTTCATCGCCTTGGTCGCCAGTACATTTAACTGCTCAATCCGATTTTTCAAATTGACACCGTTGCCACGCATCAAGATCAGACGACTTAACAGTTTCCTGCACTCTTCATTTTTACCGATGCTGTAAAGAAGCGCCGCAAGGATGAAATAAAAGGTTCTCTGATCCATTCCCGCAATCGGAAAATCTTCCGTATTCATGGCTTCCTGAAACTTCTGCAAGGCACGGATGCGCAACTCTCTCTCCTGCACCTGATTTTTCTTCTGAAGTTCCTCATCCTCGGGAGCAGACTCACTCTGGGCTCTTACGATCCAGGCATAGCGCAGGAGCACATAAGCCTCTTCCGATGCCTTCGCCTCTTTTACCTGAGAACAGGCCAGTGCCATTTCCATCCTTTTTTTTGCCTGCTCATAGGTGTAAAAGTCCCCATCCCAGGAAAGATTTTCAAAGAGCGGTGCGATTTCTTCCTTGACCTTCTTCTGGTTCTTCACAGACAAAGGCTCGAAATATTTCTCATGCACCGCATATCCGCAGTGCGGGCAGACGACAATCTCATACTTCTGCGGATTGGTCGTGGCAAAAAACGGCCTCATATCATAGTCGTATTTGGTAATCCGCACTTTCCTGGCAAACATGGTTTTGCTGGTAAAATCCTGTTCACAAACCGGGCAGGTATAGCGCTTATCATAAACGTCCGGCTTTTCTTCTTCCGTATCTGCTATAAACCCCATCACTCTCATCCTTTCGGCAGTTTAAAAGAGCTCTTCAGTGAGACGATCCGGTTAAACACCGGCTGCCTCTCCTTCGAGTCTTTACTGTCCACACAAAAATACCCATTGCGCACAAATTGAAACCGATCCCCTGCTTTCGCATCCGCAAGTGCCTTCTCTAACTTCGCTTCCACCACTGTTAAAGAATGCGGATTGACATTGACGCTTCCGTCCTCCTCGTTATAAACCCCTTTTTCCTCATCCACGATGTTCTCGTACAGGCGCACCTGTGCGGAAACGGACTCGCTTGCCGATACCCAGTGAATGGTACCCTTCACCTTTCTTGCAGAAAAGCCGGAACCGGACCTGGTTTCCGGATCATAGGTGCAATGCACCACTTTTACCCTGCCGTCCGCATCCTTCTCACAACCGGTACAGGTGACAAAGTAAGCATTCATCAGGCGCACTTCATTTCCGGGAAAAAGACGGAAATATTTCTTTGGCGGTTCCTCCATGAAATCCTCCCGCTCGATATACAGTTCTCTTCCAAACGGGATCTGACGACTGCCCATTTCCGGAACTTCCTTGTTGTTCTCGATTTCAAGCATCTCGGTCTGTCCCTCCGGATAGTTGTCAATCACGAGTTTCACCGGGTCCAGGACCGCCAGCATACGGGGAGCCTTATATTTTAAATCCTCACGGATGCAGTATTCGAGCATGGCGATATCCGTGGAAGAATTTGCCTTGGATACACCTCCCAGTTCCACAAACATCCGAATGGATTCCGGTGTATACCCTCTTCTTCGAAGAGAAGCAATGGTCACGAGCCTCGGGTCGTCCCACCCGTCTACGATTTGTTCTTCCACCAGCTTCTTGATATATCTTTTGCCGGTGACCACGTTCGTTAAATAGAGCTTGGCAAATTCGATCTGTCTCGGGCCGCCCGGCGTATAACCGCATTCTCTCACCACCCAGTCATACAGCGGTCTGTGATCTTCAAATTCCAGCGTACAAATGGAATGCGTGATTTTCTCAATGGCATCTTCGATCGGGTGTGCAAAATCATACATCGGATAGATGCACCACTTCTCGCCCGTCTTGGGGTGGGACATGTGTGCAACCCGGTAGAGAATCGGATCCCGCATGTTGATGTTGGGAGACGCCATATCAATTCGAGCTCGCAGTGTCCGCTCTCCGTCCGGCACACTACCTGCGCGCATCTCCTCGAACATCCTCAGGTTCTCCTGCACGCTTCTTTCCCTGCCCGGATCTTCCTTTCCCGCTTCCGTGAGGGTTCCTCTGTACTCCCTGATTTCTTCGGGTGTCAAGGTGGAAATATAAGCCTTCCCGTTCCGAATCAGTTTCAGCGCATCTTCAAACATTTCTACGAAATAATCCGAAGCATGCAGCACCTGATTTCCGAAATCCGCACCCAGCCACTCTACATCCTCGACGATCGCATCCATGTATTCGCTTTTTTCCTTCGTCGGATTCGTATCGTCAAATCGAAGGTGGAATTTTCCGCCATATTCCTTCGCCAGTCCGTAATTTAATAAAATGCTCTTGGCATGACCGATATGTAAAAAACCGTTCGGCTCCGGTGGAAATCTGGTGGTCACATGATCGTAGACACCCGCCTCCAGATCTTTGTCGATTTCCGTTTCAATAAAATTTCTGCTTTTGCCTTCTTCTGTCATTGCTCCTCCGACTTCTTTCTGTTCTCCTTCGCCACGCCTGAAACGGGGCGGATGTATTTTTTTTCAAATGCTTCTCTCGTAATCGGTTTACTGAAATAATATCCCTGAATGAACTTGACCTTCATGTCTTCTAAGACCTTCAGCTGCTGCCCCGTCTCGATTCCCTCTACACAGATATCGGCTGAAATGGCATCCGCCAGTTCTGCAATCATTCGGATGAAAGCCTGTGAATACGAATCCTCCGTCAGGTCTTTGACGAAATTCTGGTCTACCTTGATGATATCAAAGGGAAGGACACGGATATTATTTAAAGACGAATAACCGGTTCCGAAATCATCGAGTGCAAGCTTCACCCCAAGATTCTTAATGCTCTTCAAAATGGACTTCGTGCGGTCTAAGTCATTGATTGCTAACGACTCCGTCACTTCCAGGGTGAGATTGGATGGACGGATCCCGGATTTTTCGATGGCATTTTTAATGACATCAATGATATCCGGCTGTAAGAGCTGCACCACCGATAGATTGACGTTGATGGTAAAGTCCGGATACCCCCTGTCGTTCCACTCCCTGCACTGAAGACAGGCCACCTCTAATACATGATTGCCGATGGGATTGATCAGACCCAGGTATTCTGCCAACGGGATAAAATCGGAAGGAGGTACAAAACCGTCCTTGGAATTCCATCTGGCAAGTGCCTCTGCTCCGACACAGGGCGTCCCTTCCTCCTGCGCATTCACGATCGGCTGGAAATAGACCTCAAATTCATCGTAATCACGAAGCGAAGCGTCCCGCATCTTTTTTTCCATATCCAGTCTCTTGCTGGAATGGGTCTGGATATTATCGGAATATTTGGCAATCCGATTTTTTCCCGACTTCTTCGCTTCGTACATGGCAATGTCTGCCTTCTGGATCAGCTCGGTCACCGTCGTCCCTTCCTCCGGGAAATCCACGGTTCCCATGCTCATAGTACAGTAATAATCGGTATCCTTTAGCAGCCACGGCCTGGAAAAAATATCCTGCAAATGGGCAATGATCTCTTCAAAGAGATGATAGCTTCTGGCAGGAACAATGATGACAAATTCATCTCCGCCCATCCGGTAACAGCTATTATGGATGCCGACGGTCTCGGAAAGCGCCTTGGAAATGGATTTCAGAAGCAGATCACCGTATTGATGTCCAAGTCCGTCATTGATATGCTTGAAATCATCCAGATCCATATACAGCACGGCGCCCTTGCTCCCTGTTCGCTTGGCCTCTTCAATGTATTTCACCAGGTCTCTTTCGCAGCACATGCGGTTATAAAGACCTGTCAGGAAGTCTGTGTAAGCCTGTTGTTCAATCCTCCTCTGGTAGACCTTCTTTTCGGTCACATCATAGATCGCACAGAGGAAAACCGGCCGGTAGTCCACCCACTTAATGCGGGTATAATAGAGATCGTACCAGTGGTTGCGATCCTCATGATAAATCTCACAGTTTCCGGAATGACTCTGCGACGGGATGCCGCCTTCAAAGAGCTGTTGGAGCGTCCCTTCCTTTAATTCTTTGGAGAAGCGACTTCGCAGCGACCGATTGGCAAACAGCAGGCGGTTGGTCTCGATATCCCTCACATAAATCGAAGAGCCGATATTGTCCAGCATGGACTCCAGCGCCGCATAGGAACCTGCCAGGGAATTACGCTGGTTTCTCTTTGTAATGATATTTTGCAGGATACGAATCGCATCGGTTAAGAATTTGATTTCCACGGTGCGGAAGACGTGTTCTTTTCTGCACTCCGCAAAACAGGCGTAAAAGGCGGGCTGCTCGTTGACCTGCACCGGGCAGACGGCAAGCGCCCGGATGCCTAACTTCTCCAGAGTTTCCCTTTCCGCTGCCGTTATCTGCGCTTCCCCGGAGATCACCTGAATCGAAGGTTCTTTGAGAAACCAATAATGTTCCAGATCCCTGGTCCTAGAAAAAATATCACTTTCTCCCTCGGCGCACCACTGGAGACTCACATCAATCAACGGATCGCTCCTGTGCAGGTGCATCACAAAGGCATGAGAAAGCCCTAAAAAGGAGCCGATGTGAGCAATCTCCTGCTCCATGATCTTGTCAATCGGCTCATCCGAATCCAGGAAAGAGACGATCTTTGTCATCGCCTCCGCCTGCCTCTTTTGGAGGTTCATCTCTTCCTGATTCTTACGATAATTTTCATTTTGCTGCAAGACCTCTGCCTTGTCAAAAAACAGTTCCAAAACTGCAGACATCGTGCTGCGAATCAGCGCAAGCGCCGCAATCAGCTTCTCCTGCGACAGGCAGTTCTTCACCCCTTCCAACATCGGTCTGGTCACGGGCAGATCGGCAGACTCCGCTCCGGAACACACGGCAATCACAACAAAATCAAGGATCACCCGCCTCTGTGCGTCCCGAATCGCCGCTACTGCCAGCTTGACGTTGGCGGCCTCCGTGTTTTCCACCGCCTGATCTTCCAAGGGGCTTTGCAGGATCCGGTTGTGAATCATCCGCATCCGGTCTATGGACACCACTTCTTCCATCCGCTTCCGGTCTTCCGCTTCTCCGCTAAGCCTGGTGAGCCGATTTCCGGCAGCATCAAAAGCACAGACGCAAACGCCGGTCAGCTGACAGAAATGATCCTGCCACATTTCCAGCATCTGTGTCTGTTCTTCGGTGAAGTTTCCCTTTAAAAACGGATTCTGCTCCATGGAATATTCATCTTCTCCCGTAGGGGTGTGCGATACAGGTCAGAAGTCTTCTTTTATTCCTCAACCGAATAGTTCGGCGCTTCTTTCGTGATATGGATATCATGCGGATGACTCTCTCTCAGAGCAGCCGGTGATATCTTGACAAATTCCGCCTTCCTTTGCAGTTCCACAATATTCTTACAGCCGCAATACCCCATGCCGGAACGCAAACCTCCAATGAGCTGGAAGATGGTATCCTCCAGGGTCCCTTTATAGGCGACGCGCCCTTCCACTCCTTCCGGCACCAGTTTCTTGGCATTTTCCTGGAAATAGCGATCCTTCGATCCGCTTTCCATTGCCGCAATCGAACCCATCCCGCGGTATACCTTGAATTTCCTTCCCTGATACAATTCAAAGTCGCCGGGCGCCTCATCACAACCTGCAAAAAGAGAGCCGATCATGATGATGCCGGCGCCTGCCGCCAGAGCCTTGGTAATGTCTCCGGAAAATTTGATGCCGCCGTCCGCGATGACCGGGATCCCGCTCTTGTCCGCTTCTTCCGCACAGTTCATCACAGCCGAAACCTGCGGCACACCGATGCCTGCCACCACCCTTGTGGTGCAAATGGAGCCGGGACCGATTCCCACCTTCACGCAGTCAGCCCCTGCCTCGATCAGATCTCTGGTTGCCTTTGCCGTCGCCACATTCCCTGCGATCAACTGCAAATCCGGGAATTTTTCTTTAATCATGCGCACACAGCGCAGGACATTTTCAGAATGTCCGTGTGCGGAATCCAGCACCACCACATCCACCCCGGCACGCACCAACTCGGAAGTACGATCCAGGACGTTCGCGGTAATGCCAACTCCCGCTCCGCAGAGCAGTCTCCCCTGTGCATCCTTTGCAGAAAGCGGATATTTTACCGATTTCTCGATGTCCTTAATCGTAATGAGTCCTACCAGATTGAAATCGTCATCCACAATCGGAAGCTTTTCCTTTTTGGATTTTGCAAGGATCTTCTTGGCACTTTCCAGGGTGATCCCCTGTTTGGCGGTGATCAGATTTTCACTGGTCATACAATCGGAAATCTTTTGAGAATAATCTTCCTCGAATTTCAGATCACGGTTCGTAATGATTCCAACCAGCTTTTTACCCACCGTGATCGGCACACCGGAAATGCGAAATTTGGACATCAGATCATCCGCATCCTTCAGCGTATGCTCCGGTGTCAGGGAAAAAGGGTTGCTGATGACGCCGTTTTCCGAACGCTTCACCTGATCGACCTCATCCGCCTGCTGCTCAATCGACATATTCTTGTGAATAATGCCGATGCCTCCCTGACGTGCCATGGCAATTGCCATCCTATGCTCGGTGACCGTGTCCATTCCTGCGCTCATCATGGGAATGTTCAGATGAATCTTCTTGGTGAGCTGGGTGCTGACGTCAATTTCATTCGGCAGTACGTCCGAATAGGCAGGAACCAACAAAATATCATCAAATGTAATTCCTTCGCCAATGATTTTCCCCATTTTTTCTCCTTTCCCGACAAGATGTCTTTTTTCCTCTGGTATGCTTCCTAATCGTATTCCGGCCTCTCCCGGAGGGGGAGTGATTTAATCCAACCTCACCTTGCGTGGCTCTCTCTGGCGCATCGCATCAATCATTGCCCTGCCGGGTGTAAAAAGCAGTTTTTCCTGATTGGTCAAAACCGCTATGTAATTCCTTGCACCTTCTTCATCGGAAGAACCTCTGCAATCGATTACCTTTCCCTTCTTTTCCCGGTAGGGATCCAGGGTGTGCGAGTGCTCCGGCGCCACGATCTCCATGAGATCCAGCGTATAGGCTCCGACCTTCCTGCGCCTTGCGCGGTTTAAAATCCGGTCGATGCTGATTTCTTTGTCAAAATAGAGGTATTCGTACTCCACCACCTGTCTGGATGAAGCGAGATAAGCCCCTACAAAGCAAAGTACCGTAAAAAGCAAAAACAACAAAGAGATCGGCAGCAGAATGATCAGAGAGGCGATTCCCAAAACGATCAGAAAGACGGAGAGAAACTGCATTCTGCGATCCTCTCTGTTGAGTACCAGCTGTTCGATATATCCCGTTTCCCTTGTATCCATTCCCCCTGATCCTTCCTGTCTTCCTGTATTAAACCTGTGTCAGTACAAAGATGCTGTAAATGGCTTCAATCGCTTTTTCAAAATCTCTGGTTTCCACCCCGATAATGATATTCATCTCACTGGAACCCTGATCAATCATCCGGATATTGATATGGGCATGGGCGAGTGCGGAGAAAATCCTTGCGGCTGTCCCTCTTTCGCTCTTCATTCCCCTGCCGACGACGGCAATCAGCGCAAGATCCGATTCGATCTCCAACATATCCGGTTTTGCCAGACGGTGGATCTCGGAGACAATGCTCTGCTCCTTCTCGATGAATTCTTCCTGCCCCACAAAAACAGTCATGGTATCGATACCAGAAGGTACATGCTCCACGGAAATATTCTGATCTTCGAACGCCTGCAGCACCTTTCTGATAAAACCGACCTCGGAATTCATCCGGTCTTTTTCTATATTGATGCAGCAAAAATCTTTTCTGCCGGCAATTCCGGTGATCGTGTATTTGGATTTTCTGGCGGTCGATTCTACAATCCAGGTTCCCTCATCCTCCGGATGATTGGTGTTCCGGATATTGATCGGAATCCCCCTCTTTCTTACCGGAAAGATCGCATCCTCATGCAAAACCGAAGCCCCCATGTAGGAAAGCTCCCGCAGTTCCAGATAAGTGATCGTTTCAATCCGCTCCGGATGTCGGATGATGTGCGGATCCGCTACCAAAAAACCGGAAACATCCGTCCAGTTTTCATATACATCCGCATGGATCCCTCTGGCGATAATGGAGCCGGTGATGTCCGAGCCTCCCCTGGAGAAGGTCACGATGCTGCCGTCCTCCTTTGCCCCGTAAAAGCCGGGAATGACGGCACACTCCATGGAGGAAAGCAAGTCTCTCACCAGGCGGTGCGTCTTTTCCGCCTCAAATTCCTCCTCATCGTCAAAGCGGATGATTTTCGCCGCATCCACAAAGGGAAAACCCAGATAGGCAGCCAGCAGAATCCCGTTTAAATATTCCCCTCGGGAGGCCGCATAATGCTTCCCTTTCTTTTGTCTGAAATTCTCGGCAATCGTCTGAAATTCATCCTCTAACGACAGTTGCAAATGCAGTCCGTCAATGATTTCCTCGTACCGATCCCGAATCGCAGAAAGCGCCGTTTCAAAATCCTCTCCCGCTTCCGCCATGGCATAGCACTGATACAGCAGATCCGTTACCTTGCTGTCCGAGTCGTTTCTTTTGCCCGGTGCGGACGGCACCACGAATCGACGATCGCAGTCTGCATGAATGATGTCGGCAACTTTTTCAAACTGCTCCACCCCTGCCAGGGAGGAACCTCCAAATTTTACTACTTTTTTCATCTATTCTGCCTTATGATGTCTGTAAAATTTCTAATACGCCCACTTGCATGACCACTTTCACATCTTCACTCCATTTTTCCTTAGGAGAGAATGTAAAAACAGCCTCCGCTTCCCTTAGGAGAGAACGTAAAAACAGCCTCTGTTTCCCTTAGGAGAGAATGCGAAAATAGCCTCTGCCTCCCGGAAGCGCCCGGTACTGATCTAAGAAGGAGCTCTCTGACATGCTTCCCGTGAGAAAAGCAAATTCATCCCGGATCTCCTCCACCTTCACTTCCGTAAGATCCTGTCCGAACAGCTGCGCCGCAGCCGCAGCGGAAGAAGCATCCGCTCTGACAAAAAAACGTCGGTACGTTTCTTCCTTGCTGCACACCCTGGCTTCCTCTTCCGTCAGATTCACCGGAATGTGGCTGCTTGCGTGCTGCGAGGCAAAAATCATATCCGCCACCACTGCGGAAGCCGTGGCTTCTTTTCCTGCGCCCTGCCCGTAATAGAAGGTATCCAGGAGATGATTGCTGTGCACCAGCACCGCATTGTACACTCCATGCACCGCTGCCAGTATATGCTCCTGCGGGATGAAGAAAGGAGCAACGATCGCTTCGATTTCCCCTTTTTGGTGCCGGATGCTCCCCAGAAGTTTGAGCTCCATGTGCAATGCATCCGCATATTGCAGATCCACGCCGGTGATCGCGGTAATGCCAGTGGTCGGAATTTCGCTCGCCCGCACCCGTTTCCCGCTGATTAAAGAGGCCAAAATCGCCGTCTTGCGGCATGCATCCATTCCCTCAATATCCGCCTCGGGACTGCGCTCCGCATACCCCTTTTCCTGCGCCTGCGAAAGGACAGCGGCAAAATCCGCCCCCTCCCTCTTCATCTCGGTTAAGATATAATTGGTCGTGCCGTTCAAAATCCCGTTCACGGATTCAATCTCTTCATGCGCGAGGGAATCGTGCAAAACGCGGAGAATCGGGATGCCGCCTCCCACGCTTGCTTCAAAGAGATAGGAGCAGTGGTGTTCTCTTGCATAGGCAACCAGCTGTGCTCCCTTTTCCTCTACCAGTTCTTTATTGGAGGAGCAAACGCTGATTCCCCTCTGCAGCGCCTTCATGGAAAAAGAAAAAGCCGGTTCCACGCCCCCCATCGTCTCACAGATCACCTTCACTTCCGGATCTTCCAAAATCGTGTCGATCTCCCGCACAACCTTCTCTTCATTCGGATCACCTGACAAATCTCTGCGATCCAGAATATATTTTAATTCCAGCTCCTGCCCGGCAGAATGCGCAACTCTCTCCGGATGTTTCGTCAAAATTTCCGCCACGCCGCTACCGACGGTGCCGTGTCCCAAAATGGCAACTTTAATCACTGAACCTCTCCCATCCTCTTTTACTCAAATGAAACTCCTCATGATCCTGTCAGAAATACAAAAGCTCTCCTACAAGCAGGCTTGTAAGAGAATGAGCTCGTTTTTGACAGCGATACCTAACTATTTATTATAGGTGCAGAAAGCGCAAGACGCAAGCAAAAAAGCCCACCCTTCCCCGAGACTTTCTCTAAGAGCAAACGCTGTTTTCGCCGATATAGAAGACACGAACCGATTTCGAATTTCTGCTCTCGTCCGCAGAAGCGCCATGGAAAGGAGTGTCTTCCAGACATGAAAAAATCAAGGGTAAAGAGCATCAAGATTTTGATTATGATCGGTGGTTTTCTGGTGATCAGCCTGATTTGCGGCATCATTCTGATCATCAGCTCCATCCTGTCCAAAAGGGCATTTTTGGACCAGGTGGACACCGATATGATGGTGATCTCCAAACAAACGGCGGAGAAATTCTCTGAGGAAATGTCGGACAAGGAAGACTTCGTCAAGGAACTGGCGGCCAATCCCATCCTGACCAACAACACCTATTCCGAAGACGTCATGATCAGCTTTTTCGAGGCCAGGGCCAAGAAACTTGGATTCATTGCTTTTTACAAATCCGATAAAAACGGCAAGGGCAAGAATCTCACGAAGGGGGCGGATTACTTTGACGTCAAAGACCAGGAGTTTTATAAACAAGCGATGCAGGGAAAAACCTACACCACTCCCTTCTCTACCGATAAGGTCACGGGAAAAAAGATTTTTATTGTAGGAACGCCCTATTATACCCCGGACAGCAAGGAACCGCAGGGAGTGTTCGCCGGCATCATCGGCATTGACTTCGTATCGGATATGTGCTCCGAATTCTCTTGGGGCAAATCCGGAAATATTGCCATTTACGACTATGATACCAACCTGGTTGGTCATACCGATCACAGCCTGGTCGATACGGGGCTGAACCTGATGGAGAAGAGCAAGGAGGACAAAAGCTTCCAGGAAGCGGTCGACTTTTTTAAACAAAACATTGACGCAAACACCGACAACGTGGGAATATATCGCTGGTTCGGTAAAAAAAGGGTCGGCGCCCTCTCCCATGTGGAAGGTAGAAAATATCTGGCAGTCGTTGCCATCAACGAAAACGAACTGTATGCCAATCTGAACGAGTTGCAACGCTATCTCATCCTGACCACGGTACTCTTAATCTGTTTCGGTGTGTTCATCATCTATCTGGTTTTTGCCAGACGGGTAGCGATCAACTTCAACGATATCAAGACCGACCTCCTGCACATGGCCGATTACGATATGACCAGGGAACCCTCCACCGATTATTCCCAAAGAGCGGATGAGGTGGGCGATATTTACCGGGCGACTCAGACTTTGAAAAATAACATCAAAGACATTATTTCCAAAATTTCCGACCATGCGCAGAATACCGCCGCCACCGCAGAAGAACTGTCGGCGACCGCCCAGTCCGCCTCCGCCTCCTCCTCAAGCGTTGCGAATGCGGTAGAAAATATTGCAAAGGGCGCTGCAGGACAGGCAGAGGATACACAGGATGCCACAAAGAATGTGGAAGGCTCCAATGAACTCCTGAAGCAGATGATGTCCGTTTTAGAGGAACTGGATCAGTCCACGGAACTGATCAACGAGAAAAAGGACGAAGGCAACCAGAGTCTGGAGGAACTTGCCCAAGCCACCAACAAGGTCACAGAATCTTCCAAAGAGATTGCCGAGATTATCACGCAGACCGATAACAGTGCCGACAAAATCTCCAGCGCCAGCGATATGATCCAGTCGATCTCCGACCAGACCAACCTGCTTGCGCTCAACGCCGCCATTGAAGCTGCCAGAGCAGGAGAAGCCGGCAAGGGCTTTGCCGTGGTCGCCGAAGAAATCAGGAAGCTGGCAGAACAGTCCGCAGGCTTTACGGGAGATATCAAGAAGACCATTACCGCCCTGCAGGAACAGACCAAGAAGGCGGTTCATACCATGGACATCACCAAACAGGCCGTCTCGGATCAGGAAAAGAGGCTGCAGGAAACCGGCGAAAAATTCCATGAAATCTCCGACGCCCTGGAAAAGAGCAAGGAAATTGTCCACGAAGTCTCGCAGGAAGCGGAAAACATTGAGCAGAAAAACGGCTCCATTACACAGATCATCAGCAACCTTTCTGCCGTTGCACAGGAAAACGCTTCAACAACCGAAGAAGTCTCCGCCTCCGTGGACACCCAGGTCCAGGCCATCCAAGATATCTCCGGCGCCAGCGAAAGTCTGGCGGAAATCGCCACCGGCTTACAGCAGGAAGTGGCAAGATTTAAGATCTGAACATCCTTTTGGAACATTTGCTGGGGCTGTCGCAATAGATGTTGCGGCAGCCCCCCTTTTTACGTTAACAGTCACCCGATCGTCACATCCTGCCCCTTCCGGAGAGGGAAGGTGCTGACCGGCCTGCTTTCTGAAATCAAAGGAGCTCGCCCCGGATTGCGAATCTACCCGATTGGGCTTACAATGGGTGAGAAAAACACTCTACTACTGATTACGCTACTACCGATCATTCATGAGCTGATCCAGCGAGGGGGAAACGTGCAAGTTACCAAAATCGAGTGCCCGAACTGCCACGGAACACTGCATATTCCGGACGGCATGAAGGAGGGCTTTGTCACCTGTGAATACTGCGGCACCAAGGTTTATCTGGAGCCGAACAAACCGAATATCACCCAAAACATCCATATCGACAACCTGAATCTGGGCGGGGAGAACGAGCGTAGAAACCGCTTTCAGGAAACCGCAAGGCAGAAGGCTTCGAATGTCAAGGCCGCCGTTATGGTCCCTTTGATCGGCGTCCTGATCGCCTGCGGTCTCATCCCGTTCTCGTTCCTCTTCGCCGTCAAACAGGAGACCTCTCCTACTCCCACCGTCTCCGGAAAGAGCGCACCCGCGGACTTTCGTACCGTTCCGAGGGATCCCGTCATAAAACAGTTTGTAGAAAAGGCTTTTGGCAAAAAACTCTCTGCGATCACCAAAGAGGATTTTGCTTCGCTCTCTTATCTCGAGATTACCAAGGTGGGCTCCTCTTCTTCCGACGATTCCAAGAAATGGCAATTTCTTTATGCAAAAGAAATCCGGAATGACGGGACCCCGCAGGATCCGAAGACGCTCGAATTCCAGGCAACCGAGCAGATCGACGAAACGGACCTGCAGGTCTTTCCCGGACTGAAATCCCTGTCGATCGGCAGTGATGTTTCCTTTTTCTATGGTGAAGACGCAGGGGTACAGAACCTGAAGAACCTGACGCAGCTGCAATATTTTTCTGCAGACCACGAAGACCTGTACACCCTTGCAAGTCTCTTTGCAAACCCCACACAGATCAAGAGTCTGGACGGCGTGCTGTTAGATAAGGATCTGATGGAAGACCAGGCGGATACGCAGGAGGCGCAGAATTCCGATGCGAAATCAGATCCGGATGCGCCTTTTAAAGCCTTTTCCTCTTTGGAGCACCTGTCCGTCTCCGTAAGTGACCTCGATGCGGACGGTCTCCTTTTTCTGCGCAGCTTTCCCAAACTGCAATCGCTTCATCTCTCCATTTTTGAAGATGATAAAACCGTTTTGGATCTCTCTCCTCTTTCTACCCTGAGTAGCTGCACGGATCTCTCGATCGAAGGGCCTTACGAGAAACCGGTCAAGAATATTGCCGTTCTCAGCGGCATGCCGCAGATCGAATCCCTTCGGCTAAGCCAGCTTCAAAATTTGAAAGATCTGAATTTTGTAAAAAATATGCCAAATCTAAAGTCTCTGACACTGAAGCAGGTGCCGATCCTCAACCTGGACGGTCTGAAGGGGCATCTGTCCTTAAACAGTCTGGACATCAACTGCTCGTCTTTAGAGGATGTGAGCGTCTTACCGACGCTTTCCTCCCTCCAGAGACTCCAGCTGAATTACCATACCTACGACATTCCGGATCTCCACTCCTTGCACGCACTGAAAGAGATCGACATCTATGAGTGGGATAGGAAGCAGGTCGCCCACATGCCCTCGATCCAAAAGCTCGTCATGAACAATTATATTATGGAATATAGTGCGTCTTTTATGAAGGGAATGAAGGCGCTAAGCGATTTAACCATCTACGGCAGCGGTATCTCCGGTCAGACCGATCCGGATCTGGGAAGTGTCCTTCATGAACTGCCTTCCCTTGCAAAGCTCACCTATATCGGCACTCCCTTTAATCGTTACGGAGATTATGGTCTTGCTTATGCCGGAACCGGAGCGAAGGAAATCATCGTCAAACCGCCTCTTGGCGATAGCACCTCAGTCAACAATCCGCTTGTGCCCGTCTCCTTAAAGAAGATGAAAGACGACCATACGGTAGAGAGCCTGACGCTGAACAAGGCCACGATCATTAACGTGGACAACGAGAGTCAGAATTTCTCGGAAAACGCCGGGTCTTTTCTCCCCCATTTTAAGTCATTAAAAAAGCTGGTGTTAAGCGGCGACAAGCTGGAAAACCTGGACTGCATCAAGGGTCTTAAGAATCTGGAAGAATTGGACATCTCCGATAATTACGTTTCCGATCTCACCCCTCTGCTGGACCTGCCTCATTTAAAGAAGGTAAACATCGCCGGAAACCCCATCGCCAACAGAGAAGTTCTGCCGTCCACCATCGAGGTTCTGCAGTAAAAAGGCAGCCCATTAAAAGAATCCTTACGCTAATGGCTTTCGGTCCTGACCGAAGATCAGATCGTAATTGATCTTCCGGTAAAAAACTTCTTCCGGATTCCCGCCAAGACTTGCGAGATTGCCACACATCCACATGACCTTGGCGATCACGGATTCCAGCGTCATGTCATAGGATTCCAGAAAACGGCAGTATTTTTTCATATCATGGCCGACTTCATACACCGTCATATCGCTGCCTTCATGCGCCACCTGCGTGGACATTACCACCAGCCGATCCGGGTACTCCTGACACAGGCCATAAAACTCCTCTGCAATGGAACTCGGAATCCCGCCAACGCCAAAGCTTTCCACGATGATGCTGTGGTAGTTTTCAAATACCTCTTTCAGGATTCGGGGGCGAACGCCTGGAATCAGCTTCATCAGAAACACGCTATCGTCCAGCTCATGAAAGAACTTCACCGGCTCCAGGAAAGGAACCGGCGGAATATACCGCATGATCTTGCCGTCCTGAATGATCGCCAGATAGGGAAAGTCGATACTGGAAAACGCATTATAGCTTTTCGAGCGCACTTTTTTGGCTCTGGTACCTGCAATGACCTTTCCATCAAACACGATCTGTACCCCCTGCGAGAGCGCATCCGACGCATACAGGAAGGAATCCAGGAGATTCGCCTTGGCGTCGGTGATTTCCAGATCAATCGGTTTCTGCGCCCCTGTGATGACAATCGGTTTCTTTGAGTTCTGCACCATATAAGAAAGCGCTGCTGCCGTGTATGCCATGGTATCCGTACCGTGTGCAATCACAAAGCCGTCATAGTCCTCGTAACGATCTGCAATGGCCTGCACCATCTTCTTCCAGTGCTTCGGCTCCATATTGGAACTATCCAGATTCAGGATCTGGACGGCCTTCACCTCGCAGATTGCCTCCACCTGCGGAAGATACCGCAGCAGTTCCTCCGGCCTAATCTGTGGCTTCAGGCCGTGATCCGATTTTCTGGACGCAATGGTTCCCCCGGTTGCTAAAAGCAGAATTTTCTTTTTTTCCGTCCTATTTTGTGTCATACGTCCCATCGGATGAGTGCAACTCTCTCACCCTGATCCTTTCCATTCGATTCGCTCTACCGATGCAAGCTCTTTCACGCAACTCTTTCGCATAATGCTTTCACGCGAACCTTTCGCATAATGCTTTCACACGGCTCTTTCACGCGACTCTTTCTATTCTATCC
>JABZIZ010000016.1 GCA_015258065.1 Lachnospiraceae bacterium | reverse complement strand
TACTTTTACCACTGGGGATTATAATTTGCGGACATACACATATACAGCATACACCTGTTTGTGATTGCTGTTTTTCGGATATGTCAAAATTGATAAGGCAAAAGTATTCTTAAATTGGGTACAAAAAACCAAGCCCCCACAAAAGGGACTATCATAATCCTTTGTTCCCACTATTTGATTATAGTTTTATTTAAGAATACCTTGCCGCATATTTTTTACTCCTTTTTTGGAATGATGCTATTATATCACATTAGTTTTAGGAAAGAAAGTACCTAAAAGAAATTTTTCTTCCCCTTATATGTAACAATCATACCGACTTTCTGGCGTTCAGAATGGTTTCTGCTGTCTGCTGTGGTGTTTGGTTGGAATTGTCCAGCCAAAAGCCGATCCGTGGTGTTGTCTGCATAAATGTATCGTATAAGGTTTCAACCGTAAAGCCGGAATAGCCTGTTTTCTCCCTGTATCGTTCCCTTCCTTTTATTGTTTCCACATCTGGACAAAGAACGACAACCTCAACAGGGTATTTATGCGGCACAAAAAATATGTACATGTAACTAATTCAACACATTTATAATTTGAATAGGGACATTATAGCATTTACTAAATACAAATTCAATGTATACGGAAATAAAGATATAAGGAGTGGGAAGGATTCCGCCGTAGTCGGCATTGTAGGAAAATCCAAAAGTTTAGATTTTCCCACAATGCTTATCTTTTGGTCTTTGGTTCGGAATAGTGTAGTGCTGGCGGTCTATCTCTTGTTTTCGGTTGCTTGCTTCCTTACCGTACATGAGCATTTGCGCCCGGATTGTCGTTGCCATACCCCTCCAGAAGGTTGATTGCGCCCCAGATGCCAAGGCCTGCGCCAAGTGCGATCACGAGGGTCCGAAGTACGGTTACTGCGCTGTTGAAAAAAGCCATATTGATTTTTGAAACCCAAGCGGGATTGGTGACTTCCAGCAGCTGCCAACGGTATCCGGCGTCCCTAGGTTTCTATCCTCCATTCTTGCTTTTGTTGTAAATGCAGCTGCTGTGCTGTTGTCTGTCGTGGTAGTTGTCTGCTTCTCCTACGCTGTGCAGGGTGGGCTTATCTGTCGGGAGCCCTCGCCGGTAGCTTGTGGAATCCATAAGCCCTGCCGACTCCTTACCGGCACAAAGAAAGCCCCCTGCTTTTTGAAACAGAGGGCGGAACATATCCGGCTGCGCTCTTCGCTGCCGGAACGGGAGCCATATTCAGTTGTCAGTTCGCTTCATCCGGCTTGACCACCGTGTACTGGTCTTTCGAATGAAGTGTCGGCTTCCGGGACAGAAATTTTTCGATATAGAAAGTGTTCTTCTTGTCCGCATCGAAAGTCAGATGGTAGTTAGGATGCTTGGTAAGGTCATATTTCTCGGAAAGAAACGGTCTTACACCACGCAGCTGCAGGATGCATTTACTGCCGTCCAGAACCGCAAGCTCATCGACAGATACAAATCACGGCCTAATTTTTGATCATTTAGCGAGTGGGACTGCTCTCTGCCCCTGCTCTCGCCGGTGTTGTAGGTGTCGTTTCCTTGCCGAGTGCCTGATTCAGATCTTTCAGGGTAGTAGGCTCGCTGCCGCCAAGAAAAATATGCGAATCCATATTGCCCACAATGGTATAGGCGTTATCCTTGTAAATCGCTTTCAGCTGGGACTTCGCCTGAAGCACCAAGCAGGCGCTGATCTCACGGCTGCGGATCGTCGCCACCAGCTTCTCCAGATTCGGAATCTGACCGATGTTCGCGCACTCGTCGATCAGACAGCGCACATGCACCGGAAGTCTTCCGCTGTACACGTCATCCGCTTTCTCACACAGCAGATTGAACAGTTGCGTATAGATCATGCTGATCAGGAAATTGAACGTGGAATCCGCATCCGACATCAGCAGAAACAACGCCGTCTTTCTGTCTCCCAGCTCCAGTTCTTCATACATCGTGATGTCACGAGTTTCCTGAATATCAAAGGGTGCAAGACGGGCTCCGCAGCTCACGAGTATGGATTTTAAGGTTTTGCCGGCAGCCATCTTGAACTTGACATATTGCCTTACCGCAAAGTGGTTCGAGTTCTTTTTCTTCAGTGCCTCAAACATCATGTCTACCGGATTCTGATACTCTTCATCATCCTTCCGCACATCCATGCTGTTCAGCATTTCAAGGAGCGTTGCGAAGTTCTGCTCGTTCTCCGGCGCTTCATAGTGGATA
This sequence comes from Lachnospiraceae bacterium, assembly GCA_015258065.1. Classification (GTDB taxonomy): domain Bacteria; phylum Bacillota; class Clostridia; order Lachnospirales; family Lachnospiraceae; genus Butyrivibrio. Next base: position 53,831 of record JABZIZ010000016.1, on the reverse strand, counting down.
TATCCAATCAGTGCCACATAGAGCAGCGTCTCCGCCTTCATCCAGTGTTATATCTTCAAGTAAAGCTACCCTCATTGGTAAACAATAGATAACAACTGATAATAAAAGTTAAGACAGAAATTTCTTGCAACATTCAAACTGTCTATTCCAAGAAAATTTCTGTCTTTCACATATCCTGAAAACTATTTCACTGCCGATACCTGCTCCGGAGTGAATTCAATCTTAAGAATCATTCCCATTCCTTTTGCCAAGCGCTGAAGCGTCCTAATAGATGGATTGGCACTACCACGTTCCAGTTTGCTAATATCTCCTTGTGCAATACCGGTTATCTCTGCAAGCTCTTTTTGTGTCATTCCGGATTTCTTTCTGGCATCAATCATAGCCTGAATAACTGTATGTTCCGGCTGAAGAGCTTCATATTCTTTTCGAATTTCAGGATCCTGAAGTTGTTCCTGAAGAAAATCATCAAACTTTCTACTCATTGTACGATTCCTTTCTATCCATATAATCTGCCCGATATTTTTTTGCTTTCTCAATTTCATTTCGAGGAGTCTTTTGTGTCTTTTTAATGAAACCATTTGTAAGAATGATATGTTGATCTACATAAAAGAAATACATAATCCTTGAAATATTATTTCCCAATTTTATTCGCAATTCAAAGATACCATTTTCTAGAGCTTTTGAATAAGGTTCACGTAATTGGTATCCGTTATCTTGTAAAAGTTGTATCATTTCTAGGGTTTTAGCAATAAATCTTTTTTCCTGTAAAAGAATAAATTCCCTCGCCGGTTGAATCCCATTTTTTGTCTCATAAAATTCTACTTCAAACTTCATTCCAAACTCCTAATAAAATAATATAGTTTTTATCCTATATTGTCAAGCAGATAAATTTCCCAAGCTATGGATAATCAATAGGCTTTTAATTCCTGATTTTCATAACAATTGACATTTTTCTACTATATGACATCGTTTCCATATAATTCTTTAATTCTTCGCCTCCATGTAAAACTCAAGATCTTTTTCATCAGGAATTTTCATTAGGGTTCGATAATGAGCCCAGCTTGATTTAGGACGCAGTGCGTCCTGAATCAGGAACGTAGCATAGAAGCTTAGCATATTTCTTATCCAAAGCTTATTTCCAATAATTCCTGCGCTACATCTTTACTTTTTACACGCATAAGATTATCATCCACCTTCGCTCGTGATAGAAAATTCATACTTCCATACCATACTATCTCTTCGTCTATGATAGCGAAATGTTCATGCATATGCTCCTGAAGCTTAATGTTGGCACCGCAATTTTTAAGTATCTCTACAAGTCTTTTTGTATCCTCAATTTTTTCTTCCGGATATCCCTCCGGATTAAGGGTTATTACCGTAATCCTAACTCCATCTTCCTGTCTCTGTTTTAAAAGTCTTACAAAAGTATCCACCTTGGCGTGATTTAATCCGGGGCTGGAAATAATAATTTCCTTATTAGCCTCCAGCAGATCTTTTTCATAGCTATCTATATCAAAAATAGCATTGGTATTCTGTTTTTCGACAATAACATTATTGCATATTTCATATCCGATTTTCTTATAAGCTCTTAAGTGATATCTTACTCCAAGCCAACGATAGCCTTAAAACAAGCCTTTATTTTCAGCATGTCATCTACTCACTGGGTGCCACTTTTGACATCATGACCACCGTCTCCACATGCACCGTCTGCGGGAACATGTCGACGGGCTGCACCAGTTGCAGGCGGTAACCGCCGTCCACAAGGATACGCAGGTCACGGGCCAGCGTTGAGGAATCGCAGCTGACATAGATGATGCGTCCGGGTTCTGCTTCTAACATGGTCTGCAGCGTTTCCTGCGCGCATCCCTTTCTGGGCGGGTCGACTACAATGAGATCCGGAGGCGGCAATTCTTTTCCCTTCAATTTTGGAAGAAGTTCCTCTGCCTTACCCTCGTAGAAAGTCACGTTTTGAATGTCGTTTGCCTGCGCATTTTCTCTGGCATCACGCACGGCCTGTTCCACTACCTCAATGCCAAATACACGACCGCCCTCGTTCTTCCTGTCACGCATGGCAGCCGCCAGTGCAAGAGAGATGGTGCCGATGCCACAATAAAGATCCCAAACTGTCTCGTCTCCCTGTAAAGCCGCACATGAAATCACCGTCTTGTATAAGACTTCGGTCTGTACCGGATTGATCTGGTAAAAAGAAAGAGGTGATATAAGGAAGCGCAGATCCAGAAGTGTATCTTCTATCACGTCCCTGCCCCAAATCGTCTTTCCTGTTTCTCCCATGATGACGTTGGTCTGTTTCCGGTTATAATTCAAGGAAATGGAAGCCATTCCTTTGATTTTTACCAGTTCCGTAATCAGCTGGTCCTGATGCGGAAGAGACGTTTCTTCCTTCCGGTGAATGACCAGGCAAACCATGATCTGCCCTGTATGAAAGCCTTTTCGGATCAGTACATGCCTGAGTACACCCTTTCCGGTTTGCTCGTTGTATGCAGGGATATGAAACCTTTCGGCATAGGAGCGGATCGTCTTTAGGATCTGTTCATTCTCTGCAATTCCAATCGCACAGTCCTGCATCCGGATGACGGCATGGGTTCGCCCTGCATAGAAACCGCAAATCAGCCTCCCGTCTTTGTCTGTGGCAAAGGGCACCTGCGCCTTGTTCCGATACCGGAAGGGCTTTTCCATCCCGATCACCCTGTGCATCCGTGCATCTACTTCTTCCGCCTCGAAACCACCGATGCGGATCAGATGATTGCGCACCTTATTTTCCTTAAAAAAAAGCTGGCGTTCATAAGAAAGTTCTTGCAACTGGCAACCGCCACAGGATTTCGCAACAGGACAGCGTGCATCCACACGGTCCCTGGAAGGCTGAACGATTTGAACGAGTCGCGCAAAGGCATAATTCTTTTTTACCCTGGTCACAGAGGCGACGACAACATCCCCCGGTACCGTGTCTTTCACAAAAAAAGGGAAGCCGTCCACCTTTCCTACTCCCGCTCCTTCCTCTGTGAGGTCCTCGATCTTCAGCGAAATTTGTTCGTTCTTACGAAATTGCTTTGTTTGCAAAGAATCCATAGGTTTTCCTTTATCTGCTAAGCTACTTTTTCGAAGCTGCTTTTCTGCTACTTTCTCTTCTATATCTATATGTTTCTTTCGTTCCTTTTTTCCTCCGCGCACGCTTCTTCTACCAGCTTCTTCTGCGCGAGACAGAGGATGGCAGGCTATGCTCTGCGGAAATTCCACTGTGTTCAGTTTACAGAAAAACATCGTTTTCTGCAATTTCCGCATCACATCGTATCCAAAACCGTATCATCTCGTTTAATTAAAATTTTTTAACTAGTTATTGACAACACCCGAAAAACTGTTATGATGATTCTCGTAAATCGGAACTGCAAGAGAACACAAAGCTGTGCAGTCAAACGGAAACAGGAGGCAACCCCATGGATTTTGAAAAATTAAAAAGCATCATTGTAGAAACTTTAGGCTGTGACGAAGATCAGGTCAAACCAGAAGCCAGCATCATGGATGATCTGGAGGCCGATTCTCTGGATCTGGTCGAATTGCATATGGCTTTAGAAGATGCAACCGGCAAGAAGATTGAAGACGGGGAACTTGCCAAGATGAAGACCGTCGGCGATATCTTCGACTACATTCAGAAGAACGCGTAAACTTCTCTTTTATGGACGCAGAAGGCGTCCATAATTTTTAGCCATATCGTTCAATTTTTTTAAATATTTGAAAGAGGAAAGATCCATGAACATCGTTGATCAAGTAAAAGATCTCTACGCTTCCTCCACTATGGAGATGAAGGCGGAAGTGGAAAGCGGCGGTAGCATCAATCCGATGAAAGCGGTTCTGGACAATGCGCCGGAATTCGTGAACTGCCCTGCATGCAAACGTCGTGCACTGAAGACCGCCTGGAAACAGAATTTATATGTCTGCCCGCTCTGCGGCAAATACCGTCCGATCGGCGGACACTACCGTTTAAAACTGATACTCGATCCCGGTACCTTCCACGAGATCGATTCTGCCCTCGGTGTAAACGACCCGCTTCACTTTCCCGGATATGCGGAGAAGGCAGAAGAAGTCGGTAAAAAAACAGGTCTGAAAGAATCCGCCATTACCGGATACGGACGTATCGACGGCATTCGTGTGACCGTGGTCGTACTGGATTCCCGCTTTTTTATGGGAAGTATGTCCTCGGTGGTCGGGGAAAAAGTAACCAGAGCCATTGAATATGCGGAAAAAAAGAAAACACCGCTCCTCATTTTCTCTTCCAGCGGGGGCGCCAGAATGCAGGAAGGTATTTTTTCCCTTATGCAGATGGCGAAAACGGCGGCTGCCATCGAGGAATTTTCTGAGAAAGGCGGACTTTTCATCAGCTATCTGACCCACCCCACAACCGGAGGTGTGACTGCCTCTTTTGCCACTCTTGGCGACATCACGCTTGCCGAGCCCGGTGCTCTGATCGGCTTTGCGGGACCCCGCGTCATTGAGCAGACCATCGGAGAGAAACTTCCGAAGGATTTTCAGCGGGCGGAATATTTGGAGGCGCATGGCTTTATTGATGCCATTGTCCCCCGAAATGAAATGAGAGATACGCTGATCAAAATTTTGAAATTGCACCAAAAAGAGGGGAGGCACGCATGATCAGAGAGATTCTGGAAGAAGAATATAAAATTCGCCAGGAAATGGAAAAAGCGGGAAAAGAAGAACGAAGCGAATTAAAAAGCAGGAGAAGCGCACTTCTGTCAGGTTGCCGTGATCTTACGCCCGCAGACAAAGTCTACCTGGCAAGACATATCATGCGCCCGCATATCGATGATATTGTGGATGCCCTGTTTACCGATTTTTTTGAACAAAGGGGAGATCATCTCTATGATGAGGATTTAAGCATCTATGGGGGAATCGCCAGATATAAGGGAATTCCCGTCACGGTGGTCGGCCACCGCAAAGGTCACTCCGCAGAAGACAATATCCGCTTTAATTTCGGTATGCCCAGACCCGAAGGGTACCGCAAAGCACTCCGGATCATGAAGCAGGCAGAAAAATTCGGCAGACCGATCTTTACCTTCATTGATACGCCGGGGGCTTATCCGGGAAAGGCAGCCGAGGAGCACGGTCAGGGAGAAGCCATTGCGAAAAACCTCGCCGCCATGAGCAGACTGAAGGTCCCTGTGATCTGCGTGGTCACCGGGGAGGGGAATTCCGGCGGCGCACTCGCCCTTTCTGTCGCCAACCGCATCCTGATGCTGGAAAATGCAGTTTATTCCGTGCTGTCTCCGGAGGGCTTTGCCAGCATCCTCTGGAAGGACGCCGGCAGGCATGAAGAAGCCTGCGAGATGATGAAGCTAACCGCGCAGGATCTGCAATCTTCCGGGATTGTGGATGAAATGATTCCGGAACCGCTAGGAGGAGCCCAACTGAATCCCGGCGCACTTTATGACAAACTGGATGCAGCGCTGGAAAAACAGCTGCACGGTCTCCTTGGGCACAGCGAGGGTGATCTCATCGCCGACCGTCATCGGAAATTCCGCAAAATCGGTGCACCGGAGAAAAAACATTTCTCCCTTTCCAGAAAGGAGCATGCCGTATGAAGGGATTAAGAATCGTATCCTTTGGCTCCTTACTTCCATCCAAATATGTAACCAATGACGATTTGGCAAAAATGGTCGACACCAGCGACGAATGGATCTATGAACGAACGGGGATTCACGGGAGATACTTTTGCGATCCTGACAAGGAGGAAAATACCAATTCTCTTGCTCTAGGTGCAGCCAGGCAGGCGCTGGAGCGTTCCGGAATCGCAAAGGAAGAAATCGGGGCTCTGGTTGTTGCAACCATTACCGCCAGGTACGCCACTCCCTCCTGTGCCTGCATCCTTCAGTCGGAACTCGGGCTCTCCGAAAGCATTCCCGTTCTGGACATCAACGCAGCCTGCAGCGGTTTCTTGTATGCTCTGGAGGTAGCAAGAGGCCTTTTAGAAACATCCGGCGCAAGGTATGCTCTTGTCATCGGTGCCGAGCAGCTCTCCAGGCTTCTCAATATGGAAGATCGCTCCACCTGTGTGCTCTTTGGTGACGGTGCGGGCGCTGCTGTTGTGGAGAGAGCCGATTCCCCCTACTTTCCCTTTCTGGGCGCCAGAGGCGGAACGGAGATTACCTGCAATCACATCGGTTTTTCTCCGAATTTCATCCGGATGGATGGGCAAGAGGTCTTCCGCTTTGCAGTCAAGACCATTCCCTTCTGTATCAACCATTTACTGGAGATGTCTCATCTGCGTATGGATGATCTGGATTTCTGTGTCTGCCACCAGGCTAACAGCAGGATCATTGATCATGTGGTAAAAAAAGGGCACTATGATCCCACCAAGTTTTTTAAAAACATGGAAGCTCTTGGAAATACCTCTGCTGCTTCCATTCCGCTTGCCCTTGCGCAAATGTATGACAAGGGGATGTTAAGGAGCGGGATGAAGCTGATGCTGGTCGGTTTCGGCTCGGGGCTGACTTGGGGCGGCGTCATTTTGACCATCGCATAAAAAGGAGGTCGATACAGTGAAATACTTAAATCAGATTCTTGGCACCAAATATCCGATCATTCAGGGTGGTATGGCCAATATTGCAACCGGTGCCTTCGCTGCTGCATGCTCGAACGCCGGAGGCCTGGGGCTGATTGGATCCGGCGGAATCCGGGATGCAGAATCACTAAGGTCCGAAATCCAAACCTGCCGCCAGGCAACCGACAAGCCCTTCGGCGTCAATTTGATGCTGATGCATCCGCTGATCGATGAATTTGTCCAGGTGGTTCTGGAGGAAAACATCCAGGTGGTAACCACCGGTGCAGGGAATCCCGGAAAGTACATGGATTCCTTCAAGCGCAGGAAGATCATGGTCATCCCCGTGGTTGCCGCACCCATTCTGGCGAAACATCTGGAAGACCTTGGTGCAGATGCCGTCATCGCAGAAGGCTACGAAAGCGGCGGTCATGTCGGAGAAATGACGACCATGACACTCGTTCCCCAGGTCTGCGATACCGTAAAAATCCCGGTGATTGCGGCTGGCGGCATTGCCGATAAAAGGCAGATGAAGGCAGCTCTCGATCTCGGCGCCTGTGGCGTACAGGTCGGCACCTGCCTGCTGGTCAGCACCGAATGCCCGATTCATGAAAACTATAAAAACGCATTGCTCAAGGCAAAGGGCTCTGACACGGTCGTCACAGGCAGAAGCATTCAGGCGCCGGTACGAATCATCAAAAACAAGATGGCACGAGAATATATCAAGAAAGAAAGAGCGGGAGCGGAGAAAATGGAACTGGAACAGTATACCTTAGGTTCTCTCAGGCGCGCCGTTTTTGACGGCGATATCCAAACCGGCTCCCTGATGAGCGGGCAAACTTGCGGACAGCTTTCTGCGATCCGGCCGCTTTCTGAGATTTTTGCCTCTCTCTGCGAAGGCTTGTCGTTTTAAACCACAGGATTGCCGTTTTAATCACTTTTTTCACTTGCTTGAGGAGCATTCCACATGAAAACAGCTATTTTATTTGCAGGACAAGGTTCTCAACACACCGGCATGGGAAAAGACCTATACGAACGTTTTCCAGCCTTTCGCGAAGTATTTGACAACGCAAATTTACCCTTTGACCTGAAGAAGATGTGCTTTGAAAATCCCGATGATCTCCTTCTTCAGACACAGTATACGCAACCCTGTCTGGTTGCTTTCGCTACCGGCGTTTCCAGAGTATTAAAAGATAGCGGTATCCTCTGTGATTACACTGCCGGCCTCTCCCTCGGGGAATACAGTGCCCTGGCTCATGCGGGGGTACTCTCTGCAGAAGCCGCCATCGAACTGACGGCTTTCAGAGGAAAGGCCATGGCGGATGCGGCAAAGGGGATTTCCTCCGGCATGACGGCAATCCTGAATCTGGATGAGAAAGACATCCAGGACTGTTGCAACCAGGCTTCCTCCGCCGGGATTGTCTCTATTTGCAATTACAACTGCCCCGGTCAGATCGTGATCGGCGGTGAAAAAAAAGCAGTCGATCAGGCTTCTACACTTGCCATGGAAAAGGGAGCAAGGCGCTGTATTCCTCTCTCCGTCAGCGGTCCCTTCCATACAAGCCTGATGCATCCTGCCGGAGAAGCCTTGAAAGAAAGATTCCGGACAGAACCCTTTGCTGAAGAACAGATTCCGGTTCTTTTTAACTGCTTAGGCGACCTGAATACGGAAGGGATCCCGATCTCCGACCTTCTGGTGCGTCAGGTACAATCTCCTGTCCGCATGGAGCAGACCATCCGAAAGTTGTTTGCTCTCGGTGTGACCGTTTTTATTGAAGTAGGACCCGGCAGGGCGATCAGCGGTTTTGTCAAAAAAACGGCAAAAGCCCTGGGGCAGGAGAACTACCGCCTGGAAGCGCTGGAAACCGTTGAGGAAATCACTTCTCTCCTGCAAGACAAGGACTTAAGAACGAGATAACGTTACAAACAAAACTTATAACCAAGACAGCGCTACAGATAAAACTTACATACGAGATAGCGCTACAGACAAAAACGTACGAACGAGATCAAAAGCGATCCACCATTGATTAAGAAAGGAACGAGATCCCATGCCTAGGGATAAACAAATCCAAAAAACAGCCCTCGTAACAGGAGGGAGTCGCGGCATCGGTAAAGCCATTTGTTTGATGCTTGCCAAAAAAGGCTACCATCTGTGCATCAATTATGCAGGAAATGAAGTGGCAGCCAGGGAAACCGCCTCTGCCTGCAGGAAGGAAAACGAGAAGATCACTGTCATGACCTACCGGGCAAATGTGGCAGAGGAAGAGGAAGTTTCCGCTATGATTCAAAATGTCACGGAAAAACTGGGAACCATCTCTGTCCTGGTGAACAATGCCGGAATCACTGCCGATCAGTTGCTCGCCATGATGCATCCCGAGGATTTTGACAGGGTTATTGCGACCAACCTGCGCGGAACCTATCTCACCTGCCACTTCTGCATCAGGGAAATGGTCAAACAGCGATTCGGCAGAATCATTAACCTCTCCTCGATTGCAGGTGTCCACGGCAATGCGGGGCAGGTCAATTATGCGGCATCCAAGGCCGGTATCATTGGCATCACGAAATCCATTGCCATCGAAGTGGCTTCCAGAAATATCACGGCAAACGCCATCGCACCGGGCTATATTGCCACAGATATGACAAATGCCATGACGGAGAATGCCAAGGAGGCCACCCTCTCCCGCATCCCGATGAAGAGAGAGGGGCGCCCGGAAGAAGTCGCTTCTTTGGTCGCCTTCCTTGCTTCGGAAGAGGCTTCCTACATCAGTGGTCAAGTAATCGGCGTAGACGGCGCCATGGGGGTTTAAGAAAATGGAAAAAAGAAGAGTGGTCGTAACCGGACTGGGAACCGTCAATCCAACAGGAAACAGTGTGACGGAAAGCTGGGATAAGATCAAAAACGGAGAAGTCGGCATCGGAGCAATCACCCAGTTCGATACAACCGGTTTCTCTGTCAAACTTGCAGGCGAGGTGAAGAATTTCGATCCTTCTCTCCGTTTGGATAAAAGAGAAGCCAGAAGAATGGCACGCTTTACACAGTTTGCACTTTATGCTGCCGAAGAAGCGATTGCCGATTCCGGTTTCCTCTCCGAATCAGAGGGACAAAAACCCTATGAAGCCAGGGCAGCTGAAAGCGAAGCCGCTTCTTTCGGCGTGATTGTCTCCAGCGGCATTGGCGGCTTCGAAGTGATGGAGAGCGAACATTCGAAGGGACTGGAGAAGGGATTTGAACGTGTCTCTCCCTTCTTCATTCCGATGGTGATCTCGAATATGGCTGCCGCCCGCATTGCCATTCAGCATGGTCTAAAGGGCATTTGCACCTGTCCCGTCACCGCCTGTGCAGGTGGCAGCAACGCCATAGGCGATGCCTTTCACCGCATTAGGGACGGCTATGAAACGCTCATCGTCTGTGGCGGAACAGAGGCCAGCATCACCCCCCTCGCCATGGGCGGCTTTTCCGTAATGAAAGCTTTATCGCATGCCACCGACAAAGACCGTGCCAGCATTCCCTTTGACAAGGAAAGAAACGGTTTTGTCATGGGGGAAGGAAGCGGCATCCTGGTTTTGGAAGAGAGAGAACATGCCATCCAAAGAAACGCCAAAATCTATGCGGAGATCGTCGGCTACGGTACCAACTGTGACGCCTATCACATCACCGCTCCCTCTCCAAATGGAGAAGGGGGTGCCGCCTGCATGAACCTGGCATTGCAAGATGCTTCTGTCTCCAAAGACCGGATCGACTATATCAACGCACATGGCACTTCCACTGCTCTGAACGATGCGGGAGAAACCGCTGCGATTAAAGAAGTCTTCGGCAAGCATGCCTATGAGCTTTGTGTTTCCAGCACCAAATCCATGACCGGACATCTGTTAGGAGGCGCAGGAGGAATCGAAGCCGTCTTTTCCTGCCTTGCCTTAAAGGATTCTTTTGTACCTCCGACTGCAAATCTAAAGATTCCGGACCCGGAACTGGATCTGGACTATGTCCCGAATGAAGGTAGAAAAAAGCATCTGAGCTATGTCCTCTCTAACAGCCTGGGCTTCGGTGGCCACAATGCCTGCCTGATTTTTAAGAATCAGGCAGATTGATGAAATCATGAATGTGAGGAAAATGACAGATGACAAACACAGATGGAAATCAGACAGGAATGCCTAAAGAAGTGAGAGAAGGAGCAAAGGAGCTGAACCTGGAGGAAATCCTTCAGATTCTCCCCCACCGTTATCCCTTTTTGCTGATCGACCGGGTGTTGGATTATGAAGAGGGAAAATGGTGTATTGCACGCAAATGTGTTACGATAAACGAGCCCTTTTTTCAGGGTCACTTCCCCGGACAACCGATCATGCCCGGTGTCCTGCTCCTGGAGGCGCTTGCGCAATGTGGTGCGGTAGCCCTTTTGAGCGAGCCGGAAAACCGCGGCAAGATTGCACTCTTTGGAGGGGTCAATAAGGCAAGGTTTAAGAAGCAGGTGAAACCCGGCGATGTTCTGGAATTAAGATGTGAACTGACCAGACAGGACGGTCCTGTGGGAATCGGAAGTGCAAAAGCGACTGTCAACGGAAAAGTTGTCGCTTTTGCGGAACTGCTTTTCGCCATTGCCGACCAATAAGAAATACAGCTACTTGCCGAAAGGGAGGACACGGGTCCTATGACCAACCAGCCAGAGGGCTCTAACGCCCCGGATGCATTCAGTCAACAGCTGAATGAAATTCTGCAAAAATTCAGAATCCAGTTTTATATGCGCATTTTTTCCCGCTTTGAAAGACGGGAGGCCACGCTGACAACGGTGGAAGCCTTCAGCATGGAATGCATCATGGCGCTGGGAGAACCCACTATTTCCCAGTTTTCGCACATGATGAACATCTCTGCTCCGAACACCGCCTACCGGGTCAGCAGCCTGATTCAAAAGGGATATCTGGAAAAAGTGCAATCCAGAAAAGACCAGAGGGAGTATCACCTGCGTCCCACCAGGAAGTATCTGGAATACTACAATATCAATTCCACTTATCTGGAGGCCGTTGTTGCCCGATGCAAAGAACGCTTTTCCGATGAAGATTACAGGAAGCTGACGGAAATGGTAACCATCATCGGAAAAGAATTGATGCCGGAAAGCGACCTCTCCCGTTTTAAACAGGAATGAGGAGGGGAGCGCTCCGGCTCTCACTCCAAATATCAAACACACCGGGCACCTGTTATTCCATCGTCGTCAAATGAATGGCAAAACCGTCGATTTCTTCTGTTAAATAAATGAGTTGCAGGGCACCATCCTCTGTATATCTGGCGGAAGCAGGATCAAAGGTATAACCTCTCTCCTCTAAATCCGCCATCGCCTGTTTGATGTTCGGTGTGTAGAAGCCGAGATGCCCCTTCCTGCCTCTTCCCTCCTGCTTCATCAGCTCTGCCTTACCGTCCATGCCAAACCACGAGACCGGCGTTTCCATTGTTTCTTCCATGCCGAGTACATCACGAAGGAAAAACCTCATCTTATTCATCTCCTCCGGGTTATCCGGATTGATTCCTACATGAGCTAGTTTCAGTGCAATTCTTTTCATTTCATTCAACCTTTCTGTTGATCCTTCCGATCCACTGTTTTCCGACTCCTATTTTTACACTTGTTTCATCATACAACGTTTTTTTCTTTTTTCAAAATATCCCTTGCTTTTTTCTTCTGCATGTAGTAAAGTAGTCAGGTGCCGTAAACAAGGCAGTGATAGAAAGATGGCTCGTTGGTCAAGAGGTCAAGACGCCGCCCTCTCACGGCGGAATCATGGGTTCGATTCCCGTACGAGCTACTATAAGAATCTTACATCTTCAGATGTCAAGATTCTTTTTTTGCTAAAAAAATAAACAGAAGCCCACAAACAGCGTCCTTACGTCATTTGTGGGCTTCTCCTACTGAATCAGACGTGTGCTTAGGCTCTGGGCTTTCCACACTGGTTACAGAAATTACCGGTATTCACCGCTCCACAGGAGCAGGTCCATGATCCGGCTGCCGGTTGTGGCTTTTGCTTTCCGCAATTTCCGCAGAAATTACCGGTATTGACTGTTCCGCAGGAACAGGTCCACGTAGCAGCTGCTTGTTGCTGCATATTTCCCGCGTTCTGCTGTGGCTGCATCGCCGGCTGCTGCGGATTCTGGTTTTGCATCGGCGCGCCCTGTCCTCCCATCTGATAGAACTGCGCTGCGTTTGCGCCACCTGCCTGCGCCGCCATGTTCATTCCCATAAAGGCCATCGCAGGTCCGGCATTGGGATTGGAAGCAGCCGCCTTCATTGCCTCTGCCTGGGCGCCGACCAGGGTCGCTCCTGCAAGGGAAGCATCCCGCAGCGCCGCCGTTTTCTGCATCTCCTTGATCGTCTTTTCATCTTCCGGATTGGCGGTAATACTGGAGACACCGAAAGAAACAATTTCGATGCCACGCTTCTCTCTCCACTTCTTGCTCAGAACCTCATTTAGAGCGTCCGCGAGCTCCATGGTGTGCGCCGGCACCTCCGAATAACGAATGCCCATGGCCCCGATTTTGGCGAAAGCCGGTTGCAGGGCGGTGAGCAGCTCTGTTTTCAGCTGGGAATCCAGCTCCTGCCTTCTGTACTCGTCCTCCACATTGCCGCAAACATTGGTGTAAAACAGCACCGGATCAGAAATATGATAGCTGTATTCTCCGAAAGAACGCAGACCGATATCCATATCGATTCCCGCTCGTTCATCCAGTACGCGGAAGGGAACCGGCGTTGCCGTCCCGTATTTATTTCCGATAATCTCTTTGGTATTGAAATAATAGACCCTCTGATTTTTCGGATTCTGCCCACCGAAAGCAAAACGCTTGGCGAAGCTCTCAAAGGATCTCTGCACCCCCTCCTTGAAATCGCCACAGAAGATGGAAGGCTCCGTAGAGGCGTCATAGGTAAAGGCGCCCGGTTCCGCGCTGAATTCAACAATCTTTCCCTGATCTACAATCATCATGCACTGCCCGTTAGCGACCGTTACAATGGATCCGGTCGTGATGATATTGTCATCTCCTTTGTTGGCGCTTCTTCCTCCCTTCATGCGTGCGCCTCTTGCCATCAACACTTCATCCGACAGGGCGTCGCAGGCAAAATATTCTTTAAACTGATCTGCAAAAACGCCTGAGGCCGCATTGATTGCTGCTCTGACTAATCCCATAATCTCATTCCTCCTGAAACGGTATCTTCCTCTCTTGCTACAGGTACTTCCGCAGAAAAATTTCCCCTTCCGCCCCGGCACCCACCACATCATACCAATGACGGAACCCTATGTCAAAACTCAAAAAAACAGGCATAAGGATCATCCCTATGCCTGAACAACCGCGATGTATTGGTAAGGCAACCGGTAACGGATAGGTTCGCCTGAATCCGTCCTCCTCCGGCTTACAGAGCAACCGCCTGCCGTGGCCTCCTCTGTTCCCTTAGGAATACCTGTACCCCTGCAATCCCCTGATAAATTTGATAACCGTCCGCCTTCGGCACGAAAAGAGTCGGGACGCTGGCAACCCCGTATTTCCTTGCAAGCGCCGCACCTTCCTCTTCCTCCGCCAGAACCGAACGAAACGCAAAGTAGGCTTCACTCAGCAGCTTTTTTGCCACCTTACAATTGGGACAGGTTCTGGACGTCAGCAAAAGAGGAAACAACTGTTTTCTCTCTTCGGAGGAGGCTGTCTCCCATTTTTCATAGGTCTTTCTATTCTTAAATTCAGAGACCTTCCCCTCGTTCCAGTTTCTTACCGGCCGATAATATCCGGTAATTCTGGAATAAACCTCCGTTTCCTTTCCACAAACCGGGCAGGTAAAAGATTCTCCTGCCAGATACCCATGGGCCGGGCAGACAGAATAAGTGGGAGACAGGGTATAATAAGGCAGCCGGAAATTTTCCGCAATCTTGCGCACCAAAACCTGGGCGCTCTTCCAATCGGTAAGGCGCTCTCCAAGGAAACCATGAAAGACGGTGCCGGAAGTATACATGGTTTGCAACTCATCTTCCATCTCCAGCGCATCGAAGATATCATCGCTGAAGCCTACCGGCAGGTGAGTGGAATTGGTATAGTAGGGGGCCTGTCCCTCTTTTGCCGCCGTAATGATGTCCGGAAATTCCTCCGTATCATGTTTGGCAAAACGATAGGTCGTGGATTCGGCAGGCGTCGCTTCCAGATTATACAGATCCCCATATTCTTCCTGATAATCGGAAAGCCGCTCTCTCATGTGTTGCAGCACTTCTTTTGCAAACTTTCTTCCGGAAGCGCTCGTCAGGTCGCCATTCATCCAGACCGCATTTAAAAGCGCTTCATTCATCCCGACCAGCCCGATCGTGGAAAAGTGATTGGTAAAAGACCCGAGATAACGTTTGGTATAGGGATAGAGTCCCTCATCCAGCAGTCTGGTAATCACCCGTCTCTTGACAGAAAGGGATCTGGCCGCAATGTCCATATATTGATCTAGCAGGGCAAAAAATTGTTTTTTGCTTTCGGATAGGTAAGCGATCCGCGGGAGATTGAGCGTCACCACGCCGATGGATCCCGTGGATTCTCCGCTGCCAAAGAACCCTCCTCCCTTCTTTCTGAGCTCTCTCAAATCCAGCCGCAACCTGCAGCACATGGAACGGACATCGGAAGGTTCCATATCCGAGTTGATATAGTTGGAAAAATAAGGGGTTCCGTACTTCGCCGTCATTTCAAACAGGAGCTTTGCGTTTTCACTTTCTCCCCAATCAAAGTCCCTGGTAATGGAATACGTCGGAATCGGATATTGGAACCCTCGACCGTTGGCATCTCCCTCAATCATAATCTCAATAAATGCCCGGTTCACCAGATCCATTTCCTGCTTGCAGTCTCCGTAAGTAAAATCGACTTCCTTGCCACCAATGATGGCTTTTAGCTCCTGCATATCCTTCGGAACGGTCCAGTCCAGCGTGACATTGGTAAACGGCGCCTGCGTTCCCCATCTGGAAGGCGTATTCACTCCGTAAATAAAGCTCTGGATACACTGTTTGACCTCTTCGTAATTTAAGTGATCCACTTTTACAAAGGGCGCCAGGTAGGTGTCAAAGGAAGAAAAGGCTTGTGCGCCGGCCCACTCATTTTGCATGATGCCCAGAAAATTAACCATCTGGTTGCAGAGGGTGGACAGATGCTTCGCCGGTGCGCTTGTCATCCTGCCGACGACACCGCCAAGCCCTTCCTTGATCAGCTGTTTCAGACTCCAACCGGCGCAGTATCCTGTCAACATCGAAAGGTCATGCAGATGCAGGAAACAACTGCGATGTGCCTGCGCAATCTCCTCGTCATATACTTCACTCAACCAGTAATTGGCTGTTATAGCGCCGGAATTGGAAAGAATCAAGCCGCCGACACTCATGGTGACCGTGGAATTTTCCTTCACTCTCCAGTCTTTTTCCGCCCCGATATAACCGTTGACCAGCTTCTTGTAATCCAGCAGCGTATTTTTGGTGTCTCTCGCCTTCTGATGCTGGGAGCGGTACAGAATATATGCCTTGGCGGTCTGTTGGTACCCGCATTTCATCAGCGCCAGCTCGACGGCATCCTGAATCTGCTCGACGGTGGGCTTTTCCCGCGCCACATCTTTCAAATTGGTTCTTACAATCAGCTCGATTGCCCTTGCCATCGTGGAAATATCTCTGACTTCCACTTCCCCGGTAGCAAGAAAAGCCTTGGCGATTGCATTCTCAATTTTTTTACCGTCAAAAGGCGCTTCCTCACCATTTCTCTTAACAACGGATTTCAACCTTACCATACCCCTTCTTCCCTCCACAATTCCTGCTTCTATGTTTCAACACTCCCCCGATTAGAGTGCGATCTGCTCCCTCTCTGCGGCTGTATCCTGCGGAATCACTCTCCCCTCTTTGAGGCTACTTGCCACATCAATCAGTCTTTGATTGGAAGACCCCCTCCAAATCACGTCCGCACTCCTTCTGGACTCGATATACCTTCCGTCCACCAGAACATCAACGTTTTTTAACAAGGAGATCCCCTCTTCTCCTGCCTGACCGTCCAAAATCTGTTCATAGGTCCATCCGGTATAAGCCCAGACGCTCATGCCCAACTCATGAACCCCCCTCGCTACTAGCGCCATCGCCTCCGCCTGCAGGAAGGGATCCCCTCCGGAAAGCGTCACCCCGTCCAGATACCTCGTGTCTGCGATGACCTGCAGAATCTCATCCGTATCCACCTCTTGTCCGCCATCCTGGTCATGCGTCTCCGGATTCTGGCACCCGGGACAATGATGCGGACACCCTTGGACAAAAAGAACGAACCTGATTCCCGGTCCGTTCACTGATGAATGTTTCTGATACCCCGCTATTTTCAGATGCATACCATACCTCCTTGTCACCCCTTGCCATTTGCGTCCCTGCTCCCCCTTATGCAAAAAGCTGTAAGCGAATGGATGCTTTCTCGCTTACAGCTTTTATTATACCATCATTTGTGGTTATTTCAATAGTGAAAACAATATCTTGTGTTTTCCGACTTTACTCCTTTTAGGCTACGCACAGCAAAAAAGCGCCGTGCACGAGAATCTTACAGAAAAACATGATCTTTCAGCCTGAAAAAGGCCTCCTCTACACGGGATTTCGGCAGTGCCAGATTCATCCTCAGATGCGTATCCCCATGAAACATTTTTCCGTCCTGAACACTGACACCCACCTCCCAGATCTGATTCTCCAGATCTTCAAGCGTCAGATTCTTTTTCTGCAACCAGTCTTTGCAGTCAATGAAAAGCATATAAGTTCCTTCCGCCTTCATGACATGCAGATACGGAAATTCTCTTTCCATAAAGTTACAGGCAAACTCCATATTGCCGGAAAGGATAGAGAGCAGTTCGCCAAGCCACTCCCTTCCCTCCTCCGAATAGGCACCGATTAAGGCATGCATGGATAAAACATTCATCTCATTATAATGCGAAAGGGCCGTCGCCCTTGCCATCCGCTCCTGCAGCGTCTTATTGTAAATAATGTGATAGCTACCCACAAGTCCCGCCAGGTTAAAGGTCTTGGACGGTGCATAGAGGGCTACGGTATGCATCCTCGCATATTCGCTGACCGATTGAAACGGAAGGTGTCTGTGCCCGGGCATGATGAGATCCGACCAGATCTCATCCGAAACCACGTTGACCTCATATTTTTCAAAAAGGCTTGACACCTGTTCCAGCTCTTCCTTCTCCCAAACCCTTCCACAAGGATTATGCGGGGAGCAGAAGACCGCAGCGTGAATCTTCTCCTGTCGAAGTTTGCGTTCCATCTCCTCAAAATCGATCCGCCAAACGCCGTCCTCATCCACAAAGAGCGGACTGGAAACGATCTGATAGCCGTTTGCCGTCAGTGCTTGCGTAAATCCGATGTAGGTGGGCGAGTGTAAGAGCACCTTGTCTCCTCTGGTACAAAAAAGAGAAAGCGCCGACAAAACACCTCCCAGGACGCCGTTTTCATAGGCGATATGCTCCGCCTTCAGTCCTTCTACTCCGTTCTGTCTGCGCTGCCATTCAATGATGCTCTCATAATAGTCTTTGCTCGGCTGAAAATAGCCAAAGCAGGGATGCGCCACTCTCTCACAGATGGCTTTCTGAATGCTCGGTGCAGTCGGAAAATTCATATCCGCCACCCACATGGGAATGGCATCAAATCCCTCCTTCGGTGCCTTCGGTGCATTGCCCCTTCTTCCGATGCCATCTACTGCAATCGCATCCCTTCCATGCCGATCTAAGATACTGGTAAAATCAAACTTCATTTGGAGCCTCCCCTGTCCGCATCCTCCTCCGCAACCGGGTATCTGTCGGTGAAGGATTTTTCGGTGAACTTCGCATCCGGTTTGTGATCCTTGAAAAAGCTTTTGCCGCGCAAATAATACGCATGTGTGCCGAGTTCCTTGTCCCAGGTCACATCTATATTGTAATAAAAATCACCCAACCTCACAAGAATCCAGGAGTGGTACTCCGTGTTCCGCCTCTTTCCCTCTCCCTTCTCACTCGCTGACCTCCCGGTGCCTTCTTCCTTCGGATCTACCGCCTGTCCTGTCATAATTCTACAGTCGATTCCCTCCTCCCTTAACATGCGGTACATGGCCACACAATATCCCTGACAAACCGCCTCCCGTTCACAAATTGCCGCATACGCCGTGGTTTTCAGGTGATTCTCGGTGTTTTTTTCATGTACCCTGTCATAGGTGACGTGATCGTAAAACCAGTCGTAAATCTTTCGAATTTTTTCCCTGTCCGAGGTAAAAAAATGAAAATGCATCCCCTTTCGAATCTCTTCCAGTTCCTTCGTAACCTGCTCGTCCTGTATGCGCCATGTATAATATTTGGGCGCAATGGACAAGGCATAATCATAACCGTCTCCGGAGGGCTTATGACCGTAGGAGAGGGTATAACCACCGTACTGAAACCGTAGATAATCGCCCTCATCCGGACGGTTCGTATCGGCAAGCGCCTCCTCCATCAAGCCCTTCGTTAGCGGTTCCACGTCAGACATGGCTTCTTTTTTGGCATGAAAAAAAATCTTAATCCGCTGATCGTGTTGCTTCAGGGAACGTCTGATTTGCCTCACGATTTCTTCTCGATTCGTTAACACAATCGAGCTGCTTCCAGAGGGTTTTGCCTGCACTGCCGTCAAAAAAACGGTTCTCCTTTTGCGAAGAAAACCGCTCACAAAAAGAAAAACCGCAACAAGCACCACCAAAAGCATACAAACGGCAATCCGTGGGAGAGCCTGCTTTCCCCTCATCTTTGTCTCCAAACTGCCAGCGCATTCGACTGCACTAGCATATGCGCCGTGTCAATACCCGCCGGACAGACCTTCTTGCAGGAAAGCGCTTTACCACAGCCATCATAAGCATGCCTGCGGTAAAGGGAGGAAAGCTCTTCCCTCTCCTCCTTCGGAAGCTCTGTAATCAACCTCGTTGTGGGTACAAAGGAGGCTGCTCCGAAGAACTCCCCTCCCGTCATAAAGTTGGGACAGACTTCCAGACAGCATCCACACTGCAGGCATCTGGAAGCTTCGTACGCTTCCCCCCTGTCCTCCTTTTTCACTGTGCTTCCGTCTTTCATCCATAGCTGCATGGTCTTCAGATTTTCAAAGAGAACCGAACGATCCACGAGCAAGTCTTCAATGACCGGAAATTTTCGCAGCGGTTCGACCACGATGACTCCGTTTCTCTTCCTTGCTTCTCTGAGAAAGGTATCGCAGGCAAGAAACGGCCGTTTGTTAATCAACATCGCACAGGCGCCGCACTTTTTCTGCAGACAACTGCGCTGCCAACGTATTTTACCGACCTTCTTTCCATTCAGATCCAGATAGTCCGGATCCTGATTGATTTTTTCCAGGGCAAACGCAACGGTTTCACTCTCATCCCTGCACAGATAAGGAATCTTTTGCCAATAAGAAGGAGAATTTGCCGACTCTCTCCTTAAGATATGGAAAATGATCTCTTTTGTGCCTTCCTGCATCCCTTTACGTCTCATTCCGCTTCGTCTCTTTTATCCTTCCTTTTGAATCTTCTCTTTTCTTCCTTATATCGATTTCGATCTTTCCGTCCTTCTTGATCGCCGTCACCAGACCGCAGAAGGCTTCGTCCCTATCCGGAAAATCACTCCGGAAATGAGCGCCTCTGCTCTCCTTACGGAAGAGGGCGCTACGCAGAATGGCTTCCCCCAGCATGATCCGATTTCGGTCGGTTTCGGTTAGACCTTCTTCCTGCAACAAAAGGGAGAGGCCTTCTAACGCACGGCGCATGGACTTTTCTTCCCGAATAATGCCCAGCGACTCATATAAGAGAGAAGCCATCTTTGCCGTGATTTGCGGCGTCTCCTCTTCGTATCTGCTCCCTTCCGGATCTGTACTGGATGTATCGTCCTTCGCAGCGGATTCCGTAGGACGAGAAGCGGATTCTTCATGCGCACGCAAAAAAGCGACTGCCTCCGGTGCATATTGAAAAGACGATTCTCCCTCTTTCAAAATGGTCTCTGCGGAAACCTGTCCGCCATAAAGTGCTCCCAACATGGAGTTGCCGCCCAGTCGATTGGCACCGTGATACTGCGAACAGCACTCCCCTGCCGCATAGAGAAAGCGCAGGTTCGTTTGATGGAAAACATCGACATCGATGCCCCCCATAAAGTAGTGAATGCCCTGCTCGACCGGGATCGGTTCCCTCTCCGGGTCCGGTTTCCCGTAATGCAGGAGTTCCGCTCGCAAATCGGACAAACGTTTCTGAAAGACCTCTTTGGAGATCCCTCTCATATCCAGGTAAACTTGTGGTTCACAATACGACTCGTGTGTGACAAAATACATTTCCCGGGAGACCACATCTCTGGGCATCAGGTTGCCGAATTCCGGATATTTCTCTTCCATGAAATACCAGGGGTCTCCCGCTCTGCGCACAAAGAGCCTTCCTCCCTCTCCTCTGGCAGCCTCACTGATTAACAACCGCTTGCCGGCAATGGCGATCGTCGTGGGATGGTATTGGATCATCTCCAGGTTACTA
Source organism: Lachnospiraceae bacterium (assembly GCA_015258065.1). GTDB lineage: Bacteria > Bacillota > Clostridia > Lachnospirales > Lachnospiraceae > Butyrivibrio. The sequence goes on along the minus strand of JABZIZ010000016.1, from coordinate 32,766 downwards.
AAGCGCACCCCCATTGCAAAAAGCTTAGCTGCCGCATTCCCGCTGTTGATGAGGGTTCCCGTCGTTCTGGACGGAAAAAGTCCGTTCATTCCCCCGCAGGCCATGAGAACAGGACCCGTAAAACGCGTTTCCTCGCCTGTATAAACATCTCGGATGAGAAGTCCGCAGCAGACCTTCTCTTTTAACTCCCCTCCCTGCTCTTGCCGGGGGTATTCTGAAATCGAGCCCTGCACCTGCCGGGGATATTCCGGAATCGAGCCCTGCTCCTGATGCAAATGCTCCGGATTCCTGCTCTGCGCTTGCTCCAGGATCACTTCTCTGATCACCAGGTCCTCAAACAGATGATGCGGGTATCTCCTTATTAGCCCCAGCACCTCATACTTTCTCACCTCGTCAATCAGCGCATGCATGATCATCTTGCCGGTGCTACTCTTGGCAAAAGCAGTCCTCTTTTTTCTCTGTCCGCCGAAGGAGCGCTGCAAGATCTTCCCGTCCTGACGGTTAAAGGGTACGCCCAGGTCCGCCAGCATCTGAATGATTGCAGGCGCATGCCCGGTCAGTCCTCTGACTGCCTCCTCGTCTGCAATCTGACAGCCTGCCAGACACGTATCTTCCTCATGCAGGAGAATGGAGTCTCCCTCTCCCATGTTGTTAAGCGCACCGTTAATACCTCCTTCCGCCAGCACCGACTGCGCCCGCTCGGATGCCTGTACGGAAATGAGTCTGCAGGGTTGATGCTGTTTGGCAAGTGTCAGAGCCGCAGACAACCCTGCTAGTCCGGCTCCTACAATATTTACGGTCTCCATGCTAGATTCCACCTGTAAAAATAGATCAAAAAGCCAATGGCGGACAGGAGCAGTACCACCGAAACCACAAAAAGCACATCCGCCAGGATTTCCGAAAAAGATCGGATGCCCAGAGAAATGAGAAGCTGCCTGATCCCAAAGACCAGATGCACGACCAGGCACGCCACCAGAAGGATGCTGACGGTTAGCTGCTGCACGCCGAAATCATGCAGGACAAATTTGGGGGAATCTTTGACATAAAAGATCAGGAGATGAACCAGAATGAAGAGGAGCATGGCAAATCCGCTGATTCTCTGGGCAAAGAAGGCCAGGTTCTCCCGAAGATAAAAGACTCCGCTCTTCTTCATGGCTTTTACGGTTTCTATCCCCAGTATCGTTCCGATCAAGGCATGCAGGATCAGCAGCACGAGCATCACAAAGGCAAGCACCTTACGAAAGGAAGAGCCTCCCGGAAGAATGCCTGCCATTTGATACGTTCCTGAAACCGCATGAACGATAAAAAGAGCCAAAATCAGCACGCTGATCAAGGCATTCCACTTTCTCAATCTCTTTATTTCTCCTCCTCTTTACTATACGGAATCAGGATCCCCTTCCACTGCTTCTGATTCATCGCAGCATCACAAAACTCTTTCGATACAAGCACCACATCATACTTCCCGGCCTGTACTCTGGAACGAAGCATCGCTGTGTCTTCCAGTACCAATTTCATCTGATTTTGCGGCAGTCTGGACTGAAAGCTCTTTGCCATATCCACCGCCGCAGAATCCGCTCTGGCAACCGAACAGGAAAGATCCTCAAAGATAAAGGAAACATCTTTTCCCTGAAAAAAATCGACCCACTGTTCTCTTTTCTTCTGATCGGTATGGAGCTTTGGATTTAACAGAATATAAAAATTTCCTCCCGGTGCATCCAGAAGCACGGTCGCACTGCTGACGGTATCCGTTTTTTTCCCTTCCAAAAATAAGCGAAAGGAAGGTTGATGCAGGTATGGCAGAACAAGCAGCACCAGCAGCGCTGCCAAGATCCCGCTCAAATGTCCACACAACCTTCCTATCTTTCTCATTTCTTTGCCTGATCCAGTGCTTTTCCTGCTGCATCCATAAATTCATTATAATTCACAGTCGCACCGGAAATCGAATCGATTCCCTTCAACTCGCCGTTTTGTACCAGCATAGAAGCATATTCGTCACAGGCAGCTACCGCCTTCTGTGCCTTATTATAGAAATCTTTATTGGCAATTGCTCCCTCTTTCATGCCGTACTTATCATCCTTCGGTGTGCCGTCCGGCTGATACGTCTTGTATTCACAGGACGTGATCGCGTTGTTCTTAATGGTCAGCTTGACCACACCGTAACCATCTGCATCTCCGGAGCCGTCTTCGCTTTCATAAGGATCGCTTTTTCCGGTAAAAGTTCCGTCTTTATAACTGACCTTCCCGCCGCATCCGGCAAGGAGAGCCGCACTCGTCATGCCCAGTAAAAGAAAGATCGATATCCGTCTTTTCATTTCTCCTCTTTTCCGCGTTTTCGATCTTGCAACGGTATCCCGATTTGCTGCAAGTTCTGAATCGCCCCTTCTTCTGTTCCGGTTCATCCGGCACTGTACGGGCGCTCAAACGCTTAGTTGTTGAACCTGATTTTTCCGGTAAAATGCTCGTTTCTCGTTTCCTTGGAGATCTTACCGCTACGCAGCACAATCTGCCTCTGTGCCACCTCTCCGACTTCCGGATCATGGGTGACGATCACGAGCGTCGTGCCCTCTTCATGCAGTTTCTGGAAAAGATCCACCACAATCTCTTCATTGGCATCATCCAGATTTCCGGTAGGCTCGTCCGCCAGGATAATTTCCGGATGATTGATCAGCGCCCTTGCCACGCAGACCCTTTGCTGCTCACCGCCGGAGAGCTGGCTGGGAAGGTGATGCGCCCTGTCTCCAAGGCCGACGCGGCCCAGCGCTTCCAGCGCCTCTTTTTCATCCGGCATGCTGTGATAATACTGCGCCAGCATCACATTTTCAAGCGCAGTCAGATACTGTACCAGGTAGAACTGCTGAAAGATCAGTCCAATTTTATCTCTGCGGATGGTTGTCAGATTCTTTGCGTTCTCTTTGGCAATATCCACACCATCCAGTAACACCTGCCCCTTGGAAGGCTTATCCATACAGCCGATGATGTTCATCATCGTACTCTTGCCGGAACCGGAGGGCCCCATAATGGAGACCCACTCTCCCTTCTCCACCTTGAAATTCACATTGTCCAGTGCATGCAAATCTCCGTAAATCTTATAAACATCCTTCAATTCTAACAAACTCATCGGTTCGTTCCTTTCTTTCTCGTCATGTAGTTGCTTCTGAAAGCGGAGAGGATTATTCTCCTTTTAGCACAAGGGCGGGATCAATGCTGGTTGCACTCTTGATCGGGAAGAGGCAGGCGATCCCTGAAACGGCAATCGAGACGAGGATCGTAAGCGGAATCAACAGGACATTGAGCGTAATATAGCTGCTGAATACATTGACGCTGACAAACTGCGCAAATCCAAATCCAACAAAAACACCGATGAAACCGCCGGCTGCTCCAAGCACAATGCCTTCTCCCATGAACTCGGCAATGATACTCTCGTCGGATGCACCGATTGCCTTCCTGAGACCGATTTCATTTCTTCTTTCTGAAACCACCGCTGTCATTGTGGTCGCTACACAAATCAAAGTAAGTGCAAGTACAATCACAGTCACCAGCAGAACCAGGGCTTGCAATTTGGAAAGGACCGTTGTTTCCGATGCAGTCACTCTCTTGACCAGCTTTGCGGTAAGATCCGGAACCTTCTGATTGATTTCGTCTACATATTGGTTCAATTTGGCGGCATTTGTAGAAATACTGACTTCCGCAAGATCAATATGATCCTTTTGTCCGGTGAGTGCTTCCAGATCTGCCATATTCAGGTAGAGATAATCTTCTTCGGATCCGCCGGTACTGAGCGTACCCGCAACCTTGAATTCCACTTCCCTGTCGTCCCCACCTTCCGGCGTATAGACCACACTGACCTGATCTCCCACCTTTAGCCCGAGGTCGTCCGCCACTTTTTCGCCCACCAGCATCTCTTTCTCCGCCTTGGGATAGGTCCCGTCTACCAGCCAATAAGGACTGGTTTTCCGGATGCTTTTCATATCCGTTCCGGCAGCCATGACGGGCTGCTCATGAATACGAACCGTTTCGTAGCGGAAGGGCGTTGCACCAACCAGTTCGTTTTTTTTCACAACATTCGCAGCGGCGGAAAGATCTTTTTCCGTAAAGGAATCTTTATTGGCCGTCAAAATCATGTTGGCGCCGTAATTCCGAAACTGCGCTCCCATTTGCCTCGGCACGTCACGATAAATCGTGACCAGACCGGAAAGTATGGCGGCTCCGATGGCAATGGCAAGCAGAGCGACCACCATTCTGGATCTGCGGCGAAATAGAGAGGCCGTAATCATTCTGAAATACATTCTGTTTTTTGACATATCTTATCTCCCGTGAAGCACTTCCGCCGGTTCCAATTTCAGTAACATCCGAATGGCAGGGAGAGATCCGGCTAACGTCACCAGCGCAACCAGAACCGCAACAATCGGGATGATCATTGCCCGAATGGTGACCGCTGCCCCAAATACCGTTCTGCCGATAATCTGTGCAAATCCGATTCCCATAAAGAAGCCGACCGTGCCTCCCAGTAGAGCCGTTACCAGGATCTCCGTAAGAACAAGTCCCGTAACGGAAGCGTTCTGAGCCCCAACCGCCTTCATAAGACCGATTTCATTGCTTCTCTCCATCACGCTTGCCGTCACAAGGTTGCTGATACCAAGTGCCGACCCGATCAGACTCATCACCGTAATAAGGAGCATGAGGAGTTTGGTCTTATCCAGAATGGCACCTTCCGAATCTGCTACCTGCCTCACTGCAGATGCCACGGAACCGGTAATCACCTCCTGAATCTGATAGCAGATGGAACTCACATAGGCCGTGCAATACCAAGTTTCATACTGGGCAACCGTCAGGGACTTCGGATCTTTTGCCGCCCGCTTTGCCAGATCGTTATCCGGCGTTGTCAGTGCACTGACTTCAATAGAATCTACCTTGCCTTCCAACCCGTCTAACGCCTGCGCAACATGGAGTGGTGTAAAAATTTGATTGTCCTCATCACCACCCGCATTAAAGATTCCGGTCACCTTCAAGTCCTTTTGCGTTTTCGTGCCCTTGAGGGAAAGAATGTCTCCTACATGAATCTTTTCCTTCTGCGCCAGAGCACTTCCAACCATGCAGACATCCTGATTCTTCATCTTCTGTTCGTCCATCCAGGAGCCTTCCGTAATATCCCACCAGCTTCTAAGGTTGGACAAGCCTGCGTCCAGTTCCTCTCCTGTCGGCAGCGACATGTGATGGTTGAACCAGCTTCCGGTCACCAGGACCTTCGTATTGTCCTTTAGGGTGGCGGACGCCTTCACGAAGGGAGCATAATCCACGATGTTAAACGCCCAGAAAATGGTCTTGATCTTTCCCAGTTCCTTTTCCCGAAGATAGGCGCCTCCGTTTGCGGCACCCTCCACATCATAGAGGTCGCTTACCACCGAGCTCTGTTTCGGCACCACCGTAATATTGGCACCGTAGGTTTTCAGTTCCTGATTGATTTTATCTCCGACATCCAGAACCACACTCAGCATTGCAGTTGCGAGTGATGCGCCCAGTGCGATTGTAATGGCAATCAGGATCATTTTTTTCCACTGTCTGAAGAGTGTCCCTCTGATCATTCTGAAAAACATAAATGAGTCCTTTCACTGCTGTGTTGTTACATCTGTACGAACATTTTTAAAATCATCCTTATACTGCAGCATGCTCTGGATCGGAACAATGATATGTCCGTCCTTAATATGATAGTCCACAATCTTCGGATTGCAGCCGCCCTTAAATCCGATGGTATTGATGTTCATGACAACATCACAACGGTTACAGATGACCTGCCCCTCTTTCTCGTAATAACCGGTTTCTCCGCAGATATCACAGCAGTCCATGCCGACTCCATAGGCGGAAGAATTCGGTTTTTGGATGACAATCATTCTCAAAGTGATGCCGTCGTCTGTCGTGTACCCGAAACGGTGCAAATGACCGTCGTTCACCTGATCGAAGGGAATGTACAAGGCGTCGTCCTGAATTTTCACCTTCTCAATCGGGCTCAGTTCCACCTCTCTGTTGGCATAGGCGGAAATTGTCGTCATGTTCATCAGAACCAGGAAGAATACCACAATCCCGGTTACGCACCATCTGCGGTTGTTGCGCCACCTCGCACGAATCTTACGGTGCTCCGCCGGATTCGTCCATGGCTCATTCACATGCAGACTCTTCAAAAACAGAAGAATCAGGGAAAACACACAGACCAACATGGTAAGGAAAATAAAAAGATCTCCGTAGTTGGCTGCATTTTTAGAAATCACAAACAAGGTGTGATTCGACGGAATGATTCTACGCGCAAGTAGTACCCCGATGGCATTCGTCAGGTATTTGACGAAATTCACTATGTTTGCAAGGACCAGAAGCAAAACAATGGTTCCTTCGGAAAGCCGGATGGAAGCGTTTTTCACTGCAAGTCCCGCCAGGTAGGTCAGGACCAGGCCGAAGAAACAGCCGATCACTTTGAACAGGAAGGACGTCGATAAAACGGAAGAGTCCGTTAACAGAATGGTGTGGGGATTCTCCAGAAAAACCGTCAAATAATATACCATTAACATCACCACCTGTACGCCCAGCATACAAGAGGGGAGAATCCGGATCACAAAAGAAAGCGGTTTTTCTTTCTTTTCCGCCTGTTTCTTAATGATTGCAAACAGGATAAAAAATATAAATGCAATGATTGAAACCGTAAAATTACGCAGATTCCAAGTTGCGGTATCAATCAGATTGGTTTCTGTTTTAAACCAGGTCATGATAAAGGACAAAATAAAACCGCACAGGGTGGCAATTCCGATGATTCTGGCACCGGTATCCTTTATCGTTTTTACCGCATAGGCGCCGATCAAGCCGATCAGCAACATCATGATCATCAATTGTTCGGTTGATTCTACAAAGTATTTTAACAAAATCTTTTCCTCGTAATAAACGTGGCAGTACGCTGTCTCCGACTGAGATCGGACACAGCGTACCAGAAAAAGCATTCAAGTTGCCGTACTCTTTACCACTCCTGCGGTGTGTAATCCCATCCCTTATAGGTATAGGTCAGGTTTCCGTTCTTGAAGTGATCTTCCAGAACTCCTCCGGGGCCGGTCTCTTTGTCAGAGTGAATCAGATATCCATTCTCAGCCGGGCTGTGGAAGGTAAAGGTAACACTGTAGGTATCCGCCTTCGGAAGGTTGATATTAGCGCCGTAATGCGGACCGTCGGAAGCGCTCATTTCCATGAAAGTTCCCGAAGCTGCGGTCTTTCCATCGGATCCCTTGATATCATAGTCAATCGTCAGATAAGGAATCCAGTCACCGACACCGTATCCAAGATCATTCTTCAGTGCATGCACGTCGCACTCCAGATGCATATTAAACTTGGAAATATCTTCCTGTCCGGGTGCCATCGGAACCGGCTGGAAATAAACGGCGGAGACATTCATAAAGTCTACCTTTGCATCTTCGAAGATCGGATTCTCTGTAAATCCTGCAGCATCTCCCGGTGCTGCTGCTCCTGCATCCGAAGTTGCCGTTGCTGCAACTGCTTCGGTAGAAGCTGCTGCGCTGGAAGCCGGTGCGCTGGACGACTGAGTCTGCGCGCTGTTCGAGCTTCCACAGCCGGTGATCAGCATTGCCGATACGGCCGCAACGGAGAAAAGAGTTGAAATTACTTTCTTTTTCATTGTTCCCTCCTCTAAATGAAATGGTTTTTTGATCTATAATTCACGGGAAAGGCTGAGCTTTTCCGATCATTATCCGCGTTACTGCTGTCCCGATTTCTCGGCAAGAACCTGCTCCACTACTTCGCGGATGGTCTTTCTAAGCTGCTCATCCGCAGCCTTCTTTTCCTCCGCGATGCGCTTTGCTTCTGCAGCCTCATGTTCTGCCAATGCCTGTGCATGCAGCGCATGATTTTTCCTGGTCTGCTTCACATAGACCACCACGGTGATTACTAACAGGATTAGCTGAGGAATCAACGTCTGCAGCGTCGGATAAATACCTAACACATCCATCAGATCATTGGACGGGATCCACTGTAGCCATGCAGGGGAAGTCATTGGAAGCACGTCTCCCTCGATCAACTCTTTGATGCCGCCGCCCAGGAAGGAAATGGACATCACAAACATCAGGATGCTGGTGAAGGTGAAAAACGGCTTAATCGGAATCCTGAGACTCAGGAAGTGGATGGCAAGGTAAACGAACACCAGTGAAATGCAACCGATGATGAATCCCATAAAGACGGAATGAATATTGTCTCCCGCAAGCATGGGCTGGAAGAACAGAACCACCTCCGCACCCTCTCTGAAAACAGCGAGGAAGGCGGTGAAACCAAGTGCCCTCGTATTGTTATTAGCGGAAGATTGTTCCGCCTTGGACTTAATGTAGGAGGACCAAGCTTCTGTTTCCGACTTGGAGAGCATCCAGTTGCTGACATAATAGAGAACGAAGACTGCGGTCAGCGCCGTAATTCCTTCGATCACTTCCTGCGAAGCGGAATTGGCAAGTCGGAGAAGATTTAACAGCCAAGCCAGAACCAGGCTCATCACAACACCCATGACCGAGCCGATATAGATGGGAAGAAGCAGCTTCTTTCTGCGTGCATTATCTTCTCCTGCCATCTTGACCAGATAGGCAATCATCGCTCCGACAATCAGAATGGCCTCAAACCCTTCTCTCAGAATAATGGAGAAGGAAGCCACAAATGCTGCGGTTGCAGCCGAAGTGCTGCTTCCGGAAGAAGCACTTGCCTGCCCTGCGCCGCTCGAAGTGGCAGATGCATCCGAAGAATCATTTGCATCCGACTTTCCATCGAGGACGTTGGCGTCATGATGAATCATGGAACGAAGGGTATCCAGTTCTTTCTTGAAGTCCTGCTCTGTTCCCTTGTTCTTTGCAACCGATTTGCAAGAAGCAAACTGTAACTCTACTTCCGTTTTTCTGGAGCCGGCGATATATCCCATCGCCATTCTCTCGAATCCCGTGGTTTCATAATACCCATAGTAGGCGTTGTTAATCCACTTGTATGCGCCATCATAGTCCTTGGCGGAAAATAATTCCTGTGCTTTGTCAAAAGCCTGATCCATCGCCGCAGCGACATCATTCCAGGTTCCGGATTCCTGTCCGCTCTTCTGGTACTCCTTCCAGGTGGCATAGACCTCCGTCTTGCCCTTTGCATAGGCGGGCACCATTTGCGACGGCAGAGTGAAAATCATCAGCGCAGCCGCCAGGACGGAAAACAACAAAATCCCGATTCGTCTTCCCTTGATTGATTGATTCATCTTACTCCTCCAAAACAGTACTACTTATGATTGCATGTCCTTGCTTTCTTAAACATCAACTATTCTCTATTAGATGCTGTTAACTTGTATTCACGGTTATTAAGTATAACGCATTTTTTCGAAGATGCAAGCCATATTTTATGAAAGTATGAAGAGAACGGAAACTTTATACATCTTTCTCCTCTTTCAACTTTCCGTCGTCCATCCGGAGTAGGACGTTGGCGTATGGGAACACGCTATTATCATGTGTCACGATTAAAACAGCACAACCGTTCTTTGCGGCATCTTCAAAAAGCTTTAACACGACCTTCGTATTGGAATCATCAAGGTCTTCTGTAGGCTCATCTGCAAAAACGATCTCCGGTTTCATCATGAGTGCTCTGGCAATGGCCATCCTCCTGAGTTCTCCACCGGAAAGCTCCTGTGGAAAGACGTCCCGCAGTTCCTGCAGCCCTGTGGCGGAAAGCAGGGCTTCCGCTCTTCTTCTGGCCTCCTGCAGATCTCCCAACTGTTTCGTCCTTTTTTCGTACATGGTAAAAGGTAAGAGTACGTTTTCCAGCACATTCAACGAATAAATCGCGCTCTGCCCCTGCGGTACCACACCGAATTTTTCATTACGCAAAAGCGCCCGCCTCACGTCATCCAATTGATAGAGATCGGTCTCTCCGAGCAGAACCCGCCCTCTGGTAGGCTTCAGAATACCGGAGAGCATGTTTAGTAGCGTACTCTTTCCGCTGCCACTTCTCCCATGGATCACCGTGATCTTACCGTTTGCAATCTCTAAGGTCGTTTCCTGCACCGCCTCAAACACATTGCTGTCTTTGCGTTTCCTAATATATTGTTTTTGAATTCCCTCTGCATATAACATCCGATTGTTCTCCGTATCACTCCGACCTCAGTGTAAGAGCGGCATCTATTTTGCTCATTTTAGCGGCGGAAAATGCGCTTGAAAGCGCACCTGCGCCAATGGACAGAAGCGTCGTCCCAAGCACAAGGGCAATCAGCCGGAAACCCTCCGGCAACAGAAAAGGCATCTTCATGGATTCCTCAATCAGAGCGCTGAATGCCTCCGACATCCCTACAGCCAAAATGGCTCCCATCACGCTGCCGACAGCGCTTAAAAGAAAGGATTCGATCAGCAGAATCCCGCTTAACATCTTGCCGGACGCTCCCATCACGCGTAGCAGCGCAAATTCTTTTCTCCGTTCTCTGGTCATCATGGTATAAGCAAGAGACAGAATGATGAGAGAAAGAATCCAGACCGCCACCGTCAGTGCCGTTGCAATGCTGCTGGTACCCTCCAGCTGATCCGATACATTCGCAATCATTTCTGCAGTTCGAATGGCCCTGACCTTCCGTACATGCAGGTTGATCTCATTCATCACTTCATCCACCGAATATCCGTCTGCCATATCCACCATGATGCAGGAGACAATTTTATTCGGATCCAGATTTCCGAAATTGAACATTTTCCTTTCTTTTGCCGCCGTAATCAGCGTCCTAATGGTATCCGGTCCGCAGAAGACAGAGGTGTCCAGGTACGTACCGGTCTTGGCCAACTTTCCGACCACCTTCACCTTTGTTCCATAAAACGTCATCGTATCTCCCGCAAAGGCATTCAGACTATTCCCTACGAGAATCTCTAAATAGGCGGGATTTTTCCCATAGCTTTTTTCGATCCAGGGCTGAATCGTAAAGTCCGTTTGCGGATCAATCCCGATGATCTGCACCTTGGTGGAACAGCAGCTGGCGGAACAGCTGGCAAGAAAAAACTGTGCGGAAATCTTCCCGACACCTTCCAGGTTGCGGATCTCCTCCAGCTTCTTTTTATCCATGTAAAAATATCCGGTATTACCCTGCAGAACGATGTTGCCGATATCCGCCTTCGTCGTCGCTTCGTAGGGAACAACCATCAGATCCGCGCCGAGTCTGCTTTGCAAAGAGTGCAGTCCGCTCTGAAGACCAAAAATAATCAAACTTCCGCCCGTGATCAAGAAGCACAGCAAAAAAGAAAGCAAAATAAGAGCGCCGCTCCGAAACGGCCTCCTGCTTATATTTTTGACCGGAAGGGAATCGAAAAGCCTCATTGCTTCTCTCCCCTGTTCTCATCTCCACTTCCCGCCTCTTTTTTTGTCCTCCATACGAGAACTTCAACCACAATCGCGAGCAGAATGACAAGGGCGCAGAGCAGACCGACCCCGGGGCGCATCACCGCCCAGCAGCGCATATCCTTTTTCATACAAAGAGGGATGAATCCGCCCGGGATGTGTTTCATGAGGAGGCAGATCAAGATGACCATTCCCTCCAGTGCGGCATATACTTCCTGTTTACGGATGATCAGCATGAGCATCGCCCCAAAAAACAGAAGGATTGAAAGAACGTAAACCGATTCGCCCGCCCAGTGACAAGTCATGAACGTTCCGTCCGGTCTGGCACTGCAGGGGCGCAAAAAGGTCTTTTCCCCGATCATTAACAAAAATGCAAACACCAGCTGCACCGCCACCAGGACAATTTGTATTCGATGATATTTTTTCATGGTTATCTCTCCCCGATCTCACTTGATTCCAATGTTTTACAATCAGGTTGTAGTTTAAAGGAATTCAATATAATTTGCAAGTTGGAATTCTAATTATAGGCTTCTAATCATAGGGTCTAATTACAGAGTTCTGATTCATTCATACAAAGACCAAAGGAGTCTCCATCCGGCACAGGCCTGCTGGCAGGGGGAAGGTTGGATCTTTTGATCCTTGCACTTGCATCATAAAAAGAGCAAAACAAGGTTGTTCCCTGTTTTGCCCTTCTGTTTTTTCCATAATGACCCGGTAAAAGTCCGTTTATCTTTCGTCCGGCGCTTCTGCCAACAGATCGGTCATGCTCTTGACACCGATCAGGATCGTGGAAGAATTATGAAGAAGTGCCGAGGTGGCAGGTTGCAAAATCCCTGCTACTCCCAGGGCAATTAGCATTCCATTAAAGGAAATGATGAAACGGTAATTGTCCCGGATTCTCTTCATCAGTGCATCCGATAATTTCCTTAACTTCACCAGTTCATACAGGGAGTCGGCGCTGATCGTGATATCCGCCACTTCTCTGGCAATGGCGGCACCGCCATTGACCGCCACTCCTGCATCCGCCTCCGAAAGAGCCGGTGTATCATTGACACCGTCACCAACCATAATCACCTTGCGGCCTGCCGCATGTTCTTTGGCAATAAAAGCAGCCTTATCCTGCGGCAGTACTTCTGCATGATATTCATCAATGTGAAGAGAATTCGCCACAGAAGCAGCCGTTTTCTCGCTATCTCCCGTCATCATGCAGATCTTGTCGATTCCAAGCGCATGGAGAGACGCAATCACCTCCGGTGCCTCTTTCCTGAGCGGATCAAAGATACATAGCACTGCTGCCAGCTCACCGCCAATCGCGAGATATAACTGCGTATAGGCATGCGAGATTTCATCCAGCTTGTGTTGCTCGTTCGGAAGTACCGTTATCTTCTCGTCTTCAAAAATAAAATGATGGCTGCCGATCACCACACGCTTGCCGTCCACATGAGAAGCGATTCCGTGTGCAACGACGTATTGCACTTCCGAATGCATTTCTTTGTGATTGATGGTCCTCTTTTTGGCGGCTGCCACTACGGCATTCGCCATAGAATGAGGGAAATGTTCCTCCAGGCAGGCGGAAAGCCTGAGCGCCTCCCTTTGTCCCCTGCTAAGTTCCTTGCCCGAAGCCAGATCCTCTTCTACTTGACCCTCTTCCCGGTCCATCCTGGCAAATTCACCAAAGGTATAGATTTTAACCACGGTCGGTTCCGCCTTGGTCAGTGTCCCCGTTTTATCAAAAACGATGGTTTTGGCTTCCGCAACCGCCTCCAGGAACTTTCCTCCCTTTACCGAAATATTGTATTTGCCAGCCTCGCGGATTGCGGAAAGCACCGACAACGGCATGGAAAGCTTAAGTGCACAGGAAAAATCTACCATCAGGAAAGAAATGGCACGCGTGATATTCCTGGTAAACAAATAGGTGAGTCCCGTTCCCGCCAGCGCATAAGGAACCAGAGAATCCGCCAAATGATAGGCTCTGGACTCTGTCGTAGATTTTAGTTTCTCAGACTCCTCGATCATCCTTACAATCTGATCGTACTTGCCGCTGCCTGCTTCTTTCGTGACCTCTACGACACATTCCCCCTCTTCTACGACGGTTCCGGCATAGACGGCTCCCCCCTGCTTTTTGACGACAGGGATGGATTCTCCGGTCATCGATGCCTGGTTTACACTGACTTCTCCGGACACTACAACTCCGTCCAGAGGAATGATATTCGATGTGCGCACCACAAAACGGTCGCCCTTCTTTACTTGATTGACATCAACCAGAACTTCCTCTTCTCCGGCCTTTAGCCAAACTTTATCCACCTTCAGCGATAGAGTTCTGGCCAGATCTCCCACCGATTTCTTGTGGGTCCACTCTTCCAGAATGTCGCCCGTTTCCAATAGGAACATAATACTGCCGGCTGTTTCGAAGTCTCCGCGCAGCATGGAAGCTAAAATGGCTGCTGCGTCCAGAACCGGCACATCCAGCCGTCCCCTAAAGAGGCATTTAAGTGCCATACAGAAAAAGCGGATGCTTTTCACCAGGCTCCATGCCATTCGCAGACCTGAAGGGAAAAAGAGTTTTCGAAAGAAATTCCCGAGAATTTTTCCGACAATTTTATTCTGGTACTCCCTGTTTAACGCCCTTCCGCTCTCTTCCGGTACAAGAGCCCTGAGTTCCTGATTGGAGAAGGAAAAAGAGGAAAGAGCTTCCCGCAGCTGCCGCCTCGTCTCACCCGTCCTGTGGTAGGTGATGAGCGCATCTCCGGTCTGCTCAAAGACCTTTACCCCGCTTACATAGGGTTGATTGTTCAAATAGTATTCCAGCAAGTCTGCTTCTTCCATCGACATACGAGAAAGAGCCACGTGTATACGTAGCGTATGCGCAGACTCGTGGCGAATTAAAAATTGCATGATTTCCCCCTGGATCAGCTCTCCGACTTACGATTCTCCGCCACCTTGGCCTCGTATTCTTTGACCTTATCCTGGTAAGACTCTACCATGGCCTTTGCTTCTTCCAACTTCTTTTCATCCGCATCGGCATATCTCTGTTCATTGATATCGGAAGCGTCCTGATAAATATCACTGCAATTCTCTCGGAGAGAAGTCCCGGTCTTCATCACCGCATCTCTCCCACGCAGAATGGCCGCTGTGCAATGGGTGTATGCCTTCTTGGCATCCTGACTCTTTAAAATACTGATCCCTGCTGTTCCAAACAAAACACCTCCTGCAAATGCTGCAAGCTTTTTCCAACCAAACATCGTAAACTCCTTTCAAAAATATTAAAAAAACAATAGCGCCTGTCTATATGATCATAAGGCAAGGCGCCCCATAGCACAAAATAAACATTATTAGTTAACACTCAATCCACATGAAGATGCTTGGAAAGCTTTCGGAAGCTATCATCGCTGATGACATGTTCTACGAGACAGGCTTCCTGCTCCGCGACCTCTGCATCAATCCCTGCCGCTTCGAACAGTTTTCGGAAAAAAAGATGCTTCTTCAAGGTGCCTTCCGCAATCTCCTTTCCCTCCTTCGTCAGGACAATTCTCCAGTCATCCCGCAAGACCAGTCCATCATCCTCCAACTTCTTCACTCCAACCGAAACGCTGGGCATGGAATAGTTTAATTTCGTTGCAATATCTGTGATTCGACAGGCACCCTTTTCATGAATCAACATCAAAATCGCTTCCAGATAATCTTCTCTGGAGCGCCCGGGTGCTACGCTGATGGGCATGAACTCCTCCTCCCCTGAAGCAAAAAAATACAGATCCCTAACTCTACTAATTTTAAAAGTAGATGGAAATTTTGTCAAAGGCGCTTATTTCACTCTGCTCCCCCACAAAAGATTTCACGAGCAGAAAACCGCCTCTTTTTGCTCGTCCGAGCAGTATTTTTCGAGGATTCCTTTGAGAGCCGAAGCCGATGCGCTCTTCGAATATTCAATCACCGTGTCTAAACCTTTGACCTCTGCCATCGCTGAATGAACCATCTTATGCGACATGCAGCCGGTGAAAAAAATCATCAGATCCGGAGAGCCCAATTTATTTTTCAAACCACTGGTCGGCTTAATATAAATCTTCGCCTTACAGTTGTATTTTTTGCACAATGTTTTATACTGACACTCCATACATTCATTTCCGCCTAAAATCACGATACTATGGTCTTTGTCCACGATTCAACCTCACTTCTTTGATTCCAGATTCACTTCTCATCCTGCTACAATCAGTCCCTCCACCGATCTGCCGCAGGAAAAAATTTTTTCGTATGCTTCCGTGCATCTGCGATACTTTTCAAATTGCTTCCTGGCCTCCACTTCGTCGCCGTACACCTTCCAAAAGCCGGTGCATTTGAGCCCGGTATCTCTGTGTTCCATAAACCCGCGTACATCGACGGGAGGATAACCGAGGAAGAGGCCGATTTCATGTGGGAAATCCTCCTCTTCCCGAAGCTTTTTGAACAGCACGGCAAGACAGCTCTCTATGGAAGAAGCGTCATATCCCCGTTGTTTCAGAATCTCTCTGGCCTCTTGTTTTGCCAGATCCTCCCCCAGCCTGGAGATGCGATACACATAGATCAAGACACGGCCCCTTACCATGCGCAACGGGATAATGCGTAAACCCTTTGGAAGAAGAAGCGCATTCAATTTACGAAGATCCTTCCTCGTCTGTTCCTGTGAATCAAATCGGCAGGTAAATAAACTCCCTGTCTTGATTCCTGCAAGGGTCGGCGCTGCATTTTCGATCAATTCTTCTTCCGACATTTCCTTTTCACCCCTCTACGGTTACCCTCTTTTCAAGTGACGATTGTTTCTTAAGTCTTAGCAGATCGCCTCTCCCAGTGCCTTCAAAGAAGCAAGTGCCGTATCGTCAGGAGCGGCATTACAGATGACACTGTCGGTTACCAGATTCACTCCATTTGCCTTGCAGTCCTCTTCCCAGCTGCGCATCCACTCTCCGTCTCCCCAACCATAGGAACCGAAGAGAGCCACCTTCTTACCGCCCAGCTTTCCCTTCACTTCATCAAACATAGGCTGAAACTCTGTTTCCTCCAGAACTTCTGCTCCCATGGCGGGGCAGCCAAAAGCGATTCCCTCATATTCGCCGACCTTGGCAGAAGAGAAATCGCTACAGGTGAGGACATCGACCTCGGCTCCCTTCCCCTTTGCTCCATCCGCTACCGCATTCGCCATGATCTCCGTATTTCCTGTCCCTGACCAGTAAACCACCGCAACCTTACTCATCGTTTTCCTCCTTTGTCACTGTGATGAAAGCGCCCTATGGGACCTGTCCTCGCCGGGTTCGCAGTGGCTGCCTTCACATTGAATAAACATATACTTATTAGATGTAATTAACTTCTTTATAAATTAGCACATCCTAACTATAATTGCAATACTCAAAATGAAATCTCCCTCGAAAATAATGATCGAGGGAGATCAATATGATAGAATTGATTCGAGACAGAAGCAAAATTGAGATTGAAAGATAGAAACCAAACAAAGATGGAACCGAGCCAAAGATGGGGCCAGGTCAAAGATAGGAGGAGAAGCAGGGAGATGAAAATTGCTGTGATCGCCGGAACCAATACGGATACGAGAATGGGGATGGAATATCTGAGAAAGTTAGACCCAGCGCTAGAGCTGATGTCCTATCCGGTCTCTTCCACCTGTGAAGAACAGGCCAGATTCCAGTACGCAGACAATAAGGAAAAAGAAGAACGCATCGATGATATTTTTCACCAGGCAAGAACCTGCGGCATCGAGGACTTTTTCATTTATTGCAATTCCCTGGCAGGCGCCTTTGACTTTGACTCCTACATGAACGTTCGAAACGTGCGCGTCTACACGCCTCTGCAAATTTACAGGCAATTAGGAAAAAAATATCAAAAAGTTGCTGTCATTGCGGCGCATAATCAATCCTGCTACCACATCGAAGAAGCCTTAAGCGAAGGACACGGAGATTTTATGACTGTTTTAGGGGCAGGAATCTTTCCCGCTGTTCAGGCCGTGGAAGACGGAATGCCGCCGGAAGAAATCGTCAAAAAAATGAACCTGGAATCTCTCTGCTCCTTTTTCGAACAGAATCAAGCCGAATGTCTCGTGCTTGGTTGCACCCACTTCCCTTATTTTGCGACCGCATTACAAAAGGTAACCAAATTAAAGATCATTGATCCCGCCTATGAAATGTACCAAAGGTGCAAGAGGGAAAATTCCTCAGACTGACGCATCCATCACCGATCTCCCTTCGCCGTCCTTCCCTGAAAACAGAGAGAAATATCAGCGGACTTCGTACACAGAAATCTATTGACAGTCTGTCTCTTTATCCCTAGAATACACATGCCGGTACAGGAGAGCGTTTCTTCCATCATAACGTTCCTGTAATCGTTTTGTATCCGGCGGTTCTATTCCATTTTTCTCTCTATCCGAAGACATTGGAATATGCTTTCGGAAGAGCCTCGAAAGGAGGCCACGATGAATCCAAAGACACAAAAACTGATGGGCTGGATCGGCACAGGTACTTCCATGCTGATGTACATCGCTTACTTTCCTCAGATCGCCCACAACTTAAGCGGGAGGCCGGGTAACCCCATACAGCCACTTGTGGCCGCCATCAATTGCACTCTTTGGGTGAGCTACGGATTTTTCCAAAAGAAGAAGGACTGGCCGCTGATTGCCGCCAATTCACCGGGAATTATTTTCGGCGCCATCACGTTTATCACGGCAATCCTCTAACCCTTTACGAAGGCTTTCTGCTCCTATCCTGTGTTTGCAAAAGGCTTTGAAACCGGCGATGGACGGCAGACCTGGAGGTCTACATGCAGCTATCCTCTCCCGCACCGTTTGCGATGCTCTACCATCTGGGCAACCAAGATCCCTATGGGCATGAGATACGTCAAGCGCTAAGAAAACTAGATATCTCGATCCGCACGTTGCATGAGGAGGATCTGGAGCGCAGTGTCGGCAGTCTATGTGGACTGGAAAGTAGTGTCGGAAACCTATGTGGACCGGAAAGTAGTGTCGGAAGCCTATGCAAACCGGAAAGCCCCGTTACACCGGGTCCTTTGACTCCTTCTTGCACAGACCTCTCCGGCCGCTCACGTGCGCCGGATTTTCCCTTTCTTCTCATGGCCTTTTTTCCGGAAGATCTGCTGGATCAACTGTTGCACGCAATGAAAGAAGCTTCCATCCGGATTCCATATAAAGCGGTTCTAACGAAAACCAACTGCACCTACCGGCTGCGCAAGCTCATGGAAGAAGTAAAAAGCGAACATGACACAATCAACGGGTAAGAATTTCTTACCCGTTGATTGTGTCTGTTGATTGTATCCGTTTCTATGGAGTTTCTACTCGGTATTCCGCTTCTCCCCGTATGATCCGTATTCCGGATGGGTATTCTCTTTCTAAGAAGGTCGTTTCCGAGATTCCGATCCCGCTTATCCCAGAATCACATCCAAAGCCATCATTAACGTAAATCCAAACGCAAACATTAAGACGCCCACATTCGAATGTTCTCCGGACGACATCTCCGGGATCAGCTCCTCTACCACCACATACATCATGGCGCCCGCTGCAAAGCTGAGCAGGTAGGGCATCACGGGCACAAAGAGGGCGGAGAAGGCAATCATCACCAGGGCGCCGACTGGTTCCACCGCACCCGACAGAACACCCCCGATAAAGGATTTATGCCGGTTCATTCCCTGCGCATGCAGCGGCATGGAAATGATCGCCCCTTCCGGAAAATTCTGAATGGCAATTCCGACGGACAGGGCAAGTGCCGCCCCCGCCGTGATTCCACTTGTTCCTGCCAGAAGTCCCGCATAGACAATGCCGACCGCCATCCCTTCCGGAATATTGTGCAAGGTCACTGCCAGAATCATCATGGTTGTCCTTGCCAGATGGCTCTTTGGCCCCTCCGCCTGATCCGCAAACATGTGTAAATGCGGAATCACATGATCCAGTAACAGGAGAAAGAGGGTGCCAATCCAGAATCCGAGGATCGCAGGCAGTACCGCCATCCTTCCTCTTCCGGCGTTCTGTTCGATTGCCGGTATGAGCAGGCTCCAGATGGAAGCCGCCACCATCACTCCGGAGGCGAATCCATTCAGAGCACGGGCCACCGCGGGACTTAAATCTTTTTTTAACAGATAGACACAGGCAGACCCCAGCGACGTCCCCAGAAACGGAATCAAAATCCCGTTCACTGTCTCAAAATTCATGAACCTGCTCCTGCCCCTTATTTTCTATTAAAGGCAGCTACCCCCGGGTAGACCGCTGCATTACCCAGTTCTTCTTCGATGCGCAGCAACTGGTTATATTTGGCTACACGCTCTGAGCGGGAAGGTGCTCCGGTCTTGATCTGTCTGGTGTTTAATGCCACCGCCAGATCCGCGATGGTCGTATCCTCTGTCTCGCCGGAACGATGAGAGGTAATCGCCGTATAGCCTGCCTTATGCGCCATCTTGATGGCCTCCAAGGTCTCGGAAACACTGCCGATCTGATTCAATTTGATCAGAATGGAGTTGGCGCAGTGGGAATCGATTCCTTTCTTCAGGCGCTCCGTATTGGTCACAAAAAGGTCATCCCCGACCAACTGTACCTTGTCTCCCAGCTCCTTCGTCATCTCCTGCCAGCCTTCCCAATCTTCCTCGTCCAGTCCATCTTCGATCGACCAGATCGGGTATTTCTCAATCAGGGACTTCCAGTGCGCAATGAGTTCGCTGGCACTAAAGTCTCTGCCTGACTTCGGCTGATGATAAAAGCCCTTCCCTTTCTCACTCTTCCATTCACTGGAAGCTGCATCCATCGCCAATACAAAATCCTTACCGGGTTCATAACCTGCATCCCGAATGGCGGTTAAAATGTGCTCAATCGCGTCTTCATCGTCTTTCAAATCCGGCGCAAAACCGCCTTCGTCTCCGACTGCCGTAGTATTTCCTTCTGCCTTCAGCAACTTTTGGAGCGCATGGAACACCTCTGTGCACTGGCGAAGCGCTTCTTTAAAGGAGGGTGCGCCTACAGGCATAATCATGAATTCCTGCGTGTCTACGGAATTGGTCGCATGGGCTCCTCCATTTAAAATATTCATCATCGGTACCGGCAGGCAGTTTGCATTGGCTCCTCCCAGGAAGCGGTAAAGCGGAATCCCCAGTGCCTTCGCTGCCGCCCTTGCACTGGCAATGGAAACCGCCAGGATGGCATTGGCTCCCAGAACCGATTTATTGGGTGTACCGTCCGCCCGTATCATTGCTGCATCTACTGCATACACATTTTGCGGATCCAGCCCTTTAATGGCAGCATTGATGACCGTGTTAATATTGGAGACTGCATTTTGTACGCCCTTTCCTCCAAAGCGAGAGGGATCGTTGTCTCTTAGTTCAATCGCCTCAAATTCTCCGGTAGAGGCTCCGCTGGGAGCAGCTCCCAAAGCGACCGTTCCGTCACTTAACGTCACTTCCGCTTCTACCGTAGGATTTCCCCTGGAGTCTACAATTTCACGTCCGATTACTTTTTCAATTTGCAAATGTTTCAACATAAGGTTTCTCCTTTCCGGGTTCTCTAACCCGATCAAGACTAATATAGCAGAACTATCCTGATTAAACCAGAACTTTTTTACTATAATTATATTGAACTAACCATCTTCCTTCCCCGCCGTTCCTTTCAGGAGAGCAGTTGCAGCCGTTCTTCCATCCAAAATCCGTCAGCCTTTCTGCCATAGGAAAAAAGGTCCGTCCATCAGAGCCCGTCTTCTATGGTGAGGGAATCCGTCAGCCCTTCTTAAAATGTTCCCTGGCAAAATCCATGTCCTGTACTGCTTCTAAAGTACCGATATATTTGCCTTCTTTGTCACGCACGGCCATATACCGGACCAGAACCGCATGTCCACCTTTCTCCATCCATACAGGAACTTCGGAAACCTTCCCTGATTTAAATCCTTCGATGATTTCTCTGACAATCGGCTCGATTTTAGGCGGGTGACAGGAATAAACCTCTCTGTCAACGGCCATGGAAGGTCGTTTGAAAAACTTCGGTCCCTCGCTCTCGTTGAAGAAACGATTGATATCATCTGCATCCACGAAAGTCAGCTCCATTGGAATGGTATTTAACATGGCGTTTAACTGCTCCATGGTTAAATGACCGCCTCCCAGCACGACTTCGTCGGCGGGAACCTCTTTTTCCCCGGCATGCAGTGAAGGATCTTCCTTTTCCGCTTCCTCCCAGACTTCCGGTTTCACACCCAGGCAGACGGCATAATCCTTTTCATCATGGTACAGCTGTTTCCACTCCTCTTCCGTAAAGTTTACCGCGCAGATCGGGAAAAGAATATTCTCCTCCTTAAAAATCATTTCATCGGCACGCTCCAGCACCTTCGCTGCTCTGTCCTTCCAGGAGTCTCCATGGTTTTGGTCGGCACAGAGGCTTGCCATCTCGTCTCTAATTTCATCGTCCACCGTCCACATGACTTTGGAGGGCCCTACAATTGCGTATTTCACCTGAAGGTGCGGATAGAGAAGATCCCCTTTTTTGGCATAGTGGATCGATAAATCACGAAGCTTTTTCAGTTCCTCTCCGATGTCCTTTCCTTCCTCCAACTGTTTTCTGGCTAAATCCAACTGACGTTTCAATTCGTCGTTTTCTCTTTTGAAAAGAGAAAGCGGATGCCCCTTGATCTGCAGGCAGGCTGTATAAGCCCTCTCCTTCTGCATCGCTACTCTTGCCGCATTTTCGGCATTGGCGATCTTTTCTTCTCTCGTATTCCCGTGAAAAAGCGCGGAGTGAACATCGCAGAGCTTCTGCACCTCCGTGATCGGTGCGCCTCCTCTGATCAATTCCTGTTCTGCCTTCATGATTTCACTGGCTTCCACGTCTTTGAAGTGTGAGACAAAATCTTTTCTCACAGACTCCAACTCTTCTCCCTCACTCAGACGAGTCAAATAACTCTTCAGAAGCCGATTTCTCTCCTCTGCCGTCAGATCCGACTTGCCCTTCTTCTCTGCAGGCTCCGTCTTCTCCTCGCCCCGGGAAGAGGCTTCCTCCTTGTTCCCTTCTATTAAGGTGAATCCCGCCTCTTCAAAGGCAGCCCGAATCTTCTCCATCGGAATATTCTTCATCACGGAACCCTTGGGAATGGTCATGATCTTGCCGACCGAATGCAGAACCGGCTTTTTTCGAATCTCGGTAAAGCCGATCCCTGCCATCAGGTCGATCACCTCCGGATATTCTTTTGCTAACTCATAAACCGATTTGCTCAAATCAATCACTTTGGACATCTTCATCTCCTCCTCGAAATGTTCTCGCATTTATACTACAATAATACAGGGCTACAAGCAGCACATTGGTCCCTCTTCTGGCATCATGAGGTTTCGGGGGCACTAGTTCCCCTTTCTCCTACCATGACCCTCGTCCGGAACACAACTTACGCTTGCGCAATACAACATTGTACAATACAGATTTTCTAACTAATTATAGAAATCATAAACTCCCATCTGCCATTTGGCAAATGTTTTCCTTGCTTCCGTAAGAGAAGCATAATGCGATTTTTGTTAAAAATATGTGGTTTTGACAACGAACCGGTTGAAAGGCAGGTCGAAATGACAAAACATCCCCCAAACGCACTCCCCTCTTTCGCTGCTCACATGGAAGAGAAAACGCTCATCCAAATCTTGCAGAACACGGATGCCTACACCGCAACAGGCTCTCCTTCCTATGTATCCCCAAAGGCGGTTTCCCAGCTGATTCCACCGCGGGCAGCAGTCTGTGCTCCCCTCCTGTTCAGGGAAGATGGCTGGCATCTTCTCTATGAGGTCAGGTCCAAAAAACTTTCTATGCAGCCCGGAGACATCAGCTTTCCCGGCGGACATACGGAAAGCGGAGAGCGCTCACGAGATACCGTGATCAGAGAGCTGCAGGAAGAACTTCTGATTAGCAGGGATCAGATCACCCTCCTTAAAAAACTCCCCAAGCTGATTGGCCCCGGCGGTGCCATTGTAACCCCTTATATTGGCATGTTACATCAGTATGACGGTTCTTTTGACCATAGTGAATCCGCACATATTTTCACCGTACCTCTGTCTGTTCTTCTCTCACAGGAACCAAAGGTCTATCTCAGCCAGAACTCCAGAGTGCTTCCGGATTCCTTTCCTTTTGATAAAATACAAGGCGGAAAAAGCTACCCCTATCTCATGCCGGCTGATGAGATCCGTTTTTATGAATATCAGGATAAAGTTATCTGGGGATTTACTGCCAAGGTGACCTATATCCTCTTGCAATTGCTTCGAAATCCCACTTTTCAAAGCGATTCAAATGTGCTAATATGAGTTTAAAAATGAACTAAAAATATTTCCAGAGTTAGAACAAGAGGTAGGTAAATGAAAATATTAAAATCAGCGGAAGATTATCTGGAAGCTGTTCTAATGCTCAAAGAGGAGCAGGGCTATGTCCGCTCCATTGATTTGGCAGAACATCTCGGGGTGACAAAGCCCAGTGTCTCTTATGCCATCCGGCAGCTGCGGGACAACGGATATGTCACCATGGATCATGCCAAAATGATTTCCTTAACCGACAAGGGAATGGAGATCGCCGATCGAATTTATGCACGCCACAAAATGCTGACGGAGTTCTTTCAGGAAATCGGGGTAAATGCGGCAACCGCGAGAGACGACGCCTGCAAGGTCGAACATGATATCAGCGATGAAACCTTTAAGGCACTCAGCGCTTATACAGAGAAGCTGGCGAAAGAGATGAAGGCATAATGGCAGAAAACGGGGGTAAGACTTCTGCTCAAATTTTTAAGGAGTTAAAGGGGAAACAAAAAGTCCAGTTCATCTATGATTATTATAAAATCCCCATACTGCTTACACTGATCACTCTCTTCCTGTTCTTTACCACGCTTCACAGTGTGCTGACCAGGAAGGAAGAGATCCTGACCGTTGCCCTGGTGAATGTGCGTACCCCCGAGAATGCAGAGCGTTTTCTTGGGGAAGCCTACCTGCAAAAAAACGGATATTCCGCCAAACGCCGGACGGTTACCCTCATGGACCAACTGCTTGTACCATCAGGGGCCGCAGGGGCAGTCTCCGCAAATCATGCGGGCCTAGGAGAATCTTCTTCCGCACAAGTACCTTCTCCCGAAGAAACGAATCCCGAATATGCCTATGCCGCACAGATGAAACTCGTGGCGACGCTGAGTGCAAAAGAGTTGGATGTGCTTCTGATGGACGAGGAGGCACTTGCCTATTTTGAACAAAACAAGGCGCTTCTTCCGCTGGATCACCGGCACAAATACCTTGACCTTACCGGCAAGGCCCTGTACAAAAAGGCAGGCTTTACCGGCAAGGTCTATGCCGGAATTGCGGTCAATTCCACCCATCGCCCAGAGGCTGAAAGATATTTAAAATATTTAGAGGAAAAGTGACCGATCATCATACCCACTATAGAAAAATGGAAAGAGGTCTTCTGTTCATCCCTCAGACGCCAATTCCATTCATTTCTAAATCTCCGCTTCCGTATACTCCATCAAATATTTATTCACAGCCACTTCCTGGTCGGTTCGCATCCTTTTGGTAACAGATCTGGATGTCTGAACGCTTTGCGGATTCTGATTTGCCGCTTCTTCCCCTTCGATTTGTATTTCTCCCGACTGATTGTCGTAGGGATCCCTTCGCAATCCGCACACAGGCGGCACGAAAGCTCCTTCCAATGAAGCATTTGCCACCATCCGCCAGGGATCCAGATTGCCAAAATAGAATCTTCTGCGCTCTTCATCTCCGTGTGCGAAAGCACCTCCGCCAAAAGAGCAATCCACCGGAACCCAACCGCAAACAGGAAGAAAAACCAGTGCCCAGTCGTGGCTGCCAAAGTGAGAGGGAGGCTTCATGGCATTGCCCGACTGCCACTTTGCCGGAATACCTGCGATCCTACAAAGCGTGATGAAGAGAAGCGACTGCACTCCGCAATCGCCCTTTCGGTTCACCGCCGCATATTCCGAAAGGTTCTCGATGGTAAAATAGGTGCGCATATAAGAGTAGCGGATATTTTTTGTGATATAGTCATAAATGGCGCGTGCCTTCTGCAAATCTCCTCTCTGACCCGATACGATTTCCCTGCAAAGCGCCCTTAAAAAGGGCGTAAACTGCACATGGGGAAGCTGTTCCTCCCTGTCTTCCTGCTTCACCCATTCTGAAGATCCTCCCGCCTTACAGACAGATGACTGTCCTCTCTCACCTCCATCATGCGTCTCTAACGCACTACCGGAATCAAACGCCTCTTCCCCGTCCTCTTTCCACAGATCCTGATAGAAGACGCGTACGTTGTATTCATATTCCACAAAAAATTCCTGGTTTTCCTGCCATTCTTTTTCCAGATAGACGGTCCTCTGCTCCGCCTCCTCCGGCGCCACATAGACCCTGCAATTCTCCGTTGTTTTGAGGATGCGAATCTCCGACTGAATCAGCCCGTCTCTCTCCCTGCAGCAAATACGTGGAAGGGGAAGATAGGCAGCCACTCTATCCGCTCTGCTGATGCCCGGCTTTTCCTGTATCCCCGCATGAACACGGAACCGGAACGACAGTTCCTTCCGCTCTCTCATTGTAGAAAGACAGCTACGAACCGCCAGATAACCTTCCGGAAATTCCTCCCATTTTTTTCCCAACAACGCAGCACTTCTCTTTGCATACTTCGGATCATTCAGGAGGGTTTGTACTGCAGAATCAATATACCTTTCCTCCCCGTTTACCAGGATAAAGTCTAACCGTCCCTCATTCCGCAGTAGAATGAACTCCTCCTTCGTCAGGTCCGGCAACTCTACCTTTAGCTTTTCGAAGAGGCTCCTTCTGCTATCCGGATAATCGAGCGGAAGGCGCTTTAAAATTTCGCGCTCCACCTGCAGCTTGTCTCGAAGCATGCGGGGTAAGCTGCTGTTTTGTGTGCGAAGCCTCTCATCAATCAGCGCAATCGCCCCGTCCCAATCGCCGCTCGCCTTCCGGTTTGCAATATCTTCCGGAAGGGGGGAAGCAAGACAGGCCATTGCAGGTATCGGAACTTCTTGCATGGATTGACCTCCCATGATTTCTCTGGTATCCCCTCGTTCAAAGGAATTTTTTTATAATGGGTGAAAACAAGCGATGCTCCGCCCGTTTTCAACCCTTAACTCCGGCGTTCTTTCTGCGCACGCTGCACTCGCATAAGGACAGCGGGTACGAAAGAAACAACCGGATGGAAGATGAAGAGGGCTTGGCATCTCCCCTGTAAAAGACGCTGTTTCCTCCGACCTCTTTGCCGGATCCGGCAGGGGGATGGAATCCAGCAAAAGTCTGGTGTAAGGATGTCCGGGATGCGCAAACACTTCCTCCGTCCTTCCGATCTCGCAAATCTTCCCCAAAAACATCACACAAATCCGGTTCGAAATATGCCTGACAACCGACAGATCATGTGAAATAAAGAGGTAGGTCAGATTTCTCTCTTCCTGCAAATCCTTAAGCAGGTTTAGCACCTGAGACTGGATGGAAACGTCAAGTGCGGAAACCGGTTCATCACAGACCACGATTTCCGGATTCAGCGCCAGTGCTCTTGCAATGCCGATCCGCTGTCTCTGACCTCCGGAAAATTGATGCGGGTACCGGTTCAAATATTCCTTTGGAATCTCTACCATTTGCAAGAGAGATTCCACCTTCTTCTGCCTCTGCATCCTGGAGGAACAGACATGCCCGGCTAAGAGCGGCTCTGCCAAAATCTGCTCCACGCTCATGCGGGGGTCCAGGGAAGCATACGGATCCTGGAAGATGATCTGCATCCGGCTCCGAAGGTGCTTGAAATCCCGCGCTTTCATCGACGTGATCTCCTGCCCCTGATAAAAGACGCTTCCTTGATCCGGTTTTAATAAGCCGATGAGCAACCGACCCAGAGTAGATTTTCCGCAACCGGACTCTCCCACCAGCGCAAGTGTCTCTCCCCGGTAAAGCTTGAGAGATACGTCCGTTACTGCATGGACTCTTTGATGTTTTCCTGAAGCGCCGGCCTCAAAGGTCTTGCTGATTCTCTCCGCAACTAAAAGCGGACTCCCTTCCTGCATGGTTTGTTCGTAAGAAGTTTGTTCGCGAAAAGTTTGTTCTTGAGAAGTTGGTTCTTGAAAAGTTGGTGCTTGAAAATTCTGATCCCTATTCATACGCTTCCGCATCCGCCGCCATCCCTTCGGGCAGTCTCTTGCAACACCTCACCCAGTGTCCTTCCCGAATCTGCCTCAGTTCCGGTTTAGAGCCTGCACAATCTTTGTCTGCTTCCGCGCAACGTGTACAAAAGCTGCAACCGTTTGGCAGATGCAGGAGATTGGGCACCACCCCCGGTATACTGTAGAGGCGATCGATCACATGATCAATTCTGGGGATCGACTTTAACAGCCCCTCCGTGTAGGGGTGGCTGACATGATTGAAGAGCTCAAATACCTCCGCATGCTCCATGATCTTCCCCGCGTACATGACATAAACTTCATCACAGACCTTGGCGACCACACCCATATTATGTGTAATCAGCAGAATGGATGTCCCCTGCTCCTCCTTCAGACGCTTCATTAGCGCAAGAATCTGCGCCTCTATGGTCACATCCAGGGCAGTGGTCGGTTCATCGGCGATCAAAAGATCCGGCTTGCAGATCATCGCCATCCCGATCATCACCCTTTGCCTGAGTCCGCCGGATAGTTGATGCGGATAGGACCTTAACCGCGCTTCAGCCTCCGGAATACCCACCTCCTGCAAAATACGAATCGCACGCTCTTTTGCACTTGCTTGATCTATTTTTTCATGCAAAAAAAGGGCTTCCATCACCTGATGTCCGATCGTATACAGGGGATTCAGGCTGGTCATCGGCTCCTGAAAAATCATGCTGATGCGGTCGCCGCGAATCTTCCGCATCTCTTTTTCGGTTTTTTTCAGAAGATCTTCTCCGCAAAATAAGATCTCGCCGCTCTCGATCTTCCCCGGTTTCCGAATGAGACGCAGGATGCTCATCGCCGTCATGCTCTTACCGCAACCCGATTCTCCGACAATGCCAACAATCTTCCCCCTTGGCACCGTAACGGAAACATTGTCCATGGCTGGAAGCAGTCCTCTTTGTGTATGAAAATAGGTGGTTACCCGTTTCAGTTCTAATGTATTTGTCATCATCATCCAGGTGCTATCAACCGTCCTGTTTCACAACTTCTTTTTCCGGGAAAAATCCTGTCTCTTCCCTTCCTCTTACGCCTGATTCAGATACGGATCCAGCACATCCCTCACGCCGTCTCCCAAAAAATTAAAAGCAAGTGCCAGAACCAGAATGGCGACTCCCGGCGCAATGGCCACCACGGGGTCCGCAAACAGATACTGCTTTCCCTCCGCCACCATGAGCCCCCAGCTGGTCATCGGCGATTGTGCGCCAATCCCCAGGAAACTGAGAGAAGATTCCGCAAGGATGGAACCGGGGATGTTCAAGGTAAATAAGACAATCAGATTCGGAAGGCAGTTGGGAAGGATATGATGCAACATAATTCCGACATTCGAGACGCCCATGCTGCGTGCCGCCTCCACGTATTCCATCTGGGAAAGTGCCAGTGTCTGTGCACGAATCACTCTGGCACTCCCTGCCCAGGAAACGAGGGTGAGGGCTAAAAAAATATTCACGATTCCCTGTCCCAGAGTGTACATCACCACCATCGCCAAAAGAAGCGAAGGGAAAGCCATGGTCACGTCAGCCAGCCTCATAATGAAGAAATCCGTTTTCTTTCCCAGAAATCCACTCAATATACCGAGTACCGTGCCAAACAGCAGAGAAATCAGGGTTGGAAATAGTCCGATGGCAAGCGAAACTCTTGCCCCGTAGATCATCCTGGAAAAAATATCCCGCCCCAACTGGTCTGTTCCAAATAGATGCTCTCTGCTCATCCCCTGCAGGCGATGAATCAGATCCTGTTTGGTCGGATCATAGGGCGCCACAAAAGGGGCAAAAATTGCCATGATGGCAATCGCCAGGATGACAAAGGCGGAAAAGGCGGCAAGTTTATTCTCTCTGCAAAGGGTTCTTACCTGATCCAGCGCAGAGTCTCTCTCTCCGATATCCGTCTGCAGCTTCAGTTGTTCTATATCATTTGCAGCTTTTATCTGTCCCATTAGATTTCCCGAATCCTTGGATCAATGACCGTATAGAGAAGATCCGCAACCAGATTTCCCAGGATCATCAAAACCGTCGTAAATAGTACCGTTCCCTGTAAAAGCGGCATATCCCTGCTTGTGATGGCGTCTACCGCCAACCTTCCGATCCCCGGAATGGCAAAGACCGTCTCCGTAATCACCGCACCGGAAAGCATGGAAGCCACCTGAATGGCCATCATCGTCACGACCGGAAGCAATGCGTTTTTAAATGCGTGATGCAGGATGACGCCACTCTGTGACCGTCCCTTGGCAAAGGCGGTTCGGATGTAATCCTCTTCCAGAACCTCCAGCAGATTAGACCTTGTCAGCCTCGCAATCGTACCCGCACTGCTCCAACCCAACACAATGGACGGCAAAAAATAAGAGGACAAAGAGGTTGCCCCTGACACCGGCACCAAATTCATCCGGTAGGCAAAGAAGTATTGAAAGAGGAGCGCTGCCCAGAATACCGGCATGGAGACTCCCATCAGGGATACCCCCATAAACAGGCGGTCGATCAGTGAGTTCTTCCGAATGGCAGAGACAATTCCCGCCGGAATTCCGATCAACCAGGCAAGCAGAGCGGATAATAGCGTCAGCTTCAGCGTGTAGGGGAAGGCGCTCCCAATCAGATCGTTCACGGAACGGTTCAGTTTATAGGAAACGCCCAAATCCCCACGCAAAAGATTTTTCACGTAGATCAAAAATTGCACATATACCGGTTGATCCAAGCCATAATACCGGCTCATCCGATCGATGACACTTTGTGACGCATGCTCTCCGAGCATCGCCTCGATCGGATTTCCCGGAACGACATTCAGCATAAGGAAAATCAAAAATACCACGCCTAACATCACCGGGATGGATACCAGAATTCTTTGTATCATTTTCCTGGCCAAAACAAGCTCCTGCCTTACCGTTTCACCGAAACATTGTGATAGTAATTGTTTGACCAGCCGTTCCATGAAACCTTGAATCCGGAAACCTTGGGACTGACGACATAAAGATGTTGCTTGGAGAAGAGCGGTATCCAGGCGGCGTCTTCCTGTGCAATGAGCTTCTCCAGATCCTGATATTCCTGGATGCGCTTCGTCTCATCCGTAATTGCTCTGGCGGCGGTCACGCGCTGCATGGCATCTTCATTCTTATAATTCAGACTCCGGAACTTGGTATTGGCATCATTCCCGAAGAAGGTGAACATAAAGTTATCCGGATCGTTGAAATCCGCAGACCACGAGGACTGATAACAGCCCAGTTTTCCATCATGCTTCTGATCCTGAATGGTGGCATCATCCACCGTCTTCACCGTGCATTTCACACCGATCTGCTCCCACATGGCAGAGGCAATTTCCAGCAAATCCTTTCCCGACTGATCGTCCTTCGAGGAAAGATCCAACTCCAAATCAAACCCGTCCGCATAACCGGCATCCTTTAACAGCTGCTTCGCGCCTTCTACATCATATTTGATTTCCGGAAGATTCGGATTGTAACCAATGAGTCCGTGCGGCAGGATTCCGTTCTCTACCTGTCCTCTCCCCCCGTAAACGGCATCCAGA
The DNA here is from genome assembly GCA_015258065.1 of Lachnospiraceae bacterium. Taxonomy (GTDB): domain Bacteria; phylum Bacillota; class Clostridia; order Lachnospirales; family Lachnospiraceae; genus Butyrivibrio. Next base: position 1,705 of record JABZIZ010000016.1, on the reverse strand, counting down.
ATCGATTTGCGGTCCAGCGCCATCTGAAGTGCCTTGCGCACTTTCGGGTTGTCAAGAGGCTTGATATCCTCATTTAAGGAAATATAATAGATCCCGACACGGGTCCCTTCTACAATCTGATTCTTGTATTGATCGCTTTTCAGGAAATAATCAATCTGGCTCTGTGCATTGTCCAGATCCAGGAAATCAATTTCTCCGTTTTCATACATCATTCGCTGTGTTTCATCATCCGGCACCACCTTGATGTCCAGCCCGTCACAGGCAGGCGCACCGGACCAGCAATTCTTATTGGCACTCAGAATGAGTTCCGAATTGAATGTCCAGGAGGAAAAGACAAATGGACCGGTTCCGATCGTTTTCTCCGGGTCGATTCCGAACTGATCTCCCGCTTCTTCCGTCGTCTTTTCATCCAGAATCGAAGCCCCGGGAGCGGTCAGCTGCGCCAAAAAGGCGGCATAGGGCTGCTCTAAAATCATTTCAAAGGTATGGTCGTCAATAATCTTGATCCCCGTCCCCTCTAACGACTTCTGTTTTCCCTCCGATACTTCCTTTGCTCCCTTCAGACCGGAAGCAATGCTGCCGTTCACCGACTTCGGATAAGTTAACAGGCGGTTAAAGGTATACAGGACGTCCGAGGAAGTCAGATCGGCTCCATTGGAAAATTTCACCCCTTGATTTAAATGGAAGGTATAGGTAAGGCCATCCTTCGAAACTTCATAGCTCTTTGCAAGAGAAGGGACGATTTGGCTGGTGCCATCGTCATTCGCCTTCACTTCCACCAGACGATCAAAACAGTTCATCGGGATGGTGTAGAAATCGGATGTGCATTGCGGATCTACAATATCCGGATTATCATCTACAAATTTCAGAAAGGTCGTGGTATCAATATTGCTTTTTCCGAGCGTCTGCTGCGCTTCTTTCGCAGAATCACCCACCTCCGCCTGTTTTGCACCTGCGCCGCTTCCGCAACCGGAAACCATGACACAGACCATGCTCCCAAGAGCCAAGAGGCTGCAAAAACGTCTTCCCCAACCTGATTGATTCATCAATTCTTTCCCCTCTTTCTCATTTCCACTCTATACCGCTTTTCCGTATACGATACACCCATGCCACTTGTGTGGCAAGTCTCAACCTTACTCCGGATCCTTTTCCTTCCTGGCGGTAATGGATTTTCTATATTCCTCAATTCGCTCCGAGATATTCTCCATCATCCCTTCCCGGAGTGATTTCGTATAAAAGTCAAAGGCGGAGAGGACATTATTGCGCACCGCATCCTTGACATCTGAGGTGGCAGAAAGGGCTTCTGCCGTTGCTCCGAGCAATCTTCTGGAAAAAGCAGCCCTGTGTTCCTTATACCTGCCTGCCTTCTTATTCTCAATGACTACCTGATAGCGCTCATAGGCGTGTTTGACGCTGTCGCTCCAGGAAACGTAGATTTCCTCCATGGCATGCTTCCCCGCTTCCCTCATTTTTTCCGGGTGGGCACAGAGTCTCTCCAGCAGAGCCGCCATTGCTTCTGCATTATGATCAATTAAAAACCCGTTTCTTCCATCCGAAATACCTTCTGCTGCGGAGGAGTCACGAATGAGGACACTGGCTAGCGCACAGGCAGCCGCCTCCCTGACCACAATCCCATTGGTATCATAGGTAGAGGGGAACAGAAACAGATCCGCTCTGGTATTCCACGCCCGCAGCTCTTCTCTAT
>JABZIZ010000015.1 GCA_015258065.1 Lachnospiraceae bacterium | reverse complement strand
TTGATAAGCTGCAAATGCCAAAGTCTTGCAATAAGCAAAATCATGGGATTGAAAATCCTGTAATGCTCTACTTTCTTCCGCCTTGAAACCATTTTCTACCGAAGAGAATTCCTGTTCTAATACAGCAATATATTCCTTCATCTCTGCTCACCTCCTTAAGAGATTTGCTCTGCCCTTTCCTATTTTGCACTGGCAAATCTCACTCAAAAAGTTCCGTCAATTCTGTTTATCTTCTTTTTCCGTTTTCATCAAAATTTTTCCTTAATGCGATCTCTGTAGGAATAATTGCCCCACCTAAAGGGATCAGCTGTAACATCGTAATTATACCGCCAACTGTTCCCACGGTTCCCGGTCCTTTCCCAAATACAAGGGCTATCGCAATCACGGAAAGAGGCGCTGAAATCAGTCCACAAAGATACCATGCTTTCCCACAATATTGATTCGCAAATCTCCATGTTTCCTCATTCATCATTGACCTTTTTGTTCGGTATCCGTATACATAATTAATTTTTTTCGGTGTTTTCCTGAAAAGTAGCCACCCGAAGAAAATCATAGTGAACGGAATAAGTAAAACCATAATGAACATGAATATCCAGAATCCCATATAAATTTCCTCCATACATAGAATCAATTCCTTTGCTTGATCAAAAAACAGACTTATCCATAAAGTGAAGTTTGCATGGTCTTATAGTACTTTCAATCCTTCCGTAATCTGCTTAAAAAAGTCCGAACTCCAAATATCCAAAACGGAAGTATCGCGAATAAATGGCTCAACATCCTTTCTGGCTTGCAAAAAGTCAATGCTGTCAAAGCGATTCTTTAGCATCGTTTTAATCTCTTCTAATGTACATTCTTGATTTTCAGAAATATATCCGCTGTCGATTAATCGTGCTCTAAGATGCTTTTGATTGACGGTCACAGCTTTGGAAAGATAAAAAATATAATCGTACAAATCTCTACCCTTAATACGACTCTGCCACCCACGGCAGATTACCGCATGGATTTTCCCGGCAAACAGAGAAGGCATGTCATACAAGCGGATTTCATAAGGCACCGGTAACAAGCGATATTTGTGCTCATATTAAATCCTCCTCAGAAGGGAGTACAACTTTTTAATATTGGTCGTATGATACGCTGCACTATACGCACATACCTTAGCGGCATCCAGCTTTTTCAGCTCTGATTCTTCAATACGTAAACTTTCTGTTAAAAGCCGAAAAAGCTCCTTGGTATTTCCTACCGGTGAAATGGTATACAGTTGATCACATAAAGCCTTTTCCGGCTCGGCAATCCTATAAAAATATTCTCCCTCTTGAACTACACGAATACCAAGAGGAAATGCCTTGGAAGGCACATCCCGATAACTGAAAGTTCCAAAAGCTGTTTCAAACTTCTTTTTCTTTTTCTTTTCAAATGTGGCGGAAGTAACTGTATATACTGCTTCCGGAATCAGCCCATAGAAGCTCAAGGCATATTCAAAAGATATATAGGAAGGTCCGTAAATACTGCCGGCAAGTAAGTAAGCCGGAGTGTGTGGATTCGTCTCATATATTCCTTTCGTTATGGGGTAGCACTCACCACTCTTAGCCATACGGGAGAGCTTAGACTTGGGAGAACCGTATTCACTTAACTCCTCTAGGAGCATTGCTGTTGTTTTTATCATATTTTCACCTCATAGTCTCACTATATGCAACTTTCAGGTGAAAATAAAGCATTTTTGAATAAAATCTGTCTCCTCAATCCTCTTGAAATGTAAAATCTTTTCTTTTTAACATTTTGCTCTCCCTTGCAAACCGGAATTTGGCTGAGCGATTAAGCCGAAATCTCGCCAATGTTAATCACATGATTCGCCCATTCTCTTATGGCTGCGTTCGTGCGATCTGTGATCGCATCATGGTAAAGACGATATCCCTCAGCATCATTTTCTTTTAGATATGCCACCGCTTTTTTGCTGCCAAAATAGAACAAATCTCTAAGCAGGAAATAATCTGTCATACTCTCCCATAGAAATGCTAAAGCTCTGTAGTTTCCTTCATCGTCATTCTTCTCAACCCGTTGCATTGTTTTTTTGATCCAACTTATCATGAATTTTTTCTCGTCGGAAGGAATAACAGAGTGTTCTTCCACATATTTCCTTACTCGTGTTTTTAAATCTGCAGCGATTTCATCCGTGTCCATCACAATATTACCGTCATAGACTGTAAGAAAAGTATCCGGATCCTCACCGATTACTTCGTCTTTTGTGAAAATAAAGCAATCCAATCGAATTCCACCAATAACGGTATCGTCATGCCTATTGGCTTTTTTGTTAACAATGATCATGCAATCATAATCACTGTATGAATCATTCATACCACAACTAAACGAACCATAGGTGACAATTGCCAATGGGTTATATTTTTTTTTCAGATAATCAATTATCTTCTTCATTCCCTCCCCCCTTACAAACCGGAATTTGCCTGCGCTATGTTAGCAAATCATAATCAGCACATTCCCATTTTGTATGACCTCCATCACTACCTTAGAATGCCGTGATCCGCACAATCAATATCTCTGTTTTTGATTCCACTCACATCAAATACAATTCCCTTTCTTTCTGCATATTCCAATGGGAATTCTTTATTCATCACGTCAAAATGTGTACCTAAATGCCCCACCAATGCTTTCTTCTCATTCCCCTGAGCATCTGTTACCATTTTGGGGGGTAATCTTAATCGTAAGATCCATTTTCATCTGTGTTTTCTCCTATGGCTCATATCCAAATAGGCTTTCTCTCAATAACTTCTACTTTATCCGGGTCGTATCCGTATGGCGGAGCAGAATGTCTTCTTCTCAAAAATCCGATTCGGAAATTCTGTTCTTAAATAGTTGCAACCTTTTTCAATCGCACATCCCGACCTTTCTCATCCTCTCATATACCTCCGCCACAGAATGCTCTTTTAATTCTTCTTCAAACTTTTTCTGTACGGCAAGAAGGCTTTCATCTAACGCCTTATGAATATTTCTTCCCACGGGACAGTTAGGATTCGGCTGATCATGGAAGTTAAAAAGCTCACCCCGGCCATTCGTTTCCACCGCCTGATAAATGTCCAGGAAAGAAATATCCTTTAGCTCTTTTGTGATATGAATTCCACCCGGTCCACGTTTGATTTCTATGATTTCCGCCTCCCGAAGCTGAGACATGATATTTCGAATAATCACCGGATTACTGCCAATACTGGCAGAAAGAAAATCACTGGTAAGCTTATATTCCTCTTCAAAGTATTTCACGGCAATTAAAATGTGTAAGGCAATGGTAAATTTGGTTGAAACCTGCATAAATCCTCCTGAAAAGCTTCCCTATAGCAAATCTCTAAGCACCTGCCCGATATCCGCATTCAGGCAAATGCTTCTATCCGAAATTTCCCTACTGCATCCCGCCTCTCCCAGATTCAGGCAGGCGTAGTAGGCATTGGGATTCTCCTCGGTATATTGCCAAAAGGGGAACTTAATAATCACGGGAGTATTCATCCCTACCCCAAGCTCCCAGTATAAGACATGCTTTCCCTTATGACTATGTAGAAAATCCTGATAGCGTTTTGCCGCCATTTTCCAGCCCGCATCCTCCACAAAATTTTCATCCGCCCGTAGATTCATAGCCATGGGGAGTCCGTCATCCGGGCAAATGGGAATAAGCTCTGTGGGAATCAACATTTTCAACTTCTTATCCTCCGGCAGCTGAAAAATCCCCTCATCATCCCGGACAAAGCCCTGGGCTTCCAACATTTTCTCCACAATTTCCTGATTGTCATAAGTCTTAGCCACTGTAGGACGGGAGCTTTGGAAAAGCCCGTAATCTCCCTGGGTGTAAAAGAGTCTTTCCTTTGCAAAGCCGGCTCTTTGAAACTGATGATCCACATTGGTAGTTAAGACAAAGTAATCCTTTCCCTCCACAATCTTTTTGAGATTTCCGTAAACATCCGAGGGGGCATCAACGTAACGATTAAAGTAAATATGGCGACTCCACCAAGCCCAAAATTCCTCAGGACTTTCAAAGGGAAAGAAGCCCCCGGAATAGATATCTCGAATGGGATATTTTTTAGCAAAGTCAAAGAAATATTTCTGAAAACGCTCTCCGCTATAGGTCAAACCCGCTGCCGTAGATAATCCGGAGCCGGCACCCAATACAATAGCCTCCACATTTTGCATTTTTTCCTTTAATTTACGAACTTGCTCTTCGTAAGGGGCATTTTCCCCGGGATGCTGTATGGTATTTCTATGAAAGAAAAACATGGGTACCGCTCCTTTCTATGTTCTATGGATTTTATATAGACTTACGCTTTTACTACGGAAATTCTTTCCTGAATATGCTTTCCGGATTCGATTTCATCTACCATAGCAATGGCATAGTCTGCATAAGAAATCACGGACTCTCCTGCAGGATTTAATGTGAACTCTTCTCCGGCAAGAATATACTTTCCACTTCTCTCTCCCTCTGCCTGGAAGTCAGCTGCAGGACTGATGTAAGTCCACTTCACATCCTTTCTCTCTCTAAGCTCGGAAAGTGCTGCTGCCATAGCTTGTGCCAAAGGCTTAAAGGCTTCCGGGAAGTTCTCCCCGTCTGCAACCTGAATCGTATGCTCCGGATTTAAATAAAGAGATCCGGCTCCTCCTACCACCAAAAGTCTTACATCTGTACCGGAGAGAATGTCTGCCAGGTGCTGTGTTGTCTTGCTATGAAGAGGAAGGGTTTCAGCTGTCCATGCGCCAAAAGCATCTACCACTGCATCATATCCCTTTAAGTCCTCTCTTGTAAGATCAAAAATATCTTTTTGGATATAGTTCTTGGCATCCGTATCATTTTCCGCCCTTCTTCCAAATGCTGTTACTTCAAAACCTCTGTTTACTGCCTCTGTAATGATTTTCTTTGCTGCTTTTCCGTTTGCTGCTACCACTGCAATCTTTGCCATGATTCTTTCCTTTCCGAGGATGCTTTCCTCTATACACTATTTTTCTTTGCTTTCTTAGACTGTGTTTTCCTAAACTTTACTTTTTCAGTCTTGTCAAAGCCTGTAATAGTTTTTGATAAGTCTTTGTTGTAATTTTATTTATTACATCTTTGACATGTTCAAATATAGCACGGTCGAATTTTATTGTCAACTATTTTATTACATCTTTCAAAAAAATTTTACTGTCACTTTTCCTCAAGGCTATTCTCAAAAAACGAAAATATTTTCTCGCTGTTACCTAGGAAAAAAATATGTCCCACGCAGCGGAGCTGCTTCATGTAACACAGCCCACCTTATCCAAAGCACTAAAAGGCTTAGAGGAAGTTTTCCTTGTGAGAAACAGTATTTTAATAGAAAAATTTCGTATTCTAATCATTCTTCTTGACAGGCCTAGTTGATATGATTAGAATGATTAGAAAGAGGAGAATAAAGAGAACGATTCGCACATGAGGAAACACAGATAAGATCCGAAGGTGATGAAATGAAATTTCAAGAATCAGAAAATGTCGAGCTAAAATCAATTGTACAAGACGATATTAAGAAAGAAATAATCGCTTTTGCCAACTGTAACGGGGGGATTATCTATGTCGGAATAACGGATCAAGGAGAAATCATTGGCGTAAAAAATACAGATGACTCCGCATTACAAATCTCCAACATGGTAAGAGATAGTATTAAACCGGATATCACCATGTTTATCCATTATGAGACACTGGAACTTGAGGGGAAATCTATTATCGCAGTCCATATTCAAAGAGGAACCAATCGCCCTTACTATCTAATCAAAAAAGGGCTTAGGCCTGAAGGAGTTTATGTAAGGCAGGGATATTCTTCCGTGCCGGCAAGCGATACCGCCATCCGACAAATGATTAAAGAAACCGATGGTGACAGCTTTGAAGAGATGCGTTCCCTAAGTCAAGCCTTAAGTTTTGATGCTCTAAGGCAAGAATTTAAAACTCGAAAGATTCCTTTCGCACAGGCGCAAATGCAAACGCTACACATGCAGTCCACCGACAAGCTCTATACAAATCTTGCCCTATTACTCTCCGATCAATGTCCCTACTCTATTAAGCTTGCTGTTTTTGAAAGTGGCACGGAAACTGTCTTTAAAGATCGTAGAGAGTTTTCCGGTTCCCTTATGCAACAGCTTCATGATGTATACGACTATATCGACCTTCATAACCAAGTACATGCAAGCTTTGATAAATTACTGCGGATTGATAATCGGGACTATCCGGAAGTGGCCGTCCGGGAGGCACTGCTCAATTCCTTGATACACCGAGACTACGCCTTCCATGCCGCTACCCTTATCAGTATTTATCCGGACCACATGGAGTTTGTGACTCTTGGCGGTCTACCCACAGGATTGGAGCTTGCGGATATCAAGTTAGGGATTTCCGTTTGCCGAAATCCCCATCTTGCCAATATTTTCTATCGTTTGCAATTAATAGAAGCCTATGGAACCGGCATTAAAAAAATCATGGACAGCTACTTTGGAAAATGGAAACAACCCTCCATTATCTGTAGCAATAATGCCTTTAAAATCGTCCTTCCCAATACCAATGCAGGACAAATCGTAAAAGAGGATCATGTCTGCTATTCTGTTGCTCCTTATTCTGTAGCGCCCTCCCCTGCACTGCCCTCCGCTGAGGAGCAAATTATGCAAGTCCTATCTACACAGAAAGAAATCACCAGAAAGGAAGTGCAAGAGCTATTGGAAGTCAGCCAGTCTACCGCCGGCCGCATTTTAAAAACGATGGTAGATCGGGGACAAATTATCAAACTGGGGGGTAGCCTTACCACGCGATATAGAGCAATACAATTCGGAAGCTAAGTGAAATACACTTTTTACGGAAGTTAAGGGTTAACCCCTTTTTCTACATTTTTCAAAAAATCCTCTGTCAGGAAAAACGTGAGATGAGCGGAAAGGAGATTCCTGCTTGATTTTTGCCTGCTGCCCTCCTTACAATATAATAAGGGTTCATCCTCAAACATTTTCATCCTTCCAGGAGAGCTTATGATCTATTGACAGACACCCAAAGCAAAATATCATCCATATCGCTCCCGGTCGTCCATCCGCCGATGGAGCCCCGATCAAAAAGGAGGCCTATGCATACCGATATCCTGCAATTCCAATCCGATTATCAGGAAGCCTGTCACGAAAATATCTTAAAACGCCTGACCGAAGAGAACCGAAATCCTTATCCGGGCTATGGGAGCGATGGAATATGCACTTCCGCCAAGGAAAAAATCCGAAAAGCCTGCCAGTGTCCCGATGCGCAGGTGGAATTTCTGGTCGGCGGAACCCAGACCAATGCCACGGTAATCGATTCCTTCCTGGCTTCCTACCAAGGCATCCTTTGTGCCGACAGCGGGCATATTGCCGTTCATGAAGCCGGAGCCATTGAACTGACACGGCATAAGGTTCTCCCCTTAAAGGGGAAGGACGGTAAACTCTCCCCCAAAACTTTGGAGGCCTTTCTTTCAGACTTTGCCCTGGATGAAAACAATGCGCACACCGTCCAGCCCGGCATGGTTTATCTTTCTCAGCCCACCGAATACGGCAGTCTGTATGACAAGGCGGAACTGACCGCCATCTCAAACCTTTGTAAAAAACATCAGCTGCTGCTCTTTGTAGACGGCGCCCGCCTGGCCTATGCCCTAGCCGCTCCGGAAAACGATGTGACACTTCCGGATCTGGCCAAACTTTGTGATGTTTTCTATATCGGAGGCACCAAATGCGGCGCTTTGTTCGGAGAGGCTGTCGTGATTCCGGATTCCAGGCGCCTGCCTCATTTTTTTACCTCCATCAAACAACACGGCGCCCTCCTTGCCAAAGGCTGGCTTCTGGGTTTGCAGTTTGACGAGCTGTTCCAGGAGGATCTCTATCTCCATATCGGAAAAAAAGCCAATGCCTATGCCCGGGAAATCAAGAAAGCCTTACAGGATGCCGGTCTTCCCCTTTTTGGAGATTATCCCACCAATCAGGTCTTTTTTATCATTTCCCACGAAAAGATGACAAAATTAAAAAAACAGGCGCAGTACGCCTACATGGAACGCTATGACGAAAATTCCAGCGTAATTCGTTTTTGCACCAGCTGGTCCACAAGGGAAGCGGATGTAAAAAAATGCTGTGAAATCATCCGCAGCCTGTAACCCTTTTGTGGGGAAACAGGCCGCAGGAAAGAGGTGACGATTTTCTTTAGAGTTCTTTTCCCCTTAAAAATCGACTTCCGTATCATAGTAGCAGCACTTTAAGAGCTTTTCCATTTCCTCTACGCTGGGCTGGCGGGGATTGGAGCCAGTGCAGGCATCCGCAATCGCATTGACCGCAATGTCATGAAGTCTTTCTAAGAAAATGTTCTCCGGAACAAAGCCCTGCTCGGCGGGATAAGAATCTGCACCATAGTGCTGAATGCAATGCGGAATGTTCAGCTGATCATTGAGATCTCTGACATAGGCAATCAAGGCTTTTACTTTTTCTTCATCGCTGTTTCCGGCAAGGCCGATGACGTCGGCAATCTTGGCATAGCGCTTCTTTGCCGTCTCATCCTTTGCATTAAAAGCAATGACCTTCGGAAGATACATGGCATTTGCCGCACCGTGAATGATATGCGCACCTAAATCCCCAAATACCGCACCGGTCTTATGCGCCATGGAATGAACAATGCCGAGAAGCGCATTGGAAAAGGCCATTCCAGCAAGACACTGTGCATTGTGCATTTCATTTCTGGCCTGCTTGTCCTCGTTATAAGAATTCACCAGATTGTCTCGAATCATTTCAATGGCATGCAGCGCCAGAGGATCCGTATAATCGCAGTTTGCCGTGGAGACATAGGCCTCAATCGCATGGGTTAAAGCGTCCATTCCGGTGTGCGCCACCAGCTTCTTCGGCATGGTCTGTGCCAGGGCCGGATCGACGATTGCCACATCAGGCGTGATTTCAAAGTCCGCAATCGGATACTTAATCCCCTTCTGGTAGTCCGTGATAATGGAAAAGGCGGTTACTTCCGTCGCAGTTCCCGATGTGGAGGAAATCGCGCAGAACTTTGCCTTGTTTCTGAGGGTCGGAATTCCGAATACCTTACACATATCTTCGAAGGTGCAGTCCGGATATTCGTACTTAATCCACATCGCCTTCGCTGCATCAATGGGGGAGCCTCCGCCGATTGCCACGATCCAATCCGGCCCGAAGTCCTGCATTTCCTTTGCGCCCTTCATGACCGTATCGACGGAAGGATCGGACTCAATGCCTTCAAACAGCTTTACTTCCATACCGGCTTCCTGCAGATACTGCACCACTTTATCCAGAAAGCCGAAACGCTTCATGGAACCTCCGCCCACGCAGACAAAGGCTTTCTTTCCCTTAAAAGTCTTCAGTGCCTCCAGTGCGTTTTCTCCGTGGTAAATGTCTCTTGGTAATGTAAATCTCATCTCCTGTCTCCTTCTTCAAGCAGTCAACTGAAACCTACCCACATGCTACACTGCCCGCTCCGAAATAGCAATCTTTTCCCTTCATCGTTTTTACGAATCAATTGCACATCTATATGGTATACTGTATATTTCGATGTGGGCGTCAAACGTATTTGGCAGACCATCATTCGGGATTCCCGGAAGCCTTTACAAAACTTGTGATTGCTTACTGAAATCCAGTAAAAGCCGTTTGAGAGGAGTCGCAAGATCATGAAAGTATTCGGTAATATTTTTGTTCTCCTGTTTTATGCCGCAAGCCTGATCAGCGGCGGCGCTTTTTTCCATCGCTTATACAAGGAAAGAAGATCCATGTGGACCGGTACGCTCCTCAGTTTATTCCTTCTGAGTCTGTTTTTTTCCTCTGTTTTTACCGTATTTACCTATTCGCAGGAAATCCAAAAAAGCAGTTTTTGGATGGGGGTGCTTACCGTATCGGTGACCGCTCTGGCTCTTTTTTTGGTATTTTTCCCTCTTGCTTTTCTTCTCCTATACTTTATTCAGGGGATTCAAATCCTTCGAAAGGAAGGATTCAAGTTTCATAACCTTTTGTCTCTCGCTTTCTCGATCGGTCTCTTCCTCTTCCTCTTCCTTTTTCCGCGCGTCTCTTTCTTCGAGGCTTATCCCGTCCTGGAGGCTCTCTATCTGGTCGTCATTCTAAGTCTTTCCTACCTCTTGTTTCTGGCTGCCATGTATGCCTTTTCGGCCGTACTGAATCTGGTGCATCTGCGGAAAAATCAGGGCTTTCATTATATCATCGTGCTGGGCTGCGGAATCTTAGGGGAGAAAATGACGCCCCTCCTGCGGAACCGGGTAGACAAAGGCATTTCTTTACTGGAAAAAAATCCGGATGCAAAATTGGTCCTTTCCGGCGGAATGGGCCCCGGAGAAAGCATTACAGAGGCAGAATGCATGAAGCGCTATGTACTTTCCAAGGGCATTTCCGCTTCCCGGATCCTGATCGAAGATCAGTCCAAAAACACCTATGAAAACCTCCTGTTTTCCAAGGCAAAAATAGAGGAGGATTCTTCCGAAGAAAAACCCTCCCTCGCCATTGTGACGACTTCTTATCATGTGTTTCGCGCGCTGATTCTCGCCAAAAAGCTCCATATCTCTTGCAAGGGCTTTGGCGGAAAAACCAAGTGGTACTTTACTTTAAATGCGATCTTAAGGGAGTTTGTCGCCTACCTCAGAATCAGTTATCGTACCCATCTGTGTGTCATCGTTTCTGTAAACTTACTGGCTCTTTTTGCCTATTACTTTTACAAGTTCTAGGGAACGCAGAGCGGTACGCCGTGACTGTACCCTGTGATCGGAATTGCCTTATTTCTCAAACAACGATTCCGCCTTCTTCCCATCTCTACAATCCAATGAATCCATATTTATTGCAAAAGCTCCATAATTCCCCTTGCACAGCGGAGATTGACATCTTGAAAATGATTTCCCGGGTTCAACTCATATTTGCAGGGAATCCCCAAGCTCCTAAAATAGCCGAGCAACTCTTCCGTATTTTTCTGCATGGTTTTTAAAATAGGATGTCTCGTTTTGGACTCTTGATCTCCAATGGATAAATACAGCTTTTCCGGCAGGATTTTCATCGTATTTTCTTTGCAAAAGTTCCGCATTCCCGGAAACCATAGAGAACCCGACATACTTGCTACACGGGAAAAGACATCCGTCTTATACAGGGCATACAAGGCAAATAAACCGGCAAGAGAATAGCCGGCTATGCCTATCAAGCTCGCCTTTCCGTGAATTCTTTCCGTAGCCCAAGGTAAAATAACAGACAGTAGGCTTTCCAAATATACATCCGCGCCTCCGGAAAAAGCCTCCCCGTCTTTCGAGAGCGCCGCTGCCGGCCAGGGAGACATCTCCCTCTGCCAGTCATGAACGGAAATGGATAGAAAATGACACTCCGGCGCATTCTGCTTTCGAAGCTCCTGATACACCGCCTCCCCCTCATCGGAAAAGCTGTGAAAAACAATCAGAGGGCAGTCCGCTTTCTCCGCCTGAAATAAGCTTAGTTTATGACCACACAAGGTAAAATCTTCTCTATGCATACGCTACCTCTTCCGGTTTTTCTCCGTATATCCTATCTTAGATCCAACACCATACTGTCAAAGTCGATATACTCTTCCCCAATCTTAAAAAACGCCGGTAAAGTTCCCACTTTTTTAAAGCCGAATTTCCTCCTGCTCTTCCTCTATGGAAATTGGAAATCCCTCCTTCCCAAAGGATAAATTGTCTGTTTCCGAACCCACCTGTTTTGCATAAGCTATTCTTGCCTCCGCATCCTCCGGCAGAGCTTCTTGAATGATGATGTCTTTCATAATGTCCTTCATAATATCCTTTATATATCTTTCCTGCAAAATCTCTAATATGCTTGATTTAATACTTTGCTCAACACTTTGTTCAGCACTTACACATTTCTTTGTTCAACACTTTACTCAACACTCCATTCCTTATTTCTTAAATGAGCAGGTCCGTATAAAGTCCTTCACCTCAGCCCCTGCTTCCAGATAACGAAGCAAAATCTCCGCGCAGGCACGGCTGTCTCCACATCAAAAACAATAAAGCGTGCCACAAAAATCTCCTTTACTCATCTTTCGTTAATAAATCAAATCGTAATTATTTGTAATCATTAGTAATCGTATGATTGTTTTTCCGGTTTCTGTCTGCTATACTAATACCACAAGAAGATGTTTAGTATATATTCTACGAATGGGGGCGAAAATATGGCAAGTACACTGGTTCAATTCCGAACAGAAGACACGGAAAAGCTAAAATCCATACAAATCTTAGAAAAACTGGGACTTTCTCTTCCTGCCTATCTTAGGATGTGTATGTCTAGGTTAAATCAGGAAAACGGTATACCATTTAGCATGACCCTTGAAAAAAAGTATTCCCCCGGAATTTATGCTTTAGAGAAAGCCAGTAAAATTGCGGAAGAATATGGTATTTCCGATATGTCCCTAGATGAAATCAACGCAGAAATTGCAGAAGCACGGAAATAGTATCTTATGAAATATTTTGCTGTCATTGATACCAATGTACTCGTATCTGCAATGCTCAAGCATCAATCTGTTCCCGGTAACATTCTCGACATGGTATTTTCCGGTACCATTACACCGGTTTTAAATTACAATATCGAGTCAGAATACCGGGATGTATTATCTCGCCCCAAATTCCATCTTCCAAAAGACTTGATTGATGATATTATACAGACTTTTCGTCTGCATGGTCTCTATATAGATGCGTAACCGCTATCCGTGAGTCTTCCCGATCCGAAAGATTTAGTTTTTTATGAAGTGGTAATGGAACAACGAAAAACGGAAGAAGCTTGGCTTGTCACCGGTAATATAAAGCATTTTCCTGAAAAATTTTATGTAGTTACCCCTCGTCAGATGTTGAACATCATCTTAGAAAACACCGAACTTTAAATTTCCTCCCCTACAACTGATACAGTTTCGTGTATTTCTCCTCAATGTAATCCAGGAAATCATTTACATTAAACTCTTCCCCGGTCACCATTTTCATCAGCTCCGGTGCCTCATAGCGGAAACCGTAGGTATGGATATGCTCCTTCAGCCAGTTCATGATGGTATCGAAATGGTTTTCCGCCAAAAGAGCATCCACATCCAGATCCTTTCGCATCGACTTCACATACTGCGCTGCATAGGCGGTGCCAAGTGCATAGGTCGGGAAATAGCCGAACAACCCGTCTGACCAGTGCACATCCTGTAAAATGCCCACCTGATCATTTGGTACATCTACCCCTAAGTACTCCTTGTACTTTGCGTTCCATGTACGGTTCAGCCCTTCTGTAGAAATGCTGCCGTTAAACAAGCCCTTTTCGATTTCATAGCGAATGAGGACATGCATCGGATAGGTCAATTCATCCGCTTCCGTACGGATCAGGGACGGCTTGGCCACATTGATGGCTTGATAAAACTCTTCCAAAGATACCTCTCCCAGTTGCTTTGGAAAATGCTTTTGCAGCCTAGGATAGTGATAGCTCCAGAAAGCCATCGACCGTCCCAGATAATTTTCTAACAACCTGGACTGGGACTCATGCATACCGGAAGACACTCCCTCAGACAAAATCATTCCGTCATACTTCGGGTTGATATTGTGCTCATAGTAGGCATGCCCTACCTCATGCACCGTGGATAAAACGGCGGAAATTACATTGTTCTCGAGGTATTTGGTTGTGGTACGGCAGTCATTTTCACAGGTCCAGGAAGTAAAAGGATGCTCGGACTCATTTTGATAACCCCAGGAAGGATCAAAATGCAGATACTCCAAAAGCCCTTCCATAAACTTCTTTTGCTCTTCCACAGGGAAGCTCTGCGTAAGAAAATCCTCCCGAAGCTGTTTCGCCTTTGTGACCTTCTGAATAAGAGGCACCAGTCTTTCCTTTAAGGCAGCAAAAAAAGCATCGTACTTTTCCTGATTCATGCCCGGCTCAAAATCGTCCAGCATACGGTCATAAATGCTCTTGTCGCTCTTTCGGTAACCGTAAAGCCTTTTCTGGCTCTCAATCATCTTCTCCAGGTAGGGGGCAAAAAGGGAATAATCCGCCTTGGATTTTGCAAAAATCCAGGCATCAAAGGACTCCGCACAGAGCTTTTTAAAAGCCACAAACTCCGCCTTTGGAATGCAAAGCGTATCCTGTGCCTTTTTATAATAAAGCCCAATGGCCCTCCTATTGTCCGCATCTACCTCAGGATCCTCCCGCAAATCCTTCAGTAAGGCCACGATTTCCGGATCGGTTTCCAGACTGAAAAGCTCCCCTTCAAGGTATGCGGAACGCTCATCCCGGTAGCTCGCCCCTGCCACAGGCGCCACCGTCTGCTTATCAATCACAATGATGTTTAACGCCATTTGGTAGGCGGAGCATTTGAATATCCAGTCTTGATATTTCTTTAATTTTTCTTCTGTAGTCATAGTGGTTTCCTTTCTAATCGTATTGAATCGTATTTTTACTATAGCACAGATCGGTACGGAATCATCTGATATAAGGATTTGGCGGTTTTAACATGAGCGTTTTTTACCTTTTCACAAAATCACTCACGTTAAATCGAGGGATACTGCACCCTATACCCATTGAAAGAAGAGCTTACACGCTCTTCTCTCCTGCGTATTTTTGATACGTATATTGTCCATGGGCGTTGGTCGCCTTGCCGTTCCCGTAATATATGGCATGTTTCGGGCAACGGTGAAGACAACCCAGACACATGGTGCAGTCTTCCTTCACCCAAACCGGCTTTTTGTTCTGCATTTCAATCGCCTGAACCGGGCATTTCTTTGCGCAAAGTGTACAGCCGATGCAGGCGTCGGACACAGAAAGATTCTTGGTCTTTCGCATCTTACCGTCATAAAGCTT
Source organism: Lachnospiraceae bacterium (assembly GCA_015258065.1). Classification (GTDB taxonomy): domain Bacteria; phylum Bacillota; class Clostridia; order Lachnospirales; family Lachnospiraceae; genus Butyrivibrio. Next base: position 48,764 of record JABZIZ010000015.1, on the reverse strand, counting down.
TTTCGCCACCCTTCCTACAAATTCGGGCACCGTGAAATCCATCTCTTTTCCTTTTTTCTTTTCGGAAAGTAATACCTTAAGCTCATTGATTTCCTCTTCTGCCCGCTTTAAGCTAGTTTTAACCTTTTCCGCATTGGATAAGTCAAAAATCACAGTCCAAGTATCCGGCATACGAATATCGAATTTCGCATCCAAGGCTAAACCTTTTTCTTTTAAAAGACTATCCGCAATCGAAGAGGCTGCCCCCGTTGTCATCCAGAAGGTTCCCACATAAAAGCTGTAGGGCTTTGTTTCATACCAAAGCTTCAACTTTTCCAAGAACGCATAAACAATACCGGGCAATCCCCCAGCATAGGTGGGACTTAAAATTCCAAACCTTCCATCCCTTACCGTATAGGCATAACTTTCCGCCTTGCAGGCTTCCTCAATGGATATCACTTCTTCCTGCGACTCTTTAATTTCCTCTGCTACATGCTTGGTATTTCCGGTAGCTGAAAAATAAAATAACATCGTCCTTACTCCTCACTTTGTTTCTTTATTATTGCCCTATGTTCTTCACTCGTACTGTTCCTTTGCTCAAACAGTTTCATTGTAGCAGAACTTTTGGAGAATGGATGATCGGTAAAGAAAATCGAGACGGATACCCCTGAAGAAAGTTTCCTATCTGATGTCTTTTTGTAAAATATACTTGACATATCAAAAACAAGGTGTATATTGGTTGTGTAAAGTATTTACGACATTTTGTAATACATATTGCTTCCACCCAAGAGTGAAGGCAAAGAAATGAAAGGAGTTTTCGATGAATTATTTTAACTTAGGAATCGCTGTAGGTTTTTTTGCCAGTTCCCTCTTAGTTCTCTTTCGAAACAGATTGAGTAAGGACAAACAAGATTGTTATGATGAAAGGCAGGTAATCGTCCGTGGAAAGGGCTATCAATACGCTTTTTTCACCACCATGGGGCTTCTCATGCTGTACGCTGCCTTTGCCGAGCCCATTGAAAAGTATATGGAAGCCGGGATTATCCCTCTTGCCATTCTTCTTTTCTCGGGGCTAATCCTCATGGGATACTGCCTTTTCCATGATGCCTTCTGGGGGCTTATCAGTAAAAAAAATAAAAGAATGGGTGTTACCGTATGGGCTCTATACAGTGTACTGAACATCATGCATATCGTTGATAATAGCTCTCCTGATAAAATGTGGATTGACGGAAGGCTCAGTAGCCGTTTTATGGTTCCTCTCCTTCTCAGTATCTTTTTTGCCATTGCCCTGATTCTCATGCTCCTGAAGAATCGAATGAAGAATGACGAAGAGTGAGGTAGAAAATGAAGAATCTCCGTTTAAAATCCGCTAGAGCGGGAAAAGACCTGTCCCAACAGGAACTGGCGGATCTGGTAGGCGTCAGCAGACAAACCATCAATGCCATAGAAAAAGGGGACTATAACCCTACCATCCGCCTCTGCCTTGCCATTTGTCATGTACTGGGGAAAACATTGGATGAGTTGTTCTGGGAAGAAGAAGACACACCTTAAATCAGTTCCTCTAACTCTTTCTCCGAAAGCCCTCCCTCTTCATATAGTTTTCGGAGCAAGCTCTCTGAAAAGTCTTGTTCATAATAGTCTTTAGCAAAGTCCTGAAATTTCTCGAAACTATCAAAGGCATACGCTAACAGCCACTGCCCACCATCTTTTTCCGCTATGGAATTTTGATGTAGTTCTCCATCATACCAAAGGAAAAAAGTCGTTTCCCTTTTTTCCTTTGGTGAAAAGAAATTCTGATACTCCTCCGGAAGCCCGGCATACATCCGCTCAACTAAGCTTTGCTCCTCTTGTTCTTTTGCAAACAGATTCAATGCACTTTCATGTGCAAATCCTTTCACCAATACCAGCTTTTCCGTAAAAATCACGGATAAGGAATCACCTGCTCCATTATCCACACGATAATGAAGCTTATCTCCGCCTTCTGTCTTTCGAATTAAGCGGGGATACTCTTCAGAAGGATCTGTCAAAGCATTATCCAAAACATATAATGCTTCCAGTTTTCGTTGCATTTCGTTCCAATCCCTATACTTCATAAAAAGCGCTCACTTTCCTGCATTATCTTCGTTTTCTCCGCAAAGCTCTTTTAATTCATCAAAGCTATAGTCCCGATAGACCTTTCCTCGTCCCAGCAAAGATTCAGCCGTTTCCGGCAGAGCTTTCAACAGTGTTTCCGGCTGAATTTCCTTCGGGAGAGAAATCAATTCTCCATCCGCATCTTCCGCCTGATGTGCCATGAAAATAAACTCTCCCTTTTCCCAGTCTATGGCAAAGTGATTCATCACCTCTGTAGCTGGCACTTGCAAGAGACTTTCTTCCTGCGAGATGATATTTTCATAGAGAAATTCATACAGGGCTTCCTTCCCAATTTTGATCACTCTGACGGTTTTCTCTTTCATCCTTTTCCTCCCTGATCTTTATCCGAACTTTATCCAAAGATAGCTTCCCTAATTCGTTTTAAACTCTCTTCATTTTCCAAATATTCATGCATAAAGGGATACATAAAGAAGCTCATGGGGCGAACCTGCGTAGGACTGGCTACATCCCAAAGCTTGCTTTTTGCCCAGCGTTCTATCACTTCCAATACCTTGTCTTTTTGTCCGAGGTACTGATAGCAAATACAAGCTTGCTCGTAATACAGTTCCCCAAGATTTAAGTCCTTGATTCTTTCATAATAGTCCACTGTATTCTCCGGACTGCCCTTCATAAAAAGTAAATTCAAAAGCTTCTTCTGATCAAAGTCTTTTTCCGTATTCAGCTTACCTTCTGCTATCAATTCCGAAGCTGTTTTCGGCACTTTTGGCGGCTGATAATTCTTGCTTCTTGATTCCGGTAAAATATCCTGCTGCAAATAATTCAAGAGAATCTTGCAATAATTATATCGTTGGCAAGAGCCTTTAAGGCATTTCTCTTCCTCTGCTTCCATTAGCCTACTTTGCTCTTCTTGAAGAGCTGAAATGACTTCTGCTTCCCGTCCGATTTTCTTTGACGCAAAGCACATGGCCATCATATATTCGTTGGCCACATTGGAATAATACCACTCATCCCAAAAGGGCATTAGAAGAAGAGTATGGCCTACCGCCTCTTCATACTTTCGGTCAAAAAACTCCACCCCGGCCTTTACCGCAAGATTTTGATGGGGAAACTTCTCTTCAAAGGCATTAAGCTTCGCCAAACTTTCATAGGAGCCATTTTTGATTTCCTCGCAAATATCTCGGTACTTCTTAGGTAGTTTTATTGCTTCCATAGGCTTCCCTCTCCGGGACAATATCCCCGTTATCATTACTGCTACCCTGCAATATCAAAATCCGGATTTCCCTCAGTCTATGGTCAGTAAAATCTCATCCACGAACTCTGAAAGTCCTACTGCGGCGTAAATCACCTCATCCGGATCATGAATATAGCAAAGAATCTGTCCCTCTTTTCCCTCCTGATCCGGGTCAAAATCCAGCATCAAAAAGCAACTGTCACAATACTCCGCAAAGGGAATCCATTGCTTATGAAAAAGATAAGGCTTAATCCTGCTATCCCGCATTTTCTCTATTTCTTCTTCGGTGAAAAAGTCCGGAAATTCTGTCAGAAGAGCATCTCTGTTCTGAAAATGTTGCTTTGTCTTCTCCATCTGCTCTAAACTCATCAGAGAAAATGACATTTCCACATCATGGATTGTAGAAGGTAAAATGATGAAATATTTGCTTCCGTTTTTATAGCTGTAAAGTGCCTTAAAGTCTTTTGGTAGATTGATGGAAAACTTCTTCTCAAAAGCCTCTATCTCTTTCTGCGAAGCCCCGGGAATCTCTTGATACTCCTTCCAATATCCCTCTTCTATCGGATCATCCAAGTCCAGTTCTTCAAAATTCTCTAAAACATACTGTTCTATCCGCTTTATCTTCTGAATAAGATCCATTTCTACTCCTGCTTTCTTTTATCATAAATATTCGATTTTATCCTGAATATTCAACGCAAAAATGCTTCCACTTCTTCTTAACTAACGATGGTAATTATACTATATCTGTCCTGAAGAATCCTTAATAAAGAATATTGACTTTCTATTTTTCAGTTGTATAGTATAAACAAGATTATCATAAATTAGTTTATAATAAAGAGGGCCAATGTATGAAATTTATAGGCAGAAAAAATGAGCTTAGTAAATTGGAAGAGGAATATAATCGTGACAGCAGCTTTGTGGTTATCTATGGCCGCCGCAGAGTTGGAAAGACAACGCTGATTAAGGAATTTCTGAAGGAGAAAACCGCATTCTATTTTCTTGCCACAGAAGAATTGGAAAGCCAAAGCATGAAGCGATTGGCAGGCGTTATGGCTCGTACAACAAAAAATACATTACTGCAAAAAACAACATTTACGGATTGGTTGGATTTGTTCCAAGTGATTGCTGACTATAAGCCCGAAGAGAAGAAGGTGTTTGTCATTGATGAATTTCCATATCTTGTAAAGACCAATTCGGCTTTTCCCTCTATTTTGCAAAATGCCTGGGATGAAATTTTAAAAGACAGTCATGTGATGCTGATTCTGTCCGGTTCTTTCATCGGTATGATGCAGAAACACGCCCTGTCCTATGACAGTCCTTTGTACGGCCGTAGGACAGCACAAATACGCTTAGCTCCACTGCCATTCACGGATATCTATGCTGTACAGAAGATGCCCTTTGACCATGCCGTAGAACAGTATGCTGTAACAGGCGGCATTCCGAAATATCTCGAGTTTTTTGAAGATGGACGTCCTTTGGAAGAACAAGTCAAAGATACAGTTTTATCTAAAAATGGTTTCTTATATGAGGAACCTAATTTCTTGTTAAAAAGCGAGTCCATGACAGCGGTAAACTACTTTTCAATTATTAAGGCGATTGCGGACGGCAATCATAAACTAGGCAAGATTGCCGGCATACTTGGTCAAGAAAGCTCTTCTCTGACACCATATCTATCTACACTTTTGGATTTGGGATTTATAGAAAAGAGAACGCCGATTACTGAAAAAAATCCGGAAAAATCCCGCAAGGGTCTATATTTTATTGCGGATAATTTCATCCGTTTCTGGTTCCGTTATGTTTATCCCTATAAAGGCGAACTGGAATTGGACAATATGCAGATTGTGCTGGATGAAATACACAAGGATTTTCGGGAAAAATTTGTAGCATTTGCTTATGAGGATATCTGTAAGTCCATTTTTGTAGAGCTGTGCAACAATAAGGCATTTCCTTTTTTACCATCTCGTATCGGCTCTTACTGGTTAAATGATTTTGATCGTGATACGGAAATTGATGTAGTATCCGTAGACCACCAAAACAAACGGGTATTTACCGGCGAGTGCAAATACCATGCAAAACCGGTCAATGCACCGGTGTACTTCGCATTAAAAGAAAAAGTGGATCGTGCCGCAGAAATTCGAAAGGCTTTTTCGGGATATGAGATTATCTATGGCGTGTTCAGTAAAAGCGGCTTTACACGACGTATGTTGGATATTGCAAAGGAAGGTTCCGGTATTGTTCTGATAAATGAAGACCATCTTATTTAAAGGAGACCGTGCAAGTTCATTGGAATGTTAATCAGCATACTGCAAATCAGACTCCAACCGCCTCTCTCCACCGTCTCCACCAGCAAATAAATCCATCATTCTATTTTTATCCCTCCGGCTGTGGTACTCTTATAATATGTGCTAAGTAGCAAAACAGAAACTACATGTATGAAAATTTTAGCGGGGTGCGTGTAATGAAATACAAAGGAATCTATTTTAGCTTATTCAGTTTATTTCTGAAAAAACCGATGGTAAAAAAGTTCGGGAAGGATAAGACGAAGGAAAGCTTACAAAAAGGACGGATCTTATATCGGGAAATGCTGGAAAACACGGAAGATGTCGGAGAGAAGAACCCTATGGCGCACAATATTTATTCCGCCTATGTTTTCCTGGCAGTTTGCAAGGCCGGTAAGTTTTCGGTAGAGGATTTTAGAGAAATCATCGCTGCATTTATGGACAATCGTTTCATCAGAAAAGCCATGAGCTCCATCGATTTCAATCAAGAGACGGACATGAAGAAATTTGCCGAAAGAATGCATAAGGCGGAAGAATGGGCACAGACGCATCCGGAATATCAGGATAAAACCTGGGATTTTCATTTTGATGAAAAACGGCATAGGGACGGCTTTTATTATCACTTCACAAGATGCCCTTTGGAAAAATTCGCAAGAGAAAATGGCTATCTTGATTTATTGCCCTTGTGCTGTGACATTGACCACATTGCGGTGGAACGAAACAAAGGTGTATTGCATAGAGAACAGACGCTGGCAACAGGAGGCGCAATCTGTGATTACTGGTTTGTAGGAGATCAAACGAAGAATCCGCGCTAAAAGTCCAAACAGATAACGGGTTCCATTAGGAAAAATGCCCAAGCGTGATGCGACATCACTTTTTCTGAAGCACATCCAGAAGCATATTTCCGTCCATTAGTAACTTCATACTTCTCCTTCTCGCCTTGTCTATTTCCGTATCGCCTTTCAGTATTCCTGCAAGAGAATCCGTTAAATAAGATACCGCCTTTAAAAGGAGAGCCCCCTCTTAAATGAGGGGACTCTTTCTCATAAGCACGTAAAGTCTATTTTAAAACTCCGATAGAGTGCTTCCTTATCTCGAATGGCATCATAACAACCACTGAGGTAAATTGCAGCAAATTTTATTTTACCGCCCCGAACAAATCGTTCAGCGCTTCCGCCATCGTCGGGTGAGTGAAAATCTGGTTCGCAAGAACAGTGTAGGGCTGCTTCGTCATCATCGCTAAAACTACGATATTGATTACCTCATGGGACTCTTCGCCGAACAAAGTCACGCCCAAAATCTGATTATTCTCGGCATCCACAATCGCTTTATACAGTCCGGTTTGATTTCCGAGGATTTTCGCCTTGGGAATCGCGGTAACCGGTAAGGTCGCCACTTTGATTTTGTAGCCCTTTTCTCTTGCTTCTTTTTCACTGAGTCCCACTCTGGAAAAGGTAGGATGGAGGAAGGCGGAAAAAGCAACCGGCTGGCGATTATTTCTTTCATAGCTTCCCTGATTATCCAAAAAGCTCTTCACAATTCGGAAATCATCTAAGGAAATATAGGTAAACTGCGGACCTCCGTTGACATCTCCCATAGCGAAAATGTGCGCCTTATTGCTCTGCAGGTGTTCATTTACCTTGATAAAGCCTCTTTCAGAAACTTCTACCCCCGCATTTTCCAAATGCAGCTCTTCCGTATTCGCCTGTCGTCCGGTCGCAACGAGAAAGGCATCTACGGAAAGCTCTTTCTTTTCTCCATTTACCGTGTAGGAAAGGTGAACTGCATTTTCATCCTGCGACACCTGCTGAAGCGCCGCGCCAAAAAGGAAGTCCACACCTAATCCCTGATAAGATGCAAATACTTCCTTCGCTACATCATCGTCTTCTCTGGGTAAGATTCGATCTCCTTGGTCAATAATCGTAACCTTTGTACCGAACTTCGCGTAACTCGCCGCAAATTCCAGCCCGATAAAGCCACTGCCGAGAATCGCCAAGCTCTTCGGGAATTCTTCCAGGTTCATCAGCGTTTCGCTGGTATGAATGCGTTTTCCGACTTCCAAACCGGGAACACTTGGGATAAACGGTCTTGCCCCGGTGTTTACAAAGATGCGCTCCGCATAAACTTCGGACACCTCGCTGCCATTCGTAATCTGCACGGTGTGCTCGTCTTTAAAAGAAGCCAGTCCGTCCAGCACTTCAACATTTTCATTGCTTGCCACCTTGTCGTAATTTGCCTTATTCAGCTTGGCAATCAATGCCTTCTTCTGTAAAACGGCATTTTTATAGTATTCCGCGTCACTCTCTCCACTGAAGCTTCTTCGATCCGCAGCGGTCGCCAGAAACTTAGAAGGAATGCAGCCCACATTGATACAGGTTCCGCCGTACATCAGAGGGGATTTTTCCACCAAAACGGTCTTCTCTCCCTTATTTCCAAGATAATTTGCAAGAGTCTTTCCCGCCTTACCGAATCCGATGATTAAGTTCTCTACTTTTTTATTTGTCACAAACAATCTCCTTTCGATTTCAATGATACAATGAATACAGAGAACCATCGTAAAAGATTCTCTGCAAACCACTTTACACGCAGATGGTCTCTCTTTTGGCTTGTAAAATCATTTCAAATGGCAAAATAACCTTTTTCATCATAAGGGGCGAATTCGGATAAACTGTGGCGAAAACATAAAAATAATATAAATTTATTCTTCGCTACCCGCGGGAAGAATGTGATGAATGGAATTACTGGATTACTTAAAATGGAGAAATGATGTTCCCCTATCGGTGTCCCCCTTAAATAGGGTAGATAACATTATTCTTGCCTACCCGTTTTGTTCTCGATATAATAATTTCAAATTGTGATTTAGTGAATCTAGATTAGACATTTGTATTGAGCGGGAGGGAACGAGCTTTGTTTATCGGAAGACAAAACGAGTTAAATTTTTTCAATAACAAATACAATGAAAGTGGCGGACAGCTGATTGTTTTATATGGTAGAAGACGTGTCGGTAAGACGGAAACTTTACGAGAGTTTTGTAAAGGAAAGCCCCACGTCTTTTTTTCCTGTACTGAAACAACAGATGCAGTGCAGCTCAGAAATTTTTCTAGTTGTATGTTACGAGAAGAGATTCCGGCAAAAAACTATATCTCTAGCTTTCATGATTGGGAAACGGCATTTCGCTCCATCCAGGAGCTTCCTTATGGGGAAAAGAAAAAATTATTGATTATTGATGAGTTCCCCTATATGTGCCATGGCAATAAAAGTATACCCTCTATACTACAAAACTTATGGGATACGGAGCTTAGAGATAAGAATGTGATGCTGGTTTTGTGCGGAAGTGCCATGAGTTTTATGGAAAAGGAATTACTGGCAGAAAAAAATCCTCTCTATGGCAGGGCTACCGGAATCTACAAAATGCGGGAAATGGGTTTTTATGATGCGGCAAAATTCTTTCCGAATTATTCTGCAAAAGATAAGCTGTTGTCTTATGCTATTCTTGGCGGTATACCACATTATTTATGTCAGTGGAATTCGAATTTATCTCTTGAGGAAAATATAAAAAGAAATATTTTGACGAAGGGCTGTATTTTATATAGCGAGGTGGAGTTTTTGCTCCATCAGGAGTTGAGAGAAACTCCGATCTACAATTCTATTATTGAGGCGGTTGCCATGGGAAATACCAAGCTGAATGCCATTAGCCAAAAGTCTCTTGTAGAGGATACTTCCAAGACCAGTGTGTACCTTAAGAACCTGATGGAACTGGGCATTGTGGAACGGGAATTTTCAGTGGATGCGGGAATAAAAGAACATGGGAATTCCAATAGAGGAATTTATCGTTTGACGGATCATTATTTTCGCTTCTGGTATGCGTTTTGCTTTACGAATTTTTCTCAGCTGGAAGATGGGGATGTGGATGGTGTCTATGAATATTTAGTCAAGCCTGTGCTTCAGCAATTTGCCTCTATTCCTTTTGAGTCTGTCTGCCATGAGTTTGTTCGAGAAATGCAGAAAAAGAATGCTTTGCCTTTCCGTTATGCCAAAATGGGAAGATGGATGGGAAAAACGACAGTTCGTGATGAAACCATGCCTAAGGGAGTCCGTATAGCGGAATCTGAAATAGATCTTCTTTGTATCAGTGCCGATGCCAAGCAATACCTACTGGGAGAATGTAAATGGAAAACGAGTCCATTTTCTTATTCAGAATATTTGGATACGCTGGCAAAACTTGCCTCCCTTAAAAAAACAGCAAAGTTCTATTATGCGCTTTTTTCGGAAAGCGGATTTGATAAGAAAATCATGGCGGAAGCAACCAAAAAAAACACAATGCTTTATACGTTAGAAGAGATGATCGCTGAATTTCCCTTGTGAGAAACCACAGCGCAGAGCTCCCTGCTCTTTCGATTTGTGTCACGTCTCCTCCAGCTTCGCATGGGTCTGTACATACCAGTGAAAGCTCTGTAATTTGTGATAAAAGTGAACCAGAGATGTTTTTTACCATGATATGTGAAAGGATTCTTTCTTCTCCTAAAATCATTGATTCCCCTGTTTTTTATACGATATCTCCCTTCCCATCCAATTCGGTCTGTCTCCCCCGAACTTACTGGAAATTGCATACTGGGGAAGGGGTAAAAACGGCACGTCTCTGCGCTCTCCTTGCAGGAGCATCCGGAAGAGCGGATCCGCGATTACCTCCTGATAGCGGGAATCGTTCAGGACTTCCACCATTTCTTTTTCCGTTTTCAAATTTCTGTCCTGAGGAAGCGCAAGCGCCTTCTCCTGCCCAAAGAGGCTGCAGACCGTGACTTCTACCTCCGGGTCTTCAGCCTGTAAGGCACATCTTAGCGAATTGCCATAGACTTGCTCTCCTATGATCAGAACCTTCTTTCTTTGATTGACTGTGCGCTTGTTTGCTGTGCCCGACTGTCCGGTGAACTGGCCGGAATCACTACTCTCCTGCCCGGTGAACTGACCGGAGTCGGTTCTCTCCTGCCCGGCGGTCTGATTAGAGACGCTTTCCTGCTGCCTCATCGTCTGAGTTGAACCAATTCCATCTTCCTGCAAAATGATCTGTGACTTCCCGCTCACACACACTTCCTTAAGCCCCTTCAAAAGCCGCTCTTTTCCCCTTTTTCCCACCGGGACCGTACAGAGATAAGGCGTACCGACTTCTTTTTCCAGATGCCTGGCAAGTAAAAAACCGAAGCGGGAAATCGCCAGATTGACCTGCGCCTCTCCCATCTTCCGGATTTGTTTGGTATCGTATCCCCTCGGAAAGACGGTGTTGACCTCATATCCCGCCTCATGCAGAAGGGAGCAAATCCCGTTCATTTCTTCTTCCGTATAATCCATGGAGAGAGCTCCAAGGATGTTTACCCTCCCCCGGACCACCTTCCCGGACGGGTCCAGAAAACGGGACAAAAGCAATTTTGCCGCCTTGAATGCTCCAAGATCATAATAGTCCGTTCCGTTGCAATTCACACCGATGGAAGGGAGTCCTGTACGCTCCTCGATTTCCTGTGCGATTCCTTCCACATCGGTACCGATGACCATGGGTACCGGACTTGCGATCAGTGCCACCAGTTCCGGCTCTCTTTCTTTTACCGCCTGCAGAACACGGGCAATCAGTTTGTCATCCTCCCCCAGGATCACATCCATCCGACGCAGGCCCGAGCAGAAAACCGCCGCCTTTGAGCCGTACCACCTGGGTTCATCATACAGCGTATAATTTCCGGTGCAGCCCGAAGCATCATGCAGGACCGTCACCGCATTTAAGTCGAATAAGACCGCCGCTGCTCCGGAATAATCCGGTGTAAACGGCGGCATGACCATTGATAACCTCGCCATCGTTTTCCTCTTTTTCCTCTTTTTCCTCTTTTTCGCTTCTTCCTGTTTTTCCTCACCCGCAAGGATTGATCATTAGGCGCAAGTATTAGTGATGAACAAATTTATGTTTTTCCTCACCCGCAAGGATTGGTCCTATGATGGAATGCCAAATCCGCCCGCGAAGTTTGTTTTTCCTCATCTGCAAGGATCATACTGCCTCACATCGTTGATCGGACACGAGTAGGCTTTCCCCCATAAACGGAATTTCTCCCACGTCATACCACCAGTCCCTTGCTCTCGATAAGAGACTTCAGAGCGCCCGTCCGCTTCATTCCTTCCCGCATGCTTCTCATCAGAGAAATCACCCCGTCATAACCGAACATACCGCCGTCCATAAAGAGATCCGCCACGTGTTTAGAACCCGCCAGGTACCCTCCCTCGAACCCCAGCGCAAGGCTTTCAGGAAGCGGTCTGTCCATTGCAACCGAAGAACTGTGAATCGGCTGGAAGCTCTCCACCTTCGGGTAATTTTTCTTCAGTTCTTCCAGATGTGCCCTGTCAAAGGGCGCACAAGCATCCGCTTCCACCCGCACCACATGGAAGCCTCTTTTTAAAAGCGTGAGGGCAAGCCCAAAGGGCTGGATCGTTGCCGTATCATCGACGATGATCGGATAATCTCCGAGCGCTTCCCGGGTTTCCTCCATTTCTTTCTCTGCCCGCTTTCGACTCTCCTCTAAGCACTGCTTCGCCTCTGCCTTCCATTTACATGCTAAGAACTCTTCCAATCTTCGGTAGTTCTCTGCAATCTCCTCCAGATCATAGGTGGCGGGTAAAAAAAGAAATTCCGTCCCCAGTCGTTCCTGCAAATCCCTTGCCGCTGCCCTTCCCGGCGGAAACAGGAGAAGATTTTTCTTACAGGCAGCCATTTCCTGAAAATCATCGAACGAGGTATAGTCCGAAATATGTCGAAGCTTCCCCCCTGTGCTCCGGATCAAAAAATAGAGCTCGGAGCGGTCTGAAATTCTTTCCAGATTCCCGATGCACCCGATGCCTCCATCCTTTTCTTTTGGCGCATCCAACATGGCATACAGGTTCTTTTGGATGGAAACCGGAGGGGAGAGTGCCTCGTTCAAAGTAATCGGATTCATGTGAGCAAAGGCAAATCTGATCTCCGGATGTCTCCTGCGAAGTTCCTCCAGCACAGCCTCGTGGTTGGTGCCGATCAGGTCGTCCAGGCAGCTGACAAACAGAAGCATGGCTCTTGGCCCTTTCTCCAACCAACTTAAAATTTCATCCACCGCTTCCGGGATCAGGTCGTCGTATCCGGAAACAATATCGCTTTGATCCAGATATAAATAAAAGAGGCGGTCCTTATATCCCTGATGGATGGCGCTCAGTGCTCCGTGACGGCCACAGCCGCTGCAACAGATAAAGAGTTGAACGCTCTGCGGCAGCAACATCCCGATTCTGACGACTCCCCAGTCGCCGTGGCTGGGAGAAGAATAATGAAGAGAGTCCCGAAAACATCCGCAGCTCATGAATTTGCCACCTCCAAAACCCGCTCCGCCAGTCTTGCATATCTTCTCGCCATCTCGCTGTCCGGAAAAGCTTCAATCACGGTCTGTCCCCTGTTTTCCGCAAGCTGTACCACCGGTTCTCTGGGGACAATATCAATCACTCTCGTCCCCGCTTCCTCTGCCGCCTTCTCCACAAGCGCCGTCTCATTTTCCACATTTCGAGAGTTCTGGATATAGCCTCCGAGTCTTGCATAACCTCTTTTTCCAAAATTTTTTACCGCCTGCGCGATATTATCCGCTGCAAAAAGAGACATCATTTCGCCGCTGGTCACTACAAAGACCAGATCCGCATACCCTGCGCGAATCGGCATGGCAAACCCGCCACAGACGACATCGCCCAAGACGTCGTAGAAAACGATGTCCGGCCGGTATTCTTCATAGGCCTGCAGTTCTTCCAGCTTTTCAAAAGCCGTGATAATGCCTCTTCCGGCACAGCCCACGCCGGGAGTGGGCCCGCCTGACTCTACGCAGACAATCCCATGAAAACCCTGATAGCAAAGATCGGAAAGACAGACTCCCTCCCCTTTTTCCCTGATGGTATGAAGCACGGTAGGAATCCGGACTCCTTCCATCAGGTTTTTGGTCGAATCCGCCTTCGGGTCACAACCGACCTGCATCACGCGCATCCCCTTCACGGCAAGCGCTGCCGAGAGGTTGGAGGTGGTCGTCGACTTGCCGATTCCTCCCTTTCCATAAATTGCGATTTTGATCAATTTCTCCCCCTTTGTGCGACTACGAAATCAACGACACGGGTATCACCGTGGTGTACGTTTTTCCCTGAATGGCTTCTTTGCATAGCGCCAGATTCACGCGAAACGCATTTTTCATATTTTCATCGGTGAGCACCTCTCTCGTATCTCCAAAGAGGTGCTCACCCTCTCCGGAAAGGAGCAGCGTCTTCTGCGAAATGCGCAATGCATGCTCCGGATAATGCGTGTTGATGATGGCGGCCATTTTCCCGAGTGCGCACAGCTTCTGTACCAGATCCAGTACCAGCAGCTGGTTACGAAAATCCAACCCCGTCTCCGGCTCGTCTAAGACGAGGAGCTTTGGCTTTGCCGCCAGGGCCCTTGCAATCAGAACCAGTTGCAACTCTCCGCCGCTGATGCGGTTGCAGGGTTGGTGACGCAGATGGGTGACGCCCGCCAGTTCCATCGCCTCCTCCGCAATTTCCTTGTCCTTCTTCTTCGGCATCGCAAACATACCGAGATAAGCGCTTCGTCCTAACAGAACCATTTCCTCACAGGTGCAGGGAAAAATCAGGTTTTTTGCCTGAGGAACATAGGCGATCCTCTTCCAGATCTCTCCCGCCTCATAGGAGGCAAAGTCCTTCCCGTCCAAGGTGCTGCTGCCGCTTTTCCATGATAAGAGTCCCAGAAGGCATTTCATCAGGGTGGTCTTTCCCACCCCATTGGCACCCAGAACGGAAAGCGTCATGCCGTCTTCCATTTTCAGATTGATCCGGCGGAAAATCTCCCTTCCGCCCGGATAGGCGAAGCTGCCGTCCTTTACTTCAAAATTCATCCGTTCAGTCCTCCCGTTTTTTGCAGCAGAAGAATAAAAACCGGGGCTCCGATGGTGGCGGTCAGAATCGAAACCGGAATCTCCGCCGCCGTCATGCATCTGGCGATCGTGTCTACCAGGAGCATAAAGAGTGCTCCCAGAAGAATCGACGCCGGGATCACCCGGCGATTGTCGTTTCCGAAGATCATCCTTGCAATATGCGGAATCAGCAGTCCGACCCATCCGATTAAACCACAGAGGGCAACCACTGCCGCCGTACTCATGGTGGAACCGAGAATGACCAGCATTCTGGTTGTCTGTAAGGGAATGCCCAGAGACCTCGCCTCATCCTCCGGAAGAGAGAGCGCATTGAGACGAAAGCGCAACAAAAACAACAAAAGGGTGCCGCAAAGAATGAAGGGGGCACCAAAGATCAGGGACTGCACCGTCACTCCTGAAAAACTCCCCATCAGCCAGAACGTAATCACCGGCAAGACATCCTGCGGATCCGCAGCATATTTCACCAGTGATACCAGTGCTGAAAAAAGAGAGCTGATTACCATGCCGGTCAGAATGACCTGCAGAATAGAGGGACTGCCCGTACTCATTCTTTTGCTGAGTGTAAAAACCAGCAGAACGGCAAACAGTCCCATGCACAGCGCACTGATCTCCACTCCCATTCCGCCAAGTCCAAGGAGAATCCCCCCCGCCGCTCCGAAAGAGGCCCCGTTTGCCACCCCCAGGGTATCCGGGGTGGCAAGCGGGTTTCCAAATAAACTCTGAAAGGCAGCGCCTGCGGTTGCAAGACCTGCCCCTGCAACCAGCGACATCAGGATTCTGGGCAAACGGATGTAAAAAAGCACCCTGCGCACGTTGTCCTGTGCGCTTCCTGCCTTCTGAGAGGACAGGAATTCCTCTATCACCCGTAGAGGCGCAATGCGAAAAGGCCCCAGGCAAAGTGCAATCAGCGAACAGATCGGAATGAGGAGCAGCAGGGCAAGGACAAAAATCCAAAAAATTCTTCCCTTCCGTGTTTCCTCCCTCATTTGTTCATCCGCCCTGCCGCTCTTTCCGGATGATACATGGCTTCAAACTGTGCATCGGTTAAGGCAATTCCGTAAAGATCCTTATAATAGGCTTTCACGTCTTTTTTGACATCGAATTCCGGGAACAAGTCCGGATACAGCGTTTTTGCCATCCACTCTAACGTCATGGGCGTATCAATCCCAGGCGTGTAGGTGCGGTAAGAGCCCAAAGGCAGCTTATAGACCTGCTTCTTTTTAACCGCTTCCACCGTGCTCCAGTCATCACTGCCGATTGCATTTTGATAGAGATCCTCGGGAAGCGTCTGCGTAAAGTTGGTGATAAAAATCACATCCGGATTCCATTTGTATACCTGCTCCATCGTGATCTTAGCCGCCGTATTCTCCGCCGGCACCTCTTTGGCTACATTGATCCCGCCGGAAGCGTCACACCACCACTGACCGAAGAAATGGGCGCCCGAAGTAATGATTCCGTTCTCATCATAGCGGAAGAGGAAGAGCACCTTTTTCTTTTCTCCTTCTTTCAACGCACCTGTCTTTTCCTTGATCTTTTCTTCCACCTCACGCGCGCGTGCGGAAGATTCCTCTGTCTTCTTCGCCGCCTCTGCAGACGGGAAGATCTGTCCAAGGAGAGAAATCCAGTTGTCATACGTCTTGATGCAGTCGTAATTCCATTTGGTCGGAGAAACCGCCACGCAGGTCAGTCCCGAATTCTCTAATTTCTTCGCTAACTCCTCATTCCTTCCGCTGTAAAATACCACGTCCGGGTTCAGTGCCATCAAAGCTTCGACATTCACGTCATCGCCATTCATGATATCCGTGTCTGCGTTCAAAATCTCCGGATACAGCTCCGCCAGGATCCCGTTTTTGGCAGCATTCATACTGGCAGGTTCCATGGCAACAATGTTTTTTGCCGAATTCAAAAACACAGTCAGCGTAGCCGGCAGTGGCAGAATATCCAGAACGGCGACCCGTTGCGGATCCTTCTTCACCGTTACCGTCCTGCCCGCATGATCGGTGACGGTCACCGTCCCTCCCTCATCCTTTGCCTCCTCCTGCTTCACGCTTTCTGAAGAACTCTGCTTAGAAGCAGCACTTTCCGCGCTCTGGCTGGAAGGAACTGCTTCTGCTGCCTCTGTGCTGCTCTGCGCTGCTCCGGACGATCCCGTCCCTCCGTTTCCACAGCCTCCAAGCGTCAACATTATGGTTGCCGTTAACAGGGCTGCGCCGATTCTTTTCCCCCAAATACCTTTTCTCAATTCACCCTCCTGTTCTCCCCGCTGCCGTTTCTGCGTTTCTCCCCGTCCCGGTGTAAAATGATAAAGAGATTTCGCCCGGACATTCTATTCGCAAGAGATGCCTTCTTTGCTCACAACGGGAAAGCAAATGGTTTTTGGTTAGTTATGGCTAATGAAAAATAATATAATTTAACTTTTCTCTCCCGTCAAGAACTATTTTGAGTAAATCCTGGATAAGAAAAGCAAAAGTGTAGCAAACCTATATCCCGGGGTGTACAATACTGTTTGTTGAAACTTCATCAAAAAATGACAACCTCAGGGGGGCTTATGGGGGAAAAACAAAAATATGTGATGGCGCTCGATCAGGGCACCACCTCCTCCCGCTGTATCCTTTTTGATCACAGCGGAGAGATTTGTTCACTGGCACAAAAGGAATATACACAGTATTACCCGAAACCCGGATGGGTGGAACATAACCCGCGGGAAATCTGGTCTTCACAGCTATCCGTTGCCATTGAGGCGATGGCGGAGGTGGGCGCCACTGCGTCTGATATTGCCGCCATTGGCATCACCAATCAGCGGGAAACCACGATCGTCTGGGATAAAAAGACGGGCGAGCCCGTTTACCCTGCGATCGTCTGGCAGTGCAGAAGAACGGCGGATCTCATCGACAATCTGTTGGAGAAAGGATACGGCGAGAAGATCAAGGAAAAGACCGGTCTGGTCGCCGACGCCTATTTTTCCGCCAGCAAGATTGCCTGGATTCTCGACCATGTGGAAGGGGCACGGACACGCGCACAGAAGGGCGAACTGCTCTTTGGAACCGTCGATACCTGGCTCATCTGGAACCTGACCAAGGGCGCCGTACATGTCACCGATTACACCAACGCCTCCAGAACCATGCTTTTCAACATTCATGAAAAAAAGTGGGATGACGAGCTGTTGCAGCTTTTTCACATTCCCAAATCCATGCTTCCCGAGGTAAAACCTTCCAGCTGTATCTACGGAGAAACCACCGATCTCTTCGATGCACCGATCCGGATCGCGGGCGCGGCAGGCGATCAACAGGCGGCGCTTTTCGGGCAATGCTGTTTTCAAAAAGGGGATGTCAAGAACACCTACGGTACTGGCGCCTTCATCCTGATGCATACCGGTCATCAGCTGGTTTCTTCCAAAAACGGTCTGTTAGCCACGATTGCCGCCTCGACTTCCAACCATGTGGCGTATGCGCTGGAGGGGTCCGTCTTTGTCGCAGGTGCCGTGATCCAATGGCTTCGGGATGAGATGCGCATGATCAAAAATGCCCCGCAGTCCGAAGAATATGCGCAACAGGCGCCGGAAGGTTCAGATGAAGTTTATCTCGTGCCTGCCTTCACCGGCCTCGGGGCTCCCTGGTGGAATCCGCACGCCCGCGGCATGGTGGTCGGGCTTACCAGAGGGTGCAAAAAGGAGCAGTTTATACGGGCGGCTCTGGAGTCCATTGCCTACCAGTCCTATGACGTGATTCACGCCATGCAGGAGGATACCGGCATCCAACTGGGCTCCCTTTTGGTAGACGGAGGCGCCAGTGCCAACGACTTTCTGCTGCAATTCCAGTCCGATCTGGCGAAGATGGACGTCGTAAGACCGGGATGCATTGAAAGCACCGCTCTGGGCGCCGCCTTCCTGGCAGGACTGGCGGTCGGATTCTGGAAGGACAAAGAAGAGATCAGTCGGATCCGGAAACCGGGTAGAGCCTTCCATCCGCAAATGCAGGAAGCGGATCGGACGCGTCTACTGAAGGGGTGGCACAGGGCCGTTCGCTGTGCGCTCTTCTATGCGCAGGAGACAGAAGAGGAAACCGGCGCTCCCCTTTTGCAGAATTCTGTAGGTGCAGATGTTTCATCAGCCTCTGCCACCGCCACAAAGGAGGATGCATGAAAGACTTTGACGTCATCCTGATCGGTGCCGGCGTCTGCGGTTGCGCGATTGCCAGAGAGCTTTCCCGTTATTCCCTGCGCACCTGTGTACTGGAAGCGGAGGAGGATGTCTGCTGCGGCACTTCCAAGGCCAATTCGGCCATCGTCCATGCCGGATTCGACGCACCCCCGGGCACCTTGATGTCCAGACTGAATGTAGAAGGCTCCCGACAGATGGAGCGCCTCGCGAAGGAGCTGGACTTCCCCTACCGGCAAAATGGAGCCATGGTACTTTGTTTGGATCCGAAAGACCTTCCCGTTCTTATGCGACTGCAGAAGCAGGGAGAACAAAACGGTGTGCAGGGTCTTCGTCTCCTTTCCGGAGAGGAAGCAAGGGCCATCGAGCCCAACTTATCGGACGAGGTTTTTGCCTGCCTCTTTGCGCCCACCTCCGCCATCCTCTGTCCCTTTCTCCTCACCATTGCACTGGCAGAAAACGCCTGTGCGAACGGTGCGTCCTTCTTTTTTGATACGCGGGTAAAAAAAATAGACCGAGACTCCTCCGGCGGGTGGATCGTTCAGTCGGAACACGATGCCTTTCATGCCAAAATCGTCATCAATGCCGCCGGCGTCTATGCCGATGAGATCCACAATCTGGTAAGCGAAGATCCCCTGCGGATCGTTGCACGCAGAGGGGAATATAAGCTGATGGACAAAGAGGCGTCTTCCTTTGTGTCACACACCCTCTTTCAGCTCCCCGGTAAAATGGGAAAAGGCGTCCTGCTTACCCCGACCATCCATGGCAACCTTCTTGCAGGGCCGACTGCGGAGGACATTGCAGATAAAGAGGGCACCTGTACCACCTCTTCCGGGCTGGATGAGCTCTCCAGGAAGGTCGCGCTTTCTGCCAAAAATGTGCCCCTCCGCCAGGTAATCACCTCCTTTGCCGGGTTGCGCGCACATGCGGTGCGCCCGGATGGCCTGGAAAGAGAAGTGCACGACTTTATCATCGGAGAGGTAAAAGACGCTCCTAACTTCATTGATGTAGCCGGCATCGAATCCCCCGGACTTTCTTCCTCTCCCGCCATCGGCACTTATGTGGCACAGCTGGTTCTTTCAAAGCTTCCTGCCCCGGAGAAAACATCTTTTCAGTCCAGGCGAACGGGCTTTCTTTCGCCCTTTTCTTTGTCCACAGAAGATCGAAATGCGCTTATTCGGGAACAGCCTGCCTATGGCAACCTGATCTGTCGCTGTGAATCCGTAACGGAGGGAGAGATCCTGGATGCCATTCATCGAACCCCCGGCGCCAGAAGCCTCGACGGTGTAAAAAGACGCACCCGCGCCGGCATGGGCAGGTGTCAGGCGGGATTTTGCTCCCCTAAGGTCATGGATATTCTGCAACGGGAACTGCAGTTGGAAATGGAAGAGGTCACCAAATCCGGCGAGGGCTCCCCTCTCGTCGTAGGGAGGACAAAACAATGACGAGCGATCCACATTCTTTTTCCCCGGACTCCCCTTCTGCGTCCCCCGATCTGGTGATCATCGGCGGTGGTCCTGCCGGTCTTGCCGCTGCCATCGCTGCCAAAAAAGCGGGGTGCGACAAGATTCTCATCTTAGAACGGGATCACGTCAGGGGCGGCATCCTGAATCAATGTATTCATAACGGTTTCGGTCTGCACACCTTTCACGAGGAACTGACCGGTCCCGAATATGCCTATCGTTTTATCAAAGAGGCCGATGAGCTGCAGATTCCATGGAAGAACGACACCATGGTCATGCACCTTGCAAACGACCTCACCATCAGCGCATTAAACCCAAGAGAAGGATTTTTTACACGGAAGCCGAAGGCTGTCATCCTTGCCATGGGCTGCAGGGAACGCCCCAGAGGCGCCCTCAATATTCCCGGCTTCCGCCCGGCAGGTGTCTATTCCGCAGGCACGGCGCAGCGCCTGGTAAATATGGAAGGCTATCTGCCCGGCAGGGAAGTGGTCATCCTGGGCTCCGGCGATATCGGTTTAATCATGGCAAGACGGATGACACTGGAAGGTGCAAATGTCAAGTGTGTCGCCGAACTTTTACCCTATTCCGGCGGCCTGAAGCGCAACATTGTGCAGTGTCTGGATGACTTTGACATCCCGCTCTTACTCTCCCATACAGTCGTGTCGATTGAGGGTAAAAAAAGAGTGTGCGCCGTCACCCTTGCACAGGTGGACGAGAACAGGCAGCCGATTCCGGGAACGGAAAGACGCATTCCCTGTGACACCCTCCTCCTCTCTACCGGTCTGATTCCGGAGAATGAGCTCTCCCGCGGCGCCGGTGTTTCCCTAAACCCGGTCACCGGCGGCCCTTTTGTGGACGAGAGCTTGCAGACCAGTGTTCCCGGGATCTTTGCCTGCGGAAATGTCCTCCACGTCCATGATCTGGTCGACAACGTGAGTGCAGAAGCAAAAACGGCCGGGGAACAGGCAGCTGCCTACATCCGGGCGCTTCCCAATTCTCCTACAGAGGGCAACGATTCTACGCCCGGTGTCCGACTGTGCGCCGGTCGCGGGGTGCGCTACACCGTGCCCTCTACGCTCCGGACGGACCGCATGCCGGAGGTTTTGCATGTGTTCTTTCGTGCCGACAACGTCTACCGTCCCGGCACCATTCAGGTCACCTTCAATGGCGAACCATTTTTTCAAAGAGCCAAAAAAATCATCACACCGGGGGAAATGGAACAGGTCCTTCTTCAAAAAAAGGATCTTGTCGCAAGAACAGATCTCACAGAAATTACGATCTCCATCCGGAATGACATTCAGAATGAGGCTTAAATCATGGAACAGAAGGAACTCACCTGCATCGGCTGCCCGATGGGATGTACCGTCACTGTTTTGGTAGAGAACGGCAGGGTAGACAACATCAGTGGGAATCATTGTAAAATCGGAGAAGAATACGCCAGAAGCGAGGTAACAAACCCCGTCAGGACGCTCACTTCCACCATAGCGGTGGTTCCCGCGCCTTCCCAGGCAAGGGACCGCATCAGCGTCAAAACATCCCATCCGATCCCCAAAAATTTGATCGGCAGTGCGATGCGGGAGATCAATCAAACGTCCGTAAAAGCGCCGATTCACCTCGGTGATGTTCTGATTCACCGGGTGGCAGGCACGGATGCAGACATCGTGGCCACTGCAGAACTCCTGTAGAGCCCTGGAAATGATTATCTGGACATACCCATGGTGGTCATTGCCCGGATATACCGGTGAAAAGGATCCCGATTCGATGCAGGATTGCAGACGGTTCCGGATCCTTTGCGGTTTTCATTTTTAATTTGTTCATGAAATTATTATTCTTGCTTTTCATGAAATCAATATTGCAATTCGTTCACGAATATGAGATTATAGGTGTTATGATACACTTGTCATAGACATCCAACTGTTTTTCGGAGGATTCATGAATCTTGTAGAGGCCGATCTTCTCCTTGCTTTAAACCGGCAGCATATAGAAAGCCAGCGGGCACTTTCAGAAATCACCGGACACTCTCTCGGAGCGGTGAACCAGGCTCTGACCTCCCTTGCCGCGGACGGTTATTTAGAAGGTTTTTCCCTTCTCCCACGGGCGCAAAAGAGAATACAAGCCTGTCGTCCCCAAAATGCCATCCTCCTGGCTGCCGGTTATGGAATGCGCATGATTCCGATTCAACAGGAGAGACCTAAAGCCCTGCTCTGCGTCAGAGGTGAAAGGCTGATCGAGCGGCAAATCAGGCAACTGCAGGAAGTGGGCATCCGGAACATTACCATTGTCGTCGGTTTTATGAAGGAAAAGTTCGACTACCTGATTGATCTCTTTGGGGTCAAGCTGGTGGTCAATCCCCTTTATTATCGAAAAAATAACCTGGCCTCCCTTGCTCTGGTACGGGATCAAATTGCGAATACTTATGTTCTCCCCTGCGACCTATACTGTACGCAGAATCCTTTTTCCACTTCTGAATTATATTCCTGGTATCTGATGAGCGACTTGCCGGACGCAGAGTCCGATGTCCGCATCAACCGGAAAAAGGAAATTGTGAAAACCGCTAGGGGTGAGGGGCTCTCCATGGTAGGCATTTCCTATCTTTGCGGAGAGGACGCGGACAGAGTTCGCGCCAATCTGGCTGCCTATGACAGGAATCCTCGTTTTGACGACTGCTTCTGGGAAGAAGCTCTCTACGAAAAAAACAAAATGTTCGTCAAAGCCAGACAGGTTTCCGCCGGGGATGTCATCGAAATCAACACCTTTGAAGAATTACGGGCTGTTGATGACACCTCCTCCCATCTGCATTCCGACGCTCTTTCTCTCATTGCCTCCTGCCTGCATTGCAAGGAAGCGGAACTCTCCGAAATTCAGGTACTGAAAAAGGGCATGACCAATCGTTCCTTTTCCTTTACCTGCCGGGGAGATAAATACATCATGCGGATCCCCGGCGAGGGAACGGACAGCCTGATCAACCGCAGGCAGGAGGCCGCGGTATACAAGGCCATTCAAGGGCACGACCTCTGCGATTCTCCGCTTTATCTCAATCCGGATAATGGTTGTAAAATCACTCGTTATTTAACTAATTCCAGAACCGGAGATGCAAATAACGAAGCGGATCTGATTCGCATGGTAGACAAGCTGCGTGATTTTCATTCCCTCCGACTGGAAGTTGCCCATTCCTTCCCTCTCTTTGACCAAATCCAGCGGTACGAAGATCTAAGAGAAAACACGCCTTCCGCTTATTCCGATTATCCGACCACAAAGAGAGCTGTTTTTTCCCTGCAAGAATATATCGATGCACAGGAGAAGACTTTCTGCTTAACCCATATTGATGCGGTGCCGGACAATTTCCTCTTTGTGGAAAAAGAGGGAGACACACAGGTGCAACTTTTAGACTGGGAATATGCCGGCATGCAGGACCCCCACGTGGATCTGGCGATGTTCAGCATTTATGCCCTTTATCAAAAAGACCAGATCGACCATCTGCTGGATTTATATTTTAACCACTCCTGTTCGATACAAACCCAGATAAAAATCTATTGTTATGTATCAATCTGCGGCCTACTCTGGTCCAACTGGTGCGAATACAAGAATCTTCTGGGGGTGGAATTCGGGCAGTATAGTTTATGCCAGTATCGCTACGCCAAGGAATATGCGTCCCTGGCGAAAACAATGATGGAGGCAAACGGATGCACACCGTAAAAAGAGCCATCGTCATGGCAGCCGGAACCGGTAAACGGATGCGTCCGCTGACCCTGCACACGCCGAAACCGCTGGTGCGTGTGGGCGGGGTGCGCATGATCGATACCATTCTGCATGGTCTTTGGCAAAACGGAATTCATGAAATTTATGTCGTGGTCGGCTATTTAGAGGAACAGTTTCGGGATCTCCCTCAGGAATACCCCGGGTTGCAGCTAATACATAACAAGTATTATGATTCATGCAATAACATTAGTTCTTTGTATGTGGCCAGAGAGCATCTGGAGGACTGCATCATCCTGGACGGGGATCAGATCATCCGTAACTCCTCCGTCCTGCATCCGGAATTCATCAGATCCGGGTATAATGCCATCCGCTGTCCTCAACAGACAAACGAATGGCTGTTACAGGTGACGAAAGACCGCCTCATCACCTCCTGTTCCAGAAGCGGAGGAAGGGACGGCTGGCAGTTGTTTTCCATCTCAAGGTGGAGCAAAGAAGACGGCAGAAAGCTGCGCCGTCACCTGGAACATGAATTTATGGACAGAAAGAACCGGCAAATCTACTGGGACGATGTCGCCATGTTTTTGCATTTTTCCGATTTTAGACTGGGAATCGAGCCGATGGAGGCGGGGGATGTGGTTGAAATTGACAGCCTGGAAGAGCTGGCGGAAGCGGATCCCACCTATCGCCCTTTCCTGACCGAATCGCCATCCCAAAAGGAGGATTTCTTCCCATGAATTATAACCGTTTAGACCAAGGCCACATCAGCCCCGATCCCCTGCAAGGACAGACGCCCCTTCCCGAACAGGATGCGCTTATCAGGCCGGATCCCGCAAGTAGGCAAGATACGGTTCCTCTTCGTGATCCCCTTCCCGGGAGATTCGACCTGTCGTTCACCCTGCTTCCTTTTCTCTGCTTTTTTGCACTTGCCGGTGCGATGTTTTTCTTCCCCGAAAAAACCCGTTCCATCATTGCACAAGCCCGTTTCTTTTTCGGAGACACGCTCGGATCCTTCTATCTGATTCTTGGATTCGGTATTTTTCTGCTTTCCCTTTATCTCATGGTCTCCGACTATGGCAAAATCGTGTTGGGGCCTCCCGGAGAGAAGCCTAGGCACTCCTTTTTTACCTGGGGCGCCACCATGTTTACCTGCGGACTCGCCGCAGACATTCTCTTCTACAGTTTTGCGGAATGGATCCTGTACGCTTCGGATCCCTCTCTCTCCGTATCCGGTCATGCACCAGAATGGGCCTCCGTCTATCCGCTCTTCCACTGGAGTTTCATTCCCTGGGCCTTCTATCTGGTACTGGCCGTTTCCTTCGGCTTCATGCTGCACGTGAGGAAGAGAAGCAGACAACGCTTTTCGGAAGCCTGCAGGCCTGTCTTAAAGGAACATGCAGACGGTACCCCCGGCCGGATCATTGATCTCTTTGCCCTCTTTGCTCTTCTTGCCGGGACTGCAACCACCTTCTCTGTTGCTACTCCACTGATGTCGGAAATGATCTTGACCCTCCTTCCGCTTCCTGTTTCCAGAAAATTTCTGACGGTCCTGATTTTGCTCCTCACCTGCACGGTATATACTTACGCGGCGCTACAGGGATTTCAAGGAATCCACCTCTTATCCAAAATCTGCATTCAGCTCTTCTTTCTCCTGCTGGCTGCTGTCGTTCTATTCGGCGGAGAAGCAGAATTTATCGTGGAAAACGGACTGCAGAGCCTGGGGGCAATGATGCAAAACTTCATTTCTCTCAGCACAACCACCGATCCTTTGCGGAAAACACACTTTCCTCAAAACTGGACCATTTACTACTGGGCCTATTGGATGGTCTGGTGCGTGGCGGCACCGTTTTTTATCGGCAGCATCTCCCGTGGCAGAACGATCCGGCAGGTCATTGGCGGCGGCTACCTGTTCGGTGTCGGCTCCACCCTCGTCAGTTTTCTGGTACTGGGCGGCTATGGGCAGGCGCTCGAATATAAAAAAATCGCTGACTTTCTGACGCCTTATCAGAACGGAGCAGATCTATATCAGATGATATTGAATATGATGAAGACACTTCCCTTCTCTTCTCTCTTCCTCCTCATCACGCTCTTATGCATGATCTGTTTTTACGCCACCTCCTTCGACTCCATTGCTTATACCGCGGCCTGTTACAGCTACAGGCGGCTGGAGGAAGGCGCCAAGCCTAGAAAACGGGTGATATTTTTATGGTGCCTACTCCTGATTGTACTCCCGATCGCCCTTGTGTTTTCCGACAGCAGTATGCAACAGATCCAATCCGTCAGCATCATCTTTGCGTTTCCGATCGGCATCATTCTGCTGCTCGTGATTTACAGTTTTTTGAAGGATGCCCGGCTTGTAATTTCCTCTCATATATGAAAAAATGGGTAGGGTTTTATAATCGTCTGCGCTTTCTTGCCTTCTGACATAAAACCAACCTATGATTGTTTGCTTAGAGAGGATATCCATTGAAAATACTTGCTCTTGATACTTCCGGACCGGTCGCTTCTGTTGCCCTTGCGGAGGACGGGAAGCTGATCGGAGGGTTTCGTCTTCAGTACAAGACGACCCATTCCCAGAACCTGATGCCCATGATGGAAGAGTTAAAGACGCTCTCCCATCTTGACTTGGACACGATTGATGCCGTTGCACTTTCCTCCGGTCCCGGCTCTTTTACCGGTCTCCGCATCGAGGCGGCTAGTGCCAAAGGGCTTTGCCTTGCCCTGCAGAAACCTCTGATTCCGGTTCCCACACTGCACGCACTCGCCTATCAGATGTGCAGTCCAAATACCCTGGTTTGTCCGATGATGGATGCCAGAAGGGGACAGGTTTACACCGGACTCTTTGCTTTTGATTCTTCTCTTCGGATGACTCCCCTTGTGGATAGCCGCCCCTGCAGCGTCGAAGAAATCTGCGAAGCATGTAATCATTTTGCAAAGGAGAAACAGCAGACCGTCGCTCTCCTGGGAGATGGCATCCCGGTTTACCTGCAACGCATCGGGGAACTTTTGCACATCCCGTATTTTACCGCTCCTCTTCACAGAGATCGGCAAAGCGCGGAGGCGGTCTGCTCCTATGTGTTCGACCTGCTTAGGAAGGATGCGCTCTCCCACATTGCGATCCCTGCCGATGATTTCGTTCCCGCCTATTACCGTCCATCACAGGCGGAGCGGACGGCAACCGTGGTACGGCGCATGGAAGAAAGCGATCTGGACGCCTGTGCTGCCCTGGAAAAAGAAAACTTTTCCATTCCCTGGACTCTTCCCATGTTGAAGGAAGCCGCAACTGCAAGTGACAAAATCTTTCTGATCGCAGAGAGAGGAAACCAAATCATCGGCATGTGCGGCCTGCAACTCATTGCCGGTGAAGGTGAAATCTCCAACGTCTCCGTTTCGAAGGAACACCGCAGAGAAGGCATCGCCACCAGGATGCTGACCGAGCTGCTAAAGGCAGGCAGACAGGCAGGCCTGCATGCCTTTACCTTAGAAGTTCGAAAGAGTAACCTAGCCGCACGGCGGCTCTATGAGAAGTTTGGCTTTGTCTCTGAAGGCATCCGTCCCGGTTTCTACGATCAACCGAAAGAGGATGCTGAAATCCTCTGGCTCAGAGAAGAGAAGGATATTTCATGATTGATGTATGTCTCCTCGGAACCGGCGGTATGATGCCCCTTCCGAATCGTTTTTTAACCTCCTTATATCTGCGCTGCCATGGTGCAGGCATCCTGGTGGATTGCGGAGAAGCTACACAGATTGCGTTAAGACGCCGTGGCTTTTCGTCTGCCCAAATCGATTACATCTGCTTTACACACTTCCACGCAGACCACATCTCCGGACTTCCCGGAATGCTGTTATCGATGGGCAATGCGGATAAAACAACACCCGTTACGATTATTGGTCCGAAGGGACTGGAGCATGTGGTAAAATCTCTTTTGGTCATTGCGCCTCAACTCCCCTTTCCCATTCACTTCCATGAACTGACTTCTGCCGAAGAAGTTTACGAACCGGAAGCGGCTCTCCTGCCGGACTTTACCATCACCGCTTTCAAAGTCCATCACAATATCCCCTGTTATGGTTATAGGTTCGACCTGTCCCGTAAGGGAAAATTCAATGTGGAGGCCGCTCTGGCGGCGGAAATCGACAAGAAATACTGGAACCCTCTGCAAAAAGGAAAGACCGTCATAACGGAAGACGGCAGAACACTTACCCCCGACCTGGTCATGGGAGCAGAAAGAAAGGGAATCCGTCTCACCTATGTGACAGATTCCCGTCCAACAAAAAGCATCATAAGGAATGCGGACGGCGCCGATCTCTTCATCTGTGAAGGAATGTACGGCGATCCGGAAAAGCAGCAAAGCGCCAAAGACAAATGCCACATGACCATGTATGAAGCCGCCGAACTGGCAAGGGACGCCGACGTTTCCGAGTTATGGCTCACGCATTACAGTCCGTCCATGGTCAATCCGCAGGAATACCGGTCTGCCGTCCGCCAGATCTATCCGCAGACCGTTGTCTCCAAGGACGGCCGCATCTTTACGCTGCGTTTTTCAGAGACTCCACCGCCATCCCCTTAATCCGGACAAAGGTTTTTTTCACAGCCGGAAGCGTCAGCAAGATGATCGTTAGTGCACCTTCTCCATATATATAACTTCCGTTATATAATACAGAATAAACCAGAGGAGTCATGGTTTCCGGTGTGCTGCTTGCAAAGAAAAGCAGACCGGAGCAGACCGCAACCACAAATCTTCCGCTGATCCCCAGTAAATAGCCGGTGATCAGACCGTTCTTTTTGTCCGCCATCAGACCGGATAAGCCAAGTGCGCCGAACGCCACCGGATAATCCAACAGAAGCTGCGGCAGCCCAATCACATAGGGATCGATCAGCAGCTGCAAAAGGCCGTATGCAACGCCTGCCATGAGACCGCACCTCGTTCCGTAGAGATAACCGATCAAGCAGATAAAGAACATGGAAAACAGGGTGAGCGACCCTCCCATCGGCATCTTCCAGATTTTAATATTGCTGGTTACCATTCCCAGCGCAAGTGCCGCAGCGGAAAACGCCAGCTGCTTTACGCTCATCCGCGGCGCCTTTTCCCTTCCGCGAGACAATGTCCCCACGGCAAGCGCCAAAATGAGGAGCACCGCAATAAAGATCTTGCCTGATGTTTTCGGAAGAAAAGCACCCGCTTCCTCCGAGAATTGAAAAAAGTATGACATATCCCCCTCCTTGATTAGAGTAAAAGAAAAGCACCCGCCGCCGCAGGTGCAAAGAGATGCTCTATTCTTCATGCGTATTCCGTCCATACGCATGCATTCTCCATTCCTACGCCGGCATTGTCCGGTTCAGGTTCCAGGGATAAAACGGCGATACGCTTACTCTCAGCCGGTTTGCGCCGGCACCCCTTGCAGAATCCAAATCGTATTCAGTTTCCTCACCAGTATAGCAAAAACTTGCAGGAACGCAAGCAGATTCTTTTATTATCCGGACACATTCCCGGCAAAAATATTGGAAACGTGTACCGCACAAATACCGGCGTCATGCGCCTGTAACAGGGTGGAAAGCGTATCTTCGACCAACATGCACTGCGTCAGCGGGATTCCGTTCTCTTTTGCCAGTTCCTTAATCACAGCCACCTTTTGGTTTTCATGGGAGACCGGAATGACTGCTTCAAAAAGAGCCGGATAATGTTCTCTCACAAACACCTCCTTGGCCTTTGTCTCCAGCTCTCCTGCCGTAGCGGTTAGTACAAAGAGCCTGCTCCCGTCCTTCTTCCGTTCTTCGGCAAAGGTGCGGACTGGAGGTAGCGGTTTACAATAACGATATCCGGCTTCTTCCTCTTCCTCGCACCAATGCTGCCATCCTTCTTCGGTAAAACCGATCACCGCTTCCCCCTGATCCCG
The DNA here is from genome assembly GCA_015258065.1 of Lachnospiraceae bacterium. Classification (GTDB taxonomy): domain Bacteria; phylum Bacillota; class Clostridia; order Lachnospirales; family Lachnospiraceae; genus Butyrivibrio. The sequence goes on along the minus strand of JABZIZ010000015.1, from coordinate 19,011 downwards.
GTATTCCGGTGCGCTCAGAACACCGTCCACATCAAAAAAAGCCAGCCGGATTATTTCCATGCAATCTCCCTCACACCAAAATCACGATTCTCTTTCTCCGTCATCCAGATATGTCTGTCTTCGTCCAGCCTTCCGTGCAAAACAGGATAGCGGCGTTTCGCATCCGCCTCTCCCTCTTTTTGCCAGGTGCCGCTCTTACAGGATCCCTTCCATTCCGTGGTCTTTCCGTTGCGATCCAGGGTAATCACATACATTTCCCCCTGGTAAAAACCGTCTTGAAACGTACCGATCACATTTTGAAGATACAGCAGGTTTTTGTCCATCCGCTCGGGGTTATATTCATAATGCTCCTGCCCCTGTCCATTCGGCAGATCATTCTTAAATTCACCGGAATAAGAGTGATACGTTGCCGTATCCCTGGAATAGGACGGGTAGAACTGGATCCATGTTCCCTTTCCCTCCCGCCTTCCATTTTGAAACGAGCCGTAATAATAGCGGTTCTCCGAATAAACCATGATGCCTTTTCCTTCCGGCTCCTTCTTCTCGTTCACCTCTCCGTAATAGGAAGAACGGTCTCCGGATTCGGTTTTCATGGATGCCGACATCGCTTCAAACCTCGAGAGATGCGCCAGTTCCTCTACCGCCTTCATATTTCCCTTTGCCCAGTAATCCATCATCTCTTTCAACTGCGCGTTCGTATCAAACTTCTCTTCCGCATAGTCTTTGGTTCGAAGTTTTACGCCGTCCGTCTGATAAATCACAGGTGCCGTCTCCCCTCTCTTTCCTCTTTCCGCCGGCAGGTTTAGGGGGGAGGCTGCCGCAGACGTGCCTTCCTTCGGCGCTGTCATACTCACGCCTGCCGGATGGCCTGCCTCTGATGCACCTGCCTGCTGCGTCTCCTTAGATGCATCCACCGAAGAGGCTGCCGCTGATACACCCGCTTGTGAGATCGCAACGCTTGCGCCTGCCTGCGCAGGTGATGCACCCTCTTTTGCACAGGCGCTCAGCACAAGCAGAAGCCCCGTGCTGCAAGCAAAAAGAGCGCCCTTTACACCATTCTTTTTTAACTCTGCCTTCTTTCTAACTCCTATTTTCATTCTCACCTCAAAACTTCCTGACCGTAATCCTTCGATAATCTTCCCCCTTTTCCAGATCTTTCTCAATCTCTACGGATATTCTGGTTTCCGGGAGGATTTCCTGAATCAGTTCCGCCCATTCAATCAGACTCACCCCGTCCCCATAGACGTAATCCTCGAATCCGATGTCGTCCATTTCGGAAACATCCCCAATCCGATACACATCAAAATGGTAGAGGGGGAGACGTCCCCCTTCATGAATCTGCAGAATGGTAAACGTCGGGCTGTTGACGATCTCCGTAATTCCCAGCCCTACGGCAAATCCCTTGGTAAAAACCGTTTTACCGACGCCAAGATTCCCCCGGAGCGTAATGACCGTCCCGGGGGATGCCTCTGTCCCCATCGTTTCACCAAAGTGAAACGTATCTTCTTCGCTATAAGATTCCAATACCTGCATCCCGACTCCTTTACCGAATCTACTCATGTCGCAGCGCTTCAATCGGGGAGAGCTTCGCCGCCTTTTTGGCCGGATAAATCCCGAAGAAGATGCCGACTGCGGAAGAAAAGAGGGTTGCCACAATCACGACAAACGGAGAGATGCTCGCCGGAAACGACAGGACGCTACAAACCACATTCCCAATGACAAGCCCCAGTACAATGCCGATCAGGCCGCCTAAAAGAGTGATAATACCCGCCTCTGCCAGAAACTGCATCATAATCGAAGAAGTTCTTGCTCCTAACGACTTTCTGATCCCGATTTCTCTGGTCCTTTCGGTCACGGACACCAGCATGATGTTCATGACCCCGATCCCTCCTACCAGGAGGGAGATGGCAGCAACCAGGGAAACAAAAACGGTAATGTACTGCATGACATTGTCGACCTGGCTGGTGAAGTCCGTCATGCTCTGCACCTGGATGATATTCGGATCCTGCACTCCCTTTTTGGCATTCAGGAGCTTGACCGCCCTCGTAGCAGTTTCATTCGCATAGACACTGGATTCCGGAAAAATCACAATGGAATCGTAACCTTCATCCATGCCGAACAGACCGGTCAGAACGGAGTAGGGCATTTCAATGGAGAGCGAATCGTCTCCTCCATTCAACATGGAAATAATCTTAGCCTGCTTATCCTGCCTGATGCCGACGATCTTCAGCTCCGTTGTGGTTCCATACAGATTCAACTCAAAAGTCATCCCGATCACATCGTCACTGCCAAAGAGCGCCATGGCGCTCGCCCTCGTGAGCACACAGACATGGGCGCCGGACTCGCTGTCCTCTTCGGTAAAATAATGGCCTCGGATCAGGGGCTCGGTGCTGTAATATTGCAGGGCGGAATTCCCCGCCGTAGCCGTTGCATCAAACTCCCCCTTCGGCCCCTTCCCCTTCCCTGTCCATGAAGTGGCAGGTGTGATTCCCTTGACGTGCTCCAACTTCTGTTTCAGATAGTCAATGTCATCGCTGTCAAAAGAAACATTGACCCCCTTTCCCTGCACATTGGCATAAATCTGAATCATCCCGTTTCCAAACGAATCCAGCTCTCCGCTGACCGAACCTGACAGCCCGTTTCCGACGGTAATGACCGTAATGACAGAGGCAATACCGATGATGATCCCCAGCATCGTGAGGAAGGCTCTCCCCTTGCTGGCACGAAGATGATTGAGCGCGATTTTAATATATTCAAAAAGCTGTCCCATACGTCTCTCTCTTTAACCTACCTTGATTTCGGAAGCGCCGGTGCCGGATTCCCCTCCTTGCGCTCCGTTTCCTGTCTGATCCATCGGTACCGCCTTCATGCCTTCCTTTACATCGCCGGTACTTCCGCTCAGAATCAGATCCCCTTTCTTCAGACCGGACACAATTTCCTGTTGCGTATCCGAGCTGATGCCGGTTTTTACATTTCTACGCTTGACGACACCTTTTTCCAACACATACACAAAGGAACCTTTTTTATCCATGTTGACGGCTTCGATGGGCACTAACAGTACGTCTGTGCCGCTTGCCGTATGCACGTCCGCTGTCGCTTCCAGTCCGATATAAAGATTCTGATCCGGATTTGCAATCGCGATATCGGCGGAAACCACCGTGCCTCCCTGCTGGTTCGTCGTCGCATTGCGGTCGATCTTCACCACCTTGCCTTCATAGGTTTTATCTGCAACCTTGATCTTCGCTTCCTGGCCGACCTTTACTTTTTCCAAATCATACTTGGTCAGGCTCACGGTCACCTTCACCTGATCTGTTCCGGCAACGGTCAAAAGCTCCATCCCCGTCGTCGCCTTCATGCCGCTCATTGCCTTGACATCGGTCACGACTCCGTTAAATTCCGAAGTGATTCCCTTCCTGGCAATGGCAATGTCCGCAGCCGTATTCTTTGCAGACAGCCCTGCCAACTGATTGGTCGCATCCGCCGCCACTCTGCCGCCCGGCGTCATCATACCACTCTTGGCGGTGGTCAGCTCCTGCTTCAAGCGGTTTAATTCTTCGATCTGCCTCTGCCACTTCAAGATCTCCTCATCATGCTCCAGCGCGTACTGGGTATCCTCTCTGGCCTTCGCAATCTCCGTCGCCTTCTCCTGATAAGAACTGTCATGATCCAGATCCTGCTGCTGCGCATCGTCTTTGCCGTCTTCGTTGACGTCGTTTGCAACCCGGTTCACATCCTTCAGGGTCTGACTGATTCTCTCCTTCTTGTCATTGATCTGATTCTGCCTCTCTGTCACCATATCGTCGATCTGGTCAGTGACATCATCAATCGAAGCCTTCTCCGGAATCCCCCACTTGGCAAGCTCTTCCTTGTCCGTATAGGTGGCATCGTCATACTGCCCCTGTGCCTGTTTGATGGTCAGACTATCTTGCGTCAGCTGCCTGTTCATATCCTTGGTGCCGAACGTAACCAGCTTCTGTCCCTTCTTGACCTCATCCCCGACCTTGGCACTGACCCCCGTAATGTCCGCCGTCACCGGGGCAAAATAGGTCTTGGTCTCATCCGCGTCCACCTTGCCGTTCAAGCTGACTTTCTGCTCGATGTTACCTGTCTCCACCTTTGTGGTCTCCACCGGTGTCGGCTGATCCTTTTGCTTTTGCATCTGATTGTAAAAATAATATCCCGCTGCAAGAAGGATCAGCAAAATCACTGCCCACCGAACCCTCCTCCAGAACTTTCTCTTCTGCTCCGGCGTACGAGGCGTTTTTTTCTTCTTCGAGGGCTTCTCCCCGGAATGGATTCCCTCTCCGCCGCCGTTGTCTGTTATACTTCCGGCGCCCGCCTCTGGCTGCGCCACACTCTGTTCCGTATTTTCACTGCTCAAAACGCATCCTCCTCTGTGGTTACTCCCCTAACTCTGATTGCACCTCAATGATTGATTCTTCTCGTGCCTAAAATGATCGGAAGGTCGTTTCCGACTCCAACTCCTTTATGCTTGCATATTTCCCGTGTCGGAAACTATTTTACCATCTATAATCTTCACCGCCCGTTTGGCCTGTGCGGCAATGGACGGATCGTGAGTGATCAGGATGACCGTCCTGCCTTCTTCATGGAGCCTTGCCAGAATCCCCATGATTTCCTTACTGGAAGCGGAATCCAGATTTCCGGTCGGTTCATCCGCCAGGATAATCGGGGGCGCCTGTGCGATCGCTCTGGCGATCGCTACTCTCTGCTGCTGCCCGCCGGACATCTCGGACGGCTTATGCGTCATTCTTTTCTCCAGTCCGACGACCCGCAGTGCCTTCTCGGATAGCTCCATCCGCTTCCTTCTGGGCACGCCCCTGTAGATGAGAGGCAGTTCCACATTCTCCAAAGCGGTCAGCCCGGCGATCAGATTGAACCCCTGAAAAATAAAACCGATTTCCCGATTGCGAATATCCGACTGCTCATCGTCCGACATATGGGATACATCCTGCCCGTGTAACATGTAAGTGCCGCTGGTCGGCGTATCCAAGCAGCCCAATATATTCATTAACGTGCTTTTGCCGGAGCCTGACTGCCCGATAATGGTCACAAACTCTTTTTCTCCGATCGTCAGACTCACATGATTGAGGGCGCGTACCTCATTTTCACCGGGATTATAGATCTTGCAAACATCCCGGATTTCTACCAGATTCTCCATTTTATCCCCATTACTCCAGATTCAAACTGCTTTCCATGCGACTTCTGTTGATGATTCCGAAAATCACAAACTGCAAAATAGAGAAAACCAGATAGAGCAGCAGTAGGAGGATCAGGAAATTCGCCGCTACAAAGGGCGCCTCCATCATCGAGTCTCCCAGAAACTTATCCGGAATTCCAAACCTTAAAATTCCGGGCACGCCATTTCCTGCGAAATCCGAGGTAGTCGCCACCGGAACGATCCCGAAGAAGAAGATGAGATTCTGCACCAGCCCCAGCACAATGCTGATCACAATATACATCAGAACACTGCCAAATACCCGGTGCGACTTGAATATTTGTCCCAGGGAGATGGCGCAAAAGCCTTTTGCCATCTGTAAAAAAGGAGAGATCAGCAGCAACACCAGCGTCAGAAGCAGGATGAAAATTCCTCTGCCCCATATAGAGGCGTCCCATTGCTGCATCTCCAGAGCCCTGCGAAGCTGGTAAAGCGCTTCTTCAAAGGAAATGGAAAATTTCGAAACCATGATAAACATCCATGTGGTGCAGAAGATATCCATGATTCCATATTCCAGCGCCCAGAAACCGCCCACGAGCGTATGTGCCGTCAAAAGCTCCCTCTTGGTCACCGGCAGCGTATGCATCAGGTATCCTACATCGCTGTAGATTTCTTTGTAAAAACGAACATAGAAATACAGTACCAGGATCAAATTGGAGGCAACCATGAACAGGATGAGTGCCATTAACAGAAAACCGGAGATTGTTTGGTTCACTCTAAGTGCAACAGGAACCTCCGAAGTCTGCATGTAAGGTTTTAAGAGCCGAAATTGATAACCGGTCACCAGGGTAAGGGCTACCGCGATCAAATTAAACAGCACCGGCAGCATCCATGTATTTCCAAATTCATATCGAAACAATTTCTTCAGCATGCGAAAACCTCCCGAAACACTTCATCTACGCTCTTGCCGTGTTCTCTTCTTACTTCATCCGCACTATTATACAGTGCGACCTCTCCATTTTTCAGGAAAAGCACATCATCTAAAATCTTTTCTACATCCGAGATCAGATGCGTGGAGATCAAAATCGTCGCATTCGGATTATAATTGGCCACAATCGTATTCAGAATATAGTCCCTTGCCGCAGGATCCACTCCGGCGATCGGTTCATCCAGTACATAAAGCTTGGCCCTTCTGCTCATCACCAGGATCAACTGCGCCTTATCCCGGTTGCCCTTACTAAGCGTCTTGAAGCGACTCTTCGGGTTGATATGCAGTGCCTGCAGCATTTCTTTTGCTTTATTCTCGTCGAAGTCCTGGTAGAAGGTGGAAAAAAGCTTACACGCACGCTGGAAGGTCATATCCCCGTCCAGATAATTCCGATCCGGCAGATATGAAACCAGCTTTGCCGTCTCCGGTCCCGGTACGAGGCCGTCAATCAGGACTTCTCCCTTATTCGGCTTTAACAGCCCGTTAATCAATTTGATCATCGTGGTCTTGCCGCTGCCGTTGGGTCCCAAAAGGCCGACGATTCTGCCGCTGCCGATCTGAAAGCTCACCCCGTTCAGCGCCACCAGAGAGCCATACTTCTTGGTCAGCCCCCGGAATTCCGCAATCGGATGGGGATATGCTGCAACCGACTGTTCCTGCATGGGCTGCTCCCGCCCCACCTGCACCGAGGGGAACGAATCCTGCTCTGCCTGCACCGATGCCGGCTGCTCCTGCACTGCCCCTGAGACTGGGCTGTGGTTCTCTTCCGCCAGGCTCTCCTGCAACTGCACCTCCTGTACGGGTTGCCCCTGCGCCGCTTCCGGCACCGGACTGCTGTATTCTACTCCCTGTCCTGACGGATTCTCCATGGCCAGCTTGTTGTCCTCTGTCATTTCACTTCTCCTCTCTATCCCAAAATCAATCCCGGAAAATTTCAACCATTCGAATTTTTTCCGGGCGATAGCAAACGCTTCGGTTTCCCACTCTACCCGCTGCGCTCAAACCTGCACGGATTTCTGTGGATGAAATTCGTCTACCATCCGCAAAAGCTCCTCTCGCGTAATCCCCATCAGATGCAATTTTTCAAGGCAATCCGTAAGCTCTCTCTCCGCAGCTTCCCTCTTTTCCTGCTCAATCCGGGAAACGTCATCGGTCACCATCCTGCCCTTCCCACGATGCGTCACCACAAAGCCTTCTCTCTCCAGCTCCATCAGCGCCCGCTGCATCGTATTGGGATTCACCTGCGCCTGTGCCGCCAGTTCCCGCACGCTCGGGATCGTCTCCCCCGGCGGATAGTCTCCCCGGACAATCTTAAGCTTTAACTGGTTCAGGAGCTGCAGATAAATCGGTATACTATCATCTAATTTCCACGGCATAACCCTCTCCTTCACGGGAAGAACCGGCTTTCCTGTGCAAGACCGGTACAATCGGCACGACCGGTTCGTACCATTCCATCGGCTTGACCTTCTTGATCCGGCTGGACCTACTTGTACTCTCCGGTTCCGCTTCCCTAGTATGTTTGTGTATTAAGTATCTAATACTCTTGTATTCTATTGCGGTGAAATCTGTCTGTCAAGGCTTTTTTTCGAAAAATTTGTTATACTGATACCAAAGTCACGAGATGCGATTAGAAAGCGGGGTGCATATGTACGGTTTTGAAGAAGTGATGCAGAAGTTAAAAGAAGAGGGGATCGACGTACAGCTGGTGGAACATGAACCGGCACCGACCATGGAAATTGCCGACAAGGTCATCGAGGGAATCCCCGGCGTCAGAACCAAAACCTTGTTCATGAGAAATAAAAAGAAGACCCGATTTTTCATGCTTATTATGGATGGCAGCAAACGGATGGACATGTCCCACTTTAAGGATCTGGCTGGCGACCGCCAGCTCAAAATGGCTTCTGCGGACGACCTGCACGAGAAGCTTGGATTACAGCCCGGCGTCGTCTCTCCTTTTGGACTGCTAAACAATACCGACCACGATGTAGAAGTCTTTGTCGACCAGGACATCGCAAACGAAGAGCGGATGAGCTTTCACCCGAACGCCAACGACAGAACCATCTTTATTAAAAGTCCCGACCTTTACGCTTTTCTGGAGAAACTGGGATACCCCGTTCACTTTGAAAATCTGTAAAAAAAGATTCCCCACGGGCGTGGCGCGTTATAACGCTGTTTCCATGGGGAATTCTTCTATACCGTTTCTTACTCTCCAAACACCTTTTTCTTGAGTGCTATGCCCGTCGGGCTCGTCGCCAGCCCACCCAGTGACGTCTCCTTTAAGCTTGCCGACATGCTGTCGCCAACCGACTTCATGGCAGCGATACATTCGTCTACCGGAATCTTGAGGTCGATTCCGGAGAGTGCCATATCCGCACTGGAGAAGGCGATCATCACCCCCGAAACGTTTCTTTTGATGCAGGGAATTTCCACCAGGCCAGCCACGGGATCGCAGACAAGTCCCATCTGATTGATGAGTGCCATGCCCAGCGCATCCCCGCAAGCGTTCGGACTCCCGCCCCCAAGCTCCACCAGTGCCGCCGCCGCCATGCCGGAAGCCGAACCGCACTCGGCCTGACAACCGCCGGAGGCTCCGGCAATGGAAGCCGTGTTGGCGATGACCATACCGAAGGCTCCCGCCGTAAAAATCGACATCACAATGTCCTTTTTGTCCATGTGCCGATCCTCATACATCGACACCAGACAGCCGGGCAGGATGCCGCAGGACCCGGCCGTCGGCGTTGCCACAATCCTCCCCATGGCTGCGTTGCAGTTCGACACACACATGGCTCTGCCAATGGCTCTGCTTAAGAACATGCCGGAAAGGCCACCGTCTGATTCCTGCGCATAGCGCAGCATCTTGTAGCCTTCTCCCCCGGTGAGGCCGGAAGTCGAGCGAAGCTCCGGATCGTTTCCCTTCGAAACCGCCTCCACCATTACATCGAAATTTTTTTCCATCGTGGCATAGATCTCGTCTTCCGACTGCTCCATCTGCTTTGCCTGATCTCGCAGACAGAGCTCGCTGATCTTCAGCCCCTGCTCGCTTGCCTTGTCACAAATCTCCTTGATACTGTTATAGGAAATCATTTAAAATTCACCTCCTGCTCCCTTCCTTTTCCCGAAAAAAAATGCATCCCTGTCAGATCGAACGAATCAAAATCGCATTGTCCACGTGAGGAAGGGCATTGATGTCCTTTAACAACTCGGGCGGAGGAACCTGATCGATCTCAATGGTCATGAGCGCCGTTCCGCCCTTTTCCGGCCTGCTTAAATGAAAGTTTCCTATATTCAGATCCGTATATTTTTCGTACATCACATGAGTCACCTCGGCGATCATCCCCGGGATATCCTGATGCAGCACCAGAATCGTATTATTTTCCCCGGTAAAATCGACGCGCATCCCGTTTACAGAATCCACGCGGATGTTCCCCCCGCCGATGCTGGCTCCTTCCACCACGCCCTTCTGACCGTTCTCCAACACGTAGTGAATCCGCGCCGTATTGGGATGGGCGTCCGGAATGTCCGTTTCAATAAAACGATATTCGATTCCCCTGTCTTTCGCAATTTGCAGCGCGTCGCGGATTTCCTCGCTGTAGCTGTGATACCCCATGATCCCTGCCAGCAGCGCTCGATCCGTTCCATGTCCTCTGTAGGTTCTGGCAAAAGAGCCGGAAAGCTCGATCTCCAGTTGCTTGAAGTTCTCGCCGTCTGCCAGCTTATTCACCACCCTGCCCAGCCTGCACGCGCCCGCTGTATGAGAGCTGGACGGTCCGATCATAATGGGTCCGATGATATTGAAGATATTCACTCCTGTCCTTCCTTTCCCGATTGTAAAAGAATTTTGAAGGGTGCAAAATTTCTCCGAATGGATGCCTGCATCAAATGTTGACTCTCTTGCCCCTTGGTCCCCTCCACGGAAAAAGAATTGTGGATAAAGAACAGAAGGTTTCTTCTTTTGCTTTATCCACAATCCCACTTATCTTCCTGATGAAATTTTATTCTGCTTTGCCTTCTTTTTCAATCATTCTGGAATAAAATTCGTTGACAATCACACCGATGGCATTGTCTCCCGACACATTGCAGGCCGTTCCAAAGGAATCCTGCGTGATGTAAAGTGCCACCATAATTGCGCAAATCGGACCGTTCGGATCTCCCAGCTCCTTACCGAAAATCATATACAGGAAGGGAAGAGCCGTCATAATGGAGCCGCCCGGCGCACCGGGGGATGCCACCATCGCAACCCCAAGCGTCATGATGAAGGGAATGACGCTACCGATGCTGATCGGAATGCCATGCATCAGGCAGACCGCCGTTGCACAGGCGGTAATGGTAATCATAGAACCGCACATGTGAATGTTGGCACAGAGCGGCACAACGAAGTTACGAATCTGCTCCGTGATGCCGTCATTCTTCGCACACTCTAAATTAACCGGAATCGTCGCCGCCGAAGACTGGGTTCCCAGTGCCGTTGCGTAACCGGGAATCTGGTTCTTCATCAGCTGGAAAGGATTCTTTTTCGAAAGGGTACCTGCCACGATGAACTGCACGAAGAGGTAGCAGAGATGCATGAGAATCACCACAATAAAGACCTTCCAGAGAATCGACAGGATGGCAAAGGTCTTGCCGGAGCGGGTCATGTCCACGAAGGTGCCCAGAATGTACAGCGGCAAAAGCGGAATAATGGCGGTGTGCAAAACCTTATCAATAATACCCGCAAAGTCTTTCATCGCTTCATACAGGGTCGTCCCGATTTCCTTGCCCTTCATTGCAGAGAGACACAGTCCCAGAATAAAAGCCAGCACCACGGCAGAGAGCGTGTCGAACAGCGGCGGGATGGAGATGCTGAAGAAGGCGCTGACCGACTGATCCGCCGTCGCCCGAATTTTCTCCATGGCATCCGCCGACATAAAACTCGGAAACAGATTGATGGAGACCAGGTAGGAAATTGTACCGCCAATCAAAGTAGAGCCGTATGCCAAGATAACCGTAAACAGCAACAGTTTTCCCGCTCCCTGTGACAGATCGGCAATTCCCATCGCCACATAAGCAAGAATCATGAGCGGTATGACGAATTTCAGGAAATTGCTGAAGATCCCGGACAGGGTAACGATCAGCTCGCAAAGACCCAGCGGTGCATACTGCCCGATTAAAATACCCAGGATAATGGCGATGATCAGTTTCGGAACAAGTCCTAATTTTTCCATAAATACAGCCTCCTTCCTGCGTTGCAGTTTCCGACGGGTCTGGTGAAAACTGCTAGGTGAATGATGTGATTTTACAGACTTTCTAGGATTATTATACGATGATTTTTATATTTTGTTCAGTATTTATGTAGAAAGTCCCGTTTTACACATCATTTTTTATAAATCCAGGGCAAAAGGACACCCGCCGTCAACGCATAGGGCACTTAATGTTCGTCACTCTTGAAATCGGCGTGATTCAGGCAGAAGATCGCAAGCAAGTATGCCAAAACGGCGAGAACCACAACGACGACAATCGCGGAAAAATCAGGAATGCCGAATGCAATGGCACGCATCGCATCCACCTGATACGTTAACGGATTCACGCGGGAAATCCATTTCAAGACCGATGGCGCATGATCAAATGAATAGAAAAGCGGTGCGGCAAAAAGAATGGGATACAGCAGCGTGTCCATCACAAAATCCCGCTGCTTATAATTCTTAACCAGAAGTGCCACACAAATCAGAAGGGACGCCCAAAAGAGTACACTGATCATCAAAAATACAAGGATGATACAAAACCGGTAAAGCGGAAAGGCTCCACCAACCAGGTGAGAGAGCAGATAGAGGATCACCGATTGAACGATAACGCCTACGATGGGAAAGGTCGCAATGCCAAGGATATAGATGGGTGGCTGAACGCCGTTCAGAATCTTTAGACTTAGCAGCCCCCAGCGCTTGTCGATGATCATCCGGTACACACATTGGTACATTTCCTTAAATAACGACATGGCAAAAATGCCGATTAAGGAATAAGAAAGAAAACTGACGGTCGTTCCATTGAAAGAAATATCCCCAAACGTCGATTGAATCCCGACCGAGTAAAATAAGAAATACAGAATGGGGGAAAGCAAACTGCTATAGATGATTTGTTTGTTGGACCAAAGTGCTTTCAACTCATTGTTGACCATGATGGGTAAAGCCTTTCGTCCGAGGTGCCCGCGCTTCATATACATTTGAAATTTATGCATGGTCTGTTTCCTCCTCTTGCATCATGATTTCTTTCAGTCCCAAACGCTCGCTATGAATATTGGTGATCGATACTTCGGTGAGAAGGCTTCCAATGATGTGACTCAAGTCCGCAGAAGCGGTCTCGAGGATCGATACGGTATGATCTTCGATCTTCGCTTTTTGGCCGGCGAGTTCTTTTTTAAGTGAATCGCTCATTTCGCCGGAGAAGGAAATTTCGACTTCTTTTGTTAATTGGTGATCCGCTAAAAAATCTTGCATGCTACCGAAGTAAAACTGCTTCCCCCGGTTTAAAAACAGAATCTTGTTGCAGCATTCTTCGAGGATTCCCAAATCATGCGAGGAGACCAGAACCAGTTTCTTTTCCTCCAGACATTTCTTTTTCAAATACGCAAATAACCCCTGTGAATAGCGATAATCCAAACCGGCGGTTGGTTCGTCCAAAATCATGATTTTAGGATTGTGCACCAAAGCACGTGCCACCTGCACTCGTTGCTGTTGTCCTCCGGACAGGGCATCCGGGGTGCGTTTATAAAATTCCGTCAGATCAAGAACCTCCGAAATGGAGTCCGTTGCTCTCCTGGCCTCTTTCCTGGAAAAACCGGCCAGCACCGCTCCCAGCATGATGTTATCACGCACGTTTAAATACCAATCAATGGATTGCTTTTGAGGACTGATCCCCAGATCATGGTAATTCAGCGTGGGAGCACAGGTGATTTCCCCCTCCCGGGGCGGGTAGATGCCGGATAAGACGTTGAGTAAAGTAGATTTTCCGGCTCCGTTTTTTCCAACGATCGCAATAAAATCTCCTTCGTCCGTCTCAAAGGAAATGTCGCGAATTCCGCTATGCGTTTCTTCGTAAAGATAGGATATGTTTCTAAGCGTCAGCAATGCCATTGTGATTCCCCTTTTTCTGATTGAGTAAATGACGCAAACATTTCAGGGCTCTTCTTCCGCCCCGCAAAGAAGGACAAGTTCTTTGTTTTCCGCTATAATGACAGAATACCCATTTCAACACCCCCTATGAAATCGGACACGAGGTACAGGCATGACAACACCATCCCACTCCCGTCTCAACCGCAAAGATCTTTGGACCGGTTGCCTTTGCGCACTTAGCTGCGAAAGCATCTTCGGTCTCAGTTATATTTTTACCAAAAGCGCAACCGCAAACGCCAGCGGATTGTCTCTCCTTGGCTGGAGGTTTCTGATTGCCTTTCTTTGCATGACGCTGCTTACCGGAAGCAAAGTCATTCCGTTGCAAATCAGGGGCAAAAATCTTCGACCTCTCCTTCGCGTGGCTTTCCTCAGTCCCGTGATCTACTTTACCTGCGAGACGCTTGGTATCCGCCAAACCACCGCTTCGGAAAGCGGCGTTTTCCTCGCCTGCATTCCCGTCGCCTCTCTGTTAGCTTCTACGCTGATTCTAAAAGAAAAACCGTCGAAGGCTCAAACCGCCGGTATTCTGATCACGCTTGGCGGTGTCCTCATGACGGTATTTGCCGCCGGCTCTTCCTCCCGTTTTTCGGCAACCGGATATCTTTTTCTCCTGGGTGCCGTGCTCTCTTATGCGCTTTACTGCGTGTTCGTGGAAAAAGCGGGAGATTATACCGGAATCGAAATCACCTACTGCATGCTGGCTGCAGGCGCCCTTGTCTTCTGCACACTGGCTCTTTTGGAAGCGGTAATCCACTGCAATCTGGCGGGACTCCTCACCCTTCCCTTCCGGGACTTTTCCTTTTTGCTGGCGGTTCTTTATCAAGGGATCGTCTGTTCCGTCCTCGCCTTCTTTTTATCCAACGTCGCCATCGCCAAGATCGGCGTCAACCGCACTTCTTCCTTTATCGGTCTCTCCACCGTGGTGTCGATGCTCTCCGGCATCGTCCTGCTACAGGAAAAGCTGGGGATATTCCAGGTAATCGGCGCCCTCATCATTATCGCCGGCGTAACGATTGCGAACCGGAAGGAAGGCTCCTCTCTCTCCTAAGCCAGGAGGATCCTCCTCTGTCCCTACACTGATTTCGCGAATCATAGTGTACTTCCTTTTCCATTCAGCAATCCTCTATACTTCTTACACTTGCACAATAAATTATAACACGTGCTCGTGAAACCGATTCACTTCCATTTCCAACAACTGATCAGAACAGAGATCGGTGAAAGAGTTGACTGATATGACACATGTACTACCGGATTTGAAATACGAAAAGTCTCAGATCTCCCAGAAACTCCAACGCCTAATCCATTTTTGCGCAAAAGAAAACTCAGAAGTGCTGATTTCTCAACATTTCTGAGTCCTTTTCATTCATGCGGAAGATGGGACTTGAACCCACACGTTATTGCTAACACAAGATCCTTAGTCTTGCTCGTCTGCCAGTTCCGACACTTCCGCAATCTTTCATTATAAAATTGCACTACCTTCAAAAAAGGTAGTGCAGGAAAAGGGACTTGAACCCTCACTGTATTGCTACAACAGGCACCTGAAGCCTGCGCGTCTGCCAATTCCGCCATTCCTGCACGCAACAAAAGCAATTATATAGAGTCTCGTCCTCCTTGTCAAGCGGTCCTTTGGAATATCTTTCCAATATCTATCGTTATTTATTAAGTGCCCCCCCAGGTCAGGGAATTCCAGCCTTTCACGCCCTGCCGCGTACAGGAGGAGACTTGCAGCACCCGGATGAGATGCGCATCTATCAGCAGGGATTCCTTCAGTGCCTCCGGATGCTCCTGTAAGACCGTTTCATCCGGCGCACCGCTAAGATCCATGCCGATGACCTTATGATTCGTGCACAAATCCCTGAGAATATCTTCTAACTGCGGCAGTGTCATCTCTCCCTGATCCCAGTTGGTCTTCACAAATTTTTTTGCCAGAACGTCCTTATCAATCGACAGATAGATGCCCCCGACCACTTCCTCCGACTTCGGATATGCAAAAGAGATTTTTTTCCGCACTCGTTCATACTCTTCCCTGCCGATCGCCTCCCGCACGCACAAGAGCGCTTCTTCTTTCAGCACTTCCTCCACGCCGAGCGCAAAAACCCGCTTCAAGTTCTTCTGCGTCAGAAGGGCATTCAGCACCCAGCTTCCACAGGAGAGCACCTCCCATCCAAAGGCGGAAGGCTGCATATCCGGATGGTGATCAATGAGAATCAGGGTGTAAGGCTCTCTGATTCGTTCCGTCATCAGGGCGGAGAGATAGTGATAATTTCCATTGTCCAGCAGATGCACCCCATAGGGCACTTCCTCTGTATGCAGATCCTCTCCCTCCAGGCACGCCTGCATGTGGACAATCTGCTGCCTGAGTCGGTTCTTCGCCTCCTCATCACAGAAGCCGTTCGTTCCTCTTTCTTCGCTGCAGTCAAAAAGACAGAGATCCATTCCGGGAAAGCATTCCCGAAGATCTCTGTCTTTGTAGATCCCGCTCATTTGAAATACCGCAAGCGACTTCATCCCTGCATGTCCGTAAGATGCCGGATCGCATCCTTTTCAATCAACTTCTTTCCTGCTTCCTCCAGATGCAACAGATCGGGTGAATTCACCAAAATATTGTCGGCATATTCCAAACAGGTCTTACGAAAATCGTAGACCACCCGCTCTTCTTCCATCTTCAAGCCAACTTGCAGATAGAAATGCTCCGCATCCCGGTAAAGTGCGGAATCGGTGATCGGATAAGACTGCAACACCCTTGCCAGTCGGATTCCCGCCTGTAAGCTTTCCACCTCGATCAGATACGATGCATACTTCGCTGCGGGTTTGGTCAAAACCACCGGCTTGCTTTCGTCATGCTGCTCCCTCGTATAGACGCGGTTCACATCCTCTGAAATTTCCGAGAAGAGTTTCCCCAGCGCTTCTCCTTTGGCTTTGCCGGAAAGAGAGGTAATGGCATTTAGCTTGTCCTGCGCCACCTTCTCCAACATGCTGTAGGCGGCTTCTCTGATCCTCTCTCCCGCAGCCTGAATATCCTCATTCGTCATCTTAATGGCATAAATATGGAAAGAACCGTCCGGCGCCATATTTCTGGACATCAAAAGAACTTCTCTGTCCGGGTTATAGCCTAACTGCTCTCTGATCTCTTGATTCATCTGGTCCAGAAAAACGATGCCGTTCTTCTCCCCATTCATGAGCGCTTCCGGAGTCAGCCCGATTTCCTTCAGTTCGGAAGCGGCAATACTGCACTCCACCGAGGAGTCATTCATTTTTACTATGATCATCGGTTCACTCCTTTCTTCTTTGAGTAAAATCATTATACGCAATGCAATTAGCACTTGCAAGCGGTGAGTGCTAAAAATTCTGTGAACAGTTTTCCTCTCTTTATTTCGGAATTCTGCGGTAGGTTCTAAACGTATATGTGGTGTCAAAATACACCTGCTCTTCACTCTCCTCTGTTAGCTCCCACACAGGATCTTTCTCCAGATTCGGAAAATAAGCATCTGCGTCATAAGCTCTCTCAAAATGGGTGATCAGACATTCGTTGCAGTAAGGTAGAAACTGCCTGTAGATGCTTTCTCCGCCGATAATGAATACCTGATCCTGCGGGTAGGTCTCTAAGAGCCTCGTCGCTTCCTCCATGCTATGTACGATTTTCACATTTTTTGCCGTCCCGCTTGAAGTACTCCCTACCCGGTAGTCTCCCCTTGTTGTCAAAATGACATTGGTTCGATTCGGAAGCGGCTGCTTCTGCGGAAAGGTATCCATGGTTTTCCTGCCCAGCACGACCACCCCTTCCGTTGTCAGAAGCCGGAAACGCTTCATATCCGCCGGCACCCGCAAGAGCAGTCCGCCATTTTTGCCGATTCCCCAGTTTTCATCTACCGCTGCAATACACTTCATTCTAACAATCTCCTGCCCCTATCTCGCTTTCCTGCTGTATCCGGTTTCTTCACCGATCCCATTTATCGGCAAGCGCATGAATCTGATCCGCAAATTTGCCCAGATCCTTGTTGCTAAGCCCTTTGTTTTTGCCAATCACCGCAAGCAACCTCTCGCCCGCTGCAAGGAGCCTTGCAAAGACGCTTCGATCCGCCGTACGTCCTGCAGAAGAACCTATCGCAAGATACCGACCCGTTCCCTTTGCAGAAGCGGGATCCGCTCCCAGGATTGCCGGCATACCCTCCGCCTTCTTCACCGGAACGGGAGGAGCCTCATAGATAATCTCTCCCCTTGCCAGGTCAAATTCCGTACCGGAATAAGGTGCATAGGCATCCAGACGATATTCTTTTTGCAAACATTCGGTAAAAGACCTGGCGACCACGTCCTCGCCGTGCACCACAAAGACCTTGGCGGGCTTTTCTTCAAAAGCGCTCACCCAGCGAATCAGACCGTTTTTATCGGCATGACCGGATAAACCTTCTAACTTCTCGATCCGCGCCCTGACATCCACGGTTTCTCCGAAAAGCTTGATATGATCCGCCCCGTCTACCAGACTCCTGCCCGGCGTTCCCACCGCCTGATAGCCGACGAAGAGGATCGTACACTCCGGCCGCCAGAGGTTGTGCTTGAGATGATGTTTGATCCTGCCCGCATCGCACATGCCGGAAGCGGAAAGGATCACCTTCGGCTTCGGATCAAAATTAATCGCCCGGGACTCATCCGGCGTAATGGCTAAGCGCAGCCCCGGAAAAGAGATCGGGTTTTCTCCCCTCCCGACGATCTCCAGTGCCTCCTCATCAAAGCAGTCATACACATGCTCGTTAAAAATTTCCGTTGCATCGACGGCAAGCGGAGAATCCACATAAACCGGAAAATCCGCTTCCTCCTTCACCAGACCTTCCTGCTTGATCTTGCGGATAAAATAGAGAATCTCCTGCGTCCTGCCGACTGCAAAGGAAGGAATGACCACGTTGCCTCCCCGCTTGAAGGTTTCCTGAAAAACCGTCGCAAGTCCCTTTACATAATCCGGCCGATATGCGGTATGTAAGCGGTCTCCGTAGGTGGACTCCATGATCACATAATCCGCCGCCTTTGTGGGGAGCGGATCCTTAATTAGCGGCTGATCGACATTCCCGATATCTCCGGAGAAGACCAGCTTTTTCTCCACCGCCCCCTCCGTGAGCCAGACCTCAATGCTCGCAGAGCCCAAAAGGTGACCGATATCCGTAAAGCGGATGCGAATCCCCTCTTCGACAGGAATCTCCTCGTTATAGGCGCAGGGCACAAAACACTTCATGGTATTGTCTGCGTCTTCCATCGTATAGAGGGGCGTGATCTGCGCAATGCTCTTGTTCCTGGCTCCCTTGCGGCTTCTCCACTCCGCTTCCTGCATTTGAATGTGGGCGGAATCCCGCAGCATGATCCCGCAGAGATCCGTTGTCGCCTCAGTGGCATAGATCTTGCCACGAAAACCGTTCGCATACAGAAGAGGCAGAAGCCCGGAATGGTCAATATGTGCATGGGTTAAAAAAACGGCGTCAATGAGGGCGGCGTTCACCGGCAGCGGCACGTTCTCGAACACGTTTCTGCCCTGCTCCATGCCGTAATCTACCAGCAGATGCCTGCCGCATGCTTCCAGATAATGACAGCTTCCGGTCACCTCATGATCCGCTCCGATAAATTTTAATTTCATTGCGGTCCCTCTCCTTTCCACTTTGCCTCATCTGCGCTATGATGAATACGATTTTGCAACCATCCTCCTGCCCGGAGGCGGAGGA
>JABZIZ010000014.1 GCA_015258065.1 Lachnospiraceae bacterium | reverse complement strand
ATTTAAAACATCTAACTGATGTTTTATTCAAAAAACTGATTTCCCTGTTGACTTTTAATAGTTAGTCTTTCTTCTATTTTCCATCCGATTATCCAGGCAAGAACCAGAAGATAATTTTCCACAGCGCCAATCAAATTTACCATTTGATGCATCTTAAGATAATGGACAAAATGATTGCTTCCGATACCGATTCCGCCGAGAATAAGAGCCAGCAAAATAGACTTTAGATAGGTCCAATTGTAGTGCCTATACGACGTAATCAATATGACTAAAACGGCAATATTCCAAAAGCCGATTTCTCTCTGCCATCCTGTAGAAATTCCATACGCAGAGTTTCTTCCCATATATTCCGGTGTGAAAATCTGTAGGATCGCCGCACCGGATATCGCTATGATAAGAATGATAAACAGCACGCGCAAGAAAAGATTCATTTTTTTCTGATGCATTGACTAGACCTCCTTAAACTCACAGATTCCGTTTGCCATCTGTAAATCACACATTACAATTCCCCTATTACGTTTTCTTTTCCAATTCTCCGATAGCCGGAAAACGAAGTAAAGTAACTGCCACAAGGGAAAGAAAGACACCCGAAATCCCTATCATAAAAGCGGCTCCACGTCCGACACCCATTCCACTCAGACTCCCAAGACCATCCGCAGCTAAGCCGGAAACTGCATAGGCAATAACATAGCCCAGCTGCGAGAGAAAGCCTATAAATCCCCAAGCTCTGCCCTGCAAAGCATCCGGTATATTTGTCCTGCAAAGATAATCCATGCAGTTGTTGCAAAGAGGCAAAGTAGCAAAGAAAAAGAAACCAAATATACTGATGCTGACCAGATTTTCAAATATTGACATACCGATCATAAAGATTCCCGCCATAAAAAATGAGATTTGAAGAACTTTTCCATATTCTTTCTTAATGCCGAAACCTCCGAGAAGTATTCCCGATACAAGCATTCCACTTGCACATAGGGTTTCTACAATGCCCAGCACCTTGGAGTCTGAAAAAGAAAGAATCATCGGCTCAACAAGAATTTGCAAAGTCCCAAGAAACAGGGTAATCAGAGAGGAACACAGGACAAGCACAAAAACGCCTTTCTCTATGTGGATTGCTCTCCAGCCTTCTTTCATGCTTTCCAAAAATGACTGCTTATCTGTAGGCTGTTTTGCTTTTATCCCTTGCCTTACAATAAAGGTCGTTGTAATCGTAACAAAGAAGGTAGATACATCAATGAGCAGCAACAGGGAAATGTCATGATATGCCAGCAATAGGCCTGCTATAACGGGCGAGAACAGATATCTGGCACTTCCTGCCAAAGACACTAATCCTGAGGCTTTGGAAAACTCCTCCTTGGATAATAAATCTGTGATCGTTGCTCTGTAAGAAGGATCTAAAAGGGAGGAAAATATGGCACTGACGAACACACCTATACATATCTGAACGAGGTTTGCTTCTCCATGTAGCATGCAGAGGAAAATGTAAAGGATGCCAAGTCCTGAACAACCGTCTCCAATCATCATCAAAACTCTTCTATCGTAACGGTCAGCCAACACTCCTGCCGGAACAGTGAAAAGAAGGGTAGGCAGAAATCCAAGTAAAGTCACCAAGGCCATTCCTGCCGCACTGCCTGTTTTTTGAAAGACATAAACCCCAAGTCCAAAAGAAGTGAGTCCGCCACCTATAGACGATATGAGCTCCCCAATCCAAAGAAGGAGAAACTTTTTCATTCCGGAACTCATCTTAATTTCCCTCCCCAAATCGTGTTTTCAAGAGTCTTCCAACATGCTCCGTTCCAAAAAACATTTTTTTATTCAGCAGTACAATAATCACCGTTACAATGAAAATCACAATGGTTTCCACACACTTTGTCTCCGCTGTCATCGCAATTTTTTCCTGCATAAAGTTTACAAACAAATGGAACACCATGCAGGCCAGAATGGAGCGGTCGCTGACCAGATACACCCATGTGATGATATATCCCATGAGAATGGCACCCACGAAGAAATTAATGGCAAACAAGGGATTAACCATAAGTCCTGCCTGATATGTCCCCTTAATAAAGAGCAGGGGAAAATGCCAGAATGACCACAAGATTCCAAAAATCAGAGATTCAATAAACCAATCCATATATTGCCCTATGGAGTCTTCGCAATATCCCTTCCAGCCTACTTCTTCAATAATCGAAGCCAGTGTAATGGTCACAAAAGCAGATCCTATTCCCACTCCGGTAAAGGAAAAATCTTCCGTAAAGGAAAACTGCTTTAAGGATTGTCCGAATAAAAGGGAGAAAAGAATAGAGAAAACAATGATTAGTGCATAAATAATCACGGCCCAAACTACATTCATCCACTTTACTTTATAAAAGCCTATAATCTTTTCCTTAAGATCTCTCTTCAACTCTTCACAGCCGGATACAAGGACAAATACAGTGGAGACCACTGCCGGTGCAAGGAGACCCAGCAACATCAATACCGCCCCCTTATCTTCGGAAACAAAGATTGCCGGTATCCAGAAGATCCATGTGAAAAAATACGCACAGAGAAAGAATAACCACGGTCTATATCGATATTCATCTTTATCCAGCATGAACTGTTCTTTGTTCTGTGCTTTATTCTGCGCTTTATTCTGCGCTTTATTCTGCGCTTTATTCTGCGCTTTATTCTGCGCTTTGATTATCCCCTTGCTCATAATCTCGCTCATTCCCTTGCTCATTCCTTTGCCCCCTCTACTAAGACCTTGCTGATAAAATGCATGGTTCCGGGTTTTGCCCCCAGTGACTTCTCCAGCATGTCGATATACACCGCTACATCTTTTTCCCCAAAATCTCCATAATCGAACATATGTTGACTCGTAACTAGGAGCATCTTCACTCGCTCTTCAATAAGAGTGCACGCAAAAACTCCCTGTGCTATTCCTTCTTTAACAATCTCTGCCAGAATCGGTACCGCCACCTCTACAATTTTCTTGCAGATTTTATCGTGCATGACGATATTTTCCTTTCTTTCCAGAACATCCGTGATTACCACTTCCTCTTTCTCCGGACGAAAGGCATTCACAACCGAAACCAGTTTTTCGGGTATGGTAAGTGATGCCTGAAGAAGCTCTTTGGCTACAGCGCTCTCCTTCTCTATCATCATTTCAATGACCGCCTCCAGCGTTGCCTCTTTGCTTGCAAAATAATAATAGTAAGTGCCCTTTGCGATACCGGCCTTAGCCACAATCTCGTCAATGCTGGTATTCTCATAGCCTTTTTCTATAAACATGCGATAGGCAAGCTTTAGAAGTTCCTGTTTTCTTTGTTCCCCTTTTTTCATATCCGCCTCCATTTTTTATATCTGACCCGGTTTTCCTATCTGCTCCGAGCTCCATATTTGAGCTTTTACTCCTATTGATGTTTTCGACCATTGGTCGGTTTTTATGATAAAGCAGCCATCGGTGGCTGTCAAGCTTTTTCGACTATTAGTCGGTAATTTGTTCGAAACGCATTTTTTTAAAACTTAATTCTTTGGAAATTTGAAAATCAAAAAAAGCACCTGCAAAAATGCAAGTGCCTGTCTATTTCACAGTGGACAATCCATATGCACATCTCTAAACCCTGATTCTCACGCTATTTGCTTCCCTCTCGTTTCCTATTGTTCTGTATTCTTGTGCATGCAGTCCCAAGCCTTCGGAAGCCGCATATTTCTTGCCTTTTCTTCCGTATCCTCCCGTTCATCATAGCCGTCATAAGGGGCAGTCGGATCATGCGGTTTTTGTTTTTTCCCGGAGATACAGAGCTTATCCTTGTGTCGAAATGCAAATTCCCGGTCATCCGTCCACCCCGTGTGTCCGCTCACAATAAGCGGATTGCATTTTCTTTCCAGCAGAAGTTCTTCCAGCTTCACGAGAGAACGCTTTGCCAATGCATTGTCTTCGGCAAGAGAATTCAAAAAACTGTATCCCCCATCCGCGCCGAACCAAATCGTATCTCCCGTAAACAAATAGGCATCGTCAACAAGATAAACAAGGTGCCCGTAAGTATGCCCGGGAACAAGAATGGCTTCAACCTTGATATCTTGGATATAAATGACTTCCCTGTCATGAAGTAGCCTCTTCGGATTGTCCAGCTTTACGATAGGAAGTTTGCAAAGCTTGTAGAGGACTCTACGGCGAAGTTCTCCCGTTAGATATTTATTTTCCTCTTCTCCAAGATAAATCTCCGCTTCTCTAAAAAGGCCCTCACTATCCGCTTCCAGAGCTCCGATATGGTCCGTATCCAGATGGGTAAGGAAAATGTTTCGAATATCCGAAGCTTTGATATCCAACCACGCCATTTTCTCTGCCAAGCGCTCATAATTGTAGCCTGCATCAATCATAATGGTTGTCCCATTTTTCCTGTAGAAAAAAACGTTGGCAACCCACTCTCTCACCACACAGACCCTCTCATCTATCCATCCGGTATTTAACGGTTTGAAAATCTCTTTTCCACGATACATAAAAGACATAAAAACTTTCTGAAACGAAGAGTCTTTTTTCGACATAAGAATATACCCCCATTTATCATACGAATTTTGTTTGTGTACAAACTCCCGATATAAATAGAATACGAGAAATATGGAAAAAAAGATACAAGAAAGCAAAAAACGAGAGGGGACAAGCCTACACTCCGACGTCCCTTCTCGCTTTTCTTATCAGCCTATTCCTCTTAAAGCACTCCTTTGTTTCTCGAGGCTCAAAGAAATGCTTTTCCCCTTCCGCTAAACACTTCCACAATAGAATCCTCTGAATCTATTCTTGCGAAGTCTCTTTCTTAGTCTTCCTTATAGACAACGATATATGCTTTTATATAATCACTGCCTTCCACAAGAGTGAGCGGCATTTCCAGAATGACTTTCCCTGTCTGTCCATTCGAATATTGCTCTTTTTCCTCAGCAGAGTAAAAATACATTCCGGCGGAATAACGGTGTCCGGCCTCTACGTCAAGATCAAAGCTCACCTTCTCCGTTTTGACGTTCCTTGTCTTAGCGCCTACCGTTTCCGTGGACTGATAGATTCCCTCGATGGTATGCTGACCGGGGGTTAACGCCACGACGGTTTCCATATCATTTCCCGTAGTAGAGGGCACACTGGAAAGATCTCTTCCGTCGACCTTAATCTGCTTCCCGTAAATGTGAAGAACTCCCTTATCCCTGTTGTCTTCCATAAACTTGTCCACCGAATTTGCTCTCTTCTTGCCCATGGAAAGCATTACGACAAAGGCTACCGCCCATACTACTGCTACTACAGCAATGATAATGATGGTTTGTGTTGACATGTCTATTCCTCCTAAAATTTCCCCTCTTTTCAAAGGCAAAAGTCACCATTAAAAAAACGGAATTTGAATTTAAAAAGTCTAAAATCCATTATAAATTTACTATGCTGAATGTCAATCCGTTTATTAAAGATGCCCCGTAGAGCTGTTAAGGCATGCCGGTAGAAATGTAAACTTAAAATTCTCTAATGCCCTTAGCGAGGCTAAATGGAATAATTTCTCCCGCCTTCGTTTTCGTATATGCCATTTCCTTGTGCATATACTCTATAATATCTTTGGCCTTAAAATCTTTGAACTTCTTTATCACATCATCTAAGATTCTCCTATCCTCATCTGTAAGAATGGAATAGTCCATTCCTATACTCGGATATATATGAAGCATCAGATCATAATTATTACTTTCTTCCTCTCGTATGTTTAAATTCTCCAAATCCATCAAACTATAATGGCCAACAGGCAATGCCCCCATTGGTTCATGTCTGTATACCATACCTGTCATGGCAATACCGCGTCGTTTAAAGGACAGTGCATCCCCATACCAAAGCATTTTCATTAGTTTCACTTTGAATAGATGGGATACGCTTTCAGCAATATACGAAATCATCACCTCAATTTTATCAATATTCAGCAAGGTGAAACCATTAAAATCCGATGCTGTATCAAATTTCGCATACTCTGCTTCTAACGCCTGCCTTGTTATATATTCCTTTCCATAGGAATCGAGTTTCCCCACAATTTTAGAATGCACAAGTCTTCTTTTGGTCTCAGAAAACTTATCTGCATTTTTCTTCAAAAGTTCCAGCGCAACCAGAGGATTATCTTTTATCATACGCAACATTGTGTCATAAGCCTCATCTTGAATAGCCTTACTTTCATATCGTGAAATCGTTGCTTCCCCCCATCCAAGTAGGCGAGCTAAATCCACCTGTGAAAGACCATAGCTTTCACGAATTCCCACAATTTCTTCAGAAGTCAATAAGCCGTGTAAAACTCGATAAGCATTCCTTGCATTAAGCAGGTTCTCATTTGCCATCGCTCCGGTCTCAAATTCCCTCTCTTCTTCATCAGCGTTTATGCAGTAAAAAAAATGCTCTTCATAAGATACCCTATCCCCTTTTATCGTAATGCTTGCCAGTCGCTTTCTTTCCTCTACATCATGCTTTTTATCGCATAGAGGACAATCCATATGCACTTTTCTAATAACTTTACTTGCCTCCATCATTCACCTCCGCTTTCCCATCCACTATGCATAAGGAAATTTCATCTTCTCTTTTGCATAGTGGAATGACACGCATAAAATGTATGTCCTCAGATTCTCTTTCTTTTTTATCTTTAACTTCACATATACAAGCCTTCTGTTAATATCTTTCCCAAAGACGAAGAGCAACGGAGGATTGAAATCATCCTTATCAATCTTAGTTTCTGAATATTCTGCCACGGTCAACTCTTTAAGTCGATTCACAACATCCTCGGAATTGTAATCTAAATCAAGCAATGTGTAAGGTGTTGAATGCTCTTCGTCATCTAGCTTCTTTTTCTTTATTAGTATTAAGTCATGGTCTATATCAAAATCATTACCCTTTAAAAATGCTTTCAGTTCCTCAAGGAAAGCAACCACTTCCTGTCTTTTCGATATTATACTGAGAAAAATAAAGATCACCTCCCTTAAAGGTTTTACTATCAATTGATAGTGTATATCTTATGGAGTTGCATGTCAAGAAAACTATTCCTAATTAAGTGTCCATCTTCTGTCCTAATTTTTCTTATAGCTTACGGAATAAATCATAATTTGCGCTACAATACAGAGTAGTATTACTCCCAAAATATATCCCAGCATTTTATTCATATCCAGATATCCGTTAAACAGTTTTGCTTGAAAAGAAAAGTATTCTTTCAGGCTAAGAACAAACATTCCCTGATCCACTCCTTGAAGGCTTGTATTGATATGCTCCAAGAGTCCGTTAAGCAGTATATTTCTCAGCATAATCGTTATTTGACTCGCAGGAAATAGGTTGCACACGGTTTGTACTTCATTTGAAAATTGAGAAATAGGAATATAGGCTCCAATCACAAATCCCGAAGCTGCTGATAGTATTCCAAAGAAAGCTTCGCAAGCACTGACGGTTTTGAAAAATAAAACTACAATCATAAATATTGCGCTTGCCGAGATAGAGCCAAGCGCAACGACAGAAAAGGCTTTTACAACTTGACTTATATTCAAATACATATTTCCTTGCATACGAATTCCAATAAGGCCGACAGCTAGGATTATATCGGTCAAAAGTGTTGAAGTAAGCACGGCCGATACAAAATAAGCAAAGATAATCTGTTCCCTTTTTAAAGGAGTTGATAAGATATCATAATCCACTTTATTCGCTCTATCTTTTACGAGTACAGTAATACAACTAAAAGGAACTGAAATCATTGCGGAGCCTAAAATACCACTCAGTAAAAAAAGATTTGCAAACATATCGATATCCTTTTGGAGAACCATAGAAGCCAGTCCCGGATACTGCTCCATTGCTCTTTGTATCGCACTAACAAAGGTGCCTTTCAGGAATAATAAATACAGTACAAGCACAATAATTGATGTCAGTAGAGAGAATAGAATGCTCTGCCAATCCTTGAAAAACAGCAATACGTTTCTCTTGATAAATCCCAAAATCCCCCTCATCTTATACCTCCAGCTTTCTTCCTGTTAAATGTAGGAATACGTCATCCATACTGCCTTTTACAATTTCATAATCTCTGATTTTATTTCGATTTGTATAGAGGAACTCACTGAGATGGAACCCCTCTTTTGATTCCAATGGCACAATGTAGTGATCCGCTTCATAAGAATGCTCTATGCCTTTCAGCACAGCTTCATTGTCACTACATTTCTCTACATACCAAATCAGTTTTGTATTCGTGTATTTCCTTTTTAAAGCCGCCGGTGTGTCCTCCGCTACAATTCGTCCTTTATCTAGGATCACAACCCGATCTGCATCTCTTACTTCTTCCATATAATGTGTTGTAAGAAATATCGTCATTTGTTTTTCTTTCCGAAGATAATCGATATACTCCCACACCAGCTTTCTGGACATGGGGTCCAGCCCGGTTGTGGGCTCATCCAAAAAGAGAATCTTCGGATTATGTAAAAGCGCTCTGATAATATCCACTCTTCTTCGCTGTCCTCCTGATAATTTCTCATATTTTCTATTCCAGATGCTTTCCAATTCGAAGGCCTGCATTAAAGGATGTAAGCGCTCCAAAATTTCTTCTTTGTGCATTCCGTAATAGGAAGCTCTCGTTAGAAGATTTTCTTTTACAGTCAATACGCCGTCCAGAACTGAGTTCTGAAAAACAATGCCTATTTTCTCTCGAATCTTATCATCTTCTTCTCCAAGCTTGTGGGAAAAGACTTCTACCTCTCCCTCTGTCTTTTCAAAAATGGTACAGAGGATATTGATGGTCGTGGATTTCCCCGCACCATTCTCCCCGAGAAATGCAAAAAACTCCCCCTCTTTCACGGAAAAGGAAATATGATCCACCGCAGTCGTTTTACCATAGTTTTTACTTAAGTTCTTTACTGTGATTGCATTCATCCGATTCGCTCCTTCTTGGCGCCACTATAGTTCTTTCTGTAAGTCTATCCTGTAGTTCGTCTTATCATTCAGTCCTATAGAGCCCCTCGCGGTTCCAATTTGTCCTGTGGTTCCAATTTTTCCTATGGTTCCTGTGATTCCATCTTGTGGTTCTGTCCTGTAATTCTTCCCGCAATTCTGCCCTGTTGTCTTAACTTGTTGTTCTGCCTCATCGATTTTGACAAAAATCAGCTTATCAACTTATAAGCATTAAAAAAAGTGCCACCCTACCAAGCTGCATTTACAGCTTACTGAGTTGCACTTTTTCCATGAAAGGCTTTATTTTCATGAAAGGCTTTATTTTCATGAAACGCTTTATTTCTTATTCCGAATCTTGCAGATCTTTAATAGCTCCATTGATTTTAATCTCATCTATCTTTGCCATCCATGCTGTTGCACACCAGACAAAGAGATAAATGAGGCTGTACATAAGACAAATGATGCGTAAGTTGATGATTTGTCCGAACCAATGAAAAAGGCTTGCACACAAAACCACGATTCCGAGAACCGAGACAAAGTGGATTCCGATTCTGATCCGAACTTCGCTTTTCTTCAAACTATCCATATCCAAAAGAAAATATGTCGGTAAGGAGGATAAAAATCCCGTAAGACAAATAGAAAGAGGGTCACTCCATTGAAAACTGAATGTCTGCACTCCTAAAGAAAAATGCTGTATTAGCATCAGAATTCCTATTCCAAAAAGAATGGCTGTTGAAATCATTAAAGTCTGACTAAAAATAGTTTTTACTTTTTGCATATCATAGTCCCAGCCTTTCTTTCAGTTCTTTCACATACGTTCTTGCAATGATGACACGCTCTCCATTCAAAAGTTCTGCCGTCATTCTTCCGTTAAGTTCTGCTCGCACTGACTTGATTTTCCTCATATTGATAATCATTGCCTTTGCCGCTCTGAAGAAATTCCGGCTTAGCGTATTTTCCAGTTCATATAACCTATATTGGACTTCCAAACAATTATCCTTTGTATAGACAAAGGTTCGTTTATCCACGGATTCTATATAATAGATTTTATCAATGGGACAGAAAACAGCTTCTCCATTACAACGGGCAGTGATAACAGGGGCACTGTTTTCAAGAGCATTGATGGCAGTTTGAATGTTCTCCGTTACTTTAACAACACGAATCACCGCTTGCTCTTCTTCATAAGAATTTACTTTTTGAATATCCACCTTCACTCTGTCACCACCTTTACAGTGCCATAAGAATTGTTCCTCCGGCTATTAAAAAACATGCCAAAATCGTTTTTATACTACTCGTTTCATGAAGAAGTGAAAAAGCCAGAACCATGGTAATCACAATACTAAACTTATCCTAATAGCCTCTCTTGTGCCCATCTCTCTTACGCTCAAATCATTTCCTTCCTGATTTCCTTCGGAAAATGTCGCACTACGAAGGACACGAACAATACGGTTTCCAAAACAATCTTCAAAATGTCAGCTTACAACCAGGCTCCATATTTCTTGATATAGAGCTTCTTCACGGTCTCAATCGTAAGTCCGTAGAGTGCCAGAATCACAAGCAAATACCAAAAGTAATCCATGGGCATTTCCGTAAATACCGTATTGTCCAGATTATGAAAAAGATGGGGAATGGAAATGGCCGCAAAAATGCCCAGTGCTGAAGCCAGTGCCAGTCTGGAGTCGCACTTGGAATCCAGAATCGGTCGCTTCGATGTACGAATGAACTGCACAATCAGGATTTGGGAAATCAAACCTTCTACAAACCATCCTGTCTGGAAGTAGTTCTGCATGGAAAGGCTGTTATAGCCCAAGAGGAACCAAAGTACCAGGAAGGTCATCACATCGAATACGGAGGACACGCCACCCATCACATTCATAAAGGACACAAGAGATGCACTGTTCCACTTATGGGGTTTTTGCAGGAATTCTTCGTCCACATTGTCCCAGGGAATCGCAATCTGCGTAAAGTCATAGATGAGATTCTGAATCAAAATCTGCAGGGGCAGCATGGGTAAAAAGGGCAAGAATATCGAGGCAATCAATACGGAGAACACATTTCCGAAGTTGCCGGATAATGCCATTTTCATGTATTTCAGGATATTGCCGTAGATTCGTCTTCCTTCATAGATACCGTTTAAAATGACGGTCAAGCTCTTCTCCAAGAGGATAATGTCCGCACTGGCCTTGGCAACATCTGTGGCATTGTCCACGGAAATGCCTACATCCGCATCATGAAGACTGGGCGCATCATTTACGCCGTCTCCCATATAGCCGACCACATGTCCGTTTTTCCGAAGGGCATCCACCACTCGCTGCTTCTGCATGGGAGAGAGACGAGCGAAAATGTCTTTTTTCTCTACAACGGCGGAAAGCTCTTCCTCGCTCATCTTTTCCAAGTCGGAGCCGGTTACCGCATTTTGTTCTCCTACCTTCATGCCTACCAGCTTACATACGTGCTCCACCACAACGGGGGCATCCCCGGAAATGACCTTTACCTGTACGCCTGCATCATACAGTCCGTGAATGGCTTCCTTGGCATCCGGCTTGGGCGGATCCAAGAAGGCAATAATGCCCAGGAAGGTCATATCCGTTTCGTCCTCCGCATGAAAAACAGCGGTGTCTCCTGCATTTTTCCTCTTTGCGGCAACGCCAATGACGTGCATTCCCTCATGATTTAACTTCTCGGAAAGGGCATTGATCTTCTGAAGGTCTTCTTCGTGAATGTCCATGTATTCCTTCTTCACCCGAATTCGACTGCAACAGGCCAGTACGGATTCCAAAGCGCCTTTGGTAATCAATACCTCATCCTGGGGTTTGGGAAGAATTTCTTCTGTCTCCTCTCCCAAATGTTCTCCCCCCGGATTGGAAATCACCACACTCATTCTGCGACGTTCAAAATCGTAGGGAATCTCATCGGACTTCACATAGCCTCCGGCGTATTTTTGCACATCGCTTTCCGCACCGTAGGATAAGATGGCCCGGTCAATCAAGTTTTTTACCCCTGTAGAATAGTATGCATTCATCCATGCATAGTTCAAAACCACATAGGAATCCTCTCCATTGACATTGATATATTTCTGCAAAACAACATTGTCCATGGTAAGGGTTCCGGTCTTATCGGTGCACAGCACATCGATGGCTCCTAAATTTTGAATGGCGGACATGTTCTTTACAATGGTCTTCTTCTTTGCCAGGAACTTTGCCCCTTTGGCAAGAGTTCCGTTCACAATCATCGGTAACATTCCCGGGGTAATGCCCACCGCAACGGAGATGGAAAATAAAAAGGCTTCCAGCCAGTTTTTCTTCACCAGGCCGTTAATAAGCAATACAAAAAGAACCACCACAATCATGTAGCTAATCAGGATTCTGGTTATCTTCGATAGGCTCTTATCAAAATCGGTTTCTTTCTTCTGTGTATGGATGGTGGAGGAAATCTTCCCCAAATAAGAATTCTTTCCGGTCCGCACCACGATGCCGACTCCGGTGCCGGAATTCACCGTGGAACCACCTAAGCAGAGGTTGTTTAATTCTGCTGCATTGACCACTCTCTGATCCACTCCGGTATATTTTTCCACCGGAATGGATTCTCCCGTAAAGGCGGAAACCGAAAGGAACAAGTCTCTGCTCTCCAGAAGATAGAGGTCTCCGCAAACGATATCTCCTGAGCCGATAAGCTGTATATCCCCGGGTACCACCTCTTCCACCGGCACTTCTCTTATTTCCGTGCCGTCCTTTACCGGAATCCGGATTCTCACCGTATCGTGCTCCATATCCTTTAGCTTCTGCATATCCAGATAGGAACCGTAATCCTGGGTAAATCGAATCACCGCACTCATACAGGCCAGTGCCAGAATAATGACTCCGGACAGAATATCCCTTTCCACAACAAAGGTAACGATAGCCAAAACAAGCAGAACAATAATAAAAGCATCGGTAAAGCTGTGAAATAAAAAATAGAATACGCCATGCTTCTGCATGGCGGAAAGGTCGTTATAGCCGTATTTCTCGAGTCTTTCTTCTCGTTCTTCATCGCTGATTCCATTTGTCGTACAGCCTAATTCCTGTAAGACCAGAGAAGCTTCTTTTCCGGCAATTTTCTGAAACTCTTGCTCCACACTGGCGGTCTTTGTCGTAGGGTTCAATTTCTTCTCATTGTTTAAAATCATCTCTTTCACCCTCCTTTTACTTGTACAGGGATATCTTAGACCTTTGCACAAGGCGAGTCAATTTGAACTCTTCGCAGAGATCTCTTCTCATTTTTCCTACTTTTATTAAGAAAAATATTTTTTAACCGATACAATTAATAATTAAATGACTGTTCTCTTGATCATAAGACGAGTTTCCATCCCCCATTCCCAACAATTTTTTCAGCAAAGGAGAAACAATGAATAAGAAGATAGAAACCCCGGATCTGAAGGAAAAGGTGAAGCGTGGTCCTGTTGCCTTCACCATAAAACTCAATGAAAACTATCTGCGTAACGTAAAGGTAGAGCGAAAATTTGACTATGCGTTCAATATTATCTCTGTTCGCATGATTATTGTCGTGATCGTCCTACTGATCGGCATGTTATTCTCCATGATACAATTCAGACGTATGTACCAGGTCTATTATGCAACTTCCCTGCGATCAGGGGATATTTTGATGCGGGTACAGTCCATGGCAAAAAATTCCATTTACGCCAGCTGGTCTCCGGATCAAAAAGAGGCACTGAGCAGGAGCGAGCAGGCCGAAGACGATGCGGAATCCATCATGGAATCTCTCGAGTCACTGGAAAAACTGTACCCCGACAGCGCCGCCCTACTTTCTCTCCGGTCCAATCTTTCTAAGCTGACAGAAGCTGCACAACCTTATGCAAAAATGATTAAAGATGATGCCGAAGAAGATGCGGAATATACTTACTTCACGGAAAAAATGGCGCCGGTTCTTCGGGAACTGATCGACAATACGGAAGATCTGGATGGAAGCGTGATTGCAGACGCGAAAAGCGCTTATCGAACCTCCTTCATCATCTGCGTCATTTTGATGGTTCTGTCTTTTGCCGCCACCATCTTCTGCACTGTCTTCGTCCGAAACGCCCGCAGACAGCTGACTGCCGCTATCGTAAAGCCAGTCGATGAGGTTTCGAATGCAGCAAAAGAAATGTCCGATGGGCATCTGAATCTGGATTTAAACTATGAAGCTGCCGATGAACTCGGAGATATGACCAAGTACATGAAGGAAACCACGAGAGTCCTGCACGGCGCCATTGAGGATATTGTGGAAACGCTCGGCAGGCTGGCAAACGGCGACTTAACAACCAGTACTAAAAGACATGAACTATTCCGCGGTGATCTGGCGCCTCTCGAAGAACATGTAAACGGGCTGATGGAAAAACTGCGCAGCATGATGACCGATATCAAGGATTCCACCTCTCAGGTTTCCAGCGGTGCCAACAATATGGCACAGGGCGCCCAGGATCTGGCAGAGGGTGCGACCGATCAATCCGCTTCCGTTCAGGAACTGACTGCCTCCGTTGCCACCGTGGTAGAACAAACCAAGAGTTTGAGTAACTCCGTTGCGGAAGGCAAGCAGGTGGCGGACGAGGTAAAAGCCGTCTCTGCAGATGGCTCCACCAAAATGCACGAAGTCGTGGATGCAATGGCAAAGATTACCGAAATTTCCAACGAAATTTCCGGCATTGCCAGGACCATCGAAGATATTGCTTCGCAGACCAATCTCCTATCTCTAAACGCCTCCATCGAAGCAGCAAGAGCCGGGCAGAGCGGAAAAGGCTTTGCGGTTGTTGCCGATGAAATTAGAGCGCTCGCCAGCGACTCTGCAGAAGCCGCCAACCGCGCCAAGGTTCTCATTAACTCGTCTTTGGAAAGTGTGAATCAAGGGAATGCGGTCGTGGAAGAAACCAGTGCCGCCCTGGCAAAGATTGCGGAAGGAATCGACCATATTCAGGAAGTCATGAACAACAATAACACGGTCGCCCAGCAACAGAGCCATGCAATGGAAGAAATCAGCAAGGGCATCGACCAGATTTCCCAGGTGGTTCAGACCAATGCAGCCTCCGCGGAAGAAAGCTCCGCGATCTCGGAGGAACTCTCCGCTCAGTCGGAAACCCTGAACGGACTGGTCGATATGTTCAAACTGACGACGTAAAGGAATGATGCCTCGGGGCTTTCTCTCGAAAGGGGCAGATTGCCCCATCCCTTCGAAACGAGTGGATGGAGCGGTCTGCCTCTTTTACCGGATTGCCGCCTGATAGGGCATCACAAAGAGCGGCAGAGCAATCATCTTTTTTTCTCCGGATCCGCACACGAGCGTGATGCGAGAATTTCAAGTATTTTCTTTTCCCGGTAAAAGGAAAGCACCCACGCGCCAGAGAGACAGATGAGAGTGGCAAGCAAGGCTGCGATCCGGTATCCCCATCCCGTCTCCGGATGAATGGACGCCAGCGCCGTAAAAAGAAGCATGGAAATGCTCTGTCCCATTTTGAAGGCAAAGGTTCTGGCGGCAAAGAACATCCCCTCTCTCTTCTCTCCCGTGATCCGTGCATCCGCTTCCGCAATGTCCGCCACGATGGCCTGTGGCAGAATCCCCAGGATTGCCATCGGGAAGGCAGCCAGAAGCACCACAATCACTCCCCAGAACAGGCCGGTTCTTCCAAACAGTCCGGAGATCGCCGTGACCAGATAGACAAGCGAGAGTCCGCAGAATCCGATCAGCACCAGTTTTTTCTTATGAACCCGATGCGCTAAATAATTCACAGGTGCATACGCGGCAAAGGAAAGCAGCGTCATGCCGACATACAGAAGCGTCGTCATGGTTTCCGGAAGCTTCATTAACACCGTTACAAAGAAAGGCAGTCCCGTCTGAAAAATGGTGAGCGCAATAAAATAGAGAATATCACTGCCGACAAATAGGCGGAAATCTTCATTTTGAAAAGTCTTGATCAGGGAGCGAAACACATTGTCCCTCGACGGCTCTACCTGAATGTAATCCTTCTCGCGGATGGTGAAAGTCGGAAAAAGCAGCGCCATAAGAGCAAGCAGCGCAAGCAGCAGAAAGGTCATGCGAATGGACTCCACTCGCCCAAGCACCGGAGTAAGAGCGCCCCAAATATACGGTGCCGCATAGCCAATGGCAGAACCCAAAAGAAAGGTCACGCTGATATAGGTCGAAATACTGATGCGTGTATCCTGCGTGGTCCCCAGTTCCGAAATCAGCGCATTATACGGCGTACAATAAGTGGTCATGCACAGATAAAAGACCAGCAGCGCCACCAACAGCCATACCCCGTTGAGAGAGGAAACTCTCCCAATGGGCGTAAAGAAAACAAGCACCGTCGATGCCGCAAAGGGCAACGCAATTTTTTGCATGAAAGGAATCCGCCTGCCCCTCGGATTCGCGGACCGATCCGAGAGATTGGCAATGAGCGGATCGGTCACCGCATCAAAGATCCTGCCCAGAGCACTGATCCCTCCGATGATGGTCACGACGCCAAAGATCACCCTTCCCTGTGGCAGAAAGAGGGTCTGCCCCTCTCTTACCGCCTCCTCCGTCGGCTCATAGAAATAGACCAGCCAGTTCGTAATCAGGGCAGAAAGAAGGCTCCAGCCAAACTGTCCGATGGCAAACGCCCACATCTTCCCCTTCGTTAGTTTCTTCATCTTCCCCTCCCCCTCGGTTCTTTCGATTCTTTCCTTAAAATGCAGCATCCGGTGACCGGCATAAAGGTCAAATCGGTTGGACACTGATATTATTATATTGCAACCGGAGAAAAAGGAAAGAAGGGCCTGGCAAGCGGTTAGATGTTTTCCTGTCGGACATAAAAGCCGGCAGTCAGGATGGATCCAGCGTCCATCCTGAGCTCTCCTCTCTTGTGCGCAGGAACTCCCGATATAGACCATCCTGCCCTGCAAGGTCTTCCGGTCTTCCCTCTTGCACGACTCTCCCATCCCGGATCGCAATGATATGATCCGCATTTCTGATTGATCTCATGCGATGCGCAATCATGATAACCGTCTTGTTCCTCGTGAGGGCTTCTATGGCCGCAAGAATTTCATGTTCGTTTTCCGCATCCAGCGCTGCGGTTGCTTCATCCATGATAATAATGGGAGAATCCTTGAGAATGGCGCGGGCGATGGAGATTCTCTGCTTTTCCCCGCCCGAAAGGCTGCTGCCGCCTTCCTCTAATACCGTTTGATACCCATCCGGCAGCGCCCGGATAAAATCGTCGCATCTGGCCGCCTTTGCTGCCGCTCGAACCTCCTCCATGCTTGCGCCCGGCTTACCGAAGGCGATATTATGATAAATGCTGTCCTCAAACAAATATACTTTCTGAAATACCATACTGATTCGCTTCATCAGCTCCTCTGCATCAACCTCTTTGATATCTACGCCACCGATTTTGATGCTTCCGCTGCTTACATCGCGAAATCTGGGAATGAGCTCACACAAAGTTGTTTTGCCCGAACCGGACGGGCCGATGATTGCAGTCAACGATTTTTCCTTGATCGTTGCAGAAACATGGTGTAATACTTCATGATCTCCATAAGAGAAGCTCACCTCCTTCAGTTCTATCTCATTACTTCCCATCGGTCTGGGAGGCTCACCCCACTTCATCGGTTTTGAAGCTTCCACCTCTCCCATCGCCTTTAGCCCGCTATCTAAAAGACCCATCATAGAGAGTACGGACCCTGCCTGACCTAGCGAAACATATACCATGAAGCTGAATACCAGGAGTAGAATGGTTTTTGCCAAGGAAATATTTTCTTCCTCCCTCAACCAAAGTGTACAGGCAATGATCCCGATTTCAAAGAGGGCGAGGACAACTCTTCCCAAAAACTGCGACGGCATCACCTGATTGGTCAGGTTGATATTCGCCTTCCTGCTGTCCTGAATGGCAGCATTCAGTTCCTCATTTCCTTCTTTGACACGAAATGCTTTGGTCACTTTGATGCCCTGGAGAAAGGTAAGGGTGGCTGCCGCCAGTGCATTCTGCGCCTTTTGCAAGAGTGGGGCGTTCTTCTCTGAAACCCTCATCTGAACATCTACCACCAGAAGATACAACCCCATCCCGATTCCGGTGATCAAACCGATTCTCCACTCATAGAAAAAGACCGCGATTAACATTGAAAACGCACCGAAAATACCGGATACTGTCGTAACCATTGCCATCGCCGCACCCGTCTCAATACCGCTCAGCGTAGTGGTAAGAACCGCTACAATATTTCCCGAATGATGATCGCTAAAGAATCCCAGTGGCAGTCTCTTCAAAAAATGGCCGAGTCCAATGCGCTTATCCGCTGTCATATAAAACCCGACCGCTACACCACCCGTATGCTCGAAAAATGAGGTGGCAAAGCTGCCAAGTGCACAGATGACGGTAAGGATCACAATATTTCTGATGGCAGATTCTACAGGAGAACCGTTTGTGACCACATCTAACGCAAGGAGAAGCGCCATCAGCTGGGTAATACCGATCATCGCTCGTGCGAGCGACATAAGCAAAGTGATCGCCAACGTTTTATGCTGATGCTCGCTGAATTTCCAGAGCATTTTCATGATTTGCATCATAGCACACCTCCCGGAACGGACTCCCGATCTTCCTCTGAAAGCGCCCACATCCTTCTGTATTCCTCGCACGTCTGCATCAGTTCTTCGTGTGTACCCATCTGCTTCAAATGACCGTCCTCAATGTAAGCAATCTGATTTGCATGCCTCACTGTGATCAGTCTGTGCGCAATCACCAGAAGGGTCTTGCCTCTTGCCGCAGCAGATAAGGCTTCCTGAATGGAAGCTTCATTTTCCGGATCCGAACTGGAGGTTGCTTCATCCAGGATCATCACAGGCGCCTGCTTCATCATCGCTCTTGCAATGGTAATTCTCTGTCTCTCTCCTCCCGACAAACTGCCCCCCGCAGCTCCTGCCATGGTCTCATACCCGTTTGGAAGCGCCGCAATAAATTCATGGCAGCCGGCTCTCTTTGCGGTTTCTTCCACTTCCTCATCGGTCGCATTCGGGTTCCCCAGACGAATATTGTCCCGGATGGTCTGATGAAATAAAAAAGTATCCTGGTCTACGAAGGCGATTTCCGCATTTAGAGCGTCCTGCGAATAATCCCTTAGGTCATGTCCTCCGACCATAATGCTTCCTTCATCCGGATCCCAGTATCCTGCAAGAAGTTTTCCCAAAGTGGATTTACCGCCTCCGGAAGGGCCGACAAGAGCCGTCATACTTCCTTCTTTCATGTTAAAAGAGACGTGACCCACAGCTTTTCTACCGGATTTCCTTATGCTACGCCCCAAACCATCACAGCCAGACTTCCCATAGGAAAAGCTGACGTCTCTAAATTCGATATCATGGTTCCCGAATGCGGTTTGGTTTCCTCTCTTCAGTTCGGGGTAATCGAGTACATCCCGAATTTCTTTCGCATAGGTTCCCATCTGCGCAACCTGATCGATATAGGTGAGCGCGGTCAATAGCGATGAAAAAATCCCAAATGATAAGATCATCATCAGAAAAAACATCGGTGCCGTTAGACCACCCTCACTCCAGCATACCAGCCCTGCGATCAGTACCGGAAAGATCGAGAAGGGCGCAATTGCCATCCCCAAAGAAGAATAAATCTGTGTTTCTCTCATCCAATCCACATTGTAATCGGCGTGCCCCTGAACCTCTTCTCTATATTTCCGGTAGCTTTCTTCTGTCCGCCCGAAGTTCTTGATCACTTCAATCCCGTTCACGAACTCCACAATGGCCTGATTCATTCCTTTCATCGCCTTTAGCTGCCCTTGAAACTTTTGTTCATAACCTCGCATCATCCCCATGGTGACGGAAAAACCCAGTAGAATCCATATCGTCATGGCCAGAGCGACTCTCCAGTTAATGAAGAACATCCCTATCATCAGGCAGATTGGCCCCGCAAGATTCCCCGTCATCTCCGGCAGCATGTGGGCAAGCGTCTTTTCAATCCCTTCGATGTGATCCACAAACATGGTCTTAAGTCTTCCGCTTCCATTCTCTTCAAAATATCCCAGCGGAAGTCTCAACATCTTCTCGGCAAGTGCCTCTCGAATATCTGCAAGTGTTTGATACGCCGCCTGATGAGACAACCAGGTAGACAGGTTCATTGCGATCCCGCTTCCCACTTTACATATTGCTAAGAAAATCCCCCTTCTTATCACCAGTCTCCAATCAACCGGCGAGGCGAAGAGTTCTACGACGATTCTTCCTGCAAATACGTACGTACCCACGTTCAGCAACACAGAGAGCGTACTGATCAGGACAGAGGATGCGTATCTCCCACGGTAGGGCCGCAGGAAGTCTCCCAGTTCTCTAAAGAACGAGGCGGATTTCTGCCCGGAAGACACCTTCCCGGAATCTTGTTCAGTCTTCATCCTCATACCCCCCCTTCCGCCTTCCGTATATGATTCTTACCACTCTTTTTCCCAGAAGCGAACCGATATATGCCACAAGAGCCGTCGCAACCAAAAGCACCATCCATCCCCAACTCATGATGAACTTCCCTGCATGCGTCATCACATATTTGAGATTTTCAGATTCCTTCACGCTCATCATTTCCATTGGCATGCCCCTCTCTTGCGCACTTTAAAACCGATTGAGAATACGACCATCCCTTCTAACAAGGCATAATAGAGTGGCATCAGCAACAGAGTAACCGGTGTTGCGTACAGAAAAGTTCCTGAAGCAAAAATGACGATGTTGATTAACGACAAAAGAACGACCGTGATGATATCTTTTGTTTTGAGCCTGCTTGATTCCATGGATGTCTCCTCCCCAAAGTGAAAATGGATAATCTACGGTTACGACTGTAATAAGACTTAGAATAGAGCGACGATTCTCGTGTAAAAAAAAACCAAACCGATCAATGCGGCAATCAGTACGGTGAGTGCCCCATCCGATCGATTGACCTTGAGAGACGTAAAGGACTGCCTGCGACCGGGTAATGCAATTCCTCTCGTTTCTGCCGATGCAGAAAGAGATTCCGCAATTCGAATCACCCTGAGGATCAGGGGTGCCAGGAGGATCTCCATATACTCCGGGAAGCCTGCTATTTTTTCTCTCATCGTCTTAAAAAAACCTCTCGTATGGATAGACTGCTTCATCAGCGATAGGTCTTTTTCCATCACCGGAACAAACCGAAAGATCACGGCAAAAATCATGATTGCTCTCTCCGGCATACGCATATAGCGAAGTGCCGTGATGGTACGACCTCCTCCGTCATTGCTGATAATGGCCGATACAAACTCCCCTATGACCAGAAATCTGGGAATCACATTGATCAGAAGCCCTGTTACGACATTTGGAAATGCCAGATATGCGAATAGCAGCGCTGCGTACACCACGCCATATCCGATAGAAGATTTATATTTCCGTTCATACAGGTTTAAGAGCATCCCTGACAAAAACATTCCGTTCACGAGGGAAGGATCTGCAAATGTGCTTGTCGTACAGCAAAATAACGCAATCACAAGCTTGATGCGCGGATCGAAATGGCGTTCCGGATTTGCAGGCAAGGGTGGACGGGTTGTAATCCTTAACCGATCCTCCCGGTAGAAACGAAATCGGCGCAGGGATTCATCCGAATCAAGAATAAAACGATCCTGTACCTGTCCGTCTTCTAACCAAATGCACCTTGTGCATACACCCGCAATGAGCTCGATATCATGCGTGATGATGAGAACGATCTTATCCTTCTTCATCGCATGAATCATCTGGATGCAGGTTCTAAGAGACCTGCCATCGAGTCCCGCTGTTGGTTCATCCAACACAACCACCGGTTTCTCCGAAAAATATGCCAGCAGCAACACAAGCTTCTGCATCTGCCCTCCGGATAAGGTGAAGGGATGCCTGTTCCGCAGTTCCCATAAACCAGACTGTTTCAGCATCCGCTCCATCTCTGTTTCCAGATCCGGGCTGCATCTTTTCCCATACTTCAACTCATTCCATACCGAGTTGGTAAAAACCTGAAATTCGGCCTCCTGCATGACAAAAAGGCTCTTCTCCTGCAAGCCTCCCCGCCTCTCAACGACTCCGTCCAAGGCAATCTTTCCGGAGGAAGCCCGGTAGATCCCGCAAAGGACTTTGCCAAACGTGGTTTTTCCGTTGCCGTTGGGTCCGGCAAGCGCAACCACCTCCCCCGTTTTCAGTGCAAGATTCACAGATTTTAGCGTAGGCTTCTTTGCCCCGCTATACCTGTATCCCACATTCTCACACGTTAGATGGTGCGCCTTAGCTTCTTTCCTCTCATCTTCCACCGGGTCTTCGTCAAAATGAATGCCTGTTAACTTGATATCCCTCTCCTCAGGCATGCGAAGTCCCCGGTCCCTTAATTCCCCCTCTGTCAGCCGGAGCATTTCCTGTGAGGAATAGCATTTCACCATCCTGCCTGCATCCATATACCAATAGTCATCCGCAAGCCCCGCTAAATAATACAGCCTGTGCTCACTGACTACGATCGTCTTGCCTTCTGCTTTGAGTTCCGACAGCATGCCTCGAAGTCTGCTTATCGCTCCTTGATCCAGGTTGGCGGTCGGCTCGTCCATAAGAATGACATCAGTGTCCAGTGCCCAGGCAGACAGAATCAAGACGTTTTCCCACAGCCCCGATGCTGCAATCCGAGAGATCATTTCCATTGATCCTACAAAAGCCGGTGAGCTCCCCCTCATAGAATTCCGGGATGAGATGATTGATACAGCGCAGCAGCGTGGATTTCCCACAACCGCTGCAACCACATAAAACCATAAACTTGCCTGCCCCAATATGACCTTCCACCCCGACCAAGGAAGACCTTCGCCTCTCGTTGTAGGTAAATCCCAGATGAAAATTGATCTTATTTTCCATTTGGCATCCCTTCTAAAAGTAAAACATTTCTAACTGATCGTCCTTAAAAAATTGCCGTATTCCGGCAATTTTTAGTTCCACCCTCTATTCTGTTTCCTGCTCAGCAGGTCATTTCCGGATCATCCTGTTGCTTTTGGTTCTTATTAAAAGATTATCATATCGCCTGTTATACCTCAAGATGTTTTGCATTGTCATGGGTTCAAAGCGATTTGTAATACAAGGGGCATCGTCACTAATTGCTTTGTTTACCTGTGTATCGAGATATGTATAATTAGCAACCTGGTTGTATCTTCCCTTGGAATCTACTCCATTCTTCTTAAGATATGCCTTCGGGAAAATATGATGAACATCTCCGGAGATGGTAATAAGGTCTGAAATCATCGTTCCTTTCATCAGAATGGAGCTGCTCTTCAGATAATCCTGTGCCGCCAGGAACGTATTAAAAGCCGGGCTATTTACAGATGTTGTCTCAAGATTCTGCGGAAGTGTTACTCTCCAGAATGTATCCGACAAAGCTGAAGCCTCTGCCTCTTGCGCAAACTGAAGAAATCCCTTCTCAGAAATATTCCGTATATCTCTGCTCATTATAGATTCCGGGGATCCAACATACCTTCCGGTCAGTGTTGATAGCACAAACTAATTCAGGATGCCACTTTTCAGTTTGTTATATGAATCCTCTACGATTTCATCCTTATATTCTCGCGTCAGGAAGTCTCTTCCCGACAGCAGGCTTACAAGATCAGAGAGCCTGCCTCGGTCAAAGCTGTACATAAAAGCAACCCGAAGCATATCACCATAATCCGGATCATAGATATCCTCATTGTCCTTTGCCAGCCAACGAATCTTTGCTGCAAACTCGGTGTTTTCAAAATCCCTGTCCTTTACCATTTGAGGATAGAAATCCGGCTTTACAGCAAGATGGCAGAAATAGTCTACCACTCTCCGCAGCATATTACCGCCGTGCACAGTATCTGAAGCCATTTTCGACATAACGAAGTCGGATTGGCTTAGCGATCCAGCCTTTAATGGTATATTCCTTTGCAATTTGGTTCATCCATTTCCGGAATTGTACCGCTCGGTCATAATTGATTTTAAAGCCTACGGCAATAATCATCTCCAAAGAATAATGATTTGTACTGTAGCTTTTCCCATCAGGCGCAGTTATTCGGAATTTTCGAATAACTGAATCCTCCTGTAGTTCACTATTTTCGAATACCTTTTTGATATGATAATCAATTGTATTCGTACCTACGTCATATAGTGTTGCCATCATCTTCTGTGTCAACCATATATTTTCGTCCAAATAATCATGATTTTGGACGAAAATTATTTACTGTCTGCGCGGTAGTAAAATGTATTTCTGCCTGATCCTTCCCGAATTATAATGCCTTCCTCACTAAGTTTCTTCAATGCCGCCAGCACAGAAGACCTTCCTATACTCGGGCAATGAGCTACAACATCTGCACCGGTGAACTTGCCAAGTTTTTCTTCAGCATACTTCTTCACCATGTCGTATGCTGTACTGCCGTTTCTACTTTCATTCATTAATCCGACACGATCTTCAAATTCTATATAACACGCCAAAAGAACCTGAAGCATATATCTGATAAAAGGCATCGGATCATTTGCTTCTTCATGCCATCCGGTATCGGATTCTTCGAGAGTATCGTAATAACGATCTTTTGTTTTCTCTATCTGCTTTTCAATACTGATGTATTTTCCAACGTTATACCCGTTCTTATATAGAAGAAGCAGTGTGAGCAGTCTGCTCATCCTGCCGTTTCCATCATTAAACGGATGGATGCAAAGGAAGTCGCAGATAAATGTCGGAATAAGTATCAGGGCATCTATCTTCTCGTTTGCAATGGCCTGCTCATAGGCATTGCACAGATTTTCCACCGCATCCGGCGTGTCGCAGGGTGCAATTGGTGTAAACCTTGTGACTACAGTCCCATCCGGCTTTGTCTCATTAATATAGTTTTGAACACTCTTAAAACGTCCGCCATAAGAAAATCCTGCCCTCTTCACAAGATCCCGGTGAAGCTGAAGGATATATGATGGCCGAATCGGAATGTATTCATTACTCTCATGAATCGTATTCAGGACATCCCGATAACCCATAATCTCATCTTCATCTCGATTCCTTGGCGTGGTTTTTTCCTGAAAAAGCTGCTTCATACGAGTGCCGGTTGTGACAATGCCTTCAATTTTATTGGACGCCTCCGTACTCTGTATCTTTGCGATTTCAACTAGGCGTTCCAACTCTACAGGC
Source organism: Lachnospiraceae bacterium (assembly GCA_015258065.1). Lineage (GTDB taxonomy): Bacteria > Bacillota > Clostridia > Lachnospirales > Lachnospiraceae > Butyrivibrio. The sequence continues at coordinate 45,890 of JABZIZ010000014.1, read as the reverse complement.
TTCTGGCGGATGAAGAAATCCTGTCGTCCCTTACACTCATGAATTTTTGCAACCAGATTCAGAATATCTGTATCCCAGGCTTTAACATAAAGTCTGCTGTAATCAAACGATCTCATTAGAATTCCTTTCATCCAATGTTTCTTATTCTCATCCAATTCTGCTATTATTTGGACGAAAAATCAATCTGTTGGACAAAAAATATTACTTTAATCGTAGTGGGGATAATAGTGTTTTATCATCCCATAAGCATTCCAATATCAGCTCTTTATTTCTCAATATGGATTTTCCTTTTCTTCTAGCCTAAATTTCAGTTGACTACAGATTGTAGCCAACTCATTTCATTTTTTAAAATGACTCAATTCCTCGAATAATTTTACCGGCTCCGCCTTCCTTTGCAAACTTCCTTCCAAGCGCTTGTGCAGATGCAATCATGGTATCCTCTTCCATGATTTTCTTCGCTTTGTTCCGTATGGTTTCGGCAGTAAATTCATGAACTTCAATCACCAATCCTGCGTGATGCTCGGCTATGCGTTTCGCATTATATTTTCTTTCAAACACCTTTCCCGGTACAACAAGTTGCGGCACTCCATGCAGAAGCCCCTCCACCATGCTGTTTTGCCCTCCGTGATGGATGAATAAAACCGCCTCTTCCAGTAAGGTATGAAAATCCCATCGCGGGGCGATGTGTACATTTTCCCTATCCTCTTTTTTGAGATAAGATGAGGCGATATACACCTCATAATCACTGTGCTCAAAGGCTTCACATATAACTCTTTGCATTTTTTTCACCGGTATTGTACCATTTCCCATATAGACAAGAATCTTATTTTTAGGACTGACTCTTACGTTCTCGTAAGCGGCCGCCTGCAGCGCTCCGCAGTACTGCACATTTTCCTTAGAAAATGGTTCCAGTTCCCGAATACTGGGGCAAAATAACTGTTCTGCCCGGTCAAACAGTTGAAGGGCGCTGTTCACCGTAGGCAAAGATATCTCCCTAAGAAAGCGATTCAAATCTTTTGACCATCTTGTGTCATGGGCATACTCATATTGCGTAGGATAACTGACAGTACAATACAGCAGTATTGCTTCGATTTGTGCCGCTATCATTGCGGAAATATTAAACTCGGAATAAATGGAATCCGGGTGAAAGTCCTGTATTGCTTTTCGAATAGAGGTAACGCTCTTTTTAAGATATCGGTAGTCCAGGTTCCCTGTCATAAAGAGAACCTGATCAAAACTATCTACCGTTACACGGGATGTCATGCCTAGCTTCTGCGCAATCGGGAATATCCTTTTTGCAATGGGCGTCGGGAGTCCAAAGGGCATGGGAACAGTAAGAGCATAATTCCGGATGCCCTTAATGCATTTAAAATTAACATCTTCTGCCATACAAGTTGCTACGTCGTGTCCTGCTCTATGGAATTCCTCAGTAAGAATCCTGCATCTTAAGGAAGGCCCCGAAGTTTCTGCCATGGCTGCCATGGGGATTATAAGAATTTTCATAAATTAAATAGTGTTTCCTATATTGCTGCTGTATGACCATGTACCGCACGGTCAGAATTGACTTTAAAGCCTACGGCAATAATCATTTGAATGTTGTAATGTTTAGTGTTATGTATAACCTGACGAGATCCTTCCTCTTGAACTATCCGGAAAATCCGGATAGCAAGCAAAGTATGCCGTTTAACAATATCAATATATGAAGAACAATATGATACAAGTCCGGTATCACGCGTTTGTCACTCATAGGAATGAGTCTTAGCGTGCCTTTAAAGCACGCATTATACCCTTTCAGTTTTCTTTCAGAGGCACCAAAGATAGTGTAATACCAATGGCAAAAAAACTGAATCGTAAACCACAACACAAGGATTGTGAACAAAATCCATTTACCTGTAGGCTGAAAAAAATGATAGCTAATCAGTCCTATGCTATACAGGCAAAGCATGGCAAACTCTGCGCTCTGCATTCCCATTCCTTCAACAAGAATTCGTTTCCCGAAGCGCCATGTAATCGTACATCCCAGAAACCATATCCAAAGCAATATTTGCACGAATGGCATTAATATCATATTCATCCAGCAATCTCCATAGAAAGATTTTTACATACACCACAGTATTTACTGTACCAAATGCCTTAGCACGCAACTCTCATTGTTTAATTATTTATATTTTTGATTCTACTCCCCCCCCAAAAAATATGACCGCCTTCATACAGCGTGCCCTGCGAGAAGCTGAGACCCGGGAGCAGGAATGAACTTAGTTAAAACCGCAGAGATTTGCAAAACGGCAAAATAAACCCTGCAATCTACAGAATTGAAAGACCGAGAGCTAATTTTCTAAAAGCTTTCAGTTCTATAAGTTGCAAAGAAAACCTTATTTGGAGAACTCATGGATAATGTTATGAATTTATTGAAAATCTTTTCTTTGATAGTATCCTCTTCTCCTTTTATCGTCAAGCTATATGAATTTAAACCCAAACTTTTCCAAAACATAGTTTGAATTTCTTTATCATTTTCTTTTTTTGACTACAAAAAAGACGATAGAGTTAAAGTTCTATCGTCTTCCAAAAAGGGTTTAGAGCGACATCTCAAATGAGAATGCCTAGTCTCTGTTTATCTAAAATTTTCGTAATTTTTACTTACCTTCTCCCAATCCAAAACTGCAAAGAAATTCTTTACATAATCTCCTCTTAAATTCTTATACTTTAGATAATAGGCATGTTCCCATACATCCAAAGCTAAGATTGGGGTATGATTTCCCTCTTCCATAAAGGGATTATTCTGATTTGCAGCCTTGGTCGCATATAACTTTCCTTCCTTATCTACGGAAAGGAATGCCCAACCTGATCCAAACTGTCCTAAAGCCAGCTTCTGCAAAGTCTCTATCAGCTTCTCAAAAGAACCGAAATCCCTCTTAATAGCTTCTTCCAAGGCCGGACTGGGTTTTGTGTCTTTCTTCGGGCTCAGAATAGAAAAATATAAATTATGGTTGTAATACCCGCCACCATTGTTCTGCAAAGTATTTCTTAAGGCTTCATCAGATACAGAAGGCAGAGAAGATAGAATTTCTTCCACGGATTTATCGCTAAGCCCTGCCTTATCCACTGCTTCATTAAAGTTCTTCGTATATGCTGCATGGTGCTTTCCGTAATGAGTCTCCATGGTTAAGGTATCAATGTGGGGCTCCAAAGCATCAAAAGCATAGTCTAATTTTACCTGTTCAAACATAAGTCCTCCTTTATGCATACTCAATTTACAAAACTCGCTCTTATTTATCTTGTATCATCGTTAAATTCCTCTTTATCTCCAATTGTATATTCTTGATTATCATCATATTTCTTAGTAATTAATCGTATCATTTTGCGTCTTAAGAATTTCTCTCCTTGGATATTTGATTTTTCTTTTATCCACGCAATAGCCAATATCAGTAGCATCACAAAGCCATGGAGACTCCCGTCATTACCGTAAGTGCAAAATAATTTAGTAAAGAAATCCATACATTTGGCATTGGAGTAGAGATTGTAGACGAAATTGCTTCTAATTCATCGAAATTAAAGCTCCAATTTGTAAAAGTATAGACTGCAATAATCATAATCATGATAAAAACCATAGGAGTAAATATTCCAAGCACACTTGTAATTTTTTCGAAATCAAGAAAGCTGACAACGATTACTAGCATAGCACATAATAATCCTCCTGCCCAGAATGGCAAGCCGAACTGCTGATTAAGGTTTGAACCGGCTCCGGCAATCATAACAAATCCGACTACAAAGCAAGAAATGATTAAAGCTATATCCAGAATTTTATTCGTAATGGGTCCTGCAATTTGAGAAAGAACTTCAAAATGATCATTCGATTGATAATAACTTCCTAAAGTAATAATGATTTTACCAATGAAAATGAGTAAGTCCTCCTAAAAATATTGACTGTATCATCGGAAAAAAGAAGGTATAAAACATATTATAATAGTCCCGATGGCACAAACCACTAATACAAAGATAGCTTCTTTATATTCTTTTTTCATTTTTGCTCACCATCCTAACTCTTAAAACAAGCCACTACTCCAGCTATATCCCCTGCTTCAATTGCACAGATTCCTCCAAATCAAACTACTGTTGCCTCAAGATTCTTTATTAATTTCTCGGAAGTTTATATATAACTTACCATGATTTTTAATAAAATACAAATTTCTATGGTTTTCTCAGTAATGTCTCACTTATTTATCGAATATTCGCACTAAGCCTCGGAATTCCATAGGGACTAAAAAAATTCCCCAAAAAACGAGAGACCTATCTTCACAGTTCTTTTTTGAGCATGATAAATTTGTGTGTTCTGTATTCTTCCCTAAATCCATTCTGTAGAAACATTGTGATTGCCGGATTATCTATGGCAATATCGTCATAGAGCAATTTTACGCCATTTTGTTTAGCGGCATTGCACAGCAAATCCAATCCAATTCCGCCATAGCCTTTTTTTCTATACGGAGCATAGACTATGACATCTGCGAGATAAAGCTTTCGATCACTATCGTAATGATAGGCAATCTCTCCAATAAAATGACCGGCGTTATCCTTTAAATATCTGTAATAACGTTTACCTTCGTGCTTTATAATCCAGTAATCATACCAGCCACGCCACTCCTCTTTCGGAAAAGGAATTGTACCTCCCCATGCCTGGTTATACGACATGGTTTCCGTATCTTCCATCATCCTCTGTCGAAACCAAAGATCTTCCAAAGACGGTGTATATAGCGTGATGAGGTTTTCCCATTCGTCTTTCGTTAGTAAGCTTACGTATCCCTTTCTTGTTTCGCCCATCTGCGGCACAGGTACATCCCCGGTAGTCCATTGATACTTGAACCCCAACTTTTCCTGAACACGCTTTGATTTGTCGTTGCCATCATAATAACCACACCAGATGCGAACAAGTTTTAGATCCTCAAAGGCATGACGTAGCAGCTCTCTTGCCGCCTCCGGTACAAAGCCATGCCCCCAATAATCAACTCCCATCCAATAACCAAGCTCCGCCTCATCCTCCTTTTCTGCAAGGTCATTGTGGTGAAGGCCGATACTGCCAATGGGAAGTCCTGTTTCCTTTAGCACAATGGCGTAAGTCTCCGGTACCATCAGCACATTCCTAATAACCTGTCTGCTGTCCTCTTCACTTGTGTGTACAGGCCACCCTGCAATCGGACCTACTCGCGGATCTTTTGCGTATTTATAGCATTCCTCTGCATCCGTTTCTTCCCACGGACGGAGGATAAGTCTCACTGTTTCTAAAATCATATCTATCCTTTCTTTTTCTTGGGAGCCGGAAGTTCTTCCTGCATTACTCCCTGGATATGTTTCCACGGAGTGATTTTCACCGTCCAAACTCATCTCACCTTACTACGTGGCATACCACAAAATTTGATTAGTTCCACCAGTCTTTGATTCAAGTCTTAGGAGGACTTGAGGGGTATCTTAGGGGGATGCGTAGACAGTCCGACGATTTCATGAATCCACAAAACCCAAAGTATTGATTATGCTATTTCAAAAGTAAGAATTTATTCTATTCCCTTTTTCGTCAAGAATTTTTGTCATTCTATCTTTAAGAAGCGTGAAATCGCACATATTGTCTTTAATTTGATTTCTTTTTTGAAAATCTCCCACGATTTCCGTTAGCGTTTTTCCCTTTCCTCCATTTTTAATAACAGTATTAACTCTCTTGATCTTCCAATCGAAAGGATCATAATTCTTATATTTCAAAATATCTTCTTTGAACTCGAACAGTGGAGTATTTGGCCTAGCATCCCAAGCAATAATTAACCACATAATCCCATTGTACAATTGTCTGGCAGTGGTATTCCACTTATCGGAATGGTTACCTTTGCTCCCCTTTTCTTTTTCTTTTAATACAGTTTCATTATTGCTTTCTTTTTTTAATGGATTAAATATAGGTAGTCCGGGAATGCCCAAGATACGCAAAAAGTCACGTGCAGCACCTAGTCCACATTGTATTATTTCTTTTTTCCCGTCACTTTTACTTTCTGCGTTAAATATATAATACTCTTCCCGAATAATGGCTTCGGCATCACTATGCTTAGTTTGGCCTGCAAGCAATTGAATATGAGCAACCGGTTTGACATGATATTCTTTTACTATTCGCTGTCTTGTTGCAGTTCCTCTACAGTTCATAATCCCCATACATCCTCATAGTTTTTTAATAAACACTCGTTATTTTCCATCAAAATTTTTGTTCCTTCCACTACTCTAAGTCTGGCCTTTTCCCCTCGGGAATTTGTTCAAGAAACTCATTCTGTTCTTGTTTTATGTCAATCCAATCATTTTCAAGACTGGCAAGTCGCTGAGCATCTTTATCATAATTATCAACATGATATCGTGCTCTATCTTTTTGATTTTGCCGGAACCGCTAGCGCAAATGGAATGCCATGATGATAAATGATTTGATTGACAGGAGCGCTTAAAAACTCTACGGCCTGCCCCGGCAGAAAACAGTGCGATGGCTTTTACAAAGAAATTACAATCCAAATCACCTAAGCGGTTTTTTGATTTTTTTCAAAGACCCGCTCGCATCTCAAAATTTGTCATCAACATTATCAAGTTGAAAGAAATCAATCGTTAATTTGCCAATGCCCATAGCGCTTGCCACCGACACGAACGATAATGCCAGACTCCTTCAGCGCATTAATGTGTTTCTGAACAACTCTTCTTGTTGTGCCAAGTTTTTCTCCCAGCACCTCCTGAGAAATATTAGGTTCCTCTCTTAGTATTTCTATGAGTCTAAGCACCATTGCACTTTCCAAAGCACCATCTATGTCAGTATTTTGGTGCTTTGGTGCTTTGGACTGATCTATAAGGGCACTTTGAAGCGCTTTGAAATGCAAGCGGATGCCATTTCCCAATACCTCATATTGTGGAAGTTCCGCTCCGAGAGCTCTGCATTCATCACATATTTTCTGGATGCCTCGTCCCCATGTTTCAATATATCCCATTCGATAAAAGACATTAGCGATATCCGGATTATAGGGGATGGAGTCATGCGGTTCCATCAAAGTCTCCGCTGTCCATCCATCCGGAAGGATGCTTCGATTGCTGATGATCATCTCTTCATCCTCAATCCGAATCTGGATCGGAGTCCCAAACATATAACAGTTATGAGCAATCGCAATGTAGACTGCCTCGCGAACTGCCTCGCGAGCAAATGGATAGGTTTCGACGCGCCGGTCATGTTCATATGTGATTTTGGCTTTCAGATACTTTAAGTAAATCAGATCAATGACCTTATCCGCTGTAGTAATCAAAGAACCTTCCAGAACATCCTGATACTGAAGATCCGCACCCTTTCCGAATTTTCCTATCTTGACATAACTTCCTGTCTGTACAATTTGAGGATCGCTGTAAAAAAGCAGAACAGCAGAGCGCTTGAGCTTGCCATCTTTTATGAGGTGCAGTTTGCTGAGCAGTTCCGCATTTGAGACATTCAACTCAGATTCTGTCATCCGGTTACTCCTCGCTGCCTCTCTACGGAATATCTTAAAACTTTCATCATCTAATTCTTCTACGGTAAGATTGTCAATAGTGACATCTTCCCAACGGAACCCGGTCTTTTTCATGATGAATTGGGACAGCGCGATACCCGTCAACTGCTGCTTTGTAGCACCGCTTCTGTAATGAAATTCTCCGTGATAACTGATATGTAATGGCCATTGTCAAGGGGAAACCTGACAATGGCCATTACATATCAGTCAATTCTGTCAGTAGCTATTCAACCTGCATTCTCAAAAACATGACGATGAGATCTTATCAAGTTTCGTGAAGAACATTGAAAACACTGAATAAATGGCTATTTCCCCTCGATCCTTGACATCAATACTACCGTCTCCACATGCACCGTCTGCGGGAACATGTCGACAGGGACTGCGCAAAGCGCCCGGTAGCCATGTGTGGTCAGGACTTTCAAGTCCCTTGCTAGCGTGTCCGGATTGCAGGAGACGTAAAGGATCCTAGACGGCGACAGGGCAAGGAGTGCACGAAGAAAGGTCATCGTCGCACCGCTTCTGGGCGGATCCATGATGACCACATCGATTGCGCCTGCCCGGTTTTCCACGGCCAGACGCTGCATGAAGACGCCGGCATCTTCTTTGACAAAACGGATATTTGAAATCCGGTTTTCCCTGGCATTCAGCGTAGCGTCCCGCACGGCTGCTGCATTTAACTCTACGCCCCATACCTGCTTCACATGGGGGCTTACTATCATGCCGATGGTCCCGACGCCACAGTAGCAATCCAGCACCTTCTCCGTTCCCCGAAAGGCGCCAAGACTAAGAACAGTTTCATATAATTGGACGGTCTGTGTAGGATTGACCTGATAAAAAGAGGCGGGCGAGATCTTAAAATGCATCCCCATCAGATCATCTGTAATAGCTCCTTTTCCAAAAAGAATCTTCTCCCTCTCTCCCAGTACCATACTGGTTCGCTTGTCATTGATGTTTAGGACAAGGGAAGTGATTTCCGGATGCGCCGCCCGAAGCGCTCTCACGAAATGATTTTTGGAGGGAAGAATGGGCGACGTAAGAACCAGTACCACCAGAATTTCACCACTTTCTTTTCCAACGCGAATCAGAACGTGCCGAAATAACCCATAACCATTGTCTTCATCGTAGACACGATACTTAAAATCCTTCATCAGTTGCAAGATCGTCCGAATGATTTTTCCCGCACGCTCCTCTTCGATCAGACAGTTTTCGATCGGTACGACTTCGTGCGTGCCTTCTTTGTAGGTTCCGGCAAGCGGCACTCCTCCCCTTCCATGCGTCATCACCACGTGCACCTTGGCGCGGTAATGCAGAGGATTTTCCATTCCAATGATCGGCTGCACAGAACAAAACGGCTTCAGAAGAGCAGATAACCTTCGCTGCTTGATCTGAAGCTGTTCCTGATACGGTATATCAATCATCTGACAGGCGCCACAATCCCGAGAGTACGGACATCTGGACTTTCCCTTGCATGGCGGTACGTCTTTGTTCCACGTGGCATTTGAAGACTGTTCCTGCGTAATGCTTGAAGCCTGGTCCTGTGTGCCCTTCGATACCTGTGTCCGAATATGGTTTAACCTCTTCTTCGAAGGCTTTGTACTGTCTTTCGTTCTAGTCCCGGTCTTCTTTAAAGGCTGTAAATGATCTTTCGTCTTGATCTTCTTCGAAAGAAGCATACTGCCCCCGGTCTCTGTCTTCTTCTGCGGCGGCTTCCGTTCTTTCGTAAACCTCTCGGATGACCGGTTGTAATTTCTTTCTCTCATGATGTTCCGCAGCCTTTCTCTGCGCCAGAATCCGGACGGTATCCTCTTCCCTCTCTCCCTGTGGATTCTGCAATTTAATGTCCTTACCATCCATTCCGATCAGCGCTTCCTTCGCACGTGAAAAATCAGCGCTGTTAATTCGAATCACGCAGGAAATTTTGCCTTTATTTCTGTGAAAAAGCCTTTGCAGAAAGGGAAGTTCCTGCCAGTCTGCGAAATAGGAGATACTGGAAGCCAGAAATCGTTTTTCCAATTCCGTCTTGGCTTCCAGCGTTGTAATCTTGCAAAAGGGTACTTCATTATTAAAAATTTGATTGTTCATTAAAATTGATGACACAAAAGCCTCCAAACAAGCGATTATCTCGCTTCGTTCTCTTCCTCTTCCCTTCGGTTCGCAATCATCCACAATTCCATAATCATGCGAAAATGATCTCTCTCCTGAAAAAACAATTCTACATCTTCCGAATCCAGTTTGTCTCCCGTACCGTCTCGAAGCTGTTCCACGATACGGCTCAGCACGTCGTACATCGGCGTCAGACTTAGATTCGCAGAAACTCCTTTCAGGGTGTGTGCCATCATAAAAGCTTCCTGATATTGTTGATTTTCGATCCTCTTTCCCAGTTCACAAAGGTTGTTATCCTCCAAAAATGCATAAAGGAGGTCTAAGTAGAAGCTTTTATCGCCGAGCATGTTGTGCATCGCTTCTCTGGTATTGGCGCCCCAGTGATCCAAACTTCGCAAGAGGCCATCGAAATGACGGTTTTCCATTGCCGTCATTTCGATGCCTGCTTTAGAATTTTCTATCAAGGTCTCTTCCATAACTGCCTCCGGCTTTGGATTTTGATTCGTATGTAAGGCTGTGGGTGTCACAGACGCCCATCCTTACAATCGAATTTCCGGTGGTTTGACCCCACCATTTAATGCTCAAAAAGTTCTGCCAAACGATAGAACAATTTCTCCGGATCAATCGGCTTCGTGATGCAGTAATCAATACCGGCTTCTCTACAACGGTCTTGCACCTCCGCTGTGGCATCTGCTGTTAATGCAATGATCGGTATCGACTTCGCATCCGCCATATCGAGCGCTCTGATTTCCTTCGCTGCCTTTAAGCCGTCTTTCAGCGGCATCATCAGATCCATGAGAATCGCCTGGTAGTGATAAGCACCTCTTGCCTCAAACAAATCCACCGCTTCCTGCCCGTCTCTTGCAAGTTCGGAATGAATTTTCTTGGTGTTCAAGAGTTTAATCACCACTTCCGCATTGATATGATTGTCCTCCGCTAACAGCACCGTTTTTCCGTAAAGAACCTGATCCTCATAGGTATTGACCTGGTGCGTCCGAAGAGAAATCTGTTCGTCTGTAGCCAGGTTGTAGGAAAGAACAATCGTGAACGTAGAGCCTTCGCCCGGTTTCGACTCACAGGTAATCTTCCCCCTCATCAGGTCGACGAGATTTCTGCAGATGAAGAGACCCAGTCCGGTTCCCTCATTCATCTCACGTTCGGTATCTCCCTGTTCGAAGGGCAGGAACATTCTCTTTTGCATGGACTCCGAAATTCCGATTCCGGTATCCTTGATGACATAGGTATGAATCGCCCTTCCGTCCTCGTACTGAACGGATGTACTGAAAGTCACATTGCCTCCGGCGGGCGTAAACTTGATGCTGTTGGACATTACATTCATGAGCACACGCTCGACATGCTGCGCATCCATCATGACATAACGATCCTGGGATCCTTGTATATTCATTGTGAAGTGGAGGCCCTTGTTCCTGCACTGTTCCCCTGCCATTGTGGCAACGGAATTCAGTACCTGTTCCTCCTTCACTGCCGCATCTACCGTTACTACCTTTCCTGCATTGATCCTGCTGGTTTCCAGAATCTCTTCAATCAGATTTAACAGGTAGGAACTGGAAGTCATAATCTTTTCCAGATTGTCTCTGACTTCATCCGGCACGTTTTTGACTGCCAGAGAGAGCTGCGTTAATCCAAAGATTGCCGTCATCGGTGTACGCATGTCATGCGAGACATGGCTGAGGAAGGTTTCCTTTTCCTTGCCTGCCTTGACCGCTTCCCGCAGCGCCTTTGCCATCTCTTCGATCTGTTCTTGATCGTCCACCTGTTTGGTGGTGTCCACAAAGGTCAGGACCAACCCCTGCAGTTTCTTAGGCACATTGATGCTGGACGGAGTTCCCTCCGCCGCATCCATCGCATTCTGTGTCTGGCTCTGTCCCACCACACGATAAGGTGCAATGCGGATCATATAGGTCTTACCCGCAACCGAAGCGCAGTGCTCTTCCATGGGAACCATGGTTTTTAATACTTCTCTGCACTGCTGAATCAGATCAATGGTGGCAAAGTTATAAGTAATATACCGGACACTTCTGCCTACATCCTGATCCACCACATTGAATTCTGAGGAGATATATTCGGTAAACTTCCGGATATTCAAATCCCTGTCGACCATCAGAATACCGACCAGCGTAGAGGATAAGAAGTTTGCCATGTCGTCATTTAAACCTGCAAGCTCCGTCACCTTGGACTGATATTCTGCATTTACCGTGTATAATTCCTCGTTAACGGACTGTAACTCTTCATTCGAAGACTGTAATTCTTCATTTGCCGTCAGCAATTCTTCATTTGCAGCCTGCAATTCCGCATTGACACTCTCCAACTCCGTTACCGTCTGGCGCAGGTTCTCCTTGGTCACCTTCAATTCGTGTTCCAGATTGGAAATACGTTTCGTTGCAGCAGTATCCACTTGATACTCACGAATATCTCCACTAATTTCTCTTTTTTCTCTGACAAAAGAAATTGCCATCAAACCGGTTTCTGAGCCGGAATGATCGGAAATAGGCTGCGCCACGATGGAGATAAACTCCGATTCCCGTTCCAACTGCACAGGAACGGATTCATAAACCACCCGCTGATTGGTCTTTCTGGCATCTCGCAACACAATAGAGGATGCAATCTTGAGATCATCCCGGATCAGCATGAAAATATCCAGAGTCGCCGCTCCTACAGGGATGGATAAGAACTTCGAACAATCTCCATAGCTCCGAACCATTTCATTGTTCTCATTGACAATGACGCTGGCAGGCATCAACTCTTCCATCACAGAAGTGTCAATATCATTGGTACGGTGCTGTGTGTCCGGTTCTTCCTCCGCACTCTGTATCTGCGCCAAATCCAGAGAATTCTCTACGTTCTGAAGGGAATAGCTGATGTTTTCATGCGCAGGCACCTTCCCTGCAATGTTATGAATGAAAATCTTCTCATTGGCACAAAGCACACGGAAGATATCATCATAGTCAATGACAGACTCGCTTCTGCCGAGAAACAGATAGCCGTGATCATTTAATGCCATGTGGAAGATCGTAAACAGGTTTCTCTGCAAAACAGACTGGAAATAAATCAGCACGTTCCGGCAACAAATCAGATCCAGTTTGCCAAAGGGCGGGTCCTGAAAGACGTTGTGCTGGGCAAAAATAATCATCTTACGGATATCGTGGTGGATGACGTACTTGTTCCCCTTTCTGGAAAAAAAGCGAGAAAGACGCGCCACTGAAACATCCTCAATGATGTTATCCCCGTAAACCCCGCGCACCGCCGTAGAGATGGAATCGGCATCCAGATCGGTCGCGAAAATCTTCACATTCCGCCGGATGTTCAACTCTTCCATCACCTCCGAAAACAGAATGGCGATCGAATAAGCTTCTTCTCCCGTCGAACAACCTGCTACCCAGACACGGATCTGACGGTCCTTCGGTACATCCTTGACCAGCTGTCTGATACAGGTTTCTTTGAGCACATCAAAGTATTCCGGGTCTCTGAAAAAGCTGGTGACCCCGATCAGAACCTCTTTTGCCAGAAGCTTGGCCTCTTCCGGATTATTGTTGAGGAAGGTCACATACTCTCTGAGATTCCGGTTATGGGTAATCACCAGCCTGCGCTCGATTCTGCGTAGAATCGTCGTCTGTTTGTAATAGGTATAATTGATATTGGTGACATTTTTCAGAATCGAAAAAATCTGAGACATCAAATCTTCGTCCGATAACTGAAGCTTCGATGTCGCATCCACCATGGATCTGGCGATATGCCCCATCTCTTTGGCAATGGAATCCGGTTTCTGGACCAGATCTACGAAGCCGGTTGCAATCGCATTGCGTGGCATTCCGTCAAACTTGGCGGATTCCGGTGATTGAACGATAATGACACCGTTCTGCTCTTTGATGGAGCGGATGCCGTTGGTTCCGTCCGACCCGGTTCCGGACAGAATGACCGCTACTGAGCGATTCTCATATTCTTTAGCCAGAGAACGAAAAAAAACATCAATCGGATGGTTGATCTTCTCGGCTTCATATTCATGAAGACGGAGTACATCCGAAACAATTTCAACATTGTACTTCGGGGGGATCATATAAATATGATTGCGTTCCACCCGCATGCCGTCTGTGATTTCCGTTACAGGCATCACAGAATATTTGCCAAGAATCTCGGCGAGCAAACTCTTGTGATCCGGCGCCAAATGTTGAATGATGACGAAAGCCATCCCTGTATTCGAAGGTAAAAAAGTCAGAAACTGCTGCAGTGCTTCCAGTCCGCCGGCAGAAGCCCCGATTCCCACCACACAGGTGGGCTGCACGGACATCTGTAATTTTTTTTGCGAATACATCTCTCTCCCCCTCCAACGTTATAAAACTACTTTTATTGTAGTAAAAAATTTATGAATTGAAAAGTGGAATCTTTAAAAAACGGTTGATCGAATTACATTTTCCCGTTTATAATAGAAGCGCTCCTAACAATCTGTCTTGATCAGAGAACGTTTCACGTATGCTACCAATCATCCCGCGTGTCTGCGATCTGATGTCTACCTAGAGGTAATGCCATATGTCTTCAGATGATCACAAAGCCGCACTATTTGATACACTTGTAAATGCAGTGGGGGATGATTTTTATTTCATCCACCCGGAAGACGGTTCGATTCAAGTATTAAAATCGCAGAATGCGGCTTCCTTTTCCCTTCAGCAGGAAGGCGAGGGGGATTACGATTATTACATGGAGCAAACCATCTTAAAGCGCTCCACGGACTCCACGCCGTCTGATGTAATTGAAAAGATGCGCCTAAAAAGCGTCATGAAAGCACTGGAACGACTGAATACTTACCGGGTTTACTACTCCGTTTCCGACGATTCCGGCAAGGTTCATTTCATGCAGGCTATTTTTATCCGGCACAGCAGAGATGAAATTCTCCTTGTAGTTCGTGATGCCAACAGTCTATTAAAGCAAATGTCCAAACGGGTGGACTCTTTACAAAATGCGCTGCACGAATCCAAGGTGGAACTCGACAAGCGCAGTGCCTTTCTAAGTCTCATGAACAGGAATATCCGAGGTCCTCTGTATTCTATCATGGGTCTGACCAAGATTGCACAACAGGAGCAGCCTGATCATACCGCCATTGAATCCTATCTGCACAAGGTCTCCATGTCGGGTGCTTATATGTCGGAAACCATCGATGATATCCTGGATCTGCGCCGGATTGCCAAACACGATATCAAGCTGCGTCCGGAACAGATCAAACTCCGTGACTTCTTCGATCGAATCGGGCAGTATCAGTTGCCCGGAATGGACGAAAGGGGCTTTCTGTTTTCCACAGAGACCGATACCGTCAATGATTTGTTGGTTTCCATGGATGTGCATTGCATGGAGAGAATTTGCAACAAACTGCTCTTCTGCGCTTCGACCTACACCATGAAGGGCGGTCGTATTTTACTTCGAGCCAAGAATCTATATCAGGAATCCGACTTCGCACAGATCGAACTTTCCGTGGAAAGTCAGGGCATTGTGATGGAACCGGAGCGCCTGAAACTTCTGACACAGCCAAGTGAATACTTCATCGATCGAATCACGGGAGATCTCTCTCCCCTTGATATTGCTCTGGTGATCCTTAAGAGCTATGTCAAAGCCATGAACACGGAACAACTCAGCGTCACCTCCGATCCAAACCACGGAACCGCCATTTCATTAACACTAAGACTGGCTCTGTCTCGCAAACAGGAAGGGGAGGAGACTCCTTCAGCGGAAGCTTCGATTGACCTGCGAGGCAAGCGAGTCCTGATCGTGGATGATAATGAGATCAATCTGGAAATCAGCGAGAAACTGCTTCTCTCAAAAGGCATCGACGTGGTTTCCGCCACGAACGGTCAGGAAGCCGTACATCGTTTTGTCGCAGAAAAGGGTCAATTCGACGTCATTCTCATGGATGTTTTGATGCCGGTCATGGACGGGCTGGAAGCGACCAGGCAAATCCGGAGCACGCAGGAAATACCGAATGCACAGACCATCCCGATCATTGCAATGACCGTGAACGGTTTAAGTGAAAACTATGACGAAAGTTTCCGTGCCGGAATGAATGCTCATCTATTAAAGCCGGTGAATCCGGAGCGTCTCTACAGTGTTATTTCGAAGGTACTGAGCAAAAAATCCGAATCATAAAGAACATTTTCTATCCATTGAATTGAGAAGAGAACGGGAGCGATTCTCCAGATCCGAATTGCTCCCGTTCTTTTGATTCATTTCTAATCTCTTCCTGCTAATCTAAGATCCCGTTCTCCTGTCTGAATGACAGGGACAGATCCCGCCGTTCTCCGCTTCTCAAAATCCTCCAAAGGGGAACATATTCCATCCGTTTTGGTTTCCATTCTCTTCTGATTCCCCCTGGCTATTTTGATCTTGATTGCCGTTCTGATCATTATCACTACTCTGCTGTGTCTGATCTTGCAGACCCTGCGGCTTTTTTTCCAGAGTAACCTTCAAATCCTTGGGGCCATAGGTCGTACTCTCTCTCCGCAGTACGGTTACCGTGACCTCCGTCCCTGCTTTATAATAGGATAGCTGGTTGGTTAAATCTTCTCTCTTCGAGACGCTCTGTCCGTTCAGTGCCGTGATGATATCACCTGCCTGGATGCCTGCTTTCTGTGCGGCTCCGTTCTGTTCCACAGACTCGACATAGGCTCCCTCGACTCCCTGCGGCGTCATCACGGTGATTCCCAAATAACCTTTATCCGCATCTGCGACCTTGATCTTCGTCTCCTGGTTCATCAGCTTGTCCAAGATCGGACGGGCTGCATCAATCGGGATGGCAAAGCCTACACCGTCAACCGCTTCTCCGCCAATTTTGGACGAATTGATGCCGATGACCTCTCCTTTGCTGTTTAGAAGAGCACCACCCGAGTTCCCCGGGTTAATTGCCGCATCTGTCTGAATGAAGGTACCTTTCACCTCATCGCTTTTGATCTCACGATTCAGAGCACTGACCACTCCTGTCGTCACGGATTGACCGTAACCGAGCGCATTCCCGATGGCAATGGTGGGTTCCCCGACACTGAGTTTGTCCGAATCTCCCAGGGTTGCCACCTTCAGGTTGCTCAACTCTCCCTGTTTGAGATCTGCTATAGAGACCGCAATCACCGCCAGATCCATCTTGGCATCCGTGCCCTTCAGATTTGCAGCAGCCTTCGTCCCGTCATTAAAGACCACCTGCAGTTTGTCCGCATTGTCCACCACATGATTGTTTGTGGCGATTAAAAGCTCCTTCTCATTCTTCCCGACGATGATTCCGGAACCGGAGCCTGTTCCCTTCTGCTCCATGGTACCCATAAAGGTCTGCACCTTTTCGGTCACATCCGCATTGATGGCGACAATCGCAGGCATCACGTTGGAGGCAACACTCGTCACATCCGTAGAAATCCGACCGCCCTCCTGCGCCTTTGTCGTAGAAAGCTTTTCCACAACCGCATCCCCGCTGCTGGAAACCGAGGTGTTGACAGCCGGGTATTTGCTGACCAGATATCTGGAAGCATAGAAGGCTCCACCTGCACCGCTTCCGCAGCAGAGAGCTGCAACAGCAGCAACCGTTAAAATCTTTCTACCGATATGCTTCTTTTCTTTTGCAGGCTTCCGGTCCCTAGGCGTAAAATCATTTCCATCTCCGGTATGGTGCCATTCTACCCTCTCCTGCCTGGGTGCCGCTTCCGAATGATTCTCAAAATGATAACGATTTTCTTCTGAATTTCCCATTGTTTTATTCCTCCTGATCCTATTAAGGGTTTTCCCTTTTGCAGAATTTGTTTTTTATTTGATAAACAGGAGTATAAAGAGAAGATGTGAAGATTTTATGACCGAAAAAAGTTCAATTTGTGATTTTGGAAGGATGCGTCTTCTCAGACTTCTTCCGAAAAGTAACATCTCTTCGAACGCATCCACTGCTCTTCCTCTTCTTCGGAGGTCGTTTCTTTGAGACCCGCCATTTCCGCAAACAGGACCGGATCGATGATCTTTACCATGATGAGCGGATGCTCCGGAAGGTCCTCTTTCACTCCTTGTCTTGCCAGCGCATCCTCTATTTCCAGAAGTTCCCGATACCTCTCATCTCTCACGCAGTAGATATCATAGCTGTCCTCGATTTCCTCCGTACGCTCCCTGCCGGTGGGAAGTCCGGAATCGTCTCTCTCCCGCACCAGATCACAGAGGACAAAAAATCCGATCCACTCATAAATAGCAACCTCTACCGGGAGCAGAAAGCAGAACGGTATTTTCTGATCTTTCATATAGGAAAAAGCGGCTCGGAGCAGCTCTGTCATGTGCCCTTCGTGCCTATGATTCTTGTCCGTTGCCACTGCAAAGATGTAAAAGGACTTCACCTTTTTACCACAAACAGAAACAAGGTAAGGATTCAGGTGTAGCATGGAAAGAATCTGTCCTTCTTCTTCCTTTACTAAAATCAGGTTGTCTTTGCACTTTTCATGGTAATAATAATCAATAAAGATCTTCGGATCCTCGAAATTTTGTTCATAGAGCGCTCGGGTCTGCTCCTTTTCCTGAAGATCTTTGAGAATTCTGATTCCCATTCACCTTTCCTTTCCGTAACATAAACCTTCACGGTGAGGTTCCGTTTGCATGTTCCCCTCCTGCATGATCTGTCTTCCATCCTTTACAGGATTCGTACTTTCTTTAAGAGCGAAACGATCTTTCTCCCCTTCGGCAGATGATACATCTCTTCCTCCGTTAATGCCTTAAAACGCACCATAAAAAACGCATAGACAAGGAGACAAATAAACACTGCAAGTGCAGTCGCCAGCAGATTCACAAAGTAGAACGATGGAAGGAACATTTGCAACCCTTTACACGAGGCCAGATAGGCACCATATCCCGCAAGGCTCATCAAAACAGAAGACAGAAGGGGAAAGAGATAGGTCCTTTTGACATCCCGCTTCATCTTCAAACTTCTTTTTACAAAAAAGTGGTTTAACAAACACATCAGGAACGAATATAGAATCATGGCAAATACCACTGCCATGGTCGTAAGCTTCGTCTGATATAAAACGGCCAAAAGAAACAGGGTCTGCAACATCAGACCAACCGCAGAATTCATCCAGGGCGTATTGGTTCTCCCAATGCTTTGCAGAATGCCGGAAGAGACGGCGGATAATGAATAAAAGACCACTGTGACCGACAGGGCAGCTAACAGAATGGAAGCCTGATCCAGCGAACTTCTTTGCGGATAGAGGATCATGGTGATGGGCTTTGCCAATATGGCCAAAAAGGCCGCACAGGGAATCCCAATCGTCATGGTAACCCTCGTCACCTGAGAAGCCAGTTTCGAAGCCTCTTCCTTTTTTCCACACGCAAAGAAGGAAGAAATACTCGGAATCATGGCGGCACTCATGGCATTTGCCATTGCAATCGGAATGTTTGAAATGACGATCGCCTTGCCAGAGAGGATCCCGTACAGTTCCGTTGCCCTCTCATTCGTCATTCCTCTCACGCCGACCATAACGGAATTAAAAATCTTTTGATTGACAAAGGGCGCCAGATAAGAAATGACCGTGCTGGCAATAAACGGAAGCACCACAACGGCAATGGAGTGCAGAATCAAAAGAGAGTTGTTTTCTTCTTTGTGGCGATCCTGACGCAACCTCTTTCGTAAGTAAGGAAGGTTCATCCGGTAAGCCACCAGCATGAAGAGTAGCCCTGCACAGACGCCGACTCCCGTACCGAAGGCGCTTCCCATGGCGCCATACTGTGCGGATGACTGTTTGCTTCCATCTGAAAAGAGATGGATGAAGACCCATGCCATCAGAACCGAAAAAACGGCATTGAAAATCTGTTCCAGAAGTTGGGAAATTGAGGTCTGAACCATCGTCCGATGTGCCTGGAAATAGCCCCGAATGACCCCCAGAATGGCGCTCAGGATGATGGTCGGAAAAAAGAGATAAAGAACCGGAAGTGCAGCCGGATCCGCAATTAAAACGGGTCCGAAGAAAAACAAAAGAAGGGTGGCCAGAAGTCCCGTTACAAGTACAAAACCCAGTGTATAGTGGAGGGTCTTTTGCGCATTGACATAATCTTTCCTTGCCAACCTCTGCGCCAAAATCTTGGAAAAAGCGGATGGGATGCTATAAGAAGAAACCAAAAGGGCAATGGTATATAAAGAATAAGCATATTGATAATACCCATTGCCCAGATCTCCGATGATGGCGGTCAAGGGGCTCCGATACAACATCCCGATGATTCTGACGCCCACCCCCGCTGCCGCCAGAATTCCGCCTTGTTTCAAAACACTATTCTTATTTCTGTCCATCAATTCCCTAGAAGCCAATCGTACATTCCCTGATATTTCTTTGCCGACACATTCCAAGAATAATCCACTGCCATGGCTCTGTCGATCATTTTATTCCATTCTCGTTTATTGTCATAATACAAAGCCTCCGCATCCCGTATCGCATGCAGCATCTCATGCGCATTATAATTCATAAAGCCGAAGCCCGTTCCGCTGGACGTAAACCGGTTATAAGGTTCGACCGTATCCTTGAGCCCTCCCGTCTGTCTGACGATCGGTATGGTTCCATACCCCAATGCGATGAGCTGGGAAAGGCCACATGGTTCAAAGAGGGAAGGCATCAAAAAGGCATCGCTGGCCGCATATACCCGATGAGACAGTTCCTCCGAATAATAGATATTGGCGGATACCCTTCCGCCATATTTCCAGGCAAAATGACGGAACATGTTCTCATACTGTTCTTCACCTGTTCCCAGTACCACAATCTGCACCGCATCCTGGCACAGCTCGTCCATCACACAGGAGACCAAATCGAAGCCCTTCTGATCCGTCAACCTGGATACAATTCCGATGGTAAAACATTTGGGATCTTCATTCAGACCCAACTGTTTTTGAAGCGCAATCTTATTCTTGATCTTTTCTTTCCGAAAGTTGATGGCATCATAATGAAATTCCAGGCAGGGATCCGTTGCCGGATTAAACGCCTCCCTGTCAATGCCATTGACAATCCCTCTCAGATCATTTTGTCTGGCTCTGAGAAGGCCATCTAAATCCTCACCAAAAAACGGTGTTTTGATTTCTTCCGCATAAGTCTCCGATACCGTCGTGACCGCATCGGCATACACAATGCCGCCCTTTAACAGATCGGCGTCCTTATTCAATTCCAATTTATCCGGTGTAAAAAAGTAGGACGGCAGGCCGGTAATGTCCTGTACCGTCGGAATGTCCCATTTCCCCTGAAACTTGAGGTTATGAATGGTCATGACCGCCTTGATGCCATGATAAAAATCATTGCCCAGGAACCGTTCTTTCAGATAAACCGGCACCAGACCCGTCTGCCAGTCATGGCAGTGGATCACGTCCGGACGAAAGCCGATCACAGGAAGTGCAGAAAGCGCCGCCTTTGAAAAATAGGCAAATTTTTCGATCTCCCACTTCTGGCTGTCGCAATAAGGATGATCCCCGCAAAAATAATATTCTGAATCGATGAAGTAAAAGTGAACATTCTCATAGACTGCATGAAAGATTCCCACATATTCGCTCTTCCAGTGGAAATCCATATAGAAATTGGTGACATATTCCATACGATCCTTCCACTCCTGCTTCATACACATATAGCGGGGCAGAATCACGCGTACATCAAAATACCTGCTGTCAATCTCCTTGGGTAGAGAGCCGACAACGTCCGCCAGTCCTCCTGTTTTGATAAATGGTACTCCTTCTGAAGCCACGAATAGAATGTTATGCATCGGATTACCTCTCTTTGTTAAAGCATCTGTTTTTCAAACAATCTCACAAAGTCGGCATTGGTTCTGGTTCTTGAGAAAAGATTGATGACCTGATCCACCATCTCGTCTGCCTTCATGCTGTTGAAGGATCGACGCATCCGATTGACCACATCCAACTCTTCCCTGGAAAGAAGCAAATCTTCCCGCCTGGTACTGGATTTTTGAATGTTAATCGCAGGAAAAATCCTCTTTTCTTGTAACTTTCGATCCAGAATCAACTCCATGTTACCGGTTCCTTTAAACTCCTCATAGACAACGTCGTCCATCTTGGACCCCGTTTCAATCAGTGCAGTCGCAAGAATCGTAAGGCTGCCTCCCTCCCTCATATTTCTGGCTGCACCAAAAAAACGCTTCGGCATGTGTAACGCTGCCGGATCCAACCCTCCGGAGAGCGTTCTCCCGGACGGAGGAATGACCTGATTATAAGCCCTCGCCAGTCTGGTAATAGAATCTAACAAGATCATGACATCCTGCTTGTGTTCTACCAGCCTTCTTGCTCTCTCAATCACCATCTCGGAAACCCGTTTATGATGCTCCGGCAACTCATCGAAGGTGGAATAGATCACTTCTGCATTCGGACCTTCGATAAACTCCTTGATATCGGTGACCTCTTCCGGGCGCTCGTCAATCAAAAGAACGATCAGATGAATGTCCGGATAGTTCCTGCGAATGGATTGTGCCACCTCCTTGAGGAGCGTCGTCTTACCGGCCTTTGGCGGAGATACAATCATCCCTCTCTGTCCCTTCCCAATCGGACAGATCAGATCCATGATCCGCATGGCAATCGAGGCACCCGGACTTTCCAGCGTAAGCTTTTTATTCGGAAAGATGGGGGTCATGTTCTCAAAATTACCGCGTGATGCCGCAACCTCTGGACTGTATCCGTTGACTCCCTCCAGGTGCGTGAGTGCGGCGAACTTCTCATTCTGAGATTTTCCCTTGGTAACGCCTCTTAGAATGTCTCCTGTTTTCAGATTGAATCTCCGAATAATATTCGGAGCCACATAGACATCATTCTCTCCAGGAAGATAGTTTTCACAGCGGATAAATCCAAAACCGTCCTGCATGACCTCCAGGATCCCGGAAGCCTCTGAGATCGGAGCTTCCCCGGAAGGAACCTCTACGCTCTCTTCTCCCTGAGTGGCGTTGGAAATCCTGCTTCTCTCTCCCTTATATTCTACTCTTTCGCTTTTGACCTCTTGTCTCTCGCTTCTTGCTTCCGATCTCTCGCTTCTTACTTCCGCCCTCTCGCTTCTGGCTTCCGGTCCCTCGCTTCTTACTTCCGTCCTCTCGTCCTTCGCCTCTTCTCTTTTTACCGGCCTCCTCTCTTTTCGGAATCGAGAAGGCCTTTTCTCCGGCACCTCTCTTTTGATCGGCACCTCTTCCCTACGGAAATCCGTAGCAAGCGTTGCCTGCTCACGTTCCGAAACCAGTAATCTCTCAATCAAATCCGCTTTCTTCATCACAGAGGATCCCTTGATCCCGCGATGTTTTGCCAAATCTTTCAGCGTGACAAGATTTAGAGATTCCAGCTTCTCTCTCATGTTTTCCATATAAAACTCTCCTGTGACCTATGGCAGATATCCGTATATGATTTCCCATATATGATGTTCTATCTATGATGATCTTATATATGATGTTCTATCTTTGATGATCTATCTATGATGTTCTATCTATGATGATCTATCTATATAATGTTCTATTTCTATATATAAGATTCTATATATGATTTTCGATTTATAATTTTCTATGAATGGGGAAATATTGCATAAGAAGTAGCCGAATACGCTTTCGCCAATTCCGTTATTAAAAGTACTATAAACAAGGGAAATTGTCAATCTTCTGCCCCACACGGACGCATAGCGGGACAGAGCAATGATATGATATGATATAAGCATTTCGATAAAAGCTACCCGGAAAGGAAACAGACAAAATGGAAGAAATGAAAGCAACTCCAGATCTGCTGATGGAACTCCTGGAAGCCAAACAATACAGCAAGCTGCGAAGCACCATGTCCGACATGAATACCGCTGATCTCGCCGCCATTATGGACGAAATGGAGAATGAGGACTCCCTGAAAATGTTCCGCATTCTGCCAAAAGATATGGCAGCGGATGTTTTTGCCGATCTCCAGATGGATGATCAGCAGTATATCATTACCTCGCTTTCGGATAAAGAAGCGTCCAATATCATTGATAACCTGATGGCAGACGATGCCACGGATCTACTGGAAGAAATGCCTGCCAATGTGGTTCGTAAAATCCTCTCCCATGCCAAACCTGACACCAGGGCGGATATCAACTATCTGCTGCGTTACCCGGAAGATTCGGCCGGTTCGATCATGACGGTCGAGTATGTCGATTTAAAGGAAAATATGACCGTATCTGACGCCATCGAACGCATTCGTAAGATCGGCGTGGATTCGGAGACAACCAATATCTGTTATGTCCTGAGTGCCAACCGAATCCTGGTGGGTACCGTTGCCTTACGCTATCTACTGCTGCGGAAACCGGAAGATATTATCGGCGACTTTATGAATGAAAACATCATCAGCATCAATACCTTGACCGACCAGGAAGAGGCGGCAAGAATGTTCCAAAAGTATGACTTTATCGCCATGCCCGTGGTGGATAATGAAAACCGCATGGTCGGCATTATTACCATTGACGATGTCGTTGATATTATGGAAGAAGAAGCGACCGAGGATATCGAAAAAATGGCTGCCATCCTGCCGACCGACAAGCCTTATTTTAAGGAGGGTGTGTTCGAAACCTACAAAAAGAGAATGCCTTGGCTCCTTCTGTTAATGATCAGCGCCACCTTTACCGGCGCCATTATCACCAAATTCGAGGCGGCACTGGCAGCCAATGTCGTTCTGACCGCCTATATACCGATGCTGATGGACACCGGCGGAAATGCAGGTTCTCAATCCAGTGTCTCTGTCATTCGTGGTCTTTCCCTTAACGAAATCGTCTTCTCCGATATTTTCAAAACCATCTGGAAGGAAATGCGAGTGGCGGCCTTCTGTGGCATCACACTCGCGTCCGCCAACTTTATCAAACTGATGCTCTTCGATCGCATCAATATGACGATTGCGCTTGCCGTCTGCCTCACCCTCGTGCTTGTCGTTGTTTTTGCCAAACTGGTGGGCTGCTGTCTGCCTCTTCTGGCAGATAAAATCGGCTTCGACCCCGCCGTCATGGCCTCCCCCATGATTACCACCATCGTGGATGCACTTTCCCTTCTGGTCTATTTCACGATTGCAACCCACATAATTCATCTGGCAAGTTAGAAGCGTTCGGCTCATCCGACAGGTTGGCGATGTTTGACTCATCCGGCAGGTTAGAGCGGTTTTCCACTTAAGGAGTGGCTTGCGATTGCTCCCTGCATCTTTTATGAAAAACTTTGATTCTTCCCTAAAGTATTGCGGATTTTGTGCCGATTATAAAGGTGAGATCAAAAAAATCTCACTCCCCCAACAAAACTTTTTTCATACGGCCAGCGCTGAACTCCCCATTCGGCGCTGGTCTCCTCTCTTTTTATGGCTTTTTTCAGGGCTTTTTGGATCATCTTTGTTTGAGAATGATTATGATAAAAGGTTTGCGAAGGAAGTTTCTTTGAGATTATTTTATGGACCTTTTGGGGAAGTCTATAAAATCAACGGGGGATCCGGTTCAATTGCAGCGGACGATCCAGTTTTGTAATCCTTCCCTCTTCGACGCGGTAACGGAACAATTCGCAATTGTCAATCGTCATTCTCCAGAAGTCATCTGTTTCCAGCTGGCTCAGGCGAGCAAGAAGCCCCCGCAGACAGGCTCCATGTGACTGAATCAGGATGTTCTCATCTCCGGACGCTCCTTCTTTTTCCAGGAGAAAAGAAATAAAATCCGCCGTACGAGTCCGCAGTTCTTCATACGTTTCCATTCCCTCAGGAAATTGAAACTGAGAAGGATGGGTGAAGAGGCAGCCGATTTTTTCATTGTGTTCATGATCAAAGGCAGTTCCGTCCAAGGGGCCAAAGTCCATTTCAATTAGTCTCTGGTCGATAAAGAACCGAGGATCTTCTCTCTTGATTCCGCTGACAATCTCCGCTGTTTCCACCGCCCTCTCTAACGGGCTGGAATACACTCTACAGAAGTGAAGTCCTTCCTTTTTACATTTCGCAGCCGCTTCCAGTGCCTGATTTCTGCCTGTATCGTTTAAGGGAATGTCGGTCTGTCCCTGGAATCTGCGCTGCAAATTCCAATCTGTCTGTCCATGCCTGATCAAATTCCAAATCATCTTCGTCCACCCGTTTCCTTTTTTTGCCCTGTCATGATCTAAAAGTCCATAAAAAGAAAGTCCCTTTTCACAGACGGACTGCTCTCCATGAAAAAGGACTTCGACACCCTCACTTCAGCATTGATAAAATCAGTCTGGCCAGAAAGCCTCCTGCGACCATCGCAGTAAGAACAATCAGCGACTGCATCCATTTGATCCGATTCATTTTTCTCCTTCTTCGTACCCGTTCGGATTGGAAGACTGCCACCTCCATCCGTCTCTACACATATCGTCTAAATTCTTCTCCGCCTTCCAGTTCAAAACGTTTCTGGCTTTTGTCGGATCCGAATAGCAAACGGCAACATCCCCCGGCCTTCTCGGATCAATCACATAGGGCAGCTCTTTTCCGCAAGCTTTCTCAAAAGCGTGGATGATGTCCAGTACGCTATAGCCTACGCCCGTTCCAAGATTGAAAACATTGACTCCCTGTAGGGTTTCAAATCCTCGAATCGCGGCTACATGCCCCTTTGCCAGATCCACGACGTGAATGTAATCTCTCACACCGGTCCCATCCGGCGTCGGATAATCATTTCCGAACACATGCACCTTTTCCAATTTGCCACAGGCAACCTGCGCCACATAAGGGAGAAGATTATTAGGAATGCCCTTGGGATCTTCTCCGATCCGTCCGCTCTCATGCGCACCGATCGGATTGAAATAGCGAAGGAGCATCACCTTCCACCTGGGATCACCCGTATGAAGATCTGTCAGGATCCTCTCCTGCATCGACTTTGTCGCACCATAGGGATTGGTGGTGACCCCTAACGGGCACTCCTCTGTAATCGGAATCTGCGCCGGATCTCCATAAACCGTAGCGGACGAAGAAAAGACCAGCTGAAAACAGCCGTGCCTTCGCATCACCTCACAAAGGGCAAGCGTTGTCCCCAGGTTATTCTGATAATATTCTAACGGTTTTTGAACAGACTCTCCCACCGCCTTATAGCCGGCAAAATGAATCACCGCATCAATCTCTTCTTTTGCAAAAAGAGCTTCAAGCGCATCCTCGTCCAGGATATCTATTTCGTAAAAAGCAGGACGTTTTCCTGTGATTTGCTCCATACGATCGATGACAAGTGCTTTTGAATTATATAAATTATCTGCGATGACCACATCATAACCTGCATTCATCAGTTCAATGCAGGTGTGGCTTCCGATAAAACCGGCGCCTCCTGTAACTAAAATAGACATCATTTCCCTCCTCTATGTCAGCATTGCTTTTAATTTCCGCCGGCAGAACCATCCAAAGCAGTATCCGGATATCCCAGTTCGTTCGGCTCCATAATATCGGTAATCACAGCCGCATTGGAGGCACTCATTTTAGCAAGAATGTTGCCACGATCCTCCGAAGACATCTTTAACAAAATTCTGGCCACCAACTGTACATCGTATTCCGTCCCGCGCTGTACCATTTCGTCAAAGATCGCCGCAGCCGCCTTTGGCTTCATTCCGGAATAAACCTTTGCATAACTCAACACGTCCGCATCTTCCGCCTCCTTTTTTGTCACCTCTTCATAAATCTTGGCGGCGGCATCGGGAGCGATCATCTTATAATACTTTTCATAAGCAGACGGATCCGGTGCATTATTATTATAAATAATATCTTGATAGAACTGATTGCGATCCTGCTCGAACTGCGTTTGATTATCCTCAAAAACTTTCAGCCTGTCAACTTCTCCCTGCAGCTTAGACAGTTTATCCTGATCCTGCTTATTCTGCTGCTGGGCCTCTTTCAGCTGCTCTTCCAGGCTTTGAATATAAGCGCTCTGGTTGCCCTTACTGCCTTTTTTACCGGCTTCTTTTTGTGAGGCTACCTGCGCAGACTCCGGCAAAATCATATTCAGATAAGGGACATCTTTTAAGATGGGTGCCAGGACGGTCGAGCCGAAACCACCCACATCCAGTCTGATTAACAACCCCATAATCACCAGCCACATGGCGATAATCAGAATGGTCAGCAAAAAGGAGGCAACTCCTCCCCCGCTCACGTCCAAATCCGATTCCCGATCGGCCAAATCGCGTTCGCGCTCCTTCATTTCCTTCGCGCGCTGCTTTTGTTCTTTCCTTAGCTGTTTTTTCTCCGCTCTGATCTGTTTTCTTACTTCTTTGGGATCCTCGTAGACCTGCATGGCAGGAGGAACCTGTACCTGTTGATTCTTCTCCGAATCCGCCATTCTGTTAACTCCTGAATTTTCTCATGTTTTCCTGGAAACGATCCGACGTCCATAAGTAAAACTGGATCTCTCATCTGACTCGATCGCTTCCTTGTGCTTTTCTTCTATCAGAAATGCTTCAAAAGCTCTTTCTCTGAGCTTTTCCTGCATTTTTCTCTCCTGCATTTTCAGCGTCAGCTTCTTCCTGGCCTCTTCTACTGCTTCCTCCGCCCGCTTTACTGCCACCGTCTGCTCTTCAATCCTTCCGTTCATACAGGAAACATCGGCATCATTATGAAGAATATCCATAACCGATCCGCTCTTTTCCCGCATTCTTCTGCCTTCTTCCAGATATCCCGTCTTCTGTTCTTCCATGCCGCATAAGAGAGTAAGCTCTCTTTGCAAAACTTGCTGGCAGGAAGCAAACTCCATCTTGGCAAGCGACTCCTCCTTGCCCTTCAGATTCAGAATACTTTGTAATCTGTAAACAAAGCGTCCCATCACCCTTTATTCCGGCCATCATGGGGTCAGTCATTCTAGAGTCGTATCCGGATTAAAAATTCCCTCCAATTCTTCTACAATGTTCTCGAATTCCACTTTTTCATCTGTCTCTTGTTTGAGGAAGGTATTGACCTGCTCATACTTCGAGATCGCATAATCGATATGAGGATTGGCTCCTGCGCGGTAGGCTCCGATATTGATCAAATCTTCGGCATCCTGATAAGTCGCCAGGACATTCTTCAGTTGACCGGCAGCCCTTCTCTGCTCCGGTGTCACAATGGTACTCATGCACCGGGATATGCTTGCCAGTACATCAATCGCAGGATAATGATTTTTTTGCGCTAATTTTCTATTAAGTACGATGTGACCGTCCAAGATGCCGCGTGCCGCATCTGTGATCGGTTCATTGAAATCATCCCCATCCACGAGTACGGTATACAGCCCGGTAATAGACCCTGTTCTGGCTCTACCCGCCCTCTCCAAGAGCCTGGGCATTTCAGCGTAAACACTAGGGGGATACCCTCTGGAAACGGGAGGTTCTCCGCTAGCCAAACCGATCTCCCTCTGCGCCATTGAGAATCTGGTCAGGGAATCCATCATTAAAAGGACATCTTTTCCTTTATCTCTGAAATATTCTGCAATCGAAGTTGCCGTCTTTGCCGCCTTGGTTCGCTCTAGCGCCGGTTTATCGGAGGTGGCACAGACCACGATGGAACGTTTCATTCCCTCCTCTCCAAGGTCCCGTTCAATGAATTCGCGTACCTCTCTGCCTCGTTCTCCGATCAGAGCGATCACGTTAATATCCGCTTTGGTATTGCGGGCGAACATTCCGAGGAGCGTTGATTTTCCTACACCGGAACCTGCAAAAATACCGATTCGCTGTCCCTTTCCTACCGTCAAAAGACCATCTACCGCCTTCACTCCGAGAGGAAGTACATCGGAAACGAGATCTCTGGTAAGTGGGTCCGGGGGCATATTTTCCACCGAATAGGAAATTCCGTTTTCCAGCGGAACGCCCTTGCCGTAATGGGTTCCGTCGATGCGCCCCAAGCCGTCCAACGTGTGTCCAATCAGACCTTCTCCTACGTTGATTCGAAGGGGAGAATCGGTATTTTCCACAATGCTTCCATCGCCAATTCCTGCCACATTTTCATAGGGCATCAGCTGCACTCTTCCATCGTGAAACCCTACTACCTCCGCCATTGCCGGTCTTCCCTGCACATCCACTACCACAGAACCGCCCTTGCTTTTCGGGTAGATCATACAAATATCACCCATTTTCGCGTCCGGCCCGGCCGATTCAATCGTTAAACCAACCACATTGACCACTCTGCCGCGGACACGATAATAGGTGTCATTTGCCATTTTTCGATATCTGGAATAATCAATCCTTGAACCCGTGTTCATCGCTATCGCCTGTCAAAGGACAGGAGCCTCAGCTTCCTTGACAACTCGGAAAGCTCCGTGCCGAGAGAACAGTCAAAAATCCCCCCCTCTGTTTCGATCATACACTCCCCTGCTTTCAACATGGTATCCTCAATCAGATCCATGGTGGCATTCGGGTTTGTGATACATTGACGAAGCGTCTCTTTTTCATCCATGATCTCATCATAATCATCTGAAGAAACATGAACAATAAAACCCTGGTTGGAATCCAGTCTGGAAAGAGCGCTCTGCAGCAGATGAAGTACGATTGCTTTATCTTTACCGAAGTTCACATGGAAAACATGCTCATAGATTCTGGTTAGCGTATCGACCATTTCCGGCTCAATCGAGCTGATTTGTTTCTCATAGTTTGCCGTCAGCTCTTTCTTTCGCTTCTCGATCTCTTCCTCGATCTTTGCCCTGACCTCATCTTCTCCCTGTTTCAGGCCTTCCGCCTTGCCATGCGCAAACCCTTCCCGCTCGGCTTCCTCAATGATCTGTTTCGCCTGTTCCTTCGCATCCGCTACAATCTGATCTGCCTGCGTTTGTGCATCCTGAAGGATCATCTTGGCCTGCACCTGATCTTCCGGAGAAGTTTCTGTTGAAAAAAACCTCTGACTTGTTTCTTCTATCCGTTTCGATTCGGCGCTGTCTATGGTCTTCTCGTCCAACAACAAATTCGAAGTGTCCTCTTCCGTGCCCTCCGAGGACTCCTCTCCCTCATTGTTCTCATCCGGATGAAGAATCTCCACCTGTCTCGCCGGAAGACCCTCGTCAAAAGCGTCTGCCATTTCCTCCTGGCTCATCGTTTCCGACACTTTTTTCTTTCGTTCCTCTTCCTCTTGAAACTCATGGATTCTTTCATCGGACAGGGAATTGTTATCAATCATGAGGGTATCATTCTCATGTAGAATGACCCAATTGGATTTAACCAGATTCGATTTAGACAACGATTTCGTCACCTCCACCTCTGGAAATCACGATATCGCCGGCGTCTTCCAGTCTGCGAATCGTATTCACTATCTTCTGCTGTGCTTCCTCCACATCCTTCATTCGCACCGGACCCATGAATTCCATGTCTTCTTTGATCATGGTGGACAAACGGCTGGAGAGATTACGGAAGATGGCGTCCTGTACCTGTTCATTCGCAGTCTTACAAGCCATAGCAAGATCATTATTTTCCACTTCACGAAGTACACGCTGAATAGAACGATCGTCCAGCAGGAGAATATCCTCGAAGACAAACATCTTCTTCCGAATTTCGTCTGCCAGCTCCGGATCCTCGACCTCGAGTGTTTCGACAATATGTTTTTCGGTTGCGCGATCCACCGTATTGAGAATATCGACCACAGAGTCGACACCCCCGACGATGGTATAATCCTGATTGACCAGAGAAGATAATTTCGTTTCCAAAATGTTCTCCACGTCCTTGATGGTGTCCGGGCTCGTCCGATCCATGGTTGCAATGCGCTTTGCCACATCAGACTGTCTGTCCGGCGGCAACGCCGACAAAATAAGTGCCGCCTGTTGGGTTGGAATATAAGACAGGATGAGTGCAATCGTCTGCGGATGCTCATCCTGAATAAAAGTCAATAGCTGCTGCGGTTCGGTTCTGCGAATAAATTCAAACGGACGGACTTGCAGCGAAGAGGTCAAGCGGGAAATCACATCAATGGCCTTGTCTTCTCCAAGTGCCTTCTCCAGCAGTTCCTTCGCATAGTTTATGCCGCCCTCAGCGATATACTGTTGTGCGAGGCAGACGCCGTAAAATTCGTCTATAATGGCATCCTTCACCTGTGGCGTGACGCTTCTCGTATTGGCGATTTCAAGCGTTAGCTCTTCGATTTCCTCTTCCTTCAGGTATTTGAAAATCAGTGAACTTTTCTCCGGTCCAAGTGCAATCAGAAGAATGGCGGCTTTTTGCATTCCGCTCAGTCCTCTTAACACATCCTCCGGTCCTTTTTTTTTGTTTGCTGCAGCAGGCATATCCGAAACTGCTCCCCCCGTTACTCCTGTTAGACGTTAGCCCTAAGGCCTAGTACCATCCTCTGTTTCGTCGAACCCGATTCTCTTATGCGTATGAGTTCCCTTCATTCAGCCAGTTACGCAGAAGCGAAGCTGCCGCTTCCGGATTATCATTGACAAATTTGGCAATCGACTTCATTGTATCCGAAGCCTCTTCCAGCTCGATATTGCCAAACTGGCTGGATGGCTGTGACTCCAAAAGTTGTTCTACGGACAGTTCTTCCGGTTGGTCTTCGCCGTTTCCCTCTTCTTTTGCCGTTCTCATACTGCGGAAGATTACAAAGCCCAGAAGGCCCAGAATCGCGATAATCAACAGGATCTGCAAGACATCGCTGACTCCCACGCCTGCGCCCGTCTTATCAAAGAAAACATTCTGATCATAAAGTGCCACTGTCACATTCTGCGTAGGAATACCGGTTGCACCGTTCACCATCTGCACCATCTGATCAATGGTTGTCTGATCGCTCTGTGCGATCGGCGCTGCATTCTGCGCCTTGAATTCTCTCCAGGAAAGGCCATTATGCTCGCTTGCCTTATAATCCGCCTCGTTATTGACAACATAATTGATCGCTGACACCGATACGGTAGAAGTGGCGTAATCAATGCCTCCCCAGCCCTGTTTCTCCGTCGTGATTTTCTCATTTGGAAGATATTTGGTGGAATTCTGTTCTACAGACGAGGTGGAATTTCCATTGTCCTGCGTTACATAAGAGGTCTCATCATTCGAGTCCGTCCCCGGCACTCCGGAAACCCCCGATTGATTGGTCGATTCGTATGTGTCCTGCTGACTCATCAGCCCCTGTGTTGCGCCGTCCGGAGCGGAATACTGATGGTCTACCGTTTCCTTATTTGAGAAGTCAACCGCCAGATTGGCGCCCACTTCGACATTGTCATACAGCTTGGTTCCCAACAGAACATTTCTAACCTGGGTTTTTAGGGCCTGCTCTGCCTTAGACTTATAATTCAGCTGGCTGCTCACCAATCCTGTGGAGCCTTCTTCTCCGCCGGAAAACAGCATGTTTCCCGCAGAGTCCATGATGACAATGCTATCCGTCGTTTTATTTCCCAGAGCGGCCGAAACCGCCTTGGCCAAATAAGCGGCATTTTCATCCGTGAACTTCGGCTCCTCATTCAGCTTCAGAATCAGAGTCGCCGACGCCTCTTTTTGCTCTGAAATTAATGTGCCGTCATTCTCAGGAATCGACAGTTCCACACTGGCGGAATCAATGGCATCAAAACTGTTCGTGAAATCCGTTGCGAGCTTCTTTTCCAAATAACTGACGAACTTCTTTTGCTTATCCGATTCCGTAGTGGAAAAACTACCGTTTGTGACGTTGTCAATGGAATAATCCAGAGACTGCATTTGGTTTGCACCAAGCAGAATATTGGCCTGCGATTCCTTCTCCTTTAACACGGAAAAGGTCATCCCGTCATCCGTCATCTTATAATTGATGTTATTATCATCCAGTAATTGTTTGGCTGTCTTGGCATCCTCATAATCCGATGCCTGATAGATGGTGACATAGACAGGTCTCGTTAAGACGGAGACCAAAATAACGATGGTAAGAAGCACACTGGATGCGCCAATTACAATCAGAGTCTTCTGTTTGCTTGAGAACTTCCCCCACCAGGCCACCAGACGGTCCAGAAGTGCACGTAATCGTTCAGGCATGGACTGTTTTCCCTCTCATAAAAGACAAATGAATTTTTAAAACATCACCCACAACAAATAGAACTTGATTCAAACAACAAAGGCAGCATTAAATCTGCATCTGCATGATTTGATTATAAGCAGTCATTGCGCGGTCCCTCACCGCAATGGTGTATTGTAAAGCCAGAGAAGCCTTTTGCAAAGCAACCGTAAGATCATGCGTGTTCTGTGTTTCTCCGAGAGCCCATTTAATTTCTTCATCTTCGGCGTCCGATAAGTACGCATTCGTCGTATGGATGTTCTGCAATGCCTGTTGAAAAATGCTGGAAAAAGAATCTTTGTCCGTGCTGCCGGTACCGACTGCCGTTTCCCTGTTTCCGGAAAGTCCGTTCAGTGAAGCCGCTTTGGCAACTATTTCAGAAGAAACGTTACGTAGTTCACCTATACCCGCCATGATCTTTCCTCCCCCCAATCCATTCACCGTTAACTAAAAAGTTCCAGTCCGCGGTTTGCAATCGCCTTGCTTGCTTCAAAGGCGGTGGCGTTTGACTGATATGCATTACTGGCATCGATCAGATTCGTCATTTCTGTGACTGTATTGACATTCGGATAGGTCACATAGCCGTTCCTGTCTGCATCCGGATGAGAAGGATCGTAAACCACGTTCATCTTCGTCCAGGTATCCTCATGTACGCGATCTACTTTAACACCGCTGCCAAGGAACCCGTCCCTTGCACTGGTAAGCGCTTCCGCAAAAGAACCGTTCCCCTGATTCACCTTCTCCGTAAAAGTGACCACCTTCCGTCGATACGGCTTTCCATTTGCCGTTCTCGTGGTGTTTGCATTGGCCATGTTTTGCGAAATCGTGTCCATTCGAAACCGCTCCGCCGTCATGCCGGAGGCATTGATACGAAAGGTATCAAATATACTCATAGATGCACCTGCTTTCTATTAGACGTTACTCCTCATTGCATTGGTAAGGTTCTGGAATTCCGCACGTAAAGAAACTGCAAGTCCGTTGTATTTGACCTGGTTGGATGCAAGCATGACATTTTCCGTATCGGGATCGACATTATTCCCGTCTAGGCGATAAGAAACTCCCGCGTAATCTGTATACACCTGAGGCATCAAATGCATACTGCGAAGTTTGCGAACTTTGGTGTCCATCGGGACGAATTTAGAGGAGCCAAGAGCTTGCTTTAGCTCATTCTCGAAGTGAATGTCTTTTCGTTTATAACCGGGCGTATCGGCGTTGGCCAGATTGTTGGAAATCGCACGGTTTCTGAGAGCCGCCGCATCTGCACTGACTTTCAACACATCAATGTAATCAAATGCACCTGATCGGATCATTCACTTTCCTCCTCCCACGATATATGTTTCGTATCCTAATTATTGTATCCCAAAGTTAAATGAAACACAAGACCTTGTGCCGCAACTTTCGAAATTTTCTAGCTTACATTCTTTCTTTTGCATCCTGGATTTCTTGATAGATATAATCATTCAGCACTTTAATATATGTCCCCTTCATGCCTGAAGATCTGGATTCAATCACTCCCGCCGATTCGAATTTCCGAAGAGCGTTCACAATGACGCTTCTCGTGATACCTACTTTATCGGCTATTTTGCTCGCAACCAAAACCCCCTCCAGCCCATTTAATTCATCAAATACATGTACCATCGCTTCGGTCTCCGAATAGGAGAGTGTTCCCATTGCGCTCTTTACCACCTGTTTCCTGCGATTTTCCTCCGCTGTTTCCTCTGTAACTGCACGGAGCATTTCCAGGCCCACCACCGTTGTTCCATACTCCGACAGGATAATATCATCAATCTCATAGGTTCCTTCTTTTTTATATAAAAAGAGAGTCCCCAGACGTTCCCCCGCAATTGCAATCGGTGTTACCAATGCCTGCATACGGGTCACCACCTCGTCCTCAAACCCGAGTGTGGTCAAATTCACATTTTCCTTCGTGGATAGAATCGCCAGGAAACGCTCATTTAACATGGGATCAATAAAGGTGCCTACTTCGCCCCCTACCAGCTCTTCGATCACCGGTATGCCCTGACACCTTCCAATCCCCAGTACCTTTCCCTTCCCGCTGATGACAATGGAATTGGAGAGCAGGGTCTGCCCCAACACCCCGCAAAGGTCATTAAAGACAACCTTATTTGCACTGTTTTCATGTAACAATCTGCCAATCAGTCTGGTCTTGTCCAATAATTGTACACTGCTCATTCTCTGTCCTCTTCCTTTTTGGACTCTTTATCACAAACATAACCGCATTCCGGATTATTACATGCCAATTTATTTCCCTTCTCGAGCATCAGTCCTCCGCAGTTAGGACATTTTTTCGTCGACGGCTTCTGCCATACCATGAAGTCACAATTGGGTATATTGATGCAGCCGTAGTATCTGCGTCCTTTTTTCGTCTTTCTGACAACAAGATCTCCTCCGCACTTGGGACAGGCAACTCCGATCTTTTCAAAATAAGGTTTGGTGTTGCGACACTCCGGGAATCCGGGGCAGGCCAGGAATTTACCATGCGGACCATACTTGATCACCATGTGTCTGCCACAGTTTTCGCAGATGACATCCGTCTCTTCCTCGGCGATTTCCACCTTTTCCAGCTCTTTTTTCGCCTTTGCGACCGCTTTGTCCAAATCCGGATACAGGGCTTCAATAATCGACTTCCATTGCACTGTGCCGTCCGCCACCCCATCCAGCTTCTTTTCCATGCCGGCTGTAAAATTCACATCGACGATCTCCGGGAAGTTCTTTTTCATCATCTCATTCACTGCTTCTCCCAGTTCCGTCACGTAGAGGTTTTTGTCCTCTTTGATGATATAGTGGCGCGCCATAATCGTCGTGATGGTCGGAGCATAGGTAGAAGGTCTTCCAATGCCCAGCGCCTCCAGATCATGCACGAGGGAAGCCTCTGTATAATGAGGTTTGGGTTGTGTGAAATGCTGTTGTGCGTCAAAGTCTTCCAGTGCCAGCTTCGTGTCCTGGGAGATTCCGCGAATCAGATGATTTTTTTCCGGCTCATTCTCCTCATCCGTGTAAACATTCATAAAGCCGTCAAAAATGGTTTTCGTTGCTCCCAGCGCAAATCTCGCTTCGTTCGCATCAATTTTGATATTCGTGGTCTCATACTGCGCCGCCGCCATTCTGCTTGCCGTAAACCGTTTCCAAATCAGTTGATAGAGGCGGAATTGATCTCTGGAAAGAGAATCTTTTACCACGGTCGGATTTCTGGTAATGTCCGTCGGCCTTATGGCTTCATGCGCATCTTGAATCCTTTCTTCGTTCTTGGTGCGCACCTCCTGCTGCCCGAGGTATTCCTTTCCATACTCTTTTGCAATATAATCTGCAGCCGCCGCCTTGGCTTCCGCCGCAATCCTGGTGGAATCGGTACGCAGATAGGTGATCAAACCGACCGTTCCCTGCCCTTTCATGTCAATTCCTTCATACAGCTGCTGCGCAATTCGCATGGTCTTTTGCGTAGAAAAATTGAGCGCCCGGGACGCCTGTTGCTGCAAGGTGGATGTCGTAAAAGGAAGTGGCGGTTTCTTGGTTCTTGTTGTCGTCTTCACCTCCGCCACCTGATAAGAGGCGCCTTTCAGAGACGCCAGAATCTGATCCAGCGTGTCCTTGTCCGGTATATCCTTTTTTCCGCTCTTATCTCCCCAATAGTGCGCAACCAGCGGCTTCTTCTCCCCTTCCGCATGTAAAATAGCATCTAGCGTCCAGTATTCCTGTGGCAAAAAGGAGTCGATCTCCTCCTCTCTGTCACAGATAATGCGAAGCGCCACGCTCTGCACTCTGCCGGCGGAAAGACCTCTCTTGATTTTTTCCCATAAAAGAGGGGAAATTTCATAGCCGACCACACGGTCCAGTACCCGCCTGGCCTGCTGCGCATCCACCAGATCCATATCGATCTGTCTTGCATGCTTCAAAGACTCCCGCACCGCGTTCTTTGTGATTTCATTAAAGGTGATCCTGGATACCTTGCTCTTATTTTCTTCCAGCTTCAGTGCGGCAATTAAATGCCAGGCTATGGCCTCCCCCTCGCGGTCCGGGTCCGTTGCAAGATAGACATGATCCGCCTTCTTCACCATCTTCCTCAGGCCGGCAAGCAACTCCCCCTTTCCACGAATCGTAATATACTGCGGATCATAATCATGCTCCACGTCTACTCCCATTCGACTCTTGGGCAGGTCACGTACATGCCCGTTGGAAGCAGCCACCTCATAATTGCTCCCCAGAAACTTTTTGATTGCCTTCACTTTGGTTGGCGACTCTACGATCACCAGATTCTTCTTTGCCATCTATTCCATTCCCTTATGATCGAAGTCTTGCAAGCAAGCCTACATCGATTTTCGACTTTTTGACACCGTTATCTCGGAAATTAATAACCAATTTATAAATATACGCTGAAAAAGAATGAAGATCAAGAGTAAGTATCGAAAAAGACTCACAGAAAGAGCTTCCTCTTTCTGTCTATCATCTCCTCGATACGGCTGATATACTGTGTCACCTCCTTGACGTTATCACACCTCTCTATCCTGCCTTCCCTTCCCCCGGAAAATACCCTTTTGGAAACGCTGCCCGCTCCCAGTGCTACAATGGACTGCACTTCTTCCATGATGAGGACATTGTATAGTCCTTCTTTTCCTTCCCGAGCAAATCCGATGTTCTCCAGATTGCCTGCCATGTTTTTCTGCCTATAAAGGTAGTAGGGAGAAAGTCCCATTCCTCTCGCACCCGTCTCCGCAATCTGCATCATTCTCTCGGAAATCTCCCCCTCTTCTTTTGTTTCTTCTCCAAGGTCCGTCTTCCTTCCGGTGCGCCTTTCCTCCAGCAATATTTCATGAAGTTTGGAGCCCCTCTTGACCGCCAGAGAATGCACGGTCAGATCA
Organism: Lachnospiraceae bacterium; assembly: GCA_015258065.1. GTDB lineage: Bacteria > Bacillota > Clostridia > Lachnospirales > Lachnospiraceae > Butyrivibrio. The sequence continues at coordinate 7,476 of JABZIZ010000014.1, read as the reverse complement.
TCCGGAGAAAGCTTTTCGATTTCCCGCAGTGTATAAGCCACATCTTCTTCCGTCTCCCCGGGAAGGCCCAAAATCAGATCCATATTGATTTGATCAAAGCCCGCCTCTCTAGCCAGATAAAACGCATCCAACGTCTGCCTCACCGTATGCGCTCTTCCGATTCGGTGTAACGTCTCTTCCCGCATGCTCTGCGGATTGACGGAGATCCTGTCCACGCCGAATTCCCGCAGGGTTCTAAGCTTTTCCATCGTCATGGAATCCGGTCTTCCGCTCTCTACCGTAAATTCCCTCAGGTGGGTAAAATCAAAGGTTTTCCGCAGATGCGCAAGCATATCCGCAGACTGCGCAGGTGACAGCGTGGTAGGTGTCCCCCCTCCCACATAGATGGTATTGAGCTGCTTTCCTCTCATGATCTGCGCAACCTCATCCATTTCTTGATAGAGACAGGACAGATAATTCTCCACCAATCCCGCATATCGGGCAATCGGGTAGGAAGGGAAGGAACAGTACAAACAGGTCGTGGGGCAGAAGGGAATGCCAATGTAAAGGCTATACCCGTCCTGCGCCTGAATGCCCCTTAGCATCTCCTGCTCTCTATGCGCAATCTCGAGTGCCAAAGACGCCTTTTTCCTGCTGACAAAAAAAACAGATGTCAGATAGTCCAAAACTCTGTCATCTCTTTCCCCCTTTTCTAGCAAGTTCATCGCAATTTTGGTAGGCCTGATCCCGGTAAGCGCTCCCCAGGGCAATTTCCTTCCGATCAGTTCAGAAAGCATGCGGTAGAGCATCTGTTTCACTGCATTTTTTTCTGTGGTCAAAGACGCACTGCTCCCGTTCGTGGAAAGGTCTGCACCGTCTTTCCTCTCCCCCTGCTTCCCTTCGCTTTGGCTATAAACGGCCTCTCCTTTTAAAATCACATCCCTTCCGATGTCAAAAAAAGAAGCCTCCACTTTGCCGAGATCTTCGTCAAAACGGAGGTTGATTCCAAGCCGGTACTCCCGATCTTCGATTGGATTCGTTACGATCCGAATTTCTTCTCCCGGGAAAAAAGCCTGCACCAGGGAATGAATATCATAGCGATATTTTTCCGGAGTGATTTGAATCTGTATCATTGTTTCCTCAACTTTCCTGCTGACACGCTCTTTAAAAGAACGGATTCACTCTCTTTTCATAGCCTATGGTAGTGGTATCCATGTGCCCCGGGTATACTCTTGTCTCCTCCGGTAAGACGAGCAACTTCTCTCTGATGGATTGCATCAGCTTTTCCGTCGAACCGGTCGGAAGATCGGTTCGACCCACCGATTGCGCAAAAAGGGTATCTCCGGAAAACAGAACCTGCTCTTTTGGCAGGTAATAACAGCAGCTGCCTTCTGTATGACCGGGCGTGGAGAGGACCTGAATTTCCAAACCATCCTGTCTGATCACCTCTCCGTCTTCCAGAAACCGATCCGGTTGCACCTGGCAGGGCAAGCCATAGTCAGCAGAAAGGTTTGCCTCGGTGTCTTCGCACAGTCTTTTTTCAAGCGCATGACAATACAGAGGCGCACCGGAAAGCTCACATAGCTCACATGCACCCCCGATATGGTCAAAATGCGCATGTGTAAGCAAAACCAAATCCACCACGCATCCCTCCGCCTTCAAATCCTCATAAATCTTTTTACCGTCATAAGCCGGATCAATCACAATGCCATGCACAGGAGCAGAGGCGCTCTTTTTTGCCACAAAATAACAATTCGTTCCGACAAAGCCCAAGGTGCTGGACTTGATGATCAAATCTTCCTGGTTCATGTTCAGCCTGTCGACCTTTCTACATCGATGACGCTCTCAATCTGTCTGATCTTTTCGATCAGCTGCTTTAACTGTCTTCTTCCGCTGACTTCAAACATCATCTCCAGCGTCGCCATCCCCTGTTTGGAGACCTTTGTGTTCAGCGACCTGATCGTGATATCCGCATCGGCGAACACCCTCGATACATCGGTCAGGAGTCCTCTTCTGTCGCTGGCAAAGACCTTGACATCCGCCGTGTAACTCTCCCATCCGGTACCGCTTCCTGCTTCCCACTGCGCATCAATCATCCTGCCTCTTTCTTCCTGCGGCATTTTCTGTATGTTGATGCAGTCTCTCCTGTGGATGGAAACGCCTCTTCCCCTCGTCACGAAACCGACAATCGGATCTCCCGGCAGCGGATTGCAGCATTTGGAAAACCGGACCGCCACATCATGAATTCCCTTCACAATAATGGCGCCTCCCGCCCCCGAAATGCGTGGTGCTACCGCCTCAGCCTCCGAGGTAAGCTCTGCCAGAACCTTTTCATCGGTTAAATGCTTTTTCTGATCTTTGTCATGCAGTTCGGAAAGCTTATTGACAATCTGCGCTTCCTTCAGCCCGCCATGTCCGACGGCCGCAAGCACCGCATCCCAGTCATGAAAGCCGTACTTGCGGATAATAATATCCTGATATTCCGCTTTGTTGATCTCAGACAGCTCAATGCTTTTCGTCTTGCAAAAAGCACTGAGAAGTTCTCTTCCTCTGGCGATATTCTCCGCTTTCAGTTCATGCCGGAACCACTGATTGATTTTATTCTTAGTAGAAGTCGATTTTGCAAAACTCAGCCAGTCTCTGGAAGGCCCCTTGGAACTCTGGCTGGTAATAATCTCGATCTGATCGCCGTTTTGAATCTTATAATTGATCGGAACAATTCTGCCATTCACCCGGGCGCCGACCATTTTGTTCCCAACTGCGGTATGAATGCTGTAGGCGAAGTCCACCGGTGTGGAACCTGCCGTCAGATGCTTCACTTCCCCATCCGGCGTAAAGCAGTAAACATCTTCCGCAAAAAGATTCAAATCGCTTTTGAGTAGTCGCATGAATTCCGTATTATCGGACATATCCCGCTGCCACTCTAAAATCTGGCGAAGCCAGGTTAGCTTCTCCTCTTCGGAGGTTTCCGGCTTCTGGCCGTCCGACTCTACCTTATACTTCCAGTGAGCGGCGATCCCGTATTCCGCTGCTTTATGCATTTCGCGGGTGCGAATCTGCACCTCAAAAGGAATCCCGTCCGGACCGAAAAGAGTGGTATGCAGGGACTGATACATGTTCGCCTTCGGCATGGCGATATAATCCTTGAACCGTCCCGGAATCGGTCTGTAGATCTCATGAATGATCCCAAGTGCCGCATAACAGTCCTTCACCGAGTCCACAATGATACGGATGGCAAACAGATCATAGATCTGATCCAGGGTTTTCCCCTGGTTTCTCATTTTTTTGTAAATGGAAAAAAGGTGCTTGACTCTACCTCCGACTTCTCCTCGAATGCCGGAAGCGGCGATGTGAATGCGCACCTGCTTGACCACTTCGTCTACGAATTTCTCACGTTGTTCCTTCTTCTGCGCAACTTCCCGCGTGAGCGTCTGATAAACCTCAGGCTCTAAATATTTCAGCGAAAGGTCATCCAGTTCCACCTTGATTTTGCTGATGCCGAGTCTCCCGGCAATCGGCGCATAGATATCAATGGTTTCCTGCGCAATCCGCTTCTGCTTCTCTTCCTGCATATAGGAAAGCGTACGCATATTATGCAGTCGGTCCGCCAGCTTAATGATGATGACCCGGATGTCCTTCGCCATTGCAAGAAACATGTGCCGCAAATTCTGCGCCTGCATTTCCAGCTGCAGTGGCGTCTTATCCTTGAAGGCATAGTCCTTTGGGAGCTGCAGGTTCTGCAATTTGGTGACGCCGTCTACCAGGAGTGCCACGTCCGCACCGAATTGTTTGCTTACGTCTTCCAGTGAAAGGGTCGTATCCTCGACGACATCATGAAGGAGCCCCGCCGTGATGGTTTCCTTATCCATCTCGAGGTCCGCCAGGATGATGGACACGCAGAGCGGATGAATGATATAAGGCTCTCCCGACTTTCTAAGCTGTTCCCTATGCGCTTTGGACGCAGTCAAATAAGCCTTGTCGATCAGACTGATATCATCGGAAGGATGGTATTTATGCACGCGTTCAATCAAATCCCGGTATAGCTTTTCCGGTGCCTGATATTCCCCGATTTCTTCTATTTTGCCATCATCAAATTCGCGCTCTAATTCGTTCAATGCTATTTCCCGGTGACCTATTTTCCCTCATATACAATCGCAGACTCCAGACGTACCGGCGCAATGCGCTCCCGCCCTTTCAGTCCTGCCAGTTCCATGAGAACCACCACGCCCGCGACCTCACCGCCAAGCTGTTTCACCAGTGAGATCATCGCCTCCGTGGTGCCTCCCGTCGCAATCAGATCATCTACAATAAGCACCTTCTGCCCGGGTAAAATCGCATCCTTATGCATCTCCAGGACCGCTTTTCCATATTCCAGGTCGTACTCCACGGAAACCGTAGCCCGTGGCAGCTTCCCCTTCTTGCGGATCAGGACAAAGGGTTTGTGCAGATTATAGGCAATCGGTGTACCGAAGATAAACCCACGACTCTCCGCTCCTACAACCACGTCAAAATCCAGATCCTTTACCAGCCCCTGCATGGTGTCGATCGCAAGATGCAACCCATCCGCATCCTGTGCCACTGTTGTAATATCACGAAACATAATTCCCGGCTCCGGAAAATCCGGAATGGTCGTTACATAATCCTTTAAATTCTTCATTTCTGATCCTCACCCTCTTTTTCTTCTCCGTTTTCGTTCCGGACACGCTCATCCGTCACACACAAAACGGACATCCTATCTATTGTAGCAAAGAACAGAAAAATACACAAACAGCACTCCCCGCCGATCATCTCTGCAGATCATCCCTGCAGATCATCCCTGCAGGTCCTTTCCAGAGTACGGTCCCCTTTTACTGCGAGGAGGAAACAGACGGAGGATTGGCCGCCCCTGGAACCCCTGCCGCTTTCGGAGTACCGGCAGGAACTGGCGTGGATGCAGCAGAAGGCAGAGCGGCTGCAAAGGGGAGAGCGGCTGCGACGGGAAATCCTCCTGTCCGCTCGTTCCATGTTTGTGCGTCATTTGCCTGTGCACGCAGCATTTGTGCGCTGTTTGCCTGTGCAGGATTTGCCGGTGCGCTGTTTGCCTGTGCAGGGTTTGTCGGTACGCGATCTGCCTGTGCAGGGCTTGTCGGTACACGATCTGCCTGTGCAGGGTTTGACGGTACGTGATCTGCCTGTGCAGGGTTTGTCGGTATGCGATCTGCCTGTGCAGAATCTGACCACGCGTTGTTTGTCCGTGCGCGATTTGTCGGTGCATGCGATCTCTGAGAGGGTGCCGTAGTCTGCACATAGGATACCGCCTGCACCGGAGGCGTTAAAGATGGCGTCTTATAAACTCTGGTATCCGTTTGTGAGGCTCTTCCCACTGCTTTCAGAGCCCTGTAATCCGCCAGAATCACGAAGAGGAAAAAGAGTCCGGTATAAAGTGGCTGATTCATCATGAGCGCAAAGTCGAAAAAACCATGCATCAGTACAGGAACAAGAAAGGCTTTTCTAAGACCCGCCTCCTCCAAATCAAATTGCTCATGCCCCTGTGCATACTTGGCCGCTCCATAATGAATTCCCATGGCAACGGCAAAGACACAGTGCGCAGGCACCGAAAGCACGCCCCGGTACACACTGAGCTGTAAACCTGTCCCGCTCTCAATCTGAGACCCCCAAACGTAAAGAATATTCTCAATCGTTGCAAAGCCCAAGGAAACAAAAACGGCATACACAACCGCATCAAAACGGTAATCGAAGGCGGGATGGTTCCATGTCGTATGTTTGAGGAAATAATATTTGAATCCTTCTTCCGCAACCGCCACGATCAGGAAGGCCTCGATGGCATGATATAGGAAAGATCCTTCTCCCTCGATCAGACCCAAGTGGACGAGCGTATTCAGACCGAAGTTGATGAGTAGCGCCTCTACCACCGCTGCGAAGAAGGCGCTTTCCAGTCCCTTGATAAAAAGCTTGAACAGAAGAGGAGCCGGCTCTTTCTCGACTTTATCTGCCTGATAGACCTTGATCAGCAAGAAGACGGACGGAATCACTGCAAGCAAAGTTAAAACGGGCATCTGTTTCTCCTTTAAAACTGTATTCTATAACGGCGACAACAGTATATCATCAGAGCTTCTCTCCCACAATCTTATCTGGCCCTCTACTTTGTATATTAACTGGTACTTTTCATCATACCAGATCCTACTATGATATCTATGAATCGTTTTCAAAAGCAGAAAATAAAGAAAGAGATCGGGAGGAGGTTCTTTCCTACATGAATGATGAAAAAATGAAAGATGAAAAGATGTTAGAAAAGGAGAAGCAGGCGGGACAGGGAGACGAATGGGTTCGCAAGCTCGTCTTTACCGCTATTTTTGCTGCACTGACCTATGTGGTCTTTGCGTTTTTGTCTATTCCCGTTCCCACTCCGGGAGGGAAGGTGCAGATTCACCTTGGAAACGCCTTTTTGGTGCTGGGCGTTCTTCTTCTGGGCCCCATTTACGGCTCGCTCGGCGGCGCCCTCGGACTCACCATCGCCGACCTGATTGATCCGGTTTACATCACGGAAGCACCGATCACCTTTGTCATTAAATTTTTGATGGGCGTTCTGGTCGGAATCCTGGCGCACAAACTTGGCCATATCTCCACCACAAACGACAACAAGAAGGTCAACACTTGGGTCATCCTCTCGACCGTCTGCGGTCTCCTCTTCAATACGATCTTTGACCCTCTTTTGCGCTATTTTTACAAAATGTGGATTCTTGGCAAACCTGCTGCCGAAGTGACTTTTGCCATCAACTTCGGCGTCACTCTGTTAAACTCCAGCGTCTCTGCCATCGTTGTGGTTGCTCTCTATCTGGCACTTCGTGCGCCGCTGAAGAAAAACGGCCTGTTCTTCCGGCTGTAAACGGTACTGCCGTTTTCTAAACCGGAAGCTTTCTGTCACGGAATGAACCTTTTGGGAAGATTTGTCAAGGACATAAACAAAATTTTTTTGATAAATTTATATCTTCTCTGTTTCTCTCTTGATTAGCTTTAGTATTTTATCCTTGTATGTTTCCCCTGTACCTTGCTTGAAATGTAAGTTTACGGTGTATTTTGTTTTTCCAATATCCATTATTAACTGTTTATGTTGTGGTTCTTTTATTACTCTTTTTTCTTCTTCCATGTGTCCTCCTTTCCGTTTTTAAGCAAAGAAAAAACAGCAAACCTTTTTGATTTACTGCTTTCGTGTTAGCTTTTATTGAATTGTTAGTTTAGCAAGCTAAAAATATCCTACTTGCAATACTCTTTTATTTTATCGGCATATTCAGTCAAAAGATTCTTTGAATAAATTTTTTCATTTCTTGAATTTCTGACTTCTTTCCAAAGAATAGAAGCTACTTTTAATTTGTTTGAGTAGTTGCAACTATTTTCGTCTGCACAGAAATCCTTTAAAAATTGATTCCATTGACAAACCGAATTATCATACTTTGCATAATCTGATTTCCCATAATAAACTTTTAGCATATCTTGAAT
>JABZIZ010000013.1 GCA_015258065.1 Lachnospiraceae bacterium | reverse complement strand
GTTTAAGCCCGTAGTGGAAGGCATTCCAGCAGCTCTCGTCCATCCGGTTTGCCACCACCAGAACCTGCAGCGGTTTTTCCATCCGGCTTTCATGAGAAAGTGCAAATAACACCGCAATTGCCAGACAGACGGTCAGAATCAAAAGTGTCCGGAAGGTGAACTTTTCCTGTCCTTTCATGTGTCGGAACTTCTGTAGCAACTCCTTCCCCCTCACAGGCTCTTCCCCCTTTCCAGTTCCTCTCTCTTCTCCTCCGAATAAGGGATGACCGGTAAAAAAATCATGACCTTCGTTCCCGCATCCGGCTCGCTCTCCACCTGAATGCCGTAGGACTCCCCAAAGAGAAGCTGGATTCTGTGGTGAACGTTCAGAAGTCCCACCCCGTTTCCATGGCGAAGAGACGCTCCTGTTTCTGACAGCAGATTCTCCACCTCCTCTTCTTTCATTCCCATTCCGTTGTCTTCCACCACCAGACAGATACGAGAGCCATCTTTTTCCGGAAGTGCTTTCACCAGAATCTTTCCGCCATCCTCCGGATCCATCTCCCCCACGCCGTAATAGATGGCATTTTCCAAAAGCGGCTGCAAAATCAGCTTGACGGTACAATCATCTTCGACGACAGGGTCAATCAGAAACTCCACCTGAAAGCGGTCTCCATAGCGCACTCTTTGAATGTTCATGTAGCTTTTGGCATGTTGGATCTCCTCTCTGAGGCGGATGATCGAATGGCCCTTGGAAATACTGATGCGCAGAAGCCTGCCAAGCTCCGTAATCATCTTGGCTGCTCCCTGATTATGTCCCGATTCCACCATCCAGGTAATCGAATCCAGCGTATTGTATAAAAAGTGCGGGTTGATCTGGCTCTGCAGGGCCGCCAGCTCACTTCTCCTTCTTTCGTTCTGCTGCCTGACAATTTCCTCCATCAAATCCCCGATGCGAAGGTAGGATCGCCTGATGGAACTTCCCAAATGTCCGATCTCCGGCGGACCGGCGATCGGAATCTTCTGCGCCGCCCCTCTCTTGCCTTCCTGCGGTGCCTTCTCATACTCTCCCACTGCGTCATTCAACTGCAGGATCGGGTGCGAAATCTTGTCGGCAATGGTTCTGCAGACAAAGAGAAGAATGAACTCCGTGCCGATGATAAAGAGGAGGATAAAATATTTTTCGTAACGAATTCCGTAAGTTCCCGCATGATCCGGGATGACCCCGATCAGCTTCCACCCCGTATAGCCAAGGGTTCGCACCACCACCGTCCTCTTTTTTCCCTGAAAAGAAGTCTGATGCACCCCGTCGGACAGGGCAGCGTCTTCCCGGTTATTCTCTTCCCGCAGCCCTCTTGACAGTTCCACCTGCTCGGGATGCCAGATCAGGCTGCCCTTCGGATCCGTCAGGTAATAATACCTGCCTCCCTTCTCGCTGCTGGCAATGCTCATGATCTGCTCAATCATGCCGTAATCGATATCCACCAGCAAAACGCCCTGCGAGCGATTCCTCTCCCGCGGGAGATCCACCTCTCTGGACAGGGAAATGACCCAGTGGTAGCGAAACGCCGCATCTTCAAACAGATTTTGAATATGCGGTGTCGAAAAATGCAGGTTTTCAATTTCGTTTTGGGCAGAGATAAACCAGCTCTGGCGCGTCACATCCGGATTTTCCTTCTGCACGGCAACCGGCTCCGCCGTAATCAGGGAGCCGAAGCTGTCGTAGAGCGCAACCGTCACGATCTGATCCTTGTTAGACTCATACAGAAGCTCCAGTTCTCTCTGCATCTCTTCCGAAGAGACGTTCCCCTTCCGAATGACATGATAGGCAATGGCATCCGATACCCGCCTCATGCCCAGCAGATAGTCTTCCAGAGAAGCCGCCGTGATCTCCAGATCTCCCTTTGTACTGCGCAGCGCCGTTTCTCTGGACAGCAAAAGAAAGCGCAGGTACAGTGTCCAGCTGAGCACCAGCGTAATCACCATGGCAACGGCAAGGAAGGTCCTCCTTATGGTTGACTGAATCCCCCCCTGCTGATTCATGCCGTCTTGTGCGCCGTCCGGTAGGTGGACGGAGAGCACCCGTATTGTTTTTTAAACACGTAGCTAAAATAGTTCGCGTCTTCGTAGCCGACACTTTCGGCAATCCTGTAATTCTTTTCCGCCGTCTCCTCCAACATCCTGGCTGCCTGCTGCATGCGAAATTCCGTCAGATAGGCCACGAAGGACTTCCCCGTTTTTTTCTTAAAAAGGGTGGAAAAATAAGAGTTGGACACGTTCAGCTTCCCGCAGAGAAAGTCCAGCGACAGCTTCGGGTCGTTATAATGCTCTCCCGTATAAGCCAGCGCCTTCGCCACGTAATCCTTCTTGTCATCGGAAGCTTCCATGATGTTAATGGACTTTCCGCCCCCGTACAGCTTCCGCAGGGAGACGGCCTTCCTGGCACCGCTGTAACTCTCCGCGATCTCCGATAACTGCAAAACCACGGCCCCGATGCCCGCCGTCACCAGCGCACCGGTAATTTTCTTGGCCGCCATACAGAGGTGATCCATTTCATCGGTCAGCGTCCGCACCAGACCAGGCGCATCGATCTGCGCAATCATGACCGTATCCCCCAGATAGGAAAAAAATTTGGCCCTCCACTGTTTGCTGACGTTCTCTTCGAAATAGCGCTGCACCGACATCGTCACCAGAAGGGTGGTCACCTCTTCCGGCAGTCCTGCAGAGGACGTGTGCAAATCGACGCAGACATAGCTTGGCGCATCCAGATCAATCTGATAGTCTACCAGGAAATGCGGCAGCTTCTCTTCCGGTATCCTGCCTTCAATCAAAGAGGTATAGAAATTCGCCTGTAAAAGCGGGAGCGACTGCAGATAATAGTCTTTTAACTTTTCTACATTCCGCTTCTCATCGCGCTCTTCATCCATCGACTTGTGCAGTCTGGTAAAAACTTCCCTCAGTTCCTCCGCACCGGCAGGCTTTAGAATGTATTCCTCCACCTCCAAATGCACCGCCTCTTTTGCATAGGAAAACTCATCAAACCCGGTAAAGATTAACAGTCTGGTGGCGGGGAATTCTTCCTTCAGCCTCTTTGCCAACTCCAACCCGTCCATATAAGGCATGCGGATATCGGTCATGACCACATCCGGCGTCTCCTCCTCCGCCATCTCCAGTGCCCTGACCCCGTTCCTTGCATAGCCCATGACGCGGAAGCCCAGTGCCTCAAAATCAATGGTTTTCAGAATCGCCTGTATAACTTCTTCTTCATCATCTGCAAGTAAAAGTGAATAGTTCGACATACCCCTTATTATAGCAGAAGCGGAAGGGAGTTTACGTCCTGCTTTCTTCTTTTCTTAAAAAGAGATTTTCTTGCTCAGTAACTGGTCTATCCGTGTGAACATCGTTATAAAAAACACTCCTACTTTAACGTTTCCATCTCCGGCCTTGAAACATCTTCGTAAATTCACTGAAAATTCACTGCGTGTCCTCCGCAAACAGGATATACTTTTAGTGACATCCGTCCGTTCAAACGACAGGGGCCTGCGAGCAGGAAACTCATGGAGGAGCTATTTATGGAAATTACACAAACAGCAAGTGCAGGAAGCACGGAAAAGTGCGATTGTCTCATCACTGTCTCAAAAGGGCAGGGGACGTCAACCGTCCATGTACAATCGAAGGTATTCTACGAATATGGTTCACATATCCGGTCCCTCATTCTGGCTGTTTTAGAAAAAATGCAGATCGAAAACGTACAGGTTGACGTGGAAGATATGGGCGCCTTCGATCCGATGATCGTTGCACGCCTGCAGGCTGCGCTTTACCGTGCAAAGGGGCAGACAGAAGCCCTTCCTTGGGAGGAACTATATCATGAACAATGGCAATAACAGGAAGAATCGTTTGAGAAGAAGCATGATGTTCTTAAATGCACAGAAGCCGAATCTCTTAAAAGACCCCTATCTGTATCAGCCGGATTCCCTGATTTTTGACCTGGAGGATGCCGTTGCTCTTTCTGAAAAGGATGCTGCGCGCTTTACTCTTTTCCATGCCCTCAGAACCGTAGACTACCAAAATTGCGAGAAAGTGGTCCGTATCAACGGAATCGATACCCCGTTCTGGAAGGAAGACATTCGCTGTGCCGTCTTTGCCGGTTGTGACAGCATCCGTATCCCCAAAACGGAGAGGGAGACGGATGTTCTTGCAGTAGAAGCAGAAGTAACAAAGGCAGAAGTCGAAGCCGGTGTGGAGGAGGGGCATACCCTTCTCATGGCAGCGATTGAATCGGCCGAGGGTGTGATCCATCTGGAAGAAATCTGTCATGCCTCCCCTCGACTCTTCGGTATTGCCTTATCTGCCGGCGATTATACGAAGGATCTGCATACTCGTATCACAGGCACAGGGGTGGAACTTGCCGGCGCCAGGCAGCTCATCCTGATCCATGCCAGAGCTGCGGGAATTCAGTGCTTTGACACCGTTTACACCGATCTGGAGGATGACGCAGGCTTCCAGGCAGAAGTCAAACTCATCCACGACATGGGATTCGATGGCAAGTCGATTATCAACCCCAGACAGATTCCTCTGGTTCACGCAATTTTTACCCCAACAGAAGCGGAAATTTCCTTTGCCACAAAAGTAGTCAATGAAATCGCATCCAAACGTGCAGAGGGAATCGGCGTCTTTACGGTCGATGGAAAAATGATTGATATTGCCTTTTTAGAGGGTGCAAGGCGAACACTGGCTCTTGCGAAGGCAGCCGGTCTCCTACAGGAGGTGGAACATGCTTAATGCGGTAGGAAGGGAAATTCCCGAGGACATCCAAAAAGCAACAGGAAAATCTGTTTTTCAAGGTAGTAGGCAGCTAGATGGGCACGAGTACACGAAAGCTTCTCCAACAGGGCGGGCAAGAATCGGCGGAAGCGGCACCAAACTTCTTCCTAGCATTTCCGATGCACTAATGCGCTGCCATGCCCATGACGGAATGACGATCAGCTTCCACCACCATTTTCGCGAAGGAGATCTTGCCACCATGCAGGTGATGCAGGCTATCCATGAAATGGGGCTAAAAGACATCACCCTCAGCGCAACTTCCTTGAGCCATGCAGAAGATACCCTCGTTCCCATGATCGAGGACGGCACCATCACAGGGATTGAAAGTTCCGGTGTGCGTGGAAAGATCGGAGAGGCCATTAGCCGTGGAAAACTAAAGAAAATTGCGATCCTCCGCTCCCATGGCGGGCGCATTCGCGCAATCGAAACAGGAGAGACCCAAATTGACATTGCCTTCATTGCCGCTCCCAGCGCCGATGATTATGGGAATTGCCGCGGAGTCGGTGGAAAAAGCAACTGCGGTGTGCTTTCCTATGCTGCCATTGACGCAGAATATGCGAAGTATGTAGTCGTTCTAACCGACTGTCTCCTCCCCTTCCCCAATTTTCCCGCGGACATTTCCATGACCAATGTGGATTATGTGGTCAAGGTCGATGCCATCGGAGATCCGGAAAAAATTGCCACCGGTGCCGCACGTCCGGTTACAGACCCAAGAAAGCGCATGATGGCAAAGTCCTGTGCCGAATTCATTGCTATCACCCCTTATTTTAAAGACGGATTTCGTTTCCAAACAGGAATTGGCAGCGCTGCCATTGCGACTGCTCATTTTCTGGCCGACCAACTTCGAAGTAAAAAAATCACCATGGGCTTTGGTGCAGGTGGAATGTCGAAGCCCATGTGCGATCTGCTTGACGAAGGCCTTGTTTCCTGTCTTCTGGATACACAGGACTTTGACTTACCATCTATCCAAAGCCTCATGCAAAACCCCAGACATTTTTCCATTACAACAAGGGAGTATGCCGACCCCTTTTGCAAGGGAGCCGTGGTGAATCAGCTGGACTTTGTCATCCTAGATACGTTAGAAGCGGATGTCCATTTTAATTGCAACGTGGTAGTCAGCTCGGAAGGCGAGCTCATGGGTGCGCAGGGCGGTCATCCCGATACCGCAGCCGGGGCAAAATGCACCATCGTCATTACGCCCCTTCTACAGGGAAGAATTCCTACCATCCGGGACCGTGTCACGGCCGTCACCACCCCGGGCGAAGATGTGGACGTGATCATTACCGACTATGGGATTGCGATAAACCCCATACGTAAAGACCTTCAAGATGCCGCCAATGATGCCCATCTGCCCCTAAAATCCATCGAAGAACTGAGAGATATTGCCTATCGTATGGCCGGAAAGCCCGCAGAACTTGTCTATACGGACCGAGTCGTAGCAATCATTGAAGCAAGGGATGGCAGCATTATGGACATTGTCAGACAGCGAGAAGAAGAGAACTGAAGAAAATGAATTTCTATCGAACAAATGGCGAGTATATCTATTATGAGATTCTGGGACGGGGGTTCCCGGTCGTCTTCCTTCACGGCAACAACTTAGATGGCCGTTACTTTCAAAAGCAGCGCCTCCTTGCAAAAAAATTGAAGCTCATCTTCGTGGACAGCCTCGGGCATGGAAAATCCGGAGAGCTGTCCGGCGAGATCAGCTTTGCACACCTTGCCGATGGTCTGGAAGAACTGCTCTCTTTTCTTCAGATCGAGAAATGTCTCCTTGTCGGTCACAGCGACGGTGCGAACCTTGCCATCGAATACGCCGGCAGACACGGAGCAAGGGTTGCGGGCATCCTTGCCAACAGCGGGAATCTACGCTTAAACGGTTTAAAGTTTTTTTCCAGATATTCCTGTTATGTGGAAGAGGCACTCTATCTAGTCCCGGGTCTTGTCCTCCCCTCCTTCTGCCGCAGAGCCCGTGCCTCCCGTCTTTTACGCGAAGATGTCGATATCCCGGCGTCCGCCTTTCGCCATGCCGACTACCCTGTTCTCGTTCTTGTCGGGTCACACGATCTGGTGAAAAAAAGCCACAGCAGGGAAATTGCGGCTCTTTTCCCTCGAGGAAGGTTCTGTGAGCGAAAAGGGCAGGGGCACAATATTCCAACCAGAGACAGCGCCTTTTTTAACCGCGCCGTTTTGGAAATGGTAAAGCGCATACAAACAGGTGCGTAAAAAGAAGAGGGCGGAAAACCTGCCCTCTCCTGCATCATCTGTTCACTCTTAGAATGATCTCATGCATTTGCAACGATCGAGTCTATGGTTGTAGAAATCAGTATAATGTAAACAAGGATTGGAACAGAGAACACACAATAGCTATAGCCATCACACGAGGGACGACTCAAATGAGTGCACTTACAAATTATGATGATGCTGTAAAAACGATTAAACTTGCTATCCTGCGGAGCCAGTATAGCGCTGTCCGTTCCGTCAACGAAAATCAGCTAAGCCTGTATTATTGGATTGGACGATATATCTCCGAAAACTCTCGGTTCAGCTCTTGGGGTAACAAGGCGATCGACACCATTAGCCATCGCTTAGAAAGTGAAATGCCCGGTCTAAGAGGTTTTTCCGCTAGGAACCTTCGAAATATGCGCCGTTTCTATGAAGAGTGGTCAGCGTTATATTCCCCTATGACGATTGCTTCAAAGAGCGAGCCCGACAATTTGGCAGTTGTAACTGCCAAATCTGATACAGATGTTCCTGCCTCGGATCTCCGTCAGTTAAGCTTGCCAAATTCAAGGGAATTCCCGGTTGAAGCCTTCTTATCAATCGGGTTCACGCAACATGTTTTTATTCTATCAAAGGTTAAAACACTGGAAGAGCGTTTATTCTATATCAAACTTTGTGCCGCTGAGCACTATACAGTGGGTTTGTTGAAAGATAGTATTGCCCGCAATGATTTCTACCACCAAGGCAAGCTCGTGAATAACTTTCTCACAACCATCTCGTCAAGCGCACAGGCCCTACGGGCAATCAATACATTCAAAGACGAGTATCTCCTAGACTATATGAATGTTGAAGAACTGGATATTCGCGACCAAGCGGATATCGATGAGAAGGTAATCGAAAATGCCATTGTCCATAATATCAAGAATTTTATCCTGACATTTGGTAAAAACTTTGCATTCATAAAAAATCAATTTCATCTGGATGCCTTCGGAGAGGAGCAGTATATTGATCTCCTGTTTTTCTGTCGTGAATTAAACTGTCTTGTTGCAGTAGAACTGAAGAAAGGCAAGTTCAAAACATCCTATCTCGGACAGTTGTCCGGCTATCTAAGCGTGTTAGATAAATACGAGCGTAAACCCCACGAAAATCCATCCATTGGTATTATTCTCTGTAAAGACATGAATAAGGCATTTGTGGACTTTGTTATTAGAGATTATTCAAAGCCAATGGGTGTTGCAACATACAAAACATCGAAAGACATGTCGTCGGATCTTATTAAAGCCTTACCCGATATCGCAGACTTGCAAAGACTGCTTGATACAAGCAGTAACGAGGACTTGATGGGAATATAAGCAACAACATCATTTTAACCACGCCGTTTTGGAAATGGTAAAGCACATACAAACAGACAGGTAAAAAAAGAGGGCGGAAAACCTGCCCTCTCCTGCATCATCCGTTCACGTTTCGAATGCCTTGTGCTCCGATTTGCCTTGTGGTCCGGTTCGCTTTACGCTCTGTTCCGCTTCATGCTCTCATAGAGCATCTTCGCCAGTCCGACGCCACCGCCAGCGCTTCCCGCATTTTTTTCGAAAAGCTCCGACATCGTATTATTTTCGAAATAATCGGTCAGCGTTCCGAACGACTGATTCCCGTTTCCGTTTCGTTTCTTCATCTCTTCAATCGGCTTCTTCATTTCCTTGTAAATCTGTTGCATGAAGTAAGCCTCGAACTTCTTGCAGGCGCCCATTAACTCCTGATCGGTCGCCTCTTTCGAAACGCCGCCCAGCGTCTTTTTAAGACTGTCCGATCTGGTGGCGTCCAGGTTCTTCGTGTAGTAGTTTTGATAGGCATCTGCGGAGATGCCGGAAAGATTCATATAATCTGCCATCTATTTACCTCTTGAGCTGATTTGCTGTTTGCATCATGCTTGCTCGCTTCGCTCGCAGCCTTCGCGCACTCATTCCAGTTCGGCTGCGCCGAAGAGTGCGCTCACACTCTCTTCCTTTACCTCTTCTCTCGTCCTCAGCAGCAAGTGCTTCGGACGGAAGGACGCAAATCAGTGCGCTCTGTTCCTGTTAAATTTATCTCTTCAGCTGATTTGCTGTCTGCATCATTTCGTCGGTGGTTCGGATGGAGGT
The DNA here is from genome assembly GCA_015258065.1 of Lachnospiraceae bacterium. Classification (GTDB taxonomy): domain Bacteria; phylum Bacillota; class Clostridia; order Lachnospirales; family Lachnospiraceae; genus Butyrivibrio. Next base: position 65,991 of record JABZIZ010000013.1, on the reverse strand, counting down.
GGAGTTCATTTCGTAGGCGCGCTGTGCCACGATGAGGTTCACCATTTCGGTGGCTACGTTGACATTGGAGCCTTCGAGGTAGCCGGTACGGATTTTGCTGTGCTCCAGTCTCTTGTCCGTCGCCTCATTGAGAGCGCCGCCGCTGGCCTGCGTCACCGCAAAAGAGGTGCTGCCGATTCTCTCCAGACCGCCGGGGTTTTCAAACTGCCACAGGCCTACGGTAATTCCAAGCGACTGGGTTACTCCCTTCTCATCCGGATAAGTGATCACGCCGTCGCCTCCCACCTTCAGTCTGGAAGCAATGCGGTTGCCGTCCACCCGAATCTCTTTTCCATTGACGTCCAGGATGGGATTTCCGTCCGACGTGGTAAGCACCAGCTGTGAGCCGTCGTTTTTTCCCAGTGCCCAAGTGAGATCGCCGTTTCTCGTGTAACGAATCGCCCCATTCGCATCATGATAGGCAAAAAAACCTTTTCCCTCAATGCCGAAGGCGGTCTCCGAATCATTGGCAAGCATACTGCCCTGAGAAAAGAATCCGTTAATCGAGGAGGTCCTGACTCCCAATCCCACCTGAGAGGAAGTCGGTTTCGGCTCTCCGTTTGCCGTTGTCGCCGGGGACTGAAGGGTCTGATACAGAAGAGACTTGAACTGCGCTGCCTGCGCCTTATATCCGACCGAATTGACATTGGCCAGGTTGTTCGAAATCGTATCCACATTGGTCTGCTGGGCATTCATGCCCGTTGCTGCCGTCCATAAACTGCGTACCATACTCACTCCTATCTCGGAATTTTCTCCGGTGGCAATCGTTTTTTTACCGAAGCCTTATCAATCCATATCTTCTACGCTAACCCCCGATGACTTTATACCGAATCCTTAGACTTTCCCCACCTGTGTCGTGGCTGTCTTCAATGTCTCATCTACCGTATGAATCATGGAGGAATTCTCTTCATAATGCCTCTGGAGGGCGATGATATTCACCATCTCGTCCACGGTAGAGACATTGGACTGCTCCAGGAAACCGGCCAGAATTCTCCCGGAAGCGGGCACCTGTCTTGCACCTGCCACCGGCTCAAAGAAGTTCTCCCCGTAGTGGGAGAGTTCGTCATAATTGGCAAAATCAAACAAGCCGACCTGCGCAACCGCCTTTCCGTTCTGCCAGATCTGCCCCTGCGTATTGATGGAAACCTTTGCGACCGGATCTACCGTAATATGCCTGCCGTTCTGGTCGAGTACATAATCTCCATCCTGCGTCACCAGCGCACCGTCCTGCCTCACCGTAAAGTTCCCGTCCCTGGTATACAGGGTCTTCGTCTGCGGTTTTTCCTCCCAGGTCACGTTCGGCGCTTTATTGGTATATTCCACGGCAAAAAAGCCCCTCCCGCCGATCGCCATATCATAGGCCTCGCCGGTGGAGCGCATCGGACCTTCTGTCCAGTCCGTATAAGTTTCTCCCAGTTTGACTCCGAGATTCATGGTTCCCAGTTTTCTCGGGAGATTCGGTGCATCCGAGAGATCCTTGATCTTTAACCCCAGTACATCGGAAAAAGACTGCTGCGTGGAACCCTCTTTTTTGAAGCCGACGGTATTCGCATTCGCCAGATTATTCGTGGTGATGTCCATCCGCTTCTGTTCATTCACCATCGCGGTATATGCGGTGTAAAGCCCCTTGATCATAAAAATACCCCCTCCGACAAACCTACTATCCGGTTTGTATATCGGAGAGGGAACCGCTAAACTTTATACCTCGTTTATCATTCCTTACGATTTTTTCTCAATTTTCTCTGTAGCCCGCCAAAAATTCCACGTACCTTCCGGTGCCGATCGCCACCGCCGTCATCGGATCCTCTGCCGTCACCGTATTGATGCCGGTCTTGGACGAAATCAGATCCTCCAGCCCACGCAGGAGACTTCCTCCTCCCGTCAGAACAATTCCTCGATCTGCAATGTCCGCCGCCAGTTCCGGAGGGGTCTTCTCCAGCACACTGTGGATGGCCTCTACAATCTGCGAAGTCGGCTCCCTGAGCGCTTCCTCCGTTTCCTCGGAAGACACCTTGACCGTCTTGGGAAGTCCGGTCACCAGATTCCTTCCGCGCACGTCCATATAATCCACTTCCGCACGGGGGTAAGCAGAACCGATGCGAATCTTGATATCCTCCGCGGTTCTCTCTCCGATCAGGAGGTTATGTTTTTTCCTCATAAAGCGAACCAGCGCTTCGTCAAAGTCATCTCCCGCAATCTTCACGGAAGTCGAGACAACCGTGCCGCCAAGGGAAATCACAGCGATATCACTCGTCCCGCCGCCGATATCCACGACCATATTGCCACAGGGCTTTGTAATATCAATCCCTGCTCCGATCGCAGCTGCAATCGGCTCTTCGATGATCTTGACATCCCTGGCTCCCGCCATCAGGGTCGCATCCTCTACCGCCTTGCGCTCCACCTCTGTCACGCCACTGGGGACACAGACGGCAATAATCGGCTTACGAAAAGCACGGTGCCCGATTGACTTGGTGATAAAGTGCTTCATCATCTGCTCGGTCACCTTATAGTCCGATATCACGCCCTGCCTGAGCGGTCTCACCGCCACAATATTCCCCGGCGTCCTGCCGAGCATCAGCCTGGCATCCTCACCGATCGCCTTAATTTTCTCTGTATCTCTATCATAAGCAACGACGGAGGGTTCCTTTAAAACCACGCCCTTCCCTCTGATGTAAACCAGAATACTCGCCGTACCAAGATCGATTCCAATGTCCGTATATTGCATAACAGCCTCTCTTCACTTCCTTGCCGTTGCCAAATCTTCCCTTTGATGCACCAACATTATAATAGATCAACTCTTATTTTGAAACTGTTTTTTGCATTTTGTTGATTTTCCTTTCCTCGTTAAGCTCAATCTCATCCCCCGCTTCTTTTCTTTGAGATACTTACTTTACAAAATCGCATTTTCTTTTTTACGGATTTCCCCCAAAGTCGCACTTTCTTTTTTACGCTTTTACCCCAAAGTCGCGTTTTCTTCAAGTCTTACGAACTTCTTCGTCATTTTCGATCACTTGCACCTGTAGGCGACATTGGGTATTCTATGAAAAAAGGAGCGTGAAAACATGGCAAACAAATCGATCACCCCTGCCCGAATTGATTCCAACCACCTATCCTCCCCGGAGCCAACCAGCACCTACGACATAACCGGGGAGCAGCTGGACGCCCAGTTACAAAAGGGCATGGAATCCCTTCGCAGCGGCAGAACTTATTCCGTGGAAGAAGTAGATGAAGAGCTCTCCAGGGAATTTGGCGTATGAGGGACGATTTTCAGATCTTTATAAATCGCTGCACTACGATTCAAATCATTTTCTAATGGTCTACGACCTTCTTTTTTCTGAGCTCTAAACTTCTTTCAATTTACTTGAACCTTTCTCCCCTTCCCCTACTCTTATATACAGATGCATCCAATGAAGAAAGGAAAACCGCCGGTGGAGCAGAAGCTACCCATGCCCTCTTTTGATGAAATTTATGAAGCGTATCATGCCATCCTGTTTCGCAGTGCCTATCTGATGACGGGCAACCGCTATGATGCAGAGGATGTCTTGCAAGACACCTTCCTGATCGCCTTCACCAAGGGAAATCAGGTGCGCAGGAAAGAGTCATACAAAGCCTGGCTCTTCCGCATCATGACCAACCTCGTCTATCAGAGGCAAAAAAAATTGCGGAGAGAATATCCGGAAGAAGAAATCGCAAGAGTTGCGGACGTGGAAGAGACCAATGCTTCGGCATCTCTCCCCCTTCAGGAGGAGGTCCCGCAAAGGCTGGATCTGCAGAGATATTTGCTGGAGCTAAAACCGAAGGAGAGGGAGGTCATTGTTCTTTTTTATTACAACGACCTGTCCATTCAGGAAATCGCCGGAATCTGCCGCTGCTCCCAGGGCACGATCAAAAGCCGGCTATTCTCCGGCAGAAAGGCTCTAAAGGCGAAGTTCGTCCGCACGGAAGATGCAAGATTACAGAAAAGAAAGTCTCTCACAGAAGAGGAGGAAGCCTATGTGGAACGACCCGGAATTTGATGAAACACTAAGAGAACAGATGCACCAGCTTGCCGATCAGGAAGGGCCCTCCAGGCTGTGCAGAGATCAAATTTTAACAAAACTTTCCCGTGCCGGTTCCGCCAAACAGCGAGGGAATGGGAGCAACAAGATCGCAACCTTACAACCTTCTCACACGCAAGGAGGATTCAGAATGAGAAAATTTTCTAAAATTGCCATTGCTATCGTCGCCTGTTTGATGTTCACAGGCACCGCCTACGCCGCCGGACTGTTAAACGGTGTGATCAAAACCAGTCATGCTGCCTATGACTATGTTTCCTACGACGAGCTTCCGCAGGCAGAGAAGCAGGCCGGTCTGCAAGTACAAGCACCTAAAGAGCTTTCCGGAGGCTTCACCTTCGCCGGTATCCATCTGACTGCAATTGCAGACACCGATGAAGACGGAAACGAAATGCACAAGCGAAACGGTCTGGACCTCACTTATACCGACCAGAGCGGGCACAAACTGTTCCTTAGTACGGAACCGGCGGCAGACGCAGGTCAAGCAGGAGACGACAAAGACTTCTATCAGGAGAAAAAAGAGGTCGGCGGCTGCACCCTTTACTACTCAAAATCGGAACTGCTCTATCTCCCCCCAAAAGAGCACCCGACCGCCGAAGAGGAAAAAAGAGCGCAGGAAGATCCCGCCTTCTCCATCAACTATGGCACGGACAAACGCCAGACCGTGTTTGCCAGTGACGTTTGGTTCACGTACAAAGGCGTGCGTTATTCTCTGTTAGACATGGAACAGGAACTGTCTGCGAAGCAAATGTTTTCACTGGCGGAAAAAATCGTTCGCCCATAAAAGAAGTTGACGAATGCCGAATGACAGAGGGCCACTTGAGCATTGGCTGCCTAGGTGGGCAGCCAATGCTTGATTCCTAGTGGTCCCTGCCTTTCCGTTCGGAAGCCGGACGTCCCATGCATGCACTCTCGTACATTCTTTTCCCGCTAAAGTAAGCGCCGCAGTTCTCCAATTCTTTCATCACCGTATCAAAGCCCTCCTGCGTCTGCATCCATGTCCCTCTGCCGATCCCCCGGGTGACCACTGAAGACACGTAGATCTTTTGCTCCACAAATTCGGACTGAAAGGTCATCTTCGCCCTTCTTGCATGAAAAGCCTGGGTGCACAGCAGGATGTTGTGCGGTCGGATTCCTCCAGCCTCCAGCAGCTTCCGGCAAAACCTTGCGTTTTCAAAGGTATTCGTCGATTCTTCTTCGGTCCAAATCGCAGATTCCGGCACTCCCTCCCTCACCATCAGCGCTTTTAGCCACGCAGCCTCCGTTTGATAGGAAGCGGGGTCGACCCCCGTGTCTCCACCCGGACCGGTATCCTCCTTTCCTTGCTGCGCCTTCCATTCTTCTGCAAAGCTCTGTCTGCGGTAGCTGAATTTGCCGCTCACCAGGACAGCCTTTGCAAATCCTCCGTGAAAGAGCCCGGCAGCATGATGGGCAAGCAGCTCCTGCGGCGCTCCCGGCACAATCATCAGATCCGCAGGCTGCATCCTTTCTTCCCCGATAAAAATGAAATTTTCGATCTCCTTCCATGCCTCTTCGTTGACCATGGTGATCCTTTCTTTTTCTGTATTTCCTTCTGTATTCCCCGTCCCTCTTGCTCCCGCATGATGCACTGACCTCTTTTTCATTCCGCTTGCCGTGCACCTCTTTATGACCTTATGCTATGATGATACCGATGTCAAAAGTTGCTTCAAAAGGAGATTTTTTTATGAAACTGGGTTTTATCGGCTGCGGAAATATGGCAAATGCCATCATCGGCGGCATTCTAAGGTCGGGACTCTATCTGCCGGAGGAGATCATCGGCTCCGGACCGTCCAGAGAGGGGAGAGAGCGGACGAAACAAAATCACGGCATCAATATGACCGACTCCAACGCCTATGTCGTGAGCGAGGCGGAGATTGTTTTTTTAACCGTCAAGCCCGCCTATTTACCGGACGTGCTGCGTGATATCCGTGAAGAAGTGCGGGACAACCAGCTTTTTATCAGCATTATTGCAGGGGTTTCCCTGGCGGAACTGCAGCAGGGCTTCGGTCCGGAAAAAAAGATCCGTATCGTCCGCCTCATGCCCAATACACCCGCCCTTGTCAGTGACGGAATGACCGCGGTCTGCTCCAATGCACTGGTGAGCGAAAATGATCTCAAAAAAATAATGGAGCTGCTGTCCTCTTTCGGAGAGGCGGAGCTGGTGCCGGAGGCCCTCTTCGATACGGTCACCGCCATCAGCGGTTCCTCCCCCGCCTATGTCTTTTTGTTCATCGAAGCGATGGCGGATGCGGCGGTGAGAGGCGGAATGCCGAGGAAACAGGCGTATCATTTCGCCGCCAAGGCGGTGGAGGGCAGTGCCAAGCTCTTACTCTCCAGCGGAAAGCACCCGGGTGAATTAAAAGACATGGTCTGCTCTCCTGCGGGCACCACCATCGAAGCCGTCCACGTTCTGGAGGAAAAAGGCTTCCGCGGGATTGTCATGGATGCCTGCGAAGCCTGCCGAAAGAAGGCGTAGACAAGCAGGGCATTTTTCTACCAATCAGCCGACGTGGATTTGGATGCAACAGGCGCTTATATTATCATAATTTTTAATTTTATTTGATTTATTCTTTTAATTATGATAGTATCATCTTGACAACCATGGATGATGTGCTTGAAGCGCACGGGGTAGACAAAATGAGCGGCGTATTAGGCGTAAGCGGACAATATTATTATTCCAGAGATCCCAGCAGCATCTATAAGAATCCGGTGGAATCCGCCTTCGGTGAAAAGACGGAGCGAGAGATTCGCGGCATCGATGCCGGCACCGAGAATATGGAGATGGCGCAGAGTGTAACCCGTATCTCCGACGGGGCACTTGACGGCATTCAGGATTATCTGCAAAAAATCAGAGAATTGGCAGTAAAGGCCCTCAACAGTTTTGTTTATAATGCCGATGACCGTCAGGTGATGCAGGATCAGGTGGAGCAGTACAAACAAGGCATTGCGGATATAGCGGCCTCCACCTCCTTCAACGAAAACAAACTTTTAGACGGATCTCATCAGAAATTTGATGTAGCAGCGGACGGAAACGGCAGGATGGAGAGTGTTTCTGCCGGAAATGCCACCTTAAAAGCGCTTGGCATCGATGAGATCGACTTTACCAAAAAGGTCGACACCAAGGTCATTGATAAGGCCATGGAGAAGGTTTCTTCTCTTAGGAGCACAAACGGCGCCGAAAGCAACAACTTAGACCATGCGATTGCCTTCAATCGTCTCTCGTCCGAAAACCATCTGGCGACGTACAAGGAAGATGATCTGCAGACCATGGTCAACCGCTCCGGCTGGATGAAGAAAAATCAGCTCTTGCAGGCGGTGCAGACCCAGATGCAGAAGAAACAGGCGGATGCGAAGCGCATTCACACTCTGAACCTCCTGGGTTAGGTACACGCCGGAGACAGCCTTTTTCATACGGAACTTTCCGTACAAGACTGATCGCATTAGACTTTTCGCACAAGCCTGATCACATTAGACTTTTCGCACAAGCCTGATCACATTAGACTTTTTGCACAAGACTGGTCGCATTAGACTTTTTGCACAAGACGCAAAAAAATTTCAGAGGATTCCGCTCCCGGGAATCCTCTGTTTTTTTGTCCTAATATTGCATCATTCCACCTCTGAAAGGGTGATATGCAGCTCCTCCAGCTGTTTCTTCGTTACTTCTCCGGGAGCTCCCATCATGAGATCCTGTGCGTTCTTGTTCATCGGGAACGGAATGATTTCCCGGATGGAAGACTCTCCGGCAAGCAGCATCACCATACGGTCGATTCCGGGTGCAATCCCGGCATGAGGCGGCGCTCCATAGGAAAAGGCGTGATACATGGCAGGGAATTTCTTTTTGACATCCTCTTCGCCCAGCCGTACCATTTCGAATGCCTTCACCATGATTTCCGGATCATGATTTCTGACTGCTCCGCTGGAAAGCTCGATCCCATTGCAGACGATGTCATATTGATCCGCCGTGATCGTCAGAGGGTCGATCTCTCCTCTCTCCGCTTTTAGAAGGACATCCATCCCGCCCGCCGGCATGGAAAACGGATTATGACAAAATTCCAGCTCTCCGGACTCTTCCCCGATCTCATACATCGGGAAATCCACGATCCAGCAGAACGCATACTGTTCCTTGTCTATATGGCCGGGAACAGCAGCCCCGAACAACTTAATGACGACACCCGCCACCTTCTGCGCCAGTTGTTTTTTTCCAGAAGAAAGAACCACCAGCGTGTTGGGGGCAAGTTCCAGCTCTCGCTTCACAAGCTCTGCCTTTTCCTGCAGAAACTTGGCGATTCCTCCGACAATTTCTCCCTTTTCGTCGATACGGAACCAGGCGGGTTTGGCTCCTGCCTGCACCTCTACGTCCGCGCAGGTTTTCTCGATCATCTTCCGGCTTTCATGGAAGTCGGAGATGACGACCGCCTTGATCTGAGCGCCTTCTTCCGCAAAGGGAGGAAAACCGCAGTCCCGGAGGAGCGCCGTTGCATCTTTTGCCGTTAAATCAATGCGCAGATCCGGTTTGTCACTGCCATAGACTTCCATGGCCTCCAGGTAGGGAATTCTCTTAAAAGGCGCACCGGAAGCTCTGTGATAAGTCCCGAATTTGGCAAAAATCGGTGGCAGCACCTCCTCACAAACGGAGAACACATCCTCCTGCGTGGCAAAGGCCATTTCCATATCCAGCTGGTAGAATTCCCCCGGACTCCTGTCTCCCCTGGCATCTTCATCCCGGAAGCAGGGCGCGATCTGAAAGTATCGGTCGATGCCCGCCGTCATCAAAAGCTGCTTGAACTGCTGCGGTGCCTGTGGCAGCGCATAGAATTTACCCGGATGCTTTCTGGCAGGCACCAGATAATCCCTTGCTCCCTCCGGAGAGGAAGCCGTCAGAATCGGCGTGGTGATTTCCAGAAAACCGTGCCTAGTCATGGCCTCCCGCAGAGCGGAAATGACCTGACATCTCAATACAATATTTTTCTTCATCTCCGGATTGCGGAGATCCAGATATCTGTATTTTAACCGCTGTGTCTCATCCGCTTCCCTGCTGTGGTTGATCTCAAAAGGAAGTTCCTGGAAACGACAGGCTCCCAGCACCTGAATGCCGCCCGCCTCCGGCACCACCTCGATGTCGCCGGTTTCCAGCTTCGGATTTTTCGAAGATCGCTCGCGCACGACTCCGTCTACCTGAATCGTGGATTCCTTGTGGATCTCCCTGACCTGCCTGACCAGTTCCTCCGATTCCAATACCACCTGCGTCGTTCCGTAAAAATCTCTAAGCACTAAGAAGGCAAGACCCGCCCCCACTTCCCGGACATTTTCCATCCATCCGGCGAGGCGGACTTTTTTGCCCGCATCCATCAGGCGCAGCTCCCCGCAGGTATGTGTTCTATAGGACATACTCCGTTCTCCTTTTCTGATCATCAAAAGCTATGTGCCGGAAGACACCCTTGCCCTGCCATCAGGCATTGCCATCAGGCATGCACGCAGGTTGGATCTTCCGCACCCCGTATCATGATAAACCAGTTTAGTATAGCATTTCTGAACCATTTTGGGAATTTTCCCTCGGGCGAGCCACCTGAACCGCCTCCGGCTGGAACAGATCTCGCTCACCGGAATCTTACTCTCCCGTATCAATCCCCCTCGGCTCCCTCTTTGTCCGGTTGCACCTTCATCTTGAGGTAGGACCCGAAGTGCGCCGGTGTAAGTGCGACCGTTCCGCTTGCCTGTTTCGTCTGCTCCTCCTCTTCCCCTCTCAGGTAGCGGTTTCCGTAAATATTTTCTTCAATCTCCACTTCTTCCGTGACGACAAAACCAAGCTCCTGCAGCAGATGGATGGAAATGGTATTCTCTTTTTTGACCAGTGCCATCACCATGGAAAAGCCCAACACCTCCTTCCCGTATTGCAGAATCGCCTGACAGACTTCCTTTGCATAACCCTTCCTCTGCCAGGGCTCTCCGATCAGGAAGCCGAGCTCCACCTCCTCGAATCCGTTCCGGATGGAGAAGCCCGCGCGTCCGATGATCTCTCCGCTTGCTTTTTCCACCACCGTCCAGACCCCGAAGCCCAGAAGCCCGTATACATTGCGGATATAATCCTCTGTGTAGCGCCTCTCATCCTGCGGATCCGGAAACAGCCCCTCCATGAATCTGGTGATGGAGGCTCCCGCATAGATCCGGTAGAACGCTTCGATGTCCTGCACCGTGGTTTCCCGTACCTGCAGCCGCTCCGTCTCCAGGATCTGCCACGGGAGATTCGCTTCCCTCTCATAAGCCTTCACATAAGAATCCGCTTCTACCTCATCGACCTCTGCAAAGATGTATGAGATACCGGAGAATGCTTCCGCCCGATTTTTCGCATGAGAAAGCGCAATGGCACAGGCTCCCTCCTTCTTTAGCTTTTCAAGCATTTGGCTACGATCCGATAAAAAAAGAGTCTTACGAAACGCTTCCGTCCTCTTTGCGATCTCCCTGGCATTTCGCTGTGCTCCCGCTTCTTCGTGAAGCCCGCCTATCATCCTGATCGCATCCTCTTCCGTCCGGATTTCCGACCGGATTCCGTGTTCCTGCAAATGTTTCACAGCCCGATGGCACTGCGCCTGCACCTTCTCGTCCTGTGTACTTAAAACAAAAACCACGGTGAGACTTTTCCGCACGGAAGAATCTTCCGTGAACGTTTCCTTCTCCATCCACTTAAATCTCCACGCCCAGTTCTTTCAGTTTGCTTCTTAATTCTGTCACGTCCCCATGAAAGACAATTCCGTGCATCCCCGTATAAATGCCCGCCTCGACATTCATCGGGAGATCGTCAATGAAAACCGTCTCTCTCGGCCGAATGTGAAATTTCGCATAAGCCATGAGATAAATCTCCGGCTGCGGCTTGACTACCTTGACCTCATAGCTGATCATGCGATCATCAAAATATTCATGTCCCGGGATTCGTTTCCAATAATCCGGGTGCCTGCAACTGGCATTGGACAAGAGGAGAATGCGATAATTCCGCTCCTTGAGTTCCTTCACGAGTTGTGCCATGCCATCGACAGGCTCGATCGGCCGGTCCCACATCCCGACCAGCTGCTGTACGGCGCCTCTTAACCTGACCGGAACCCTCTCTGCCATAATCTCGGCCGCCTCTAAATCCGTCAGTGTTCCTCTGTCCATCATCGCCCACTCAAAAGAGAGAAACACTTCTCTCCTCAGAAGCTCCCGATCCTCCTTCGAGATTTTCAAGCGGTCCATAAACATTTCCTTGTCAAAATGAATCAGCACGCCACCCATATCAAACAGGATATTCTTAATCATGTTGCCCTCCTCCGTCAGCTTTCCTACTCCTGTCGTTTTTCCTTCTCCACCTTATCACAATTTTCAGAAATGTGCGTCACAAAAGAGGTGGTATCCGAAGATCAAAAACTTTTTTTGCCAACAAGCCGCAACGAATTTCCGATAGGTTTGACTTTCGTATCATGTTATACTTTAAGATGTGTGTCAAAAAATTTGACCCCCACGATACAGACTACCGCTAAGGAGGCAAGAGAATGGATCAGAATCCTATTGTGACGATTACGATGGAAAACGGCGATGTGATGAAGGCGGAATTATACCCGGAAATCGCACCGAACACCGTCCATAATTTCATTTCCCTCATTCAAAAGGGCTTTTACAACGGAACGATCTTCCACCGGGTGATCCCCGGCTTCATGTTGCAGGGGGGCGACCCCGACGACAGCGGCATGGGTGGCCCCGGGTATGCCATCCGGGGAGAGTTCCGCTCCAACGGTTTTCAAAATGATTTGAAGCACACGGAGGGCGTCCTGTCCATGGCGCGCACCATGGCACCCGACTCCGCAGGCAGCCAGTTCTTTATCATGCACAAAGATGCCCCTCATCTGGACGGCGAATATGCCGCATTTGGCAAGATTACGGAAGGAATGGATGTCGTTGACAAGATTGCGAACGTTGAGACGGATTTCTCCGATCGTCCCAGAGTTCCGCAGGTGATGAAAAGTGTGACGGTCGAAACCTTTGGAGTAGACTATCCGATGCCCGAGACGATGCAGGCTTGATTTCTGATTTCCCGGCGCATTCGTGAAAGGGCCTGAAAAGGGAGGATGCCGGATAAACTCTGTTTATCCGGCACTTATTATGAAAAAGTTTGTTGCATGTTTCAGCTCCTGTACAAGACCTATCATAAAAAAAAAGAATGTCAAAAAAACGATGGCGAGGTAACGTTTTTTTGACATAGATATGAACAGCTTGTTAATTGGAACACGACATCCTCTTCCGGGTGTTCCGACTCTTACGCAAAGCTATGGAATCCGGATGATGACTCCCTCCCGTTTTACCATAATCTCCGTGTGCTTATAGGAACCCCCGAATTCTCCGTCCAGCGTCCAGGCAACCTTCTTTCGACTGTCTACCGTAAGCTGCGCCGTTTTGAAATGGAAGATATATTCATTATCGACATCCCGCCCTAACAGCATGGTGATGATCGTCGACAGTTCGATCATGTTCTTCGGGTATTTGATCAGCGTCACTTCAAACAGACCGTCGTTGAATTCCACCATCTCTCCTGTGATGTTCTTCAGCCCTCCCACAGACAGAGAGTTGGTTACCATTCCATAAATAAAATCGTCCTCAATGATCCGATCTTGGTAGGAAATCTTCAAATGATAGCTACCGACATCCGAAAGTTTCTTGATCCCTTCCAATAAATAGGCCGCACGCCCCAGAAGGTTCTTCATGTCCTGCGGTGTCTGATAAGAGACGTCCGTAAACAATCCGAATCCTGCCACATAAACAAAGTAGGACTGATTCAGAATCCCCACGTCACAGTGAAAACTTCGACCGGAAACTGCGACTTTCGCCGCTTCTACCAGATCTGTCGGAATGCCGATGCTCTGGCAAAAATCGTTGGTGCTTCCGGCGGGAATCATCCCGATCGGCAACTGTTCCAGGGATTCCATCATCCCGGACACGACCTCGTCCAGCGTGCCGTCTCCACCGCTGCAAACAACAAGAGAATACCCCTCTTCCCTCTCCTGTACGGCGGTTCTGGCATCTCCCGCTCTTTGTGTAGGATAAGCGCTGACCAGATAACCGTGCTTCGTAAATACATCAATCACATCCGCCAGCTGGGAACTGATTCTCTCCCTGCCTGCATGCGTGTTGTAGATAAAGAGCAATTTCCTGTCATTCATGCGAATGCATTTTTCCCCCGGATATAATCTCCCAAATCCGCAAGTGCATCTGCTTCATCCGCGCCTTCGGCAACCACCGTCAGCTCGTCTCCGTTTTCAATGTGGAGGGACATCATTCCCATGATGCTCTTGGCATTCACCGTCAGCTCTTTGAATTCAATGTGCATGGAACTCTCGTATTTACTAGCGATTTGAACCATCTCTGCGATTGTTCTCGCACCCAGTTCTCCGCTGATCTCCACCTGAATCGATTGTTTTTCCATCATTCATCCTCTCCTTCTAGTCCTTTTTCTGCTCTATGATGCGTGGCAATCCTTTGTCGGCATCCTCCCCATTCTCAGCATTTTCTTCTGCAAGCATCATCAACTTCTGTAAACGGTGATTCATTCCCGATTTTCCGATCGGCGGGTCCATTAACGCCGCCAGATTCTTTAAAGAGGCTTCCGGATACCGAAGCCTGGCTTCTGCCGCCTCCCTTAATCCTTCTTCTAACGACTTTAACCGCCCTCTTTCCTCCAGCTGTCTGATCTTCTCCACCTGAATGGCGGCGGTCCTGGCCGTCTTGGAGATATTGGCCGCTTCACAATTCACCTTTCTGTTGACTGCATTCCGCATATCGCGGTAAATCCGCATATTTTCAAAGGCCATCAGAGAAACATGCGCTTCCATCACATTCAGTAAGGCCGCAATTTCCTCTCCCTCTTTGATATAAACCACCTGATATCTCTTGCGCTTTAAAGTTTTCGCATGAATATCAAAGCTTTCCATCAGTTTCCGTAAAAAAAAAGTCTGTTCCTCAGAAGCGCAGTCGAATTCCAGATGATAACCCTTCTTAGGATCAGATACAGAACCAATGCATAAGAATGTTTCTCGCAAATAAGTGCGTTTACAGCAGATCTTCCCGTTGAAAGCAGCAGGCTCCGCCCCTGTGGAATCCCGTGTTTCTTCCAGTGCGGTCAGGATTCTTCTCATATCCTGCGATGCGATTCCTGCCCTAAAGTAAATGCGTCCCCGAACTCTTAGTTTTTCTTCTTCTCTTGAAAAATCTCTCTCTATTCTAAGAGTTTTTCTCAATATTGTAAAGAGCTTTTGTGCCTGCTCTCTGCGGTCTGTACGCAGGTAGAGCACAGGCTCCCCTTCTATCTCCTGCACCAGCCCGCAGTGATGAAGCAGCGCCACTGCTGCCGACAGCTGACAATGGCGGGAGGCGGGAAGCTTGCCGATCAGCTCCTGTTTGACTTCCTCTGAAAATGACATGATCTCATCCGTTCTCTTCCTGCTTGAAGGGGCTTCGTTTCTGATGAAATCCCTTCCCTTCATTCCCCTTCAGTGTTTGTCCCGATTGGGATTACAATCCCGATGCGCAATCTTGATGCCATAGTCTCCGGCATTCTTCAGCCTCTCAAACAGGGCATTCGCAATCGTTACACTCCTGTGTTGCCCGCCGGTACATCCGATGCCGACCACCAGCTGATGCTTCCCCTCGGTAATATATCCCGGGATCAGGAAGGAGAGAAGATCGCTGCACTTATCAATGAACATTCCGCATTCCGGAAATCCCATGACATAGTCTCTCACCGGCCGGTCATTGCCCGTCAAATGTTTGAGCGCATCGATATAAAACGGATTGGGTAAAAAACGGACGTCAAAAACCAGGTCGGCGTCCTGCGGAATGCCATACTTGAAGCCGAAGGAGAGCATCGTGATCATTAACGAATTGTATTTTAAATCTTTGACAAAAATCCGGTCCAGTTCCTCCCGCAGCTCTCTGGTTAACAGCTGGGAAGTGTCAATGACATAGTCCGCCCTCTCTTTGGTACCTTCCAGAATCTTCCGTTCTCTGACGATTCCGTCCTGTACCGGGTCACCGGGCTGTGCCAGCGGGTGGATCCTCCTCGTTTCCTTATACCTTTTAATCAAGGCAGCGTCCGAGGCATCCATGAAAAGAATCTCCACCGGATATCCATGTTCTTTCAGTGCCTGGATGGCGTACTCCGCATCTTCAAATTTTTGATCGGTCCGTACATCCACGCCGATCACCACCTTGGTAATCTCGCTGTCCGGCAGACTGATCAATTCCACAAATTTTTCAATCAAAGAAACCGGAAGATTGTCGACACAGTAGAATCCCACATCTTCCAGCATCCGAATGGCGGTCGACTTTCCGCCTCCGCTCATTCCGGTAACGATTACGATTCTCATATCCTTTTTTCCGGCTTCCATCCTGTTCTCCTGTCTGCGCGGCTGTTCCCAACCGCTGCGTCTGTTTCCCGCTCCCAAAAGGCTCTGCGGTTTAAAATCCGAGAGGGATCACCTCCGTCTCCAGTCTGATCCCTGTTTTTTCTTCAACTCTCTCTGTCACCGCAAGGATGACCTGCATGATTTCATCTGCGCTCGCTCCGCCCCGGTTGATCACAAAACCGCAGTGTTTCTCCGATACCTGTGCCTCTCCGATTCGAAACCCTTTAAGGCCCGCTTCCTCAATCAGCTTTCCGGCAAAACTGCCTTCCGGTCTCTTGAAGGTACTTCCGGCACTGGCAAATTCCAGCGGCTGTTTCTGTTTTCTGCGCAAGGCAAGCTCCTCCATTTTGGCCCGTATTTCTTCCGGCTTTCCCGGCGTCAGCCTTAATTTTGCAGAGATAAAAAACAGTTTCTGTTTCCTGGCAATGCTGCTTCGATAACCGAAAGCCATCTCGCTTCCAGACAATTGCACCTGCCGGACTCTTTCTCTCTCTGTTTCGCCGCCTTCCCTTCCTTCTGCTTCCCCGGACGGATGGGAGGATGTGGATGTGCCAATCCGAAGGGCACTGACCTGCTCCGTGACTTCCTTCATTTCAAAGTCATAAGCGCCTGCATTCATGTACAGGGCGCCACCCAAACTTCCCGGAATCCCCGCTGCTCCTTCCAAACCGCTCAGAGATGCCTTGAGAGCCTCCTGCGCAATGGCTGCAAGCGGAGCCCCCGCCGGAGCCAGAATCCTGTCCTCTGCCACTCGAATCGGTTGTCTCTGCCCCGCCGTGCAGAGGATCACTCCCCGGTACCCCTGATCGGCTACCAGCAGGTCCGTACCGTTGCCGGTAATGAAGTAGGGAACTTTCTCTTTTTCTAAGAAAATGAGCAGTTCTTTTGCCTTAGAAGCATCTTGTACCAAAATCCATGCATCCGCCTCCCCTCCTACCCGGAAGGAAGTATGTCCTCTCATGGGTTCATCGAAACGCAGATCTTCTCCTTCGCAAAGGAGCTGCAAACGCTTTTTGATTTCCCCTTCCAGCCTCTGCCTCATGCTTCCGCCTTATCCGCCTCGGCTGCTTTCTGGGTCACATCGGTTTCACTTGCCTTCGGTGCTTCCTCCCGATTCTGATTCAGTTTCATCGTATTCTGCACACGGTTGTACAATTCCTGTGCGGCATTATATCCCATCTTCTTCTGGCGGTGATTGACCGCGGCTGCCTCGCAAATGATCGCCAGGTTTCTTCCCGGACGAATCGGAATATCGTGGCAGATGATTTTTTTACCGAGGTATTCCGTAAAATGCTCCTCCAAACCGAAACGGTCGTAATCCTTATCCCTGTCCCATTCCTCCAAACGAATCACAAGATCAATGGAAGAAGTATCACGCACACTGGACACACCGAACAACGTCTTCACATCGATGATGCCGATGCCTCGCAGTTCAATAAAGTGCTTGGTGATTTCCGGTGCGGAGCCGATCAGGGTGTCTCCGCTGACCTTCCGAATTTCCACCACATCATCCGACACCAGACGATGTCCCCTCTTAATCAGCTCCAGTGCCGCTTCCGACTTTCCGATCCCGCTCTCTCCCGTGATCAGAAGTCCTTCACCGTATACGTCACAAAGAACGCCGTGGATACGGATGCAGGGAGCCAGGCGTACATTCAGCCACCGAATCACCTCCGCCATTACCTGGGAAGTCGGATGCGGCGTGATAAACAGCGGTACATTTGCATTGGTCGCCAAATCAATGAAACTCTGGTCGGGCTGCAGATTCCTGCAAAAGACAATGCAGGGGATCCCCCTGTCAAGGAGCTTCTGGAAGTGAGTGTCCTTCTGTTTCTGCGTCATGTGCGACATGTAGGAATATTCCACCATGCCGATGATCTGCATGCGGCTCGCATCGTCATGCTCGAAGTAACCGGTCAACTGCAGAGCGGGCCGGTTGATATCGCACTGCCTGATCTCCGTCTCGGAAAAATCTACATTCGGCGTCAGCAGCTCGAACTTCATTTTTTTGACAACTTCCTCTAATTTTACGCTTTCCATCCCTTGCTGTTCCTCTTCTTTCTATTTGGTCTTCGCTTCCTTGTGAAAAAATTCATAGATGGCCTTTGCCTGGTTTTCCGGGATTTCCGGCACCTCTGCAATTTTTTCAGGCGTCGCCTCCCTCAGTTCCTCAATGGATGCAAAATGCCGCATCAGCGCCTTTCTTCTGGCAGGACCAACCCCCGGTATCTCGTCCAGGGTGGAATGGACCTGCGCCTTGGACCGGAGAGAACGGTGATATTCGATGGCAAAACGATGGGCTTCATCCTGAATCCGCGTGATCAACTGAAAGCCCTCCGACCTGGTATCGATCGGCAGTTCTACATTGTGGTAATAGAGCCCCCTCGTACGGTGATTGTCATCTTTTACCATCCCACAAACCGGCACGGAAATATTAAGTTCTCGAAGCACCTGTAGCGCAATATTCACCTGTCCCCTGCCGCCATCCATCAGCAGCAGATCCGGAAATTTGGAAAAACTGTCCTGCTTTCGGAGACCGTGCGTGAATCTCCTTTCAATGACTTCCTTCATGCAGGCATAGTCATCGGGGCCGGCTACGGTTTGAATCCGAAACTTGCGATAATCACTTCGCTTGGGCTTTCCTCCCTCAAAGACCACCATGGAGCCCACATTGGCAAAACCGGATATATTCGAAATATCAAAGGCCTCCATCCGCTGCAGTTTCGGTAAATCTAACAGTTTGGCGATCTCTTTGACCGCACCGATGGTCCTGCCCTCCTCCCGTTTCAGCCGTTCTTTATCCTGGGAAAGGATGAGAGAAGCGTTCTGGGAAGCCAGTTCCATCAGTCTTTTGTTCGTGCCTCTCTCGGGAACGAAGAGATGCACTCTGGAACCCCTGCGCTCGCTAAGCCATTTCTCGATCATGTCCTGATCCGGAATTTTTTCCTGTAGCAGAAGTTCCCTTGGCACAAAGGGCGTTCCCCCGTAAAACTGCTTGACGAAGTTTTGCAGGACGGCAGAAGAGCCGCCGGCTTCGTCGTCGAAGACGCCCTGATCCTTCATGTAATAATGCTCTCTCCCGATGATTTTGCCTTCTCTGACAAAGAACACCTGCACGACGACATCCTGCTCTTCTTTGGCAAGCGCAATAATATCCCTGTCTTCCATATCGGCATCCGTCATCTTCTGCTTCTGTTCAATCACCCGGACGCTGTTCCGCCTATCCCTGTATTTTGCCGCATCCTCAAAGCGCATCTCCTGCGAAGCCTGTTCCATCTTTTTCGTCAGGTCTTCGATGACCGCACTGTAATTTCCGCTTAGAAAATCGATGGCCTTCTCGACACGGTCGCCATATTCTTCCTTCGTGATTTTCCCGGCGGCACAGGGTGCCGTGCAATACCCCATGTGATAATTCAAACAGGGTCTGTCCTTTCCGATGTCTCTGGGCAGCACCCGGTTGCAGGTTCTTAGTCCCATCAGCTTGTTCACCAACTCGATGGCTTCCCGTACCGCATCGGCAGAGGGAAAAGGTCCGAAATACCTGGCCTTGTCCTTTTTCATCAGCCTCGAAAAAAGAATCCTCGGATACTCCTCGGAAACGGTCACCTTGATAAACGGATAGGTTTTGTCGTCCTTGAGCATCGTGTTGTAGCGAGGCCGGTTTTCCTTGATCAGGTTGTTTTCCAAAACCAGCGCTTCCATTTCGGAATCGGTCACGATATATTCGAACCTTGCGACGAGCGAAACCATCTGCTCAATCTGCGGACCTCTTCCCACGATTCTGGTACGGAAATAGGACTGTACCCGCTTGTGCAGATCCACCGCCTTGCCCACATACATGATCGTATCATCGGCATCCCTCATCAGGTATACCCCGGGCTTATGAGGCAGCTTCTTCAGTTCCTCCTTGATCTTAAAATCCGTACTCATCCCTTCTCGCTGCGCCTGTGCTGGCGGTTCCAATCTCCTTTATTCAAATAGATCTTTCCGGCGGGAAAACCTTCCCCCCTCCGTCTCCGAAGTCTCCTGCAAGTCCTGTTTGAACGGCTCTTTCGTTCCTTCCTCCGGAGTCCCCTTTAAGTCCTTCTGAAGTGACTCGTTCGTTCCCTCCCCCGGAGTTTCCTGCAAGTCCTTCTGAAGTGGTTCCTTCTCAGGCGCCTCTCTTAGGTCTCTATCTGCCGCCTGTTCCGCATTTTTTTCGGGAGCCGTCTGAGCGTCTTCCGCTTCCCCTTTTACCGGAATGTTCTCGCCGACCTGTCTGCTTTCTTCTCGTACGGCGAAAATTCTGGAGGCCGTCTCCCGGTCCTCCTGCGGCTGTGACAGATGTTCCACCTCGCGGAAGATCCGCATGAATTCCGCACCAGTAATGGTTTCGTTTTCGATCAGATATTGCGCCAACCGGTCCATGGTATCCAGATGCTTCGAGATGATTGCCTTCGCTTCCGCATAACATTCGTCCAGAATCTTTCTGACTTCTTCATCAATGCCGGTCGCCGTCTCATCCGAGCAGGTGAGATCCCGAACCCCGTCCAGATAACGGTTTCTGACGGATTCCAGTTGCATGAGTCCAAACCGTTTGCTCATCCCGTAAAGAGTGACCATGTTTCTGGCAATGGCGGTTGCTTTCTCAATATCATTCTCTGCGCCCGTTGTCACGGTGTTGAAGATCAGCTCTTCCGCCGCACGTCCGCCCAGAGTGACCACGATTTCATCGTGCAGCTCTACCTGCGTCTTTAAAAATTTTTCATCCTCCGGCACCTGCATCACATAGCCGAGCGCCCCCATGGTTCTGGGGACAATGGTGATTTTCTGCACCGGCTCCGTGTTCTTTTGCACCGCCGCAATCAGTGCATGCCCGATCTCGTGATAGGATACGATCTTCCTCTCTTCCTTGCTCAGGATTCGATCCTTCTTCTCCTTGCCGACCAGAACCTGTTCGACTGCATCCATCAAATCCTTTTGGCAGACATATTCCCGCTTTGCCTTGACCGCATTGATGGCTGCCTCATTGATCATGTTGGCCAGATCGCTTCCGACCGCCCCGCTGGTTGCCAGTGCAATCGCCTTCAGATCGACCGTCTGGTCCATCTTGACGTCCCTGGCGTGCACCCGTAAAATCTCTTCTCTTCCTTTGAGATCCGGTTTGTCAACGATGATCCTGCGATCAAATCTTCCCGGTCGAAGCAGCGCCTTGTCGAGAATTTCCGGACGGTTGGTCGCACCTAAAATCAACACGCCCTTCGAGGAATCGAAACCGTCCATTTCGGATAGAAGCTGGTTCAGGGTCTGTTCCCTTTCTTCATTCCCTCCGCCGTATTTCGAATCCCTGCTCCTGCCAATTGCATCGATTTCGTCAATAAAAATGATACAGGGAGCGTTTTTGGTCGCCTCTTTAAACAGATCTCTTACGCGACTGGCACCGACTCCTACATAGAGTTCGATAAAATCGGAGCCTGCCAGAGAAAAAAACGGAACATGCGCCTCTCCGGCAACTGCCTTGGCCAGGAGCGTTTTTCCTGTTCCGGGAGGCCCTACTAAGAGCGCTCCCTTGGGAAGTTTCGCACCGATTTTTCCATATTTTCCCGGATTGTGGAGAAAATCCACCACCTCTACCAGCGATTCCTTGGCTTCGTCTTCTCCGGCTACGTCCTTGAAGGTGACACCCGTTTCTTTTTGCACATATACCTTCGCATTGCTTCTCCCCACAGAAAAAGGACTATTTTTCCCCATTCTGCGGAACAGCAGGGTCAACAGTCCCCACATGAGCAGGATGGGCAGAACATAGACGGCAAAAAAATTAAGGATCGCCGAGGAGGAGTCCGGTACCTTTCTCTGCACCTGAATGCCCTCTTTCAGACATCTTCCCGTGAGCGTCGTCTCATCCTCCGCCACGCCGGTGACCAACCCCTTCAGTTCTCCCTTATTGATCTGCTCTTTCAGATCCAAAAGCTTCTTTTGACTCTCGGTCAAAGTCCCCTTCTCTTTGTTTTGTAAAAGATCCGGATCCTTCTCGTTTTTCTTCGGTTTTACCGACAGTTTATCTTCCTGCATCGTGACTGCAGAAACGTAATGATGGTCCAGCAAATGGACAAACTGGTCGTAGGTGATTTCTCTCTCGCTGTTTTTTCCACTGAACACCTTGGTCATGTAGGACATCACCATCATCATGATCAGAGCAGCGATGACCATAAATAAAAGCGTCTGCGGGCGTCCGTTTCTCCCGCCGCCTTCGTCCCCGGATCGATTGGAATTGCTTGCATTTGAATTGTTGTTCATCTGTGTTCTCCCAAAGAATTCTTCGGCATAAGAGCAGAAAAAGCACCCGCAGTCAGTACGCGCGCGCTTTTCACTTCCGTCTGCAGAATCGTTCTCTGTTCTGCTTCAAGAGTAGCCTTATGCAGGCTGTTTGAGTTCCGCCAAAGAAACCACGCTATACTTCATCTCCGCCCGGTTTCCGGCCAGATCCTTTAGTTTGTTCTCAATTCTGCGGTATACCGTATCGCAGTCTTCTCTACTGGTTCCCGTTAAAAGCACCAGATACTGGGAGGCATTGTATTTGCAAAAAACATCTCCCTGTCTTAAAGAAAGATGGATGGCGGAAGCCAGCGCTTCCGATCTTCCGTTTCTCTTTTCCTCATTGCGGATGAGCTTCCCCTCATAATCCACAAGCGTACAAAGCATCATGAAAACGGAATCTCCGCTCCGCTCCATGTTCCTGCTCAAAATATGATAAGCATCGATAAAACTGGGGTAGGAGCAATCATAGGCTCCTGCATCCTGACCGGCTTCCACCACCCGCCTGGTCTGCAGCAGGTCATCCTGAATCTCACTGATCCGCCCCGGCTCCGAATTTAATTTCTCTCGAATGACCTGATAGCAGTCTAATAATTTCTGTGAGGCCGTAATGCCCAATTCTTCTTCATAATAGCGTACCGTTTTGTCATAAAGGCGATACGCCTCTTTGAAGTTCCCCTGATAAATCAAAGCCTCGATCTGACCGACCTGCCAGTCGCGATCCGGAAAATAATCCGAAGCCCGCTGGTAAATCTGAAGCATCTGCTGGTAGTCTCCCTTCTCCTTCAGGTAGCCTCCCAACCACTCTGCCGTTTCATCAAACAAATCCTGGATGGCAACGTTTCTGGTAATCACCCAGATTTCCGTGGAGAGCTCCGGCAAAAGTGTTCCCTGAAAGAGTTCAAACGCCTGGGAATACAGAACAAACCGCTCGGACTCACTGCCCGCCTCTCCTGCGCTTGCAACCAGCTTCTTAAATTCATCGACATCCAGGGTCATCGACACCTTAGGATCCGGATAATAAGCTCCCTGTTTCTTAATGATATAATCCATCTCGGGAAGTCCGGCACGAACCATCTGCCTGCGCATTTGGTAGATCAAATTGTTCATGCTGTTGTTCATGTTGGCACGCTCTTCCCCTTCGTAAAGCGTGTGCATCAAACGATCCTTGGTTACCCCCTCGCTGCCACTCAGCCAGATGAGTTGCAAAAGCTGGACGAATTTAGCTGTCGTATTCCGACCGAGCGCAATCTCTCTCCCGTCATACGACATACGAAATCCACCCAGCATATATACCTTCAGTTGCTCCATGAAAGAATCTGCCCTCCATTCAAACGTGTCACTAATAGTCTAATATATCACAATCCAATCAGGTGGTCAAAAAAGCGTTTGCACATCTGAGGAGTACAGAATCACCGCTTTTCTTGCATCACAAAGGCAGGGATCATCCAATTGATGCCCTGTAAAATCAGGAATCCTTAGGAAAGGGTAGCGCTCATCACAGCGTCTGCCCACGCCTGCATCCTCTCCTCATCCGCCTCGTGGAGAGCCCCCTTGAAGCTGAGAATATCTTCTGCCACCTTGCAGTTTTTTAAGGCTTCCAGTTCTTTCTGTATCTTTTTACCTGCCTGGGGCGCCCAGGAACCATTCTCCGCCAAACCGAAGATTCTATTCTGCACACCGAGCGCGATGATATCCCGGACCAGCGCCTCCATCTCCGGATAGATTCCCCCGTTATAGGTCGGGCAGAAGAGCAGGACCCTGGAGAAGCGCCAGATTTCCGATATCAAATACGAGGTGTGCGTCTCGGATACATCATAGACGCGAACCGGTTTTCCACTTTTCTTCTGGATATAGGCCGCTGCGGCTTCCGCTGCAGAAGCGGTATGTCCGTACATGGAGCCGTAAACAATGGTATATCCCTCTTCCTCCGGCGTCCAGGTCGTCCACTTCTGATATTTTTGGAGGATCCAATCAATATTGCTGCGCCACACCGGACCGTGCAGCGGACAAATCATACGGATGTCCAGTCCTGCCGTTTTTTTCAGTCCCGCCTGCGCCTGCACGCCGTATTTGCCGACAATATTTGCATAATAGCGTCTGCTGTCATCCAGAAAGACCGTTTTAAAGTCGCACTCATCTGCAAAAATGCCGGTATCTACAGCGCCGAAGGTTCCGAACACATCTCCTGAGAAAAGCGCACCGGTGACTGCATCAAAACTCATCATGGTTTCCGGCCAGTGCAGCATCGGCGTCAACACAAACTGGAGCTTATGCTTCCCCAGCTCTAGTACATCTCCGTCTGCCACTGTCTTCTTGGCACAGTTTTTCGTTCCGGTAAAAAACTGGTCCAGAATACGAAACGTTTTTTCATTTCCCACCAGCGTCACATCCGGATAGACGTCTAAAACCGCCTGTACCTGCGAGCAATGATCCGGTTCCACATGATGCAGAACCAGATAGTCCAGCTTTCTTCCCTGCAAAGCAGCCACGATGTTTTCCATAAACTGGCTCTTTACCGTGACATCCGCCGTATCGAGCAGGGCAGTCTTTTCATCCCGAATCAGATAGCAGTTATAAGAAACACCATGCGGCAGAGGAAACAGATTTTCAAATCTGCTCAGTCTTCTGTCGCTGGAGCCTGCCCAGTAAGTATCTTCTCCAATCTGCTGTACATTTACCATGTCGTTCTCCTGTTGTTCGTCCTGGTCCCCTGCGGTTAAATTCTATCGCCCGGGGAGATGCTTGTTGGTCCTTCTCACGGCGTCGCTGCGGGCTGTTCCTGTGTTTGCGTAGCTTGTGGCACCTGCGGTGATGGTGTCGCCTGCGGCGTCTGTGGTGTTTGCGGGGTCTGCGGCGTTTGCGGAGTCTGTGGTGTTTGCGGGGTCTGCGGTGCCGTCACTCCGTAAGGAAGCCCTGTTGCACCATGAATCCATTGTCCGCTTGCCGCATCAAAACGATATCCCGCTTCTTGCATAGCCTTGATCTGCGCCGCAGGATCTCCCTGCGGAAGAGAAGGCTGTGTTTGCGGTGTTTGCGGGGTTTGGGTTGTGCTTTCCTTCGGTTTCACCCTTGGTGTTGTCACTGTGGTCTCCGCGGGGGTCTTCTTCCCGCCTGCCGCTTCTTCAATGGCGTCACTGATCTCCTGCACCTCATTCGAAGGCACATAGGATTCGTCTTCATAAAGAAAGCTGTGCAACTGTATGACCGCCTCGTAAAGCGTTTCCGGAACCACCACGCTGCCCTTGGCCCGGATGTTCTTCCCCTCTCTGTGTTCCTCATCCGGAAATCCCGTCTGCCCGACGATGCTGTACTTTCCTGCATCCGCCACATAGGACAGAAGCTCGGACAGAGTCAGTGAGGTGTACATTTCTCCAAAGACACTATTGGCGATGGTATTGAGCTGTGCAGGAGTGGCGCGTCTTGCTTTTTCAAACATCTTGGAAAGAACCAGTCTCTGTCTCTCCGTCCTTCTATAATCGTCTCCTGCCGTGTAACGAATCCGGCAATAGGCCGTTGCCTGTAAACCGTCTAACGTCTGCATCCCCGGCTCCGTCACCGGTACAAACTCCCGTTTCTGCTGTTTGCCCATGATCGTGCCGTAGTCGTTGAGGTATTTGATTTCCGCCTCTTCTACATCCACGTCCACGCCGCCCAGCGCGTCAATGGTATCCGCCAGGGCGCCAAAACCGACCGTCACAAAGTCTGTTACGTTCAGGTCCAAATTCATATTCAGCATCCGAAGCGCCTGCTCCGGGCCGCCGTTTGAATAGGCAGAATTCGCCTTGTTGTAAAAACCGTTTCCTGTGTTCAGAAAGGTATCCCTGTATACGGAAGCCATGCGAACCTTTCCCGTATCCTGGTTGATGGAAACCAAAATAATGGAATCGGTTCGTGTATTGGATTCCAGCTCTCCCTTTCTGGTGTCTACGCCAAAAAAAGCAATCGTCGTATATTTTCGCATCGATCCGCTTTGCGCCGATTCCTGCACCGTCTGGCTCACGCTGTCTTTCACCAGCTGTTCTTCCTTGATGGTGGCATGGTGGATCCGCTCCACCTTGGTCAAAAGAAACAGCACGATCGCTGCTGTAAGGAGCACCACCACTTCCAATGTATAAACAATCCTGCGAAACAGTCTTTTCTGCTTGCCCGGATCGCCTGCAAATCCCAGATTGGATGCCACATGAACTCCCGCATCCTTCTCTTCGGTTTTCAAATCTGTTTTTGCTTTTGCATCCGGCGTTGTTTCTGTTGTCGATTCCGCTTTCGAATTCGCCTTGGAATCCGGCTTTGCTTCCGGCTTCGATTCCATTTTCGAATTTGCCTTGGAATTCAGCTTCGATTCCGTTTTTACTTCGACCTTCGGATTGTTTTTCGGATTCGATTTTTCTTCGATTTTCGGCGCTTCTTTTTGCTCTTTTGACATCTTTAATAATTTCTCAGCGCATCCGTTTCACTGAGTCCCGTGTCTTCTACCGATAAAATCACTGCTTCGTAGCTGTAATCCGGACTGACGCTCACGCGTACGCGGTCCCCTGCCTTGTGTCCGATCAATGCCTTTCCCAGGGGCGATTCAATGCTGATTAGCCCCTTCAAAGAATCTCCTCGCATGGTGGTGACGATTTTATACGTCTCCTCATCTCCGTCTTCTGCACCAATCTCGCAGATCCGCACTTTCACCGTCTTGTTCATACCTGCTTCTTCTTTAGCAGTATGGTCTTCAATCACCCGTGCGGTCTTGATCATACGCTCCAGAAAGCGAATCCGGCTTTCATTTTCATTCTTGGCTTTTTTGGCGGCGTAATATTCAAAATTCTCGCTAAGATCGCCCTGCGCCCGTGCTTCTTTCACATGTTCCAAAAGCTCTTTGCGCACGACGATCTTGCGATGTTCGATTTCTGCTTCCATATCCGCAATGTCTTTGCGGGTTAATTCATTATGCATTTGAAAACGGCCCCGGTTGTTGTCCGGGGCCAACTCCTTGTTAAGCTTTTCCGTCCGATCCAAGAACTTCTACAATTTTGTGATGAACGATATCCTTCACGTATTGCCTGCCGTCTCCGAGATACTGTCTGGGATCAAAATGATCGGGATGCTCCGCAAAATGCTGACGAATTCCCGCTGTCATGCCCAGACGCAGGTCCGAATCAATGTTGATTTTGCAAACTGCGCTCTTCGCCGCTTCTCTAAGCTGTTCTTCCGGAATACCGATGGCATCCTTCAACTGTCCGCCATTGGCATTGATGATCTTCACATATTCCTGCGGTACGGAGGAAGATCCGTGCAGAACAATCGGGAAGCCGGGCAAACGTTTCTTGACCTCTTCCAGAATATCCAGACGAAGCTTCGGATCGGTGCCGGGTTTGAATTTATAAGCACCATGGCTGGTTCCGATGGCAATTGCCAGAGAGTCCACTCCGGTCTTGTGCACAAATTCCTCTACCTGATCCGGATCGGTAAACATTGCCTTTTCCGCATCCACGCTGACCGCATCTTCGATTCCGGCAAGCGTCCCTAACTCAGCCTCTACCACTACGCCATGCGCATGCGCATATTCCGCCACTTTCTTGGATTCTGCAATATTGTCCTCAAAAGAATGGCTGGAATAATCAATCATGACAGAAGTAAAGCCGTTATCTACGCAGTCTTTGCAAACGTCAAAATCTGCGCCATGGTCCAGATGCAGTACGATCGGAATATCACACAGCTCTACTGCCGCTTCCACCAATTTTCTCAAGTAAACAGAGTTCGCATATTTCCTCGCCCCCTGTGAAGCCTGCAGAATAACCGGGGAATGAAGTTCGCTCGCCGCTTCGGTAATCGCCTGAACGATCTCCATATTGTTGATATTGAATGCGCCGACAGCGTATCCTCCATTGTATGCTTTTTTGAACATTTCTGTAGATGTAACTAAGGGCATATCGATACCTTCCTTTCTCCCAGTTCCTTCCGGAAACCCAATCTTCCAGTTCCCTCCGGAAACCATTTCCGGTTTCTATTGCGTTTTTATTATACCCTCTTCCCCGGTTGTGTACAAGATTTGATCCTATCCGGAACCTGGGGAAGAGGTTCTCTTCCCCGGTTGTGTACAAGATTTGATCCTATCCGGAACCCGGGGAAGAGGTTCTCTTACCCGGTTGTGTACAAGATTTTATCCCACCTAGAGTCCGGGGAAGAGGTTCTCTTACCCGGTTGTGTACAAGATTTTATCCTGCCTAGCGTTCGGGGAAGGGGTTCTCTTCTCCAAAGTGGATCTGGTTCTTCTTCCAGAACTCCTCCGCCGTCAGATGGTCCACACTGCTGTAACGGAGAATCTGGGCTGACATAGCAGGAATCTGAAGCGTCAGGAGTCCGTCGCTCACCTGCTCCTTCACCGGTTCGCTTCTATAGCCATCCTTTGTCGAAATGATCAGCCTTCTCATGATGCATTCCGTAGGAACTCCCAGCATTTTTACAAACATATCTCTGGTGAGTGCATACGAATTCCGATTGATCACGATCAGCGATGCGCCTGCCCTCGTGAACCTGCCGTATGCAATCAATGCGCCTTCCGAGTGTACAATCCGAAGTGAGCCGTTCATGAGCTCGGCAACTTCCTTATGGATCCGAATCAACTCTTTGTGATAGGCGATCAGTTCGTGGTCTTCCTTCCCCCAAGGGTACGTTCTGCGATTATCCGGGTCAGTAAAACCGCATAAACCCGCTTCGTCCCCGTAATAAATGGTCGGCGCGCCCGGCAGAGTGAACTGCATGAGCACCGCCTGTCGCAAAATGTCCATCCGTACACCGCGAGAAGCTGCCTGAGGCGTCAGCTCGGCACTTCTCCCCACCAGGTGGTTTGTCCTGGTTAAAAAACGGGAATGATCATGATTGGACAATTCATTCATGGCAGTATAAAGGGAAGGAACTGTGAAATTCTTTTCTATTTCAGACAGAAGAGACCGCCAGAACTGATCCCCGTTTCCCTCCAATTCCGGATGGTACTCGTCCGAGTGCTTTTCCATTCCGGTCAGGAAATAGGTGACCGGTTCCATAAACGCATCGTAGTTCATGACCGTGTCCCACTGATCTCCCAAAAGCCAGGGCTTCGATTCCCCGTACTGCTCCGCTAGGATAATCGCCTCCGGATTGGCCTCTTTGACCGCCTTGCGGAATCTTCTCCAGAATTCATGATTAAATGCCGGCGAATGTCCTAAATCAGCCGCTACATCCAACCTCCACCCGTCTGCATTAAAGGGAGGGGATACCCATTTTTTTGCAATTTCAAGGATATAATTGCAGAGCTTCTCGCTGCCCTCATAGTTCAGCTTCGGCAGCGTGTCGTATCCCCACCAACCTTCATAGCTGCCATTATAGGGCCATGACTGCTTATGAAAAGAAAAATAGTCATGATAGGGCGAGTCCTGCGCCACATAAGCCCCGTGCGGATAATCTGCCCTGCCTTCATAGATTCTCTCTTTATCCAACCATTTGTTAAAAGAGCCGCAGTGATTGAAAACGCCGTCCAGAATGACTCTGATTCCTCTCTCATGCGCCTTTTCTACCAGCTCAATAAACAGCTTGTCGCTCGCCTCCAGATTTTCCCTGTTCGTCACCCGGTCGATATATCTGGTTGCATTCCGGTTGTCCTGATCGTCCGGGTCTAAGAGCTTGCCCCGATCGGAAACGATCCTGCCAAAATGCGGATCAACGTGATCATAGTCCTGAATGTCATATTTATGGCTCGAAGGCGAAACAAAGATCGGATTGAAATAGATGGCGTCAATCCCCAGGTCCTGCAGGTAGTCCAGCTTATTGATCACCCCCTGCAGATCCCCTCCATAGAATTCATTAAAATCAGAAAGCGGATCCGGCACGCGGTTCCAGTCGTCCACCCTTCGCACATGTCTCCCGCCATAGGCATATTCATCGCTCAGTACGTCACTGGAGGGATCTCCGTTGCAGAAACGGTCCACCAGGATCTGATACATCACGGCGCCCTTCGCCCAATCCGGGGTAGATAGTCCGGGTGTCAGGAAAAAACGTCTCTGAGAATGATCCTGTCCTTTTTCGAAAAACAGGCCGCTCCTGTCATATCCCCTGATGGCGCCGTCATGAAATTGAACACGAAAAGAATACCCGACCCGTTCCGTTCCAAGCCTGACGGTGGCATGATAGAAGTCAAAACTTCCGAAGGTCCCCTCAAAGCTCATGGGGTACTCTTCTTTCTCATATACGAGCACCGCACTTGCAATCTGGTTGCTCTCCGCGCTTAGCGAGATGGTTACCTCTCCCTCCGGGAGCGGTTGAAGGGGATGAATATAATCCAAAGTCTGGTCATGAAAAAGCTGATAGGAATTGGGCATAAAGTCACCTGTCTGTAAGTCTTTCGCCCTCCCTGAGAGGTATGAAAAAAGCAGCCTTAGGGAGGGGCTGCTCTTTTCTGAGAAGGTATTTCTTACTTATGGGGTATAGCAAAAAATATAATGTATTGGGGGGTTACAATTAGTATACTATCATTCCTCTCCCAAGACGTAAATACGCAGCCTGTATAAATTTTACAAATTGCACTATTTATTTTTATGCAGTTTTACCAAGATTCTGGTCCCCGGGCGATCAAGCCTTGGGAATCATTTCCGAAGCCTGTAATTTTTCCTCGTGTCCCTCAAAGAGGGCTTCGAATTCTTCTCTGCCAATCTTTTCTTTTTCCAGGAGCAGCTCCGCACTCTTGTGCAAAACGTCTTCGTATTCCAGGATCAGCTCTTTTGCCTTATGATAGCAGGCATCAATGATATTCTTCACTTCCTGATCGATCTGTCCCTGTACGAGTTCGGAATTTTTCTTGGCGTGGCCGATCTCGTAACCGATGAAGACATCTTCTTCCTGATCATCGTAGTTGACCGTTCCGATCTTCAGGCTCATTCCATAACGTGTCACCATATTGTGCGCCTGTTTGGTTGCCTTTTGGATATCGCTGGAAGCGCCCGTGGTGATGTCTCCAAAGATAATCTCTTCCGCAATTCTTCCGCCCAGAGAAACCATGATTTCCTCTAACATCTTGCTTCTGGTGACGAACATTTCGTCTTTCTCAGGAAGCGGCATGGTGTAACCGGCTGCCCCAAGCCCGGTCGGGATGATGGAAACGGTATACACCGGCCCGACATCCGGCAACACATGGAAGAGGATGGCATGACCCGCTTCATGGTAGGCGGTGATTTTCTTCTCTTCTTCGGAAATAATCCGGCTGTGCTTCTCCGTTCCGATTCCCACCTGTACAAAGGCCTTGCGGATGTCTGCCTGGGAAATATAAGTATGATTTTGCATGGCGGCGTGAATGGCACTTTCGTTCAGGAGATTTTCCAGATCCGCCCCCGTAAATCCCGCCGTCGTCTGGGCAACCTGCTTCAAATCCACATCTTCCGAGAGCGGCTTGTTTCTCGCATGCACCTGCAGGATTTCTTCTCTGCCTCCAATGTCCGGTCTGGAGACCGTGATCTTCCGGTCAAATCGTCCCGGACGCAGAATCGCAGGATCCAGTATGTCCACCCGGTTCGTCGCTGCCAGAACAATAATGCCTTCGTTCACGCCGAAGCCGTCCATCTCTACCAGCAACTGATTCAGCGTCTGCTCTCTTTCATCATGGCCGCCTCCCATACCGGTTCCTCTGCGGCGCGCCACGGCATCAATCTCATCAATAAAAACGATACAGGGTGCATTTTTCTTGGCATCGGCAAACAGATCTCTTACTCTGGATGCTCCAACGCCTACGAACATCTCCACAAAGTCAGAGCCGGAGATGGTAAAGAACGGAACCCCTGCCTCCCCCGCGATTGCCTTGGCAAGCAGTGTTTTACCGGTCCCCGGAGATCCTTCCAACAGGACGCCCTTCGGAATTCGTGCACCCACCCGTGTAAATTTGGCGGGCGATTTCAAAAAGGCTATGATCTCAGCCAGCTGTTCCTTCTCTTCCTGAAGTCCCGCTACGTCCTTTAGCGTCACTTTATTATCTTCCGGATTCGCAATTCTGGCCCTGCTTCTTCCGAAATTCATCATCCTGGAATTGCCGCTCTGTGCATTCTGATTGTTGCTGATCAGCATCACAATGAACACCAGCGCCGCCACCCCGATCAGACCCGGCACCAGGATGGAAAACATCCAGTTATCATCCTTCACCTCATTGATCTGCGGATCCACATGGTTCTTCCGAAGCAGCTTCTCCACCTCTCTGATGTCGGTGGCGTAAAGTTTCTTCCTGCTGCCGTCCTTGAGCAATACCTCCGCTGAACCGGTTGGCGTGTCCGCATAGGGAGTCAGGGCGGCATCCACCACCTTCCCCGATTGTAAATCACGTTCCAGTCGCCCGACCGTATAAGCGTTCGAAAGAGCGGTAGCGCTCCCCACGAATCTCATCGCCATTAAGATCACCAGCAGCAGCACTGCCATCAGAAGATATCTTGTATAATTCCTCTGTTTCTTCACCTTCCATCTCCACTTCTAAAATCACTCTTCAAAAGAAACTGTCCCGATAAAGGGCAGGTTGCGGTATTTCTGGTCAAAGTCCAGCCCGTAACCCACGACAAACTCATCCGGGATCAAAAAGCCCGAATAATCTACGGACACGTCCTGCACCACTCGTCTGTCCGGTTTGTCCAGTAAGGTTGCCAGACGGATGCTTGCCGGCTTCCTGTCCGAGAGCATTTTGATCAGATAAGATAGGGTTCTTCCCGAATCAATGATATCCTCCACGATGAGGACATCTCTCCCGCTGATCTGTTCGTCCAGATCCTTCACCACCTTCACAATACCGCTGGAAACCGTGTTTCCACCATAGCTGGAAACGGACATGAAATCCATCGTCACCGGAACCGTAATATGCTTTGCCAGTCCGCACATGAAAAAGCAAGCGCCTTTCAGGATGCCGATCATGTGTACCGTCTTTCCCTCATAATCTTTGCTGATCTCCGCACCGAGTTCCCGGACGCGCAGATCTACCTCTTCACTTGAAATCAGTTCCTTGATCTTCTCTGCCATTGATCTCCTTTTCAATCCGTATATGCAGGAATCTCCCTGCTTGACGGGCGCTCTTAAGCACCTCTGCATCCGTGCGGTATCCCGGTATCCACAAAACATGGTTGCCGTCTGCCATCAGCAGGATTCTGTCCCGCATTCTTGCCGGAATCTTCTCGTCCGTCATCCATTTTCGGATTTCCTTGTGCTTGCTCCCTTCCCGATTGAGAGAGAAAAAATCCCCTTCTTTTCTATATCGGAAGAAAACAGTGCTCTTGATTATAGCATAGTCAAAACAGTTCGTATACCGACCGGAATCTTCTCTTTCATACGAAAAATCCGTGTATGCCGTGATTCTGTAATCGTGGAAGGAAGCATGAATCATCTCTCCCTTCCGCAGCGCTTCCGTCTCCAGCCTCAGTCCCTCTTCTTCCACCTTTTTTGGTTGTTGAGAAGACGGGTCGCCCTCTTCTTCCCGCCGTCTTCGGTAAAAGAGCAGCGCCCCGTACTCCTTCCTGATGGCCACTCCCGCAGGCAGCTGCAACTCTTTGGCGCTGCTTTTCCTTCTGCCAAGCAAGTCCACCGCCTCGAGCTGCCTTCTGGTGATATCTTTTCTCCCTAAATACCGGTCGCCGAACAGATCTTCCAGGGCAAGGAGATAGACCTCTCTTCTCAGAAAGTCGGGTTCCTTCTCTAAAAGAAAGAGTGACAGAGATCGTTCTCCGTTTTCGCCCGTTTCTTTCTTCGCCTGCAAATAAATTTTCCTGGCTTGCGCCCGGATATAAGATTGCACCGAGGCAATCTGTGCCGCCGTTTGCAGGATGTGCTCCTGCGTGCGCGGATTGATTTCCGCCTCAAGCAACGGCAGAACCTCTCCACGGATGCGATTGCGGGTGTATTTCTTCTCCCGGTTGGTCACATCCTCTACAAAGGGGATCCCTCTTTTTTCCAAAAATTGTTCAATTTCCCCTCTGGAAACATGAATCAGCGGACGGATTAAATCCCCCTCCGCTTCCGCAATTCCGGAAAGTCCCTGCAAACCGCTCCCCCTACAGAGGTGAAACAAAAAAGTCTCCGCCGCATCTCCCTGATTGTGTGCGGTCGCAATCCATCCCGCCCCTTCTTTCTGCAAAAGTGCACGAAAGAACGCATATCTCACGCTTCTTCCTGCGGCTTCTTCACTGAGATGCTCTTTCTTCGCAAGCGCCGGCACGTCTTCTTTTTTTACATAAAAAGGCAGCTTCCGCAAAGCGCACTGTCTCCTGACGAAGGCCTCATCTTCATCCGCCTCCTTCCCCCTGATCCCGTGGTTGACATGCGCTACCAGCAGATCAAAGCCCATTTGCGGCGCCAGAAGCGTCAGAATTTCCAGCAGGCACATGGAATCCGCGCCTCCGGAAACGGCGGCGATCACCCTCTTCCTCTGTCCCCCGCTAAGAGAGACTGCCATTTGATCCCGAACAGCTTCGATCAGCTGTCTTTCCTTCCTGTCCAAATTCGCTCCTGTTCTTATCTTTCTCCGTTCTTATCTTTCTCTGTTCTTATCTTTCTCTGTTCTTATCTTTCTCTGTTCTTATCTATCTCTATTCCTGTCCCCTCCGATTCAAGGAACCCTTCAAAAACAAAAGACCTTTTCCGTGCTGCCGGAAAAAGTCTTCTTATTCGTTCCGAAAAAGGATTTCCCCCTCATAGATGAGTCCGAGCTTATCCCTTGCCACTTCCTCTATATATTTTCGCGTATGCGTATATTTCTCGTATTCTGCAATCTCCTGGCTGCGTGCCTCTTCTTTCTGAATCTGCTTGGTCAGCCGGGTCTGCTCTTCCAGGTACTGGTCCCTCTTTTGTTTCAACCCTATGCTTTTAAAGCCAACCATGGTCGTTAGAAGAATGACGACGATTACGGCCAAAAAAATACTGAATCTGTTTTCCTTTCGATTCCTCTTTCTGGGTCTTGCCATTTTACTTTCTTCTTTCCGCATCGCCATCTTTCCTTTTGAGCACCCATCGGATGTGAGAATTCGTCCTTCGATACAGAGCGCTATCCCTCCGCCTTTGATTGCTTTACACCCCGGTATCTCATATATCGGATTCATGACGATAACACATAACAGACGGGTTTAAGAACAGTACCGGAACAGTTCCTGTGCTTCCTCTTTGCGGGTGCTTTCCTTCACGTCCAGCACTTCCACTGAAACATCCTTGTTGCCGAAACCGATGGTGATGCGGTCGCCCGCCTTGACTTCTGCGGAGGCTCTGGCAACCCTTCCGTTTAAAAGAACCCGTCCTGCGTCACAGGCTTCGTTTGCAACCGTCCTTCTTTTGATCAGTCTGGAAACCTTCAGAAATTTGTCCAGTCTCATGGCCCTATCCTTTGTAGACACAAAAGGAACCTGTGCACAGGCACAGGCTCCGGTAAATCAGAATCTCTTACTTCTCGTTGACCAGATCCTTAAGAGCCTTGCCAGCCTTGAATCTCGGTGCATAGGATGCCGGGATCTTCATGGTTGCGCCGGTCTGCGGATTTCTGCCTTCTCTCTCCGCTCTCTGAGAAACTTCAAAAGTTCCGAAGCCTACAAGCTGTACCTTTCCCTTCTTCTTCAGTTCATCGGAAACGACTTCTGTAAAGGACTTAACCACCGCTTCAACGTCCTTACGAGATAACTCGGTGCTGTCAGCAATCGCTGCCACAAGTTCAGTCTTGTTCATTTCAAAATCCTCCTGTTAGAGTGTTTGTTTACTCGTGCGTTTGCACGATACTTTTACTTATATTCGTTTCCGCTCCTTTTGTCAAGAAAAAACGCTGTGCAAGCCAATTTTTTATTAGATTTTTTTATAAAACATCTTTTATTAGAGCCTTTTACGAACTGATCTCCAACAAATTATACAAAAAGCAGATGCTTTCGGTAACGCAGATAGGCATACTTACAACACATGAAGAATTCCACTTAGTGCTGCTTCGTTCCCGACCTGACACGGTTCGCGGGTCTTCATTGTATAAGACCCATCTGCGCCCGAAAGCACCTGCTTTCGCCTAAACAATATAACCAGCCGCTTGCAACTTTGTCAAGACCAATGCCGTTTAAATCGAATAATCGTATTCTCCTGCAGCCTTGCTCTCATCCGCCAGATCCTGCAAGGTGAAACGGTCTACATATTCGTTCACCACCTTGTCCAGCCCGACCCAAAAGGAAATCGTCGGACAGGAATCCGCCCGCGGACACTCAATGGATCCTCCATCTACCCCGATGCACTCGACCGGCGTCAAATTCCCTTCCATCGTTCTTAGGATATCTCCCACCCGATACTCTCTGGCAGGTTTTGCCAGGCGGTGCCCGCCTCCCACGCCGCGCATGCTGCGCAGATACCCTGCCTTATTGAGGGCAGTCACAATCTGTTCCAGATATTTGACCGTGATTCCCTGTCTGGCGGATATATCTTTGAGCGCCACATATTCTCCCGTATCGTGCAGCGCCAAATCAATCATGACTCGAAGCGCATAGCGCCCTTTTGTCGATATTTTCATCTTTCCCTTTCCAACTGCCTAACTTTCAGTTTCGGCTTGTGTGAAACTCTGTCTCTGTCCGGAGATGCGTTCTTGCTCCTTCTGAAACTATGATCTTTTTTCGTCTTGTGCTATGCTATACAGGCAACAAAAGGATTCCAATTTCAATTTCAACCCTTTTTGAATTTCACGCCTCCTCGATGAGACAGGAGAAGGACGCCTCCGATTCGATCCTTTGAATCTTAACTCCTCCGATGTAGACTGGCCTGTTCCCTTCGATAGTGTTCCATTGTATCACAATGGCAGTTGAAATTCTAGTATTTTAGTAGGATTTGAGGATTACCGGAAATTTCCTGTGCAGCCGGTCCTCTTTGTACTGTTAATGCGATATCTGAGGACGTTTCCCGGATATCTTTTTTGGGTTTTTCCCTCCTTCGCATACCATGACACCTTCTACCTCTTTTCCACCCTTTCAACCGCAGAAAAAATGGATGGCACAAGCCATCGCACAGGCAAGGAAGGCCGCCTCGATCGGCGAGGTACCGATCGGTTGCGTCATTGTGTATGACGGTGCGCTTCCCGGGGAAAAAAATGCCCTCGCCAAGAATCTAGGCGGAAAAATTGCCGCGGGAACCGTCATCGGTCGGGGCTACAACCGTCGCAACGCGGATCATTCCACCTTCTCTCATGCAGAAATCACTGCCATGAAGAAGGCTTCCGGAAAAATCGGTGACTGGCGTTTGGAAGCCTGTACCATGTATGTTACACTGGAACCTTGTTCCATGTGTGCCGGCGCCATTATCCAGGCCAGACTCCCCCGCATCGTCATCGGCGCCATGAATCCGAAGGCGGGCTGCTGTGGAAGCGTCATGAACATCGTGGAGGAAAGGGGCTTCAACCACCAGGCGGAGGTGTTTCGAGGCTTCATGGAGGAAGACTGTTCTCTCCTTCTGACGCAATTCTTTAAAGAGCTTCGCATCCGCCGTAAGGAAGAGCAGGGGCGCATGTCTCCCCCTGTATAAGGGTAGGACAAGCGCGTTTCGGATGAATTACATTTGGATGAATTACATTTAGGTGAATTACATTTGGGTGAATTCGGTTTGGACGAACAACTTTTAGATCCATTCGACCTGCAACACTGCATGCTTTGCCCCCGTTTTTGCGGTGTCGACCGTCTCTCGGACGAGAGGGGCTTTTGCAATGAGGGTAGCGAGATCCAGGCCGCCAGAGCGGCTTTGCATTTTTATGAAGAACCCTGTATCTCCGGGACAAAAGGAAGCGGAGCCGTGTTTTTCTCCGGTTGCAACTTACGCTGCGTTTTTTGCCAGAACAGAGAAATCTCCACCGGAAGAGCGCAGAAGCCTCTGCGCGCCGGGCAGCTGTCCGACATCTTCCTGCGTCTGCAAGAGGAAGGGGCGCACAACATCAACCTCGTCACCGCTATACACTTCCTGCCGCAGGTCATTTCCGCCTTGAACCTTGCCAGAACGCAGGGGCTTGGGATCCCCATTGTCTACAATACCAGCGGCTATGAAACCGTGGAATCGCTCCAAAAACTGGAGGGGCTTATCGATATCTATCTCCCGGACTGCAAATATGTCTCCCCCCTCCTTTCTAAGAAGTATTCCGGCGCCGGGGACTATTTTGCCTATTGCAAGGAGGCGCTTCAGGAAATGGTGAGGCAGACGGGTCCCCCTCTTTTCACAGACAGACAAGAGAGGCGCCCTGATCAGGAAAGCGCCGGCAACGAGAGATTTCTGACCGCCAAAGCGTATAACGATCTGACTTCCTACGAGGGTCCTCTGATGCGAAGGGGCGTGATTGTCAGGCACCTTTGCCTCCCCGGAAACAAAGAAGATAGCAAAAGGGTCATTCGCTATCTCTATGAAACCTTCGGGGATCAGATCTATCTCAGCATCATGAACCAATACACCCCGATGCCTTCTCTCTCCTCCGTGCAAAAGCAGTACCCGGAGCTCCTTAGAAAACTCCCGGAGCGAGATTATGAAGAGATCGTGGATTTTGCCCTCTCCCTCGGCGTGGAAAATGCCTTTATCCAGGAGGGGGATACCGCTCAGGAAACCTTCATTCCGGCCTTTGATTTTACCGGTCTGGAGTGATTTTAAATTGATTGTACCTTTACAAACCT
This sequence comes from Lachnospiraceae bacterium, assembly GCA_015258065.1. GTDB lineage: Bacteria > Bacillota > Clostridia > Lachnospirales > Lachnospiraceae > Butyrivibrio. The sequence continues at coordinate 27,519 of JABZIZ010000013.1, read as the reverse complement.
TTTCCATCATCAAACATAGAAGGAGAACAATGATGAAAGCACCTTTTTCAACCTATTTAACCAGACAGGCGGAGCCACTCAAAAAACTGATCCGGCTGCTTTCGGAGGATTTTGATTATGTATCCATCCTTGCAACCGATTCCCCCGGCTTTGCAATCAGCCTCTCTCCCCACACCAAATCGATTGCCACAGAGACCATCATGACCGAGAGAGGGAACGTCGTCCGGGTACGCAAAGACGGTCTGTACAGCGAGTATGCTTTTCAGCTTCCTTCCGGTACGAAAGAAGTCGAAGACCCCACCGCCTCTTCCTCCAGTGGAGAGGAAGCCGATCCGACTGCCCTTGCTGCTACGCTGCGGGAAGCACTGAACAGACAGCTGGCAGTCCTGAAGGCCACGCGCACACAGGTCTACGAAACGGAGATCCTTCCGGATGAACCCGCAGAACTGTTCGCCGAAATGGAGACCGCACTGTTACCCGAAGAAGCGCCGATGGACAAGATCGTAGCCATGCTGCAAAAGGCCTGTGACAGCGGAATGGCGCTGTCCAAAGAGGTGATTGACTGCCGGATTCGTGCGCAGTCTACCCATGTCAACAAAATGTTCCTCTCCGTTCATCGTGACCTTAGACAGAGTTATGTGTATTCCGAAATTTCGGTTCTGCCGATTGTTTCCAGGAACGGACGCACCGAGATGGCCTTCCGCGGGCTCTCCGACAGAAGGGGACCGGAACTTTTCGATGAGATCCCCGGCAAAATAAAGGAGTACGTAGAAGATACGCTGAAAATGTTAGATGCTTCTCGTGTGGTTCCGGGAGAATATGACATCATTACCACGCCCGAGGTTTCCGGCCTGATTGCACACGAAGCCTTCGGACATGGGGTGGAGATGGATATGTTCGTCAAGGACCGGGCGCTTGGCGCCTCCTATATCGGCGAACGGGTCGGCTCCGATCTGGTCACCATGCATGAGGGCGCCCTCTGCACCACCGATGTGGCAAGCTATGCTTTTGACGACGAAGGCACGTTGGCAGGAGATGTGACGGAAATCGACCACGGCATTCTGAAAACCGGAATCTGCGACGCCCTCTCGGCACTGCGCCTGCAATCCGTCCCCACCGGCAACGGAAAGCGGGAGAACTTCGAGCACAAGGTCTATACGCGCATGACCAATACCCTCTTTGATTCGGGAACCAGCAGTCTGGAAGAAATGATTTCTTCCGTCCAATACGGCTATCTGCTCCAGGGGATGCAATCCGGCATGGAAGACCCGAAACACTGGGGCATCCAGTGCATCGTGGAAAGAGGTCTGGAAATCAAAGACGGAAAACTGACCGGCAAAATCGTCACGCCGGTGGTCATGACCGGTTATGTCCCCGATCTCCTTGGCTCCGTCTCTATGGTCTCCACCGACCGCGAAAGCTTCGGCACCGGTTACTGCGGGAAGGGATATAAGGAGTTTGTCAAAGTCTCGGACGGCGGTCCCTATTTGAAGGCCCGTGCGGTCCTTGGCTGATCCGCTGCGCTTGTTCCGTTTTCAAGTTCCGATTTCAAGTTTCGTTTTCAAGTTTCATTTTCAAGATGAACCGGAGCGGCAATCAATTTGGCATTCCTATCCAACTTTTTTTACAAGCCGATATCAGGAGGAAAAATGAAAGACAGTATTTTACAGATATTAAAAGAGATGAAGAAAGAGGGGCGGCTCTGCGCCTATGAAGTCAGAGATACCTACACGGAGGGATGGGAGTTTTATTTTGTAAGACACCGGTTGGACCAGAACCGGGTCAAAGAGGTGGAACACATCCATGTCGTCGTTTATACCGCCTTAGAAGATGGCGCATCGATTGGAAGAGCGGAAGGAGAGATTGCACCCACCCTGACCCCGGAGGAGATCCGGACAGAACTGGAGAAACTCTTGTCTTATGCTTCCTATGTAAAAAATCCGTATTTTACTCTGAATTCTCCCGGTAAAACGGTCGATAAACCAATTGGAGAAGTGGAAGATGCCGATCCGAAGACCGATCTCTCCGAAGTGGCGAAGGATTTCCTTACTCTGATGCAGGATCTTCCGGAAACGGCGAATGAGGATGTCAACTCCTATGAGATTTTCGTCAACCGCAACAAGGTGCACTTCCTGAATTCGGAGGGCATCGATGTGACGGACGATTCTTTCGACTCCTCTCTGGAAGTGATCCTGAATGCCAGAAAAGAGGGGCATGAAATTGAGCTCTACCGGATGTATCACTCGGGGACCTGTGACAGCGCTTATTTAAAAGCGGAGCTTACAAAGGCGCTGCAGGCGGGAAAAGACAAACTGTCCGCCGTGCAGACACCAGCCCTCCCCGCCTGTGACCTCGTCCTGAGTGGTAAAAATGCGGCGGAGGTTTTGGACTATTTCATTTGGCGGTCCACCACCGACCTTCGCTATATGAAATACTCCGATTGGCAAATCGGAGGAGAAGTGGGGTCTCCCGCCCTCAACCTCACTGCCCTGCGCTATCTTCCCAATTCCAGCAAGAATTGCCGCTTCGATGAGGAGGGAGCGCTTCGCAGGGATCAGGTGATCATTGAGAACGGTATGTTAAAAACCTCCCTCGGTCACCGGCAGTTCTCCCAGTACCTGAAAGAGGAGAATACCTTCCTCCCCGGAAACTACCGGATCGATGGCGGCACGGCCGGTGAAGAGGAACTGCGTGCGGGCGATTATTTGGAGGTTCTGGATTTTTCCGACTTCCAGGTCTCCCCGATGAATGGAGATATCGCAGGAGAAATCCGTCTGGGATACTGGCATCATGACGGTAAGGTGATCTCTGTATCCGGCGGCAGCGTCGGAGGGACGATGAGAGATCTGGCTGCTTCGATGCTTATGACCAAAGAGCGAGTAAGGATCAACCACCTGGAAATTCCCGCCTGCATCCGGCTGTCCGGCATTCAGGTCGCTGCTGCAGGAAACGCGGCGGAAGAAGAACGCAAATAAAAGCAAAAAAGGATCCGCACCTGTCATACCTGCGGATCATCAACCTTGTCGGCTGGGAGCGACAGTGCAATGAAAAAAGGCAACCGAACATTTCATTTCCGGTTTTTTATCGGGATTTTCCTTGTCCTGCTTGCTCTGTGCGCTTCCAGTTACCGCAAATACCGCTTGCAGAATGTTTCCTTCGTCTATGCCGACCACTTGGGGGACCCCGTGATGACGATCGACGAAAAACCAGTCACCCTGCGGGAATTCGGCTGCTATATCTTTGAAGTGGAGGCCTTCTTTCAAAGACAGGCTTATGCCTACAATCCGAAGAATCTGACCCAGTACTGGAACACCCATTTTTCCGTCGGTGAAAAATCCACCTTTCTTTATGACTACGCACAGAAAATCGCATTAAACAACGCTGCAGCGGACTATATCTATGCGGAAATGGCAGAGTCCTCCGGCATGGAAAGCGGGATCGTAGATCTCAACCATGCCAAGAATAGGGCGGACCGCATCTGTACCATGATCACCCCCGAGCAGTGGAACGCCACCGGACTCACGCCCGGTCTGATTTTACAAGTCAAGAAAAGGAGCACTCTGGCGGCCCGTTTTGCCAAGGAATATGCCAAAACCGCCGATTTTTCCAACTATTTCGGTAACACCGGTGAACTGATGGGCGGAAACGGAGACTTTTTCCAGAACGAAATCCTTCCGAAGCATAAGGTCGTTTATAATGAGGAACTCCTGAAGAAAGTCCGTCTCGGCACCATCACGGTCAACATCGGCGATACGAATTACTTCAAAATCTGGGGCGAGAAGAAGGCGAAAAAATAGCTTTGCCCCTCCTGCCCCTTCTCTTTCCTAATTCTCTATATTCTCCGCGTCTGCGTCCACCTGACTCAAACTGGATAAGAGATCAATCTTCGTGTCATAGAGCTTTTTCGAAAGGTCCACATAAATTTGATGCGGGTTCACCAGACGCCTGGTTTCCTCCCAGAGGCTCTCCTTCTCCTTGTTGCAATAGGCACGGATATCCATGACGCGGGGAGAGGTATAGCAGCAGGCGCCCTTTTGAAACAGCGGCACCAAGAGCTCCCTCAATTCAAATTCTCCCGGATGCATCTTCGTTTTTTTCCAGGGTTCCTGCGGATCAAAGAGCAGGAGCGTTTTGTCTTCGCTGAAAGTCTCTTCGTTCAGGCAGATCAGGTCTGCCTTGATTTTGTGGGTTGCTTTCTCATAAACCCGGTAAATCTTCTTATCGCCGGGATTGGTAATCTTCTCGGTGTTTTCCGACAGTTTAATCTTCGGAAGGAATTTCCCGTCCTGCCCCTGGATCGCTGCCAGCTTATAAACGCCACCAAAGGAAGGATTGTCTTTTGCCGTAATCAAGTGAGTCCCCACCCCCCAGGAGGTGATCGCCGCTCCCTGCGCCTTCAGAGACAGAATCAGGTTTTCATCCAGGTCATTGGATGCGGAGATAATCGCATCCGGGAAGCCCGCATCATCTAACATCTTCCTTGCCTTCTTGGACAGATAGGCCAGATCCCCGGAATCCAGACGAATCCCGAAATGCTTGGACTTCACCCCGTTCTTCTTCATTTCCTGAAAGACACGGATGGCATTCGGAACCCCGCTCTCCAGCGTATCATAGGTGTCCACCAACAGGATGCAGGCATCCGGATAGATGTCCGCATAGGCCTTGAAGGCGGTATATTCATCAGGGAAACTCATCACCCAGCTGTGTGCATGCGTTCCTGCCACCGGCACATCGAACAGCTCTCCGCAGAGGACGTTGCTGGTCGCCACACAGCCACCGATGATGGCGGCTCTTGCCCCGTAGGTTCCCGCATCCGGTCCCTGCGCCCTGCGCAGACCGAATTCCAGCACCCCGTCTCCCTTCGCCGCATAGCAAACTCTGGCCGCCTTCGTGGCAATCAGGGACTGGTGATTGATGATGTTCAGAATCGCGGTTTCCACCAGCTGCGCTTCCATAATCGGCGCAACCACCTTGACTAACGGCTCTCTCGGGAAGATGACGCTGCCTTCCGGTACAGCATAAATATCTCCGGTAAAATGAAAGTCATGCAGATAGTCCAGGAAATCTTTCCCAAAGATTCCCAGAGAACTCAGGTAGCGAATGTCCTCCGCACCGAAATGCAGTTCTCTGATATACTCGATCAGCTGTTCCACCCCTCCCATAATGGAATAGCCGCCGCCAAACGGATTGTTTCGAAAAAAAGCATCGAAGACCACCGTTGCATTCCGGTGTGCGTTGCGATAGTACCCCTGCATCATGGTGAGTTCATACAGGTCGGTCAAAAGTGTGAGATTCTGTCTGTCCATTTCATCCTGCTTTCTGCCGCTGTTTGTGCGGCACTTCCCCTGCTTAGGAAACGCCTTTGGCGTTTCCTTCGGTGTTCCGATCACATCCTCTTCTCTTACCTTAGAGCTTTGCTTACATCCCTCTTCTCTTATCTTAGAACTTTGCTTATATCCCTCTTCTCTTTCCTTAGAGCCGCTCTTCCGCTCTTTGTCCACACTTTCCGGAAAGATCGTCGATCAGCTGCTGCGCCGCTCTTCCGGAAAAACCTCCGTGGTTGAGCTCCCAGACCCGCGCTTTTGCAATCAGCTCCTCTCTGGAGAGCTGAAGCTCCGGCTTTTTGGCGGCAAGTCCGGTGACGATTTCAAAATACTGCTCCTGGTCCGGTCTGAAATACCCAATCGTAAGACCGAAGCGGGCAGCCAGGGAGAGCTTCTCCTGCACCGTATCGCTGCGGTGCAGCTCGTCATCGCTTCTGTCCGTGCGGTCCGACCAGGTTTCTTTGATCAAATGCCTACGGTTGGAAGTGGCATAAATCAGAACATTTTCCGGTCGCGGTTCCAGACCGCCCTCAATCACCGCCTTCAAATATTTATATTCCAGTTCATGCTCCTCAAATGAGAGATCATCCATGTAGATGATGAATCGATAATTGCGATTCCTGATTTTTTCGATCACACGGGAAAGGTCTCTGCATTGATGTTTATAGATCTCAATCATCCGCAGCCCCCTGTCGTAGTAGGCGTTCAGGATGGCCTTGATGCTGGTGGACTTCCCCGTCCCGGCGTCTCCGTAAAGGAGAACGTTATTCGCACTCCTCCCCTCTACAAAAGCCTCGGTGTTTTCGATCAGCTTTTTCTTTTGCGCTTCATAACCGATCAGATCATCCAGGGTCATTTCCCCGGTGCTCCGAATCGGCAAAATCAACGCCCCGTCCTCCTCCGGGCGATCGCTAATCCGAAAGGCCTTGTTCAGTCCAAACTCTCCGACCCCGTACCGTTTGTAGAAGGCGGTCACAATCGGAAACATTTCTTCCGCATCCTTTGCCTCTTCCAACTGTCCGGATAATTGCAACACCTTTTCGGAGACATTCTTATTATAAATCTGTTCCTTTTTGGGAATGGCCTGAAAATGGGTAAGGACACGGAAGCAGGTGAGCCCCAGTCCCTCTTCGATCTCTGTAAAATCGTAGTGAAAAAGAGCGTGAAACACTTCCAGATCGTTTTTGAAAAACTGATTCACACTCCCCTTGTTTTCTCCCACCCTCTCCGATACGAGGGTAAAAGGCGTCTCTGTCGTCGCCAGCAAAAAAGCCAGGTAATTATGCCAGAGGTTGTCATTGAAGCCGTATCTGGTCGCAAGATCCAGGAGACGATTCACCTGCACCAGCACTTCTGTCCGAAGCGCCTGCCTTTCTCTTTCCCACTCCCTGGCCTGTGATTTCAAGCTTCCTGCCGGATCATCTATGCCTCCGGCCTGATGGTCTAAGCCTCCTGCCGGATGGTCTAAGCCTCCTGCCGGATCACCTAAGCCTCCGACTTGCCGGTCTAAACCTTCTGCCGGATGTTTTAAGGATCCGGCCTGAAAACGCCTGCAAATATCCGCCAGACGAAACAGGATAGAATCCTCTCCGACAGCTCGAAAAATAATCAATTTGGATACGTAAGAATCCAAGACCTTCCCCCTTTATGACCTGCGTTTGGTGCGACTGCCTTTTTTCTCCGCTTCACTCTGCTCCAGGTGTGAGAGCACATATTCGACTTCAAAACGCCTGTGCGCCGGCAGTTTGTCCTCCTCCTCATCCTTTCTGGCATACGTCCTGTCCATTTCCTTTGCCTGCTCCGGAGAAATTAACTCCCTTAGCGTGACGTTATGATGGTCAACTGGAATATAGGAAGTACGCTTCTGGTCCTGGAGCGAGCGAAGAAGATAATACCGGACTCCCTCCTTTTTTCCTGCAGAAAGCATAGGAGTATCGGCGACTTTGCAGACACCGATCCCCTCGCTATAGATCACCTGATTTTTTTCGAACATGACCTGCTCCTGTCTCTAACGATATCTTGTTGTAAGACTGCATCGATGCTCATTTTAGCGCAAGATATTGGAACAAGTCAAATCAGCCTCTGCGCATCTCACCGGATTTCATCCACTTGAATGCGGCAGTTCTGCGCACCTTTTAACAGCCTGACCGCCTGTACTTCTTTCTCCCGCAACACAATCAGATCCCGGATGCGAAGTTGTTCTCCTTCCGCCGTGCTGATCTCTACGATTCCCTGATCGTACAGGATTTCAATTGGCTGCCTTTCTTTCCCCACTCCTTCGATCTTCCCTGTTTTTCCAAATTGGAGGATCAGATTCCCGGTGCTTGCATGATAGGCAAATTGGAGAGAGCGAATCTCCCCGCCGTCCCCTTCAAAGTCCAGTGTAAAAGCAAAATCTTCTCCGCCTTCTGTCAAAAAGCGCAGCATACCGGCGCCCTCGCCGTTTTCTGCGACCAGGATCTGTGTATTTTCGGGGCTCAAAACTCCCTTTTTCTGAAACGCCTGCGCAATCTCATGCGGAAGCGTCTGCTTCAGATGCCACAGAACTTTGTCGTTTCCCTCTCCTTCTTCTCTTTTTACCAGAGAAAGCTGTCTGGGCAGGGAGAAGACGCCAGTGTACTGCTGATCCACGGTGCCGCTGTTTAACCAGGCCACATTGAGGACCTGCCCTTTCTGCGTACCCGACCAGCTCTGCGCCGCGTATGGAAGCGCCCTTGCTCCGTAGGCGTATTGTCTGCTCTGCTCCTGCACAAAATGATAACCGTCAAAGTTACCCGCATAGTAGCTGCCGTCTCCCGCCCAGAAGACCCACTTTTCCTCCTTGCTCCCCTCGACCGGAAGCCGGAAAAGATCCGGGCACTCAAACCCGCCTTCCAGCGCAATGCGGTCGCTCAGCTGAAATTCCTCCAGATCCTCGGAACGGAAGATGCCAAAGTCATGCCCGTCCAGGTACAGCACCAGGATGTAAGCCCTTGATTCCTCATGATAAAAGACTTTGGGATCCCGGTTTTCCAGCGCAAGAGATTGTAAAACGCACTTCCCCGTTTTTTGCAAAGTCCTTCCGCCATCCGTGCTGATTGCCGTCATGATCTTGTTATAACAACGCTCTTTTCCCGGAAGCAGGGCGCTTGCCGCAGTGTAGAAAAAAACCAGCGCATCTTTCGGATATCCGGGCAGGCCTCTGTCATTCACGATTCCGCAGCCGGAAAACATCGGTCCGGTTTCATCCGCAAACAGAACGGACTCTTCCTGCGTCCAGTGCACCAGGTCTCTGGAGTGTGCATGTCCCCATGCAATCTGATCCCACTCGATTCCGCCCGGATTATACTGAAAATAAAGCTCATATCGCCCGTCATGATAGATTAACCCGTTGGGATCGTTCATCCATCCGTAGCCGGGTGCAAAATGCGCCTTGGGATAAATGCCCTTCTTCTCTTCCATGCGTCCTCTTTTCTCCTGTCTCTCTTTCAAGACTCTCTCTTTTTCGAGATTCCCGTTTCTGTAAAACTTCGTTTCTTGGACGGTTCCTGCCTTCTATGAAATGTCCGTTTCTCCTGCGTCCGGGACTCCTTACGATTTGACCGCACCTGCCACTACGCCGGCAATGATATATTTTTGCAGGGCCAGGTACAGGATGATAACCGGAATAATCGCCATCACCAGCGCCGCCATCAAAAGATCCATGCTGTTGCCGTAGGCTCCCTGAAAGAGCTTGGTTGCAATCGGAATGGTGTACAACTCCTTCCCCGTCAGAATCAGGGAGGGAAGAAGGTAATCGTTCCAAAGAGCCAGTGCATACAGGATGATCAGGGTCGCCGTTGTCGGCTTAAGGAGCGGAAGTACGATGGTGAAAAAAGTCCTTGCTCTGCTGGCGCCGTCAATTTCCGCCGCTTCTTCCAGAGAAATCGGAATCGAACCGCGAATAAAGCCGTAGTACATAAAGACTGCCATCGCCATGGAGAAACCGACATGCATAAAAATCAGCGTCGGCCGGTGGTTCAGCATCCCGAACATGCCGCCGTAGATCGAAATGAGAGGAATCATGACCACCTGAAACGGGATGACCATGGAGAACAGCATCAGCGCATACAGGATTTTATTGATCTTCCAATTCCTTCGCACGAAGATATAGGCGCACATGGAAGAGAACAAAATGATGAGAGTCACCGAAGTACAGGTCACGATAAAGGAGTTCCCGAGCACATGCAGAAAGTTCATCTTCTGAAAAGCTTCTGCATAGTTGTCCAGGGTGAAGCCTCTTTTTCCTCCCCAGGCCAGGGGCGTCTTGACGATATCTCTTTTGCTCTTAAAGGAATTGAGTACCACCATATAAAAGGGGAACATGAAGAAGAGGAAGATCACCGTCGTAATGACAAATTGTACGACGGATGCGATGCGGTTTCTTGTGCTGTGAATTTTGCTGTCCATTATGCCTCGACCTCCTTCCTCTGGTTCAGGACTGCCTGTGAAACGGCAATGAGCGCCGCCACCACAAACAGGATCACCGCTTCGGTCTGACCCGGACCGTACAGCTTGCTGGTGAAGGCCTTGTTATACACGAACATGGCGGCAAGCGTGGTCGCTCCTCCCGGTCCGCCCTCCGTCAGGGAGAGATTCACATCATAAACCATGAAGCATCTGGTGATGGTTAAAAACAGACAGATCGTAAAGGAGGCTCTCATAAGTGGAAGAATAATGTACTTTGTGACCTGTCCCTCGGAGCAGCCGTCGATCTTGGCTGCCTCTCTCAAATCTTCCGATACCCCCGTGAGTCCCGCAATGTAAATGAGCATCATATAACCTGCATACTGCCAGATGGTGACAATGATCATCGCCCCCATGGCAGTAACTCCGGAAGACAGAAGCGATTTTTGCAAAAAGCCCAGATGCGCATCCTTTCCCACACTGGTGATGACACGGTTAAATACAAACTGCCAGATGTAACCGAGGATGATGCCTCCGATCAGATTCGGAGTGAAAAAGCCTGCGCGAAAGAAATTCTTGCCCTTGATATGCCCTGTCACCAGAAAGGCGATGCCAAAGGCGACCAGGTTGACGAGGATCGTAGAAAAAAATACATAGACCAGCGTTTTCAGCATGGAAATCCAAAAGTCTCCATCCTGCAATACCGTCAGATAATTTTGTATGCCTACAAACGGGCGGTCATTCGAAAGGCCGTCCCAGCTGGTAAGCGTCAGGTACAGTCCATAAAGAAAAGGTACAATGACCACCGCCAGAAAGGCGAAGACCGCAGGTCCGGCGAAAAGGAGAAACTCTCCCAGCATGTGCCCCTTGTTGTTTCTTTTCATCATTCTCCTCACTTCCGATTACGGATATGCCGCATGCGAAGAAGGCGGCACAACGGTTTTCACCCGTTGCACCGCCAGCCTGTCAGTTCCAGGGTTCCAGTTTTTGTTTTGCCCAGTAGGCATCGATTTCCTTCGCCAGTTCCGCACGGTCGATCTTGCCGCCCAGATACTTCTGCATGGTAGCACCGAGGGTAGACCAGTGGTCGCCCGGATAGTCTATGATACCGGGGAAGAGCCTTCCTTCGTTTGCCGCCTGTTGGACCGATTTGGAAAGTCCGTTGGTCGCCTGCTCCTTAATGTTGGAAAATGCCGGTATCAGAGAGCACTTTTCCACCAGAACCTGATTGCCTTCCTTTGTATTGGCAAGCCAGTCCAGGAAATCCAACGCCGCCGCCTGCTGCTTCTCATCGTTGTTCTTGGTATCGACCATGATTGGTTTCGAAGCAGATCCCGCCAGCCATTCCTGTGCATGATTGTCCGCATCGTTCTGAGGCACCGGCATGATGCCGAGTTCGGTGCCGTCCTCATAATATTCGGAGGTTTCCGCCCAAGCCCAGTTTCCGTTAAACCAGAAGGCAATGTCTCCCTCCGCCAAATCCGCTGCGTTGGACGCATAATCCGCCGCCAGCGGGTCCTCTTTGTTAGAGTTGTATTGCATCAACAGATCAAAGGTATCGAAGAGGCTTTTAAAGCGCGCATTGTCTTCGATTTTCTCACTGCCGTCCGCCAGCGCACGGATGTATTTCTCTCCGTCTTCCAGCTTCTCTCCCTGCTCTTCATAGACCAGCGCCAGATAATGAGCTCCTAACGACCAGTCTTCCTGGTTTAAGGCGACCGGCGTTTCCATGCCTCCCTTGACCAGTTCGTCAAAGAGCTTCTTCAGATCATCCATCGATTTGGTCTCGGACGGATCCCAGTCTCTCCCCAACGTTTTCTCGATGGCGGTTTTATTGTAGAGAAGCCCTCTTCCCTCGATGCAGAGGGGGAAGGAATAGAGATTGCCGTCCTTGTTATATCCGTAGGTCAGACCGCCGTTTTTTGCCTAGGACTGATCCTTCAGATCTCTTGCATAGCCCGACTTCACACAGGTGACAATATCCTGGATGTCTCCCATAATCAGTGCCGGCGCATTTCCTGCCGCATATCTGGCGGAAATTTCTGTGGAAGGTGCACCGGACCCGATCGTATAGACATTCAGGGTTGCCCCGGTTAAGGCGCCCCACTCCTTGGCAGCTGCTTCCAACTGCTCTTCGATCTCCGCCTTCGTGTTTAACATCTCAATCTTGACGCCGGAGTAGTCCGTTCTCTTCTCCTGTGCCTGCGCCTGTGAGGTACTGGCTCCTGCTGCCGCCTCTCCGCCGGAGGATTCCTTTCCTGCCCCCTGTGATCCGCAGCCCGCAAGCATCATGCCCATAAACGCCATCGCAAGTAAAAGGGTAAGACACCGCTTCGCTCTTGTTTTGATTTCCATCGCTCCTCTCTTTCTACCGTCCGGACTCCACCCCGGAGCCCCGAAACCGGTTTCCTCTAAGATTGTCTTCCCCCTTGCAGCGCCTTCCCCTAAAGTGCCTTCTCCTTACCGTACCTTCTCCTTACCGTACCTTCTCCTTAAAGTTGCCACGATTATAACATCACCATTTCCAATTGTCATTCACTATATTTGGTAACTTTTGATATATTTTAATGATAACAGAAGTTCTTTGTATGTTTTTGCTAGTATTTTAGTATTGTATTGGCTTTATTTGATCTGTTTTAACAAAAAAACGGGCGCACGAAAAAGGGTCCCTTGCTGCTGTTTGCAAAGAACCCTTCTTTCTGGATTTGAAATCTAACCCATCGGAACCTTGTCCGATGATCAGAATCCTGCCAAATTAAACCTTATCTGATCTGAACCCTGCCGATCCAAAACCTTCTGATCTAAATCTTGCCGGTCCGGGCCTTACCCAATCAGGATCTTCAAGTCTTCGTCCACGGTGGTGATGCCCGCAATGCCGAAGTTGTCTACCAGAACCTTCGCCACATTCGGGGACAGGAAGGCCGGAAGTGTCGGTCCCAGATGGATGTTTTTAACTCCGAGGTAGAGGAGAGCCAGAAGCACGATGACCGCCTTCTGCTCGTACCAGGCAATGTTGAAGGCAAGCGGGAGATCGTTGATGTCATCCAGTCCAAAGACCTCTTTTAACTTCAGAGCAATCAGAGCCAGCGAATACGAATCGTTGCACTGTCCTGCATCCAGCACACGCGGAATCCCTCCGATATCGCCCAGATCCAGTTTGTTGTATTTGTATTTGGCACAGCCGGCGGTCAGAATCACCACGTCCTTCGGCAACTTTTTGGCAAATTCCGTGTAATAGTCTCTGGACTTCATGCGTCCGTCGCAACCCGCCATCACAACGAACTTGCGGATCTTTCCACTCTTGACCGCATCCACGACCTTGTCCGCCAGAGCGAAAACCTGCTCATGGGCAAAACCGCCTACGATCGTTCCCGTCTCAATCTGGGTCGGTGCCGGACAGTTCTTCGCCTGTTCGATGAGGGCGGAGAAGTCCTTTGTCTCCCCATAGGCACCGCCTATATGCTTGCAACCCGGGAAACCTGCGGAGCCGGTGGTCCAGAGGCGATCTTTATAACTTTCTGCAGGCGGAACAATGCAGTTGGTCGTCATCAGAATCGGTCCGTTAAATTTCTCGAATTCCTCTTTCTGCTTCCACCAGGCGTTTCCATAGTTGCCTGCAAAATTTTCATACTTCTTAAAGGCCGGATAATAATGCGCCGGCAGCATCTCGGAATGGGTGTACACATCCACACCGCTTCCCTTTGTCTGCTCTAAGAGCATCTCCAGATCTTTCAGGTCATGGCCGGAAACAAGAATACCGGGATTCTTCCTTACGCCGATGTCCACGGTCGTTACTTCCGGATTTCCATACGCACCGGTATTTGCCTTGTCGAGAAGCGCCATTCCCTGCACGCCGTATTTTCCGGTCTCCAGGGTAAGCGCAACCAGATCGTCTACGCTCAGAGAGTCGTCCAGCGTTTTTGCCAGCGCACTCTGGATGAAGGCATCCACCTCTTCATCATCCTGCAGCAGCGCATTGGCATGCTTGGAATAGGCGGAGAGTCCCTTGAGTCCGTAAACAATCAACTCACGCAGACTGCGAACGTCTTCCTGCTTTGTAGCAAGGACACCGACGCCTGCCGCCTTTTCAGCAAATTCACTCTCCTGACCGTTCCATTTCGCCGCTTCCGGAAGCTTCTGCTCTTCTTCGGCACTCAGCTCTTTCAGAAGCGCTTCCTTTTGTTGCAGCGTATCTTTAATGGCAAGGACAATCGCATCCTGATCAAAATTGGCATTGGTGATCGTGATAAAAAGATTCATCGTGACGCGGTGATTGATCTTTTTGTCCACCTGCTTGCCCGCCTGTCTAAGCGCCGTTGCCACTGCCGAAAGCCCCTTCGTCACATACACCAGAAGATCCTGCATTGCAGCTACTTCCGGTTTTTTTCCACATACACCGACCACGGTACAGCCCTGGCACCGTGCGGTCTCCTGACATTGATAACAAAACATTTTTTCTTCAGCCATTTTCTGCCTCCTTTTCTGACTGTTTTCCTATCCGAATGAAAGCAGAATAGCAAAGAGAATTTCCTGCGTATGTGGTTAAGACAACGAATCTAAAGCCGTCTCATAAAATTGTTCGATTTTCTCTAACAAGGCTTCCTTGGTCTCCGCCACGTTCACCTCCCTGCGAAAGGCGGAAGTATGGGGATATCCCGCCGTATACCAGGACAGATGCTTCCGCATTTCCCTGACCGCCGTATACTCCCCCTTGTAAGCGATCATGAGAAAAAGATGCCTCTTCATCATCTCGCAGAGCTCCCTCAGATCCGGTTTCCCCTCCTCCTGTCCGGTTCCTTCTCCCTGAAAAAAAAGAGAGACGGCACGAAAGATCCACGGGTTCCCTCTGGCCGCTCTGCCGATCATGACTCCGTCACACCCCGTTTCCTCTATCATGCGCCTGACGTCTTCCGCACTTTTTATATCGCCGTTTCCGATCACGGGAATGTGCACGGCTTTTTTGACTTCTGCAATCCGGGTCCAGTCCGCACTTCCCGCATAGTATTGTTCCCTCGTTCTGGCATGCACACAGACACAGGAGGCGCCGGAAGCCTCCGCCGCCTTTGCACACTCCGCTGCATTTAAGTGAAGGGCATCAAACCCGCTTCGCATCTTGACCGTTACCGGTCTGTTTCTTCCGACCGTCTCCTCCGCCCTGACACAGGCGGAAACGATTTTACCGATCTGCGCCGGGTTCTTCATCAGCGCACTGCCCTCTCCGTTGTTTACCACCTTGGGGACGGGACAGCCCAGATTGAGATCCAGAACCTCATAGGGGTAGTCCGCCGTCAAGGCGATGGCCTCTGCAAAAATCTCCGGTTCCCTTCCAAAGAGTTGAAGAAAAGCCGGATGTTCTGCACCGTCTGTCTGCAAAAGCGGATCGGTATTCTTGTTCCGGTATACAATCGCTTTGGCGCTGATCAGTTCCGTGCAGACACCGCCCGCCCCCTGTTCTTTGCAGAGCAAACGAAATGGCAGGTCCGTAATCCCTGCCATCGGTGCCAAAAAGATCGGATTGGGAAAATTTACCTTTCCGATTGACATTTCCTGAAAATAAGAATTCATCCGTCCTCTTCCGTTAAAACCTGCGCTGCATTCTCATGTAGAACACAGATGCGATAATAGAGCTCCATCATGCGGAAGACTTCCGCCCTCCTTCGTCTGATCGTCCCTGTTAACAGCCCTGCACTGACCGTATCGTAGGTGATGTCCTCGACATCCGCAAAGGTCTCCATGTCCAGTTCCCCATCCTCGTTAAACACGAGGAGAAAGACACCCCCCGCTTCCTGGGTAAAAAGAACGCAGATGATGCGCAGCTCCTCCTGAATGCTCTTCGGCACCTTTTGAAACAGAGGATTCCAATAATATTTTTCATCGTAGGCACTGGCTCCGCACAGAACCAGTCGTCCGCTCTTACTCTTCATATTCGTCAATCCTCGGATTGCTTTTCCGATTCTTACGATAAAGGAGAAGCAGTCCTGTAAGTGTCAGCGTCGGATTATAGATATCAATCTCTTTGGTCTCTGCGGATACGAGCCTGCCCAGTCCGCCGGTCGCCACCACCTTCAAGTTCGGATATCCACTCTCTCTCTTGATCTCGTTGATAATATATTTGCTCTGTCCGATCTGCCCGTAGACGAGACCCGCCTGAATGCTGGTGATGGTCTCTTTTGCCAGAATCGACTCCGGCTTTTTGATCTCGACCTCCGGAAGTCTTGCCGTATCCTGCCACATCGCTCTTGCACTGATCCGGATGCCGGGACAGAGCACACCGGCACAGAGCTCTCCCTTCTCATTCACCAGAATATAGGTAGTCGCCGTACCGAAGTCCACTGACAGCACAGGCCCTCCGTACAATTCGTATGCAGCTACCGAATCCACGATCAGATCCGGTCCAACTTCCTTCGGATTCTCCGTCCGCACCTTGATCCCGGTCTTCAACCCAGGACCGACGATATAGGGTTTGTGTCCGATGTATTTTACAATGGAATTCACCAGCGCATGCATCACATTGGGAACCACTGAGGCAATGATCACCCCCTCGATCTCGTCCTTCTCGATTCCATTGTTATTTAGCATCGCCACAATCAGGATGCCGTATTCGTCCGACGTATGCGCCATCTGTGACATCATACGAAAGGTCGCCCTGACTTCATCCCCTTCAAATACACCGAAGGTAATATTCGTATTCCCCACATCAATGGTCAGAACCATCTGTGCCCGTTTCATTCCTCTTCCTCTCCATCCTGTAAGGCGGCATACAAAAGCGCCTTGATGGCATGCATGCGGTTCTCCGCCTGATCGAACACGATCGAATGCCCGGATTCCAACACTTCTCTGCTACAAAGGAGACTCTCCGTCCCTTCTTCCGGAATGGGAGAGGGTGAAAGACAATGCATAAAGACGGCTTCTTCCTGTGCATTCTCCATCAGTTCCTGTGTCACCCGGTAAGGGAAAAGCCCCCTTCGTTTCTTCTCCTCTTCCTCTCCGGCTTTCTCCGTGTAAGCCCCTAGGTCCGAATAGAGTACATCCGCCCCGTTTGTTCCTTCTTCCGGGTCCGTCGTGAGCGAAATCGTTCCTCCAAACCTCTTACTGCAGGATTCCACCCAGCTTAGGTCCGGGAAATATTCTTCTCCCGTACAGATCGTAAGATGCATGCCCATCTTGGCACAAACGGCGATCAGAGAATTGCAAATCCGACTCTTCCCGTCCCCCAAAAACGTCAGTTTCACTCCCTCCAAATAGCCGAAATGCTCCTGAATCGTGAGCAAATCCGCTAACATCTGTGTCGGATGAAACTCCTTGGAAAAGCCGTTCCAGGCAGGAAGCCCGGAGGCCGTCGCCAGCTCTTCCACGATTTCCTGCCTGAATCCGCAATAGACGATTCCATCAAACAATCGGTTGAATACCCTTGCGGTCTCTAAAACCCGTTCCTTTTCTCCCCTTCCGTACGCATCCGGTTCCACACAGATCAGCTCGATCCCGAGATCGGCACACGCCACCTCAAAGGAAACCTTCGTCAGTGCGGACGCCTCCCTGGAAACGTAAGCAATTTTCTTCCTCTCCAGTTCTCCCGGCCATACGCCCTTCTTGCTCTTGATCTTGAGATCGGTCGCAATATCCAACAGGTGAAAGATCTCATCATGGGAAAAATCCAACAGCTTTAGAAAATTTCTGCCCCGCAAGTGTACATCATCCATACCGCCATTCCTTTCCATTCTTACAAAAATTTCCTGCTCCTGCCCGGCCTGTCATCCGATCACTGTTTGGTCATCACTTCTTTCAGCGTCGTGGCAAGTCCCGCGATTCCCTGTAACTCAGAGGGGATGATGATCTTCGTCGCCTGGCCGTTCGCCGCCTGCGCAAAGGTTTCCAGACTCTTAATCGTCAATACGGATTCATCCGCTCCCGCTTCCTTGATCATACGAATACCATCCGCATTCGCCTGTTGTACGGAACGGATGGCGGCTGCCCGACCTTCCGCCTCGCGGATCTCTTTTTCCTTCTGTGCCTCGGCGGCCAGAATGGTCGCCTGCTTCTGCGCTTCCGCGGTCAGAATCTGGGATTCCTTCTTACCTTCTGCGACAAGGACGGTCGACTTCTTCTCTCCCTCTGCTCTTAAGATCGCTTCACGTCTCTCACGTTCTGCCTTCATCTGCTTCTCCATGGCATCCCGGATGGCAGCCGGAGGCGTGATATTCTTTAACTCCACTCTGGTCACCTTGATTCCCCAGGGATCAGTTGCAATATCCAGCGCAGAGCGCATCTTGGTATTGATCGTCTCGCGTGAGGTCAAGGTCTGGTCCAGTTCCATATCACCGATGATGTTTCGCAGCGTGGTTGCGGTCAGGTTCTCAATGGCCATGATCGGATTCTCTACGCCGTAAGCATACAGTTTCGGATCGGTAATCATAAAAAAGACAATCGAATCAATCGACATCGTGACATTATCTTTGGTGATCACCGGCTGCGGTGCGAAGTCACAAACCTGCTCTTTTAAATTGACATTTCTGGCGATTCGGTCCACGAAAGGAGCCTTAAAATGAAGACCAACTCCCCAGACCCCCTGAAAGGCGCCCAGCCTCTCCACAACGTAGGCATGCGCCTGTGGCACAATCTTGACACAAGACGCCAGCACGACCAAAAAAATTGCTACAATCACAATAAATACAACGGGTACCATGAATCTCTCTCCTCCTGTCTTTTCATCCGCGACAATGACTGCCGCCCCTTTTTTCCATTGGTGATTCCACCAGAAAACGGATTACTTCTCCCTGCATTCCGGAAACCGACTGCTTCTCCCTATCTTCCGGAAACCGGCCTCTTCTCCCTATCCTCAGGAAATCGGCTGCTTCTCCTCTGCCTTCGTCTCTTCGCAGGCACAAGCGGGAGAAAACGCCGGATCGGGTTCCACAATCAGCTTCACCCCCTCCAGTGCGGTTACGATCACCTCTCTGCCAACGGGAATCTTCATCCCGTCTTCCTTTGCCCTTGCGCTCCATTCCATCCGGTCCACCTTGACGCTTCCCTTCTGTGCCAGGTTATCAATGGAAGAGGTGACCACCCCCTTCTTCCCGGGCATGGCGTCAATATTGGTCTTGATCCGCATGGGATTGAATGCCTTTTTTGCCAGCGGTCGCAGCAGAAAAAGAAGCAGCAGCGAAACGCATGTAAACAAAATCAGCTGCAAGGGCATCCCCGCACCACATTCATAAGCGGCAAGCGCTATCAGGGCGCCGCCGACAAACCAAATGGTGGTCAGACCGAGGGTGGCCAGTTCTACGGCAAGCAGGACACAGATCGTTGCCACCCAAAAGATTTCTGTAGAATCCATTGGTGCAAACATCTCGATTCTCCTCCTTTCCTTCTGTTTCAGCCTCCGCATCAAAAGGAGTGACCCTTGCGATACAAGACTCCTTTCCCTCCCGTATCATAGAGTGTTCCACACTTTTGACGCTCCTATCATTATATGTATTGTAAGAAAAAACGCAAGAAAGATCAATGGAAGGCCTCCCTCCATTGATCTTCTTCTCCTCATGCACCAAACGGTGCTGATTCCTTTGCAATTCTGACGGTTGCTTAATAGAACACATGCGCCCCGATAATCGTTCCCTGACGATTTCCCTTGCGTCTGAAATGGGTCGCCCCTCCGACCGGTGCGCTGCCCGCCAGAGCTTCCTTGGCTGCTGCAATGCTGTCGGCCTGAATATTTCCGCCGCGGTAAATGCGATCCACCTTACCGGATCTCGCCGGTGTGAACTGACCCGAGGCATAGATGACACCCGCTAACGTATTCGGGTAAGCCGGAGAATTCAAACGGTTCATGACCACCGAACCTACCGCTACCTTTCCTTCATGCGGCTGGTTCCCCGCTTCACAGTAGATCAGAGATGCGAGTAACTTCACATCCTCACTCTCCTCGCTTTGTGCCGTCTGTGCTGCGCTCTCCGCTGCCTTAGCCTCTGCTTCCGCTGCGGCTGCCGCCGCCTGCAGGGCCTGTACATCCGCTGCCGCACTTTCATCCTGTGCCGGCGCCGCTTCTTTCGTCCCTTCCGTTGCACCGCCATCTACAGAGGCGGCACTGACGGAAGCGCTTTCTGCCGAAGCCGCTTCGGACGCAGCTTCCGCTTCCTGGCGCTTTGCTTCTTGCGCCTTTTTCTCTTGTGCCTTTTTCTCTGCGGCTGTTGCAAGCTCTCTGGCCTTTTTCGCCTTGGCGAGGGCAGCATCTTTCGCCCTGGCCTCCTCTTGGATCTTTTCGGCGAGCGCCGCCTTTTCCTTCTTCGCCTGCTCTATCGCTTTCTTTTCTTCTTCTTCCCGTTGATTGATTTCCGCAACGGTCTCGCCTGCGTCGATTCGGAAGGTTGATTCTACAAATGATGCCTGCACATAGCCCGTCTCGTTCTCATAATCAATGGCAATCCATCCGTCCTTCGCCGGTTTCAGGATGTCATACTGGTCACCCCTGACCAGGAGCCCCAGCGTCTTTGCATTCTCATCCGCCGCTTCTCTGACCCGGAGGGCATCCGTTTGAACGGTCACCACATCTACCCCAACTTCATCCGCCAGTTTCCTTGCGCTATCGCCGAACAGCAGATTCGTGTCCTTAGCCCAACCGACCACATTCCCCGACTGCAATTTCGTCCATCCGTTCTTTCTCTCGAGAATGCGCCCGCCGTTGTCCTTGTAAAGGATGCCGGTCTTTTCCGCATTGATGTCAGGGGAAACCCGGATGCTCAAAGAAGAGCGGATATTTGCCATCACCAGATCCGAATCTGCACTGCTCTTCTCTTTCTGTTTCGCCTCACGATCGTCCCTGTTTAGAGTCGCCTTGGCTAAAAGCTGATTGGCTCGCAGACCGGAGGCGTTGAGTTCGATTGCCGAGGATACCCCTGCAGTTTTCAAAGAAGCTGCATTCACATGCATCTCCCCCGTAAAACTCACCGTCAATATCAGGCAGACCGTACCCATTCCAATCTTCTTGATATTACTGAATCCCATCACTTTGTTATCCCTTTTTGTCATTTGTTACATTTCGCTTAATAAGTGACGGGTGTAATATTAACATTTTATTGCATTGTTGTCAAATCTCGCACTCTCCTTCTCTGCCTTGCCCCTTCATAGACCAGGACGGCAGCGGAAACAGCCGCGTTTAACGATTCCAGTTTTCCCTCCATCGGGATGAAGATCCTTCTGTCCGCCAACGCCTTCGCCTCTTCGCTTAAGCCCCTGCTCTCATTGCCGATCAGGAAGGCGGAAGGAGCCGTATAATCCTCCAGGTCGTAATCCCTGCTCCCCTCCAAATCCGCCGCAAAGATGCGGATCCCTTTCTTTTTGATCTCGCAAATCGTCTGCGAAAAATTCTCCGCATAAAAAAAGGGCAGTCGGAAGATAGCGCCCATGGTGGAACGCACCACCTTGGGATTAAACAGATCCACACTGTCTGCGGACAAAATCACCCCGCTGACACCGGCCCCTTCGGCGCTGCGGAGTATGGTTCCGAGATTTCCCGGATCCTGTAAGTGTTCCAGAAGAAGCAACAGCGGCGCCTTCTTCCCGCCGCCTAAAATCTGTTCCAGCGTGTACCCCGGCTGCTTTAAAACAGCCAGCACGCCCTGTGGCGATTGCGTATCGGACATTCTGGCAAAAACCTCATCGCTCACCACCTCCGGCTTCACCGGCAGTAAGAAAACCCGATTCTCCTCTTTTCTCTTCATCGGAGAGAGGAACTCCCCCTCTCCCTTTCTCCCTCGCACCGGAGGGACTCGATGCCTCTCCCCTTCCATCCTGCGCGCAAAAGAGGCGGAAACAAAAAGCTGGACAACAGAAGCGGACGGCGCTTCTGTGATCATCTTGATGCCTTCCACAACAAAGACGCCGTCCGTTTTGCGTTTTTTTCCCTTATTCAAATACTGGATCACGCGCTGTACCTGCGCATTATGAATCCCGGTAATCATCCTTGTTACATCGACTTGAAGACATCATACTGGTATTCGCTGATGTCCTTCTTCATTGCGAGCGCTTCTTCGATGTCGAAGTCCACGATTTCCCCGCCCGTATAAGCGACGACGCGGTTGCTCTTGCCCTCTGCCAAAAGATCTGCTGCATAGGCTCCCATGCAGGTAGCATACATCCTGTCCTTACAGGTCGGGCTGCCTCCCCTCTGCATGTATCCCAGAATCGTTGCTCTGGTTTCGATGCCGGTGGCCGCTTCGATCCGCCTGGCCATGGACGTCGAATGTCCGATGCCTTCCGCATTCACGATGATATGATGGGTCTTTCCCCTCTTGCGGTTATCGATGATATTATTGATGATTCTCTGCTCATCGTAGTCATACTTCTCCGGCAGCAGCAAATCATCCGCTCCGGTTGCAATGCCGCACCAAAGTGCAATGTAGCCGGCATGCCTTCCCATCACCTCGATCACCGAGCATCTCTCATGCGAACTGGAGGTGTCTCTTACTTTATCAATGGCTTCCATGGCGGTATTGATGGCGGTGTCGAAACCGATCGTATAATCCGTACAGGCAATGTCCAGATCGATCGTTCCCGGCAGACCCACCGTATTGATACCCAGCCTGGCAAGTGCCTGTGCACCGCGGTAAGAGCCGTCGCCTCCAATCACCACCAAGCCGTCAATGCCGTGCTTCTGACAGATTTCCACGCCGCGCTTCTGACCCTCGAGCGTTTCAAATTCCAGGCAACGCGCCGTACCCAGAATGGTTCCGCCGTGCCCGATGATATCGGCGACACTGCGTTTATCCATATCAATGATCTCTTCGTTCAGTAAGCCCAGATAACCTCTCTTAATCCCTTTGACATTCATCCCGTCATGAATCGCGCGTCTCGTTACCGCACGGATCGCCGCATTCATTCCCGGCGCATCGCCTCCGCTCGTCAGAACTCCGATTGTTTTTACCTGATTTGCCATCTCTACTCCTATCTGCCGGCATCCCTGCCGGTGTACGAAATTCAAACCTGAAAAAACTCTATTACCCGAATTTTACTGCAAACCCTTCCCGGATGCAATCCCGTTGGAACTCTCCCCCCTTACACCGGCGCCTGTTCTTCCTTTTGCTGCTTGCGCTTTCCCTTTTCTAGCGCACATTCTCTTCGCCTAACAGCCGAATCAACTGTGCAGTTAATTCCTCTCCCGCCTGTACCCCCGCTCCTGCATACTTTCTTACCTTTCTGGTATCTTTCAGGAAAAGATAGACTTCGTCCTTTCCCGGATTTTCCTGTAAAATACGGTCCAGTTCCTCTCTCTTTTCTTCATAAGAGGCAAGGGAATTAAATTGAAGCCAGACCTTAGACGGTACCTCGGAAAAAAGCAGGATTTTTTCTGCAATCAGCTTCGCATCCTTCTCCTCTTCCGCCGATACTCTGCCACGGATGAGCACCTTTTCATCTTCATTCAGCTTCCAGGTATTTTCTTCATAAGTCTTCGGGAAAACAATCACCTCCACACTCCCCGTCATATCCTCCACCGTCAGGAAGGCCATGGCCTGGTTCTTTTTCGTATACTTCACGGTTTTCCCCGTAAGGATGCCTCCAATCGTCGTTTCCTGACGATCCTTAAGCCCTGCTCCCCCGCTTTCTTCATCCAGAAAGAATTCGGAAGCACTCGACTTCGCATTTTTTTTCAAAAAAGGAAGATACTCCTCCAGCGGATGGCCGCTGACGTAGATGCCCAGCACCTCCTTTTCAAAAGAAAGTTTGACCTCCTGCGGAAACTCTCCGATATCGGGCAGTGGTGTTTTCAGTGTTTCCTTCACCTCTTCCGGCGCATAATCAAAGATCGAATACTGTCCCTCCATGCTTTCCTTCGTCACACTGAGTCCATCCATGACCTGCAGATACACATGCAGATTCTGCTTTCTGGTTCCGCGGAGACAGTCGCAGGCCCCCGCCTTGATCAGGTTTTCAATCGTCCTTTTATTCAGACTCTCTCCCCTTTGCTGCATTCTGGTCAAAAATTCTTCCAGATCCACAAAGGGACCTCTCTCCTCCCGTTCCTGGATGATCGCCTCTACCACTGGTCTTCCGATATTCTTGATCGCCCTTAAACAGTAGCGGATCGGCCTGCGTCCTGTTTCCTTTTCTTCCTGCATGGCTGCGGTAAATCCCATCCCGCTTTCGTTGATATCCGGAGGCAGGAGGGAAATGCCCATGGCGCGGGCCTCGTAGATATAGCCGGCCAACTTCCCCGGGTTGTCAATCACGGAGGTCATCAGAGCCGCCATGAATTCGGACGGATAATAGCACTTTAGATAGGCCGTCTGCATGGCGACCACGGCATAGCAGGCGGCATGCGATTTATTAAACGCATATTTGGCAAAATCCATCATGGAATCGAAGATGTCGTTGGCCGTCTGCGCATCGATCCCCCTGGCTGCGCAGCCGGGGACATTTTCATCCGCATTTCCGGAGACGAAATTCGCTCTCTCCACCTCCATGACATGCTGCTTCTTTTTGCTCATGGCACGTCTGACCAGATCCGCCCTGCCAAGCGTATATCCGCCTAACTGCTGCACGATCTGCATCACCTGCTCCTGATACACGATGCAGCCGTAAGTGGCGGACAGAATCGGTTTGAGTTCCGGCACCGCATAGGTAATGGAGGAGGGATCGTTTTTTCCCTGGATGTATTTCGGAATGAAATCCATCGGTCCCGGGCGGTAGAGGGAAATTCCTGCGACGATATCCTCAAACGACTGCGGCTTCAGCTCCTTCATAAAAGACTGCATGCCGGAAGATTCCAGCTGGAAGACCCCGACCGTCTTCCCTCCAGCAATCAGTTTCAGGGTCTGCGGATCGTTGTAATCCATCTTCTCCACGTTGGCTCCCGAAACCGCATTCTCAGCGTCCTTAATAACGGTCAGCGTCCGCAGTCCCAGAAAATCCATCTTGAGCAGCCCCAGCTCTTCGATGGTCGTCATCGTGAACTGCGTCGTGATGTTACCGTCTGCACCTCTTGCAAGCGGCACCAGATCCTCCGCCGGCGCCGAACAGATCACCACGCCCGCCGCATGGGTGGAAGAATGTCTCGGCAATCCCTCCAGCTTTCTGCTCATATCGATCAGCTTCCGCACCGTTTCATCGCTGTCATACAGCGCTTTCAAATCCGGATTCATCGAAAGCGCCTTGTCCAGCGTCATATTCAGCTCTGCAGGGATCATCTTGGAGATCTTGTCCCCAAAGCTGTAGGGAAGATCCATCACCCTGGCCACATCCCGAATCACGCCCTTGGCTGCGAGCGTTCCGAAGGTGATGATCTGCACCACCCGATCCTCTCCGTACTTTTTGGTCACATAATCAATCACATCCTGCCGTCTCTCATATTCGAAATCCACATCAATATCGGGCATGGAGACTCTCTCCGGATTTAAGAACCGCTCAAAGAGCAGATCATAGCGGACCGGATCGATGTTGGTGATATGCATACAGTAGGAAACGACGGAACCTGCCGCACTCCCCCTCCCCGGTCCCACGGCGATTCCATGGCTTCTGGAATAATTGATGTAATCCCACACAATCAGGAAATAATCCACATATCCCATTTTTTGGATCACGGAGAGTTCATATTCCAGCTGCTTTTTTATCCTTCCGTCATCTTCCGGATAGCGTTCTTTCCTCCCCTCCTCACAGAGGTAATTGAGGTAACTCCAGGAATCATACCCCGCAGGCACATCGAAGTGAGGAAGCTTCGTGACACCGAATTCGATGTCCACCTGGCAACGGTCCGCGATTTTCTGTGTGTTCTCCAGCGCTTCCTGCGCATAGGGAAAAAGAGTGCGCATCTCCTCTTCGCTTTTCACATAATACTGACCGCCTTCATAGCGCATCCGGTCGGTATCCTGCACTTTTTTCCCCGTCTGAATGCAGAGCAGAAGATCGTGTGCCTCCGCCTCCTCCGCATACGTATAATGACAGTCGTTGGTCGCTACCAGAGGAATTCCCAACTCTGCCGACATACGAACCAATGCCTGATTGACCCGCTTCTGATCCGGAATGCCATGATCCTGCAGTTCCAGATAAAAATGATCCTCTCCGAAGCAGTCCCTGTACTTCTTCGCCGCCAGGCAGGCCTTATCATAACTTCCCGCTAGAATATTCCTTGAGACCTCTCCCGCCAGGCAGGCGGAAAGCGCGATGATGCCCTCGTGATACTGCTGCAACAGCTCCATGTCCACGCGCGGCTTATAATAGTACCCCTCCGTAAAACCACGGCTGACGATGTGACTCAAATTGGCATAACCGACATTGTTTTCCGCAAGCAACACCAGATGATAATATCTGCTTTCATCGGCACTTCCCGATCCCTTCTGAAAACGGGAAGTGGGCGCCACATAGACCTCACATCCCAGAATCGGCTTGATCCCCGCCTCTTTTGCCGCCTTATAAAAATCAATCACGCCGTACATCACGCCGTGATCGGTAATCGCCCCTGCGCTCATGTGAAGCTCTTTCAGCCGCTTCACATATTCGCCGATCTTATTGGAACCGTCCAAAAGACTGTATTCCGTATGTACATGCAGATGCGCAAATGCCATCGCCCCACCTTTCTCCTGTCAAAAAAACTCTCCCGCCTGCAGCATCTTTTTCCCGTCAAAGAATCGGCACTTCCAGCAACTTCCCTTCCGCCAGAAAAATCTCTCCCGCCTGCAACATCCTGCTTTCGGCAGGATCATGGGAGGTACAGATCACCGTTGCCTGCTTCCTGCGAGAAAGCAGATAGGAAATCGTTCTCTTTTTGTTCTCTACGTCCAGTCCCGCAAAGGGTTCGTCAAGGAGCAGGAGCCCGTTTCCCGGAAAGACGGCTCTCACCATCTCCACCCTTCTGCGCATCCCGCCGGAATACTGATGGACCGGGAGCGTGAGGTCTGCCTCCGGCAGCACTTCCCTTAACTGTGCCCGCAACTGCACCTGATCGATCTTGCCCCGTACCCCATAGGCGACATTCCTGATCGCATTTAAATCTGATAGCAGGCGACTCTCCTGAAACACCATGCCGACGGAGCCCGGTGCATCTGCCTTCCGGGTCTTTAGGATCTTCCGACTCTCCCTGCTCCCCAACCTCTCCGAGGTCTCCAGGCTCTCCGGAGCCTCTCGCTTTTCCCGGATGACCTCGCCCTCATCCGGCTGTTCCAGCCCCGCCAGAATCCGGAGCAGAGTCGTCTTACCGCTGCCGGAGGCGCCTCGAATCACATAAATACCCCCCGGTGCAAAGGTGATGGACAGCTCCCGCAGCACAACATGAGCGCCATACGATTTCCTGATTCCCTTTACAATAATTTTTTCAGAAGCCATATCACCCATTTCTCAAAGCAGAAACTCAAGGCAATGCAGACAAAGGTCCAGGCAAAGAGGTCCGCCGTCTCCAGATAGATTTTGGTCATATAGATCCGCTCCCCGATGGAATTGGAAGGAGTCCCGATTACCTCCGCCGCCACTCCTGCCTTCCAGGACAGGCCGCAGGACAGCGTCGCTGCCTGGAGCAGGAAGGGAGACACACTCTTCCTGTATAAGTCTCTGATTTTGGAAAAAAGAGGCACTCGAAAAACCGCGCTCATTTCCAGCAGTTCTTTTGGCGTCTGCTGCAAGCCCTCCAACATCCCGTGATAGACAACCGGAATCACGACCACCGCAACGATAAAGAAGGTAAGTCCGCTGCTTCTTACCAACACCAGCGCAAATACCACAAAGGAGGCCACCGGAACCGCCTTCATCACCCCAATGAGAGGTGAGAGGAATTGCCTGATGAGGGAAAACC
>JABZIZ010000012.1 GCA_015258065.1 Lachnospiraceae bacterium | reverse complement strand
TATTGTAAGATGGCTCGCGGAGAAATGGTCCGTTTTATGGCGGAAAATCGGATCGAGAAGCCGGAGGGAATCAAGCAATTCGCCGTTATGGGATACCACTTTTCCGAGGAGCTATCCTCAAAAAAGGAATATGTTTTTTTGAGGAAAAATGACTAAGGACATCGTTTTATAAGATAGCTCTGAGGCGAGTGGTCAGCTTGACTATTTGTGCCACGCAGAAGGCGCAGAACGGAGATTACTATGAAGTATTTTGAATATGATACAGCGTCTCAAAAAGCGGAGTACTACGAAATACTCCAGATGCTGATGGAGCGATGGGAATATGAAATCGTAGAGTTTAAGGAAGCCAAAGGCGGTTACAACGAAGATAAAATCGGACAGTATTTTTCAGCGATCAGCAATGAAGCCAATCTAAAACAACAACAGTATGGCTGGTTTGTTCTTGGTGTCAGTGAATCGGTAGACAAACATATTGTTGGTACTTCATTCAAATCCGGAAAATCAGAATTGCTGGAAAAATTCAAATATGGAATTTCAAAAGATTTAACGGATGGAATTTCATTTCTGGATGTGATTGAGCTGTACCCTGATGTAGATGGCAAAAAGCATCGTGTGCTGATGTTTAAAATCCCAGCGTCAGCAGTCGGAATACCAACGGAATGGAAAACAAAGTATTATGCGCGTAGCGGCGATAGTCTTGTTCCCTTGCAACAATCCAAGATTGACATTATTCGTCAGCAAAATAGACAAGACTGGTCGAGACAAATCATTTCTGGCACATCAATAGATTTTCTTGATAATGATGCGATTGCATTTGCTCGCCAGAAGTACAAAGAAAAGATGAACCGCAGCCATATTTCAGAAGAGATAGAAGTTATGTCGGACGAGGAATTTTTGACCAAGCTGAAGTTAATGAAGAATGGTCAGGTGACGAATGCAGCTATGGTTCTATTGGGCAGTTCAGAACATGATGATATTTTCGAAAAGGCACCAAGCCTGATGTGGAGACTCTACGGTTCAGATGGCGAGTTGAAGGATTATGAAATTTTCGGTGTTCCATTCATCACAGTCACAGAAAAGATTTTTTCTAAAATCCGTAATCTGACGTATCGCTATATGCCCAATCAGCTCTCGTTGTTTCCGAAGGAAACGCAGCAGTATGACACGTGGCTGCTTCGTGAGCTTTTGAACAACGGTATCGCGCACTCTAATTATCAACTTGGAGGCAGAATCTACGTCAATGAAGAAGAGGGCTGTATTAGCATCGTAAATCCTGGAGATTTTCTTCCGCGTACGATTGAGAAGGTTTTACAAAAAACATATAATCCGCCGTTTTACCGAAATCAGCTGCTTGCAGATGCAATGGTGAAGTTCCACATGATTGACACTGCAACCAGTGGAATAAAAAAGGTATATCGGATCCAAAAGGATAAATTCTTCCCTATGCCGATAGTGTCAATAATCTTTCGCAAATTTATTTCCAGCCGCCGGCGTACCATCGTTAACTGACTGCAGACTGATCTTCAACTTTACGCTGGAGTTCCAGATCGAACAGGTGATTCATGTTGAGATACCGCTTGGATCCCCACTCTGATGCTGCTACATGGCGCAGCCGGGCACAGACCAGCATCAAGGCACTTTGACCATCAGGGAAAGCTCCTATCGCTTTGGTCCGGCGCTTAATCTCTCTGTTGACCCGTTCTGTGGTATTGTTGGTCCTGATTCGGTTCCAGTGTTCGGTCGGATAGTCCATATATGTGAGCGTCTCTTCGATGCTTTCCTCTACTTTCTGGGCAGCCGCAGACAACTTCATTTCGCGCAGCTGCCTGGCTACAGAAGCAGCCTTTTCTCTAGCTGACTTTCTGCTTTCCTGAGCGTGGATGGCTTTCAGCATCATTGCGACGGTTCGCATCTTAGTTCGCGGTGTGACGGTGAACACGTTTCGGTAGAAGTGCACCGTACAGCGCTGGTAGCGGGCTTCCGGGAAGACTTCAGGGATGCTCTCGAGCATTCCCAGGCACTTGTCTCCAATGATGAGACGGACGCCTTTGAGTCCGCGCCCCTTCAACCAGACAAAGAATTTTTTCCAGCTTTCATGATCTTCCTTCATACCTTCCGCAGCACCGAGGATCTCCCGATAGCCTTCATCGTTTACACCAATGGCTACGAGAACAGCGACATTCTGGATTTCTCCACCCCAGCTGCGCTTAAGGTAAATGCCATCGACATAGACGTAAGGGTAATCTTCTGTAAGCGGGCGGGAACGCCATTCTTCGATGTGTTCATAGGCTTTCTTATTGAGGTTGCTGATGGTCCCCGGGGACACCTTACTTCCCCAGAGTGCTTCAGTGATGTCCTCAATACGGCGTACCGAGACCCCGGCCAGATACATCTCAATCAGGGCTTCTTCGACAGAACACTCACGGCGCTTATAGCGCTCAATGATGGCGGTCTCAAACTGAATGCCCTTAAGCTTAGGTACTTTGAGAGTCACATCATCTGAAGTGGTTGAAAAATTTCTCTCATAATGACCGGAACGGTAGCCCTTGCGGTCGCCAGAACGCTCGTATTTGTCAGCATTCACAAGCTCATCAGCCTCGTGATCAAGCAGAGCATTGAGCGTTTCTTCGACACTGTTACGTACCAGATTTTTGAGATTATTCTTTATGAGATCCTCGTTAAGCTGTATAATGTTGTCAGACATAGATATTGCCTCCTAGGTGGATTTTGTGTGGTAACTTAATTTTACCGGAGGCAATAGACTATGTCTATTTTTATATGAAATTGAATTTGCGAAACTTATTATACGTTATCTTCTATAGATAGGGGAGATCCTATACTGATCAGCGTTGACCTGATGGAATTGCATTATTATGAGATGTATAAAGTTCAACACCGTGATAAAAACTTTACAATTTATGGATATGACATGGACAAAGAGATTTTCTATATATTAGATAATCTTCATACAAAAAATGTTGACGATATTTTATTAAGTCCTTTTGTTATTACTTTTGATGAAATGTATAGAATGGCTTCATCATTCAACTCTTTTTTTCTAAATAGTAATATGTCCTCATATTATGAGTTTTCCATGGAGAGTAATGAAGTTTGCTCATTAAAGGATGTAGTAGTTGTTTTGGAGAAGCTTCTTTCTTATGGAGAAAAAAACTATGTTTACCCTGAGGAATATACATTACATAAAATAAAGAAGCTTCAAAAAAATGAATTGAGGATTGCTATAGAACAGATGTATATAAAAGGAAATTCTAGAAATGTTTTCTATACGTTGTTTAACCATATGCTTACTAATAATGGGGTAGAATGTAACAGAATAATTGAAAAAGAAGGTGAGCTGAGGGAGAAATGGGATAATATCAGAGATATGATACTTAGATATTCATACAATAGTGTCCAAAGTGAGGAGCAACTTATATTAGATGAAATTAGGAATGCAAAAAAACTAGAGATGAAGTTTAGGAAGATTGCTAGAGAAATTCTTTCTATTAATAATTGGAAGGATAACCGCAGGGTAAAGGAGTACTGTATTATTAACAATAATAATTGTACTATTATTGAGAAAAAGAATGCATTTAGAGTTAACCTTACATCAGATTATATTTATGATCTTTGGAATATAAGTAACGATGGGATTCAGATATATCCATGTGAAAAGATAAGCGGTCTGTCGGTATTTGTAAAAACGCGGTTTGATAGAAATGAGCAATTTCACGCTGGAGTCATTGTAAATGATAAAGAAGGAAACAGGTTTTTGTTTGGTGTTTTTGAATATACAAAAATTATACTTTGTTGTCCATCTTTAGCAGACAATTATGAGATAAAATCGTATGATATTGCAAATGATGATGCTGTTGGATTAGAAGTCAATGTACTAAAGAATGATATGGTTTCATTTAAAGTTGCTAATAAAGCACAATTATTTTCCCATGAAATAAGAATAGATTCTGGAGTTGAAAGTATTGGATTGTTTGCAAGAACTTGGGGTAGAGTTGATGGTGTAGTTTATTTTACTGATATAAAAAAGATTGATAGTTTATGAAGAATGATAGAAATATGACTCAAGGGAGTCCCTATAAATTAATAGGTGGATTTGCCTCCAGTTTATTTTTGGGCAATTTATTTCAACAACTATATTTGTTTGTTGATAGCATAATTGTTGGACGAAAAATCGGACCTCTTGGATTGTCGGCTATTGGAGGTACGGACTGGTTAATTTTCCTGGTGCAGGGATTTGTAATTGGGTTGATCCAGGGATTTTCCATACTATTAGGAAATGCTTTTGGTGAAAAAAACGAGAGAAAGTTTGCCACTTATTATAAAAAGGCAAGAACACTGTGCATTTGGTTGTCCTTAATACTGGTGATTATATTATTCTTTTTCACAAAATATTTATTGAGACTTATAGGCACCAAGCAAGAGGTATTTGATTATGCATATACTTATGTTTTTACCATATTCATGGGTGTACCGTTGCTTATATTTTATCAGTTATTTTCGTCTGCATTGAGAAGTAGAGGGAATGCAAATATTCCTGTTCTCATTATGGCAGTATCTTCTATCTCAAATATAATCTTGGACATATTGTTTTTATATGTATTAAATATAGGAATATTAGGTGCTGCATTGGGAACTGTGTTATCACAATTTTTATCTATGGTACTTTGTGGGTACTTTTTTTTAACTGGATATAAAATTGAAATTCATACCGCGAATGATGATAAACATGGGATATTCGCCAAGCTTTTGTGCATGGGTTTTCCAACTGCAATGCAAAGTGCTGTAACGTCCATAGGTGGATTGATGGTATTGAGCAAAATTAATAGTTTCGATATATCATTTCTTACAGCTTATACCGTGGCCATAAAAGTGTATTCATTGCTGGAGATAGGAGCTTCTTCTTTGGGTATTGCTGTATCGACCTATGTTTCTCAAAACTATGGCGGAAATAAGAAAAGCAGGGTGCGCGAAGGGGTGAGGGCAGGTCTAATCATTGGGTTTTTTGTATCTATGATGTGCTCACTTCTCATGTATTTTGGTGGGGAGCAGATAATTAGATTATTTATTGATGATACGAGGATTACTGCGGAAATAACGACCTATGCATATAATTTTATGCGAATCCTATCTTATTATTTTTATTTATTGTTTGTACTTTATATACTCAGAGCTTCGCTGCAGGGAATGAAAGTTGCTTCGACCCCATTAATTTCAAGTTTTCTTCAATTGGTCATGAGGTTGTTGTGTGCCTATGTATTAACAATTTTTATAGGGTCCAGGGGTATTTTTTTTGGTGAGATTTTTGCATGGTTATTTGCAGATATGCTGCTGATTTTTTCTTATATATATTCTATTAGAAAAATGCCTGTTGAATATTCCGGAGTGGCGGAGCCACCCATTCCGCTGAAATAGAGCCACATGTTTCATTGGTTGGAGCCAGTGCTCCGGCAATGGGAGCCACCCGCCGAAGCGGACACCCCTAAGTGTTGTACTTTGAAAATTAAATCCTGCTATGGCGTCTCTTCATAGGTAAGTGGTGTCTGCTGAATAATACAATAACGTGTTGGAGTAAAGATTTTGTCAGTTAGAAAAGAAAAATAAAGATGGGTGTGACCCCATGAGATATAATGATTTCGCCACAAAAACATTTATCAGAAGGAGTGGTCACACCCATGAACATTGTATCATTGCTTGAGCCTTTCGTAACCGGAATTCTTACTGCGGATAGCGTCAAGAGACTGTAGGTTCAAAAGTGTCAGACCTTGCCCACCGTCATCGTGTCTGATCAGAACCACTCGTGGTAAAGGATCGTGGCCTGCTTCCTGGATTCAGGTGCAGCGAAGGTGCATCGCATTGCTTCATAGTACTTCCCAATGTCTCCCCAGCGGTTCTTCTCGCTGGCAATGATCTGGCTGCTGAGATAGATCTTCTCTGTCTCGGCGCCGACCGCGGCAGCCGCCTCCTGCCATTGGCAGCGGACAAGTTCCAGGAGATCTCCTCCGTTCCTGCGACAAGAGGATCATACAAGAAACTGCATAACTTGCAGCCGTCATTCCAACCGCACCGAATAGGAATAGCGGAACAATCGAAAACAGCAGTGAGACGATGCTGCAAACAAATATAACTTTTCTAATGCAGGTAGCTTTATCAAATTTAAACAAGGCAATTACACCAAGCAAGACAATCAAAATCGTCAGGATTCCTGTCAACAGCGGTGTGAAATTCGCATACCCTACGGGGAGCATACTAAAGTATGAATACACTTCAATCGTTCGTTCAGTTGGGCTTGTTGCAAAAACCATAACCGCACCAACCGGCAGTATCTCTAAAATCAACGCGATCCCTTGTAACACAAGAGCTACCAAATAATACATTTTATCCATTGCTTTCATCGAACAGCCCTGCTTTCGCATGTAGATATAAAAGTTGTCCCATTCTAGGTTCTTCAGATTCATTTCCGTTCTTCCGATTCACAAGTAAAAAAGGCTGAACCACGAGGTTCAGCCGGGGGCCCGACAAAAATTACCTCGGGCAACTCTATTGAATGAATAGTAACAGAAAGGTAATAGAATGCAAGGATAAGACGGAGTGAGTTTACCGTAGGAATATAGATGAAATATTTTTTGAAAGAGAAGAAAGTCCTTGACAGGCTTAATTTAGTATAGTAAAGTGATAACACTTTACTATACTAAATTAAATCAAATGGACAGGAGATGTTTCAGCGTTTGACGGGGAAGGAAGCTCTTGCGAGACTTTCGTCTTTGTCAGGGAAGGGAGGACAGAATGAAAAAAGGAAAAGAATGGAGAAAAGGCTGCAGATATTTCTTGCTATTTTCTTTGCTGGGGTCGCTGTTGGTCGCTTGCTCGGGGGCGTCTTCTGCGAAAACAGATGCCGCCAATCAGGCGCGGAGTGAAGGGGAAGGAGAAGAGGCGAAGACGGGGAAAACTTTTACCGTCGGCTTTGATCAGGAATTCCCGCCCATGGGCTTTGTGGATAAGGACGGGTCCTATACGGGCTACGACCTTGCGCTTGCCAAAGAGGTGGCGAAGCGCTTGAATTTTACCTTCGTTCCGAAGCCGATCAACTGGGATGCGAAGGATTTGGAGTTAAATTCCGGTAATATTGACTGTATTTGGAACGGTTTTACGATGGAAGACAGGGAAGACAAATATACCTTTGTCGGTCCCTATATGGCCAATCGACAGGTTTTTGTGGTTGGAGAGAGTTCGAAGATCAAAAATCTTTCCGACCTAAAAGGCAAGACAGTGGAAGTGCAGAAAGATTCGTCCGGTTTAAATGCGCTAAACAGAGAGGAAAACAAAGCCATGAAAGACGGTTTTGTTTCTCTGGTCGAAGTCGGAGATTATCAGACGGCGATGATGGATCTGGAGAGTGGTGCCTGTGATGCCATTTGTATGGATTCCGTGGTGGCGGAGTATCAGATCAAAAGTTCTAAAAAGCCCTTTTCGATCCTGAAAGACAGCCTTTCCGAAGAAAAATATGGAATCGGGTTTAAAAAGGGAAATACGGAGCTGGCAGATCAGGTTTACAAGACCCTGATGGCGATGAAAGAGGACGGAACTGTGGATCGGATTACAGAGAAATGGTTCGGATCAAAGGACGGTTTTGTTCTGGAGTAAAGAAAACCACAGGATGCAAGTGGTTGGGGGAAGAAGAGAAGATCGGTTCGCTGGAGGAACGAAAGACAGATGGAATGGATGACGATTTTGGTACGGTTATTAGGGGGACTTGGCGTCAGCCTTAGCATTTTCTTGATCACGCTTCTTTTTTCCCTGCCACTTGGCTTATTGGTATCTTTTGGCAGAATGAGTTCGAATGTGATGGTTTCGGGAATCACGAAGGTGTATATTTCCGTGATGCGCGGAACGCCGCTGATGTTGCAGCTCTTTGTCGCCTATTACGGCCCTTATTATCTTCTTCATATCAGTCTCCATCCTTCCTACCGCATTTTTGCGGTATACATCGGCTTCATCGTGAATTATGCGGCCTATTTTGCAGAGATTTACCGCTCCGGGATCAAAAGCATGGATGGCGGGCAGGTGGAAGCGGCTAGAATCCTGGGCTATGGGAAGTGGTCCTGCTTTTTTCGCATCCTCTTTCCGCAAGTATGGAAAAACATTCTTCCCTCCATCACCAACGAGGTGATCACCCTCGTCAAGGACACCTCCCTTGCCTTTTCCATTTCCGTGATGGAGATGTTTACGACCGCAAAGGCGATTTCCTCTTCGGAGAGTTCTCTTGCGCCTCTTGTAATGGCAGGCATCCTGTATTATCTCTTTAATTTCGTGGTGGCCTTTGTGATGGAACAGTGTGAAAAAAAGCTGAACTACTATCATTAGAGGGAAAGGATTACAAGCAAATCTTAGCCATGGGGGTCGGAAGAGAAAATCTTTTTAGGGAAACAGAATCATTAGACACCGGTCACCGTAGACCGGATTAGGAAAGACAGCCAGGAGCGGATGTGGCGGGGGAGAGTGAGAATGAAAGTTTTGGAGATGAAGGGAATTCGAAAATGTTTTTCAGGAAGGGAGATCCTGCGAGGAGTGGATCTGTCCTGCGAAGAAGGTGAGGTTTTCAGCATCATCGGCCCATCCGGTTCGGGAAAATCTACCCTGCTGCGGATTGCCTGTTTTCTGGAAGAGGCGGATGCCGGAAGTATATGCTACTTTGGGAAGAGGGTATTTCTGGAAGGTCCACGGGAGGGAGTAGGGGACAAAGAACAGGAAGAACTGAACCGGGCAGAGCTTGCGCAGAATATTCAAAAGGCGAAGGAGAGCCTTAGCCTTGTCTTTCAAAACTTCAATCTTTTTCCGCACTGGACGGTGCTGGAGAATATCGTCAATCCGATGATTCATGTGCAAAAGAAAGACCGGACGTTCGCCCGGGAAAAAGGAAGAGAGCTCCTTGGTCGAATGGGATTAGCGGACAAGGAGAAGGAATACCCCTTTGCCCTCTCCGGCGGGCAGAAGCAGAGGGTTGCAATTGCCAGAGCCCTGGCGCTGGAACCGAAGATCCTGTTTTTTGATGAACCGACCTCGGCACTGGATCCGAGACTGACCGGAGAAATCCTTGCGCTGATTCGCTCCTTGAAGGATTCGCGCATGGCGATGGTGATCGTCACCCATGAGATGCAATTTGCAAGAGAGATTTCTGACCGGATCCTCTTTTTATCAGAGGGAGAAGTCTTATGTGTCGGAAGTCCTGAGGAGGTTTTCTCCTCAGGAAATGAACGACTGCAAAATTTCCTGGGTGGTACCACGCGGGAAAGGATATAATTCCTATCTTTTGTACGGATGCATTCCGACTACATCCACACCAAGATTAAAAATCATCCGACAGTCTTTCGGTGAGATTGATGGTGGCGGCATTTCTACGTTTTTCATCTAAAATCTGCCCCCACTGGTAAGGAGTTGCCTGATAAACGTAATAATTGATCCAGTTGGTATAGAGGGTATTGCAATGTGCCCTCCAAGAAAGGCGAGGCTCTCTCGTGGGATCATCCTCCGGATAGTAGTTCACCGGGAGCTTCGGATGCAGTCCCTTCTCCAAATCTCTTTTATATTCGTGATCCAGCGTTAAGCGGTCATATTCCGCATGTGCCATGGAAAAAATGCGTCTCCCGTCTTTTGAGACAACGAGCATGATGCCGGCTTCTTCCGATTCTGCAAGGGGAACTAAATCCTTGCAGCTATGAATGAGAGTGGCCGGTGTTTCTGTATAGCGGGAGTGGGGCATCAGGAATTCATCATCAAAGCCCCGGATGAGGGGAAGCTTCCGGTTTAAGACCCGGTTCCGGTAGACGCCGGAAAGCTTTTCCTTTAGCATCACTTTATCCAGTCCGTAGTAATAATACAGCCCGGCCTGGGCGCCCCAGCAGATAAAAAAGGTGGAGGTCACGTTGGTATTCGCCCAGTCGAAGATCCGGGTGAGTTCTTTCCAGTAGTCCACTTCTTCAAAGGGCATCTTCTCAACCGGAGCACCCGTGACGATCAGTCCGTCATAGGTGTTTTCTTTTAACTCCACAAAGGTGCGGTAGAAGCGGTTGAGATGATTGGGGGAGGTGTTGGAGACATGGTGGGTGGACATGTACATAAAGGTCACATCCAGCTGCAGGGGGGTATTGGACAGGGAACGAAGCAGTTGCAATTCCGTATCTTCCTTAAGAGGCATCAGGTTGAGGATGCAGATGGCAAGCGGCCGGATATCCTGTGACAGAGCCCGGTCTTCCTCCACGACAAAAATATTTTCCTCTTCCAGTTGTTCCCTTGCAGGGAGCGCATTCTGCACTTTGATGGGCATGTCAGTCTCCTGATTTTACTTTCTTCCAAAGCTTGTTATAGAGAGCATCCGTCTTTTTCCCGAGGTAAGAATAGGAATCACAGCGGGAAAGGGTCTCTGCGTCCGGGAAAGCAACGGTCGAATTCCGGATGAGCGGATCCTTGATGAGTTTCTGCGCCTTCAGGTTGGGGGTGGTATAGGTGACGAGGTTAAAGTTCTGTACGGCAATGTCCGCACGGTTCATGAAGTCAATCCATTTCATGGCATTCTTGTAATGGCGGCTTTCTTTGGTTACTACCCAGCCGTCAATCCATACGTTGGATCCCTCCTTCGGGACAACGTATTCGAGGTCGTGATTTTCTCTGAAGGTATAGAGGGCTTCGCCGGAATAGATGACGCCAAGGGCCGCCTCGCCTCCGATCATTTTGTCTCTCACCTGGTCGATGACATAGGCTTGTACGAGCGGTTTTTGACGAATCAGATCGTCTGCCGCAATTTGCAGTTCTTTCGGATTCTTGGAATTCATGGAGAATCCGTTTTTGCGAAGAGCGACCATGAAGGAGTCCCGCACGCTGTCCTGCATCAGGATCTGGTCTTTGTATTTGGGATCCCAGAGAATATCCCAGCTGTCCACCTTGTCGTGTACCAGCTTCTTATTGTAAAGGATACCGACAGTACCGCAGAAATCCGGAACGCAGTACTGATTTCCGGGGTCAAAAGCGGTAGCGGTCTTCATGTAGGCAGGATCGAGATTGGCTTTGGAATTGGGCAACAGGTCCCAATCAAGCGGGCGCAGCAGACCTTCCTGAATCATTTTGGCGATCATATAGTCGGAGGGGCAGAGCACGTCATAAGAGGAATTGTCGGCAGCGATCTTGGAATACATGATTTCGTTGGATTCGAACTCATCATAGACGACCTTGATGCCGGTTTCCTTTTCAAATTGCGCAATGGTGGCAGGATCGATATATTCTCCCCAGCTGTACACATAAACCTGGTTGTCTTCGTTCCGGAATACGCCGCCAAAAAGCATGGCAAGCAGGACGATGACAAGGCCGGAGCAGGCAATCAGAGCCGCCTGTCTTTTTCCGGGTCTTTTCTTGGAAGCATAGGAGACTTCTTTTTTGGATGCGGCAAGCGTGTTTTTGGCGCGCAGACGCCCGGAAGCAAATAAAAGCAGGAGGACGACCAGGAAAATAATCGCGGAAAGCGCATAGATTTCCGGTTGAATCCCTCTTTTTACCTCATTGTAGATCTTGGTCGCTAAGGTGTCGAAGCCGGATCCCTTGGTAAAATAGGTGATGATGAAATCATCGATGGACATGGTGAAGGCCATCATGGCACCAGACAGAATGGCAGGCATCAGGTCCGGAAGGATCGTCTTTCGAAAGGCAAAAAGCGGTTCCGCACCGAGATCCAGAGCGGCTTCATAGGTATAGGGATTGATGGTCTTCATGCGCGGCATGACACTGAGCATCACATAGGGAATATTAAATGTAATGTGTGCAATCAGTACCGTTAAAAATCCTGCGCCGAAGTGCAGGGCGCGGAAGAGGAGCATCAGAGAAATACCCGTCACGATGTCCGCATTGATCATGGGAATGTTGGCGATTCCCATGAGAAAGGTGCGACTCTTTTTCCCAAGACCCATGAGCGCGACACAGGTAATGGTGCCGATGAGGGTCGCCACAATCGTGGAGATCAGGGCAATGATTAAGGTATTGGAAAGCGCATTGATGATGGCGGAATCCGACGCCAGATTCAGGTACCATTTCAAGGTGAAGCCGCCCCAGCGGGCACGGGATTTGCTTGCATTAAAAGAAAGGATGATCATGGTCGCAATCGGGAGATACATGAAAGCGATGATGAGACCCATGTAAATTTTTTCGATTTTCTTGCGCATCAGTCCTCCTCTGCTTTCTGGTCGGAAACAAAAGAAACGACCATGTTGATAATGATGAAGATCATCAGGACGATGGAGAGCCCGCTGCCCAGATGCCAGTTATAGGTCAAAGTGAATTCCTGCTCGATGACATTTCCGATGAGGAGGATTTTGGATCCGCCCAGCATGGTGCTGATGGCGAAGGTGGTAAGCGCAGGAATAAAGACCATGGTGATCCCTGAAATGATGCCGGGGACGGAGAGGGGAAGGGTGATTCGGAAAAAGGTCTGGACCGAGTTGGCACCGAGGTCTCTCGCAGCGTTGATGACGTTGTCATCGATTCTGGACAAAGAGGTATAGATGGGCAGGATCATAAAGGGCAAAAAATTATAGACCATGCCGATCACGATGGCGGAGGGCGTGTTGATGATATTGACATTCGGCAGATGAAGCAGTGTCAGAATGCTGTTCAGAACGCCTTTGTTCTCCAAAAGGGTCATCCAGGCCAGGGTGCGCAACAGAAAATTCATCCACATCGGAAGAATAAACAGGGTGGTAATTAACCCCTGCTTGCCGACCTTGTGGCTGCACAGAATCATGCCCAGCGGATAGGCGAGCAGGAAGCAGATGATGGTCGAAATAATCGCCAGAGTAAAGGCCAGGACCAGCGCTTTGAAATTTGCTTTGTCCGCAATCGCAAGGATGTTCCTGAGGGTAAAGGCGCTGCTTTCATTCGTGAATCCATAGAATAAAATCATGCCAAGTGGTACGATGATAAAGACCAGCGACCAGGTCATATAGGGAGAAGCCATGAGGGTGGAGGCTTTTTTATTTTTAAACATCGATCTCAATTGCCTCCTCGTCTTCGGATGCGGGACGATTCATGACCTGAATGTTGAACGGATCGACCCGGATATCCACTTCGCTTCCGACATCGTGCATGATCGTAGAGTGCACCAGCCATTCAAAGCCGCCTGCTTCTACCTCCATCTCATAATGGACCCCCTTGAAGATGACATGGGTCACCTTTCCGGATAGGGTGCCCTTTCCCCTTGGAACCAGTTCCACATCTTCCGGACGAATGACGACATCCACCGGATGATTGATGCCGAAGCCCTTATCCACGCAGGCGAATTTGGTTCCCAAAATTTCGACCAGCTCATCCCGGACCATGGTCGCCTTGATGATATTGGAATCTCCGATGAAGTCCGCCACGAAGGCGTTCTCCGGCTCATTATAAATGGTTTCCGGAGAGCCTTCCTGTTGGATATAGCCCTGATTCATGACGACGATATGGTCAGACATGGTCAGAGCCTCTTCCTGGTCATGCGTGACATAGATGAAGGTGATGCCAAGCTCATTTTTCAGTCGAATCAGTTCATATTGCATGTCCTGCCTGAGTTTCAGATCGAGTGCACCAAGCGGCTCGTCTAACAGTAGAACCTTGGGTTCGTTGACGATGGCTCTGGCGATTGCAACCCGCTGCTGCTGACCTCCCGAAAGGTTGTCGGGCATGCGGTGCTCGTACCCGTCCAGATTGACCAGTTTCAGGGCATAGCGAATCTTATCCTTAATATAGGCATCGGACTGGTTCTTAATCTTTAAGCCGAAGGCAATGTTCTCGGCGACATCCATGTGGGTAAAGAGAGCATATTTTTGGAAAACCGTATTCAGCTGTCTTTTGTTGGGAGCAAGAGAGGTGATATCCTTTCCGTCAAAAATCACCTTCCCCTTGTCGGGACTCTCGAAACCGCCGATGATCCGTAACATGGTGGTTTTGCCACAGCCCGACGGCCCCAGCAGAGTCACAAATGAGTTTTCATGAATGTTCAGACAAAAGTCGTCCAGGATGAGTTGCTCACCGAATGATTTCGAGATGTGCTGCAGTTGAATCAGGTCTTTTGCCAATTTTAACTACCCCCTTCGTGTCTTTTCATTTTCATAGTAAATGAGTATAGCATGATGTGGTTGTCAAAGATATAAAAATTCTCTTGCAGGAGAATTGGCAAGATAATTCTTATTTTGACGTTTAAACCGCCTGGTCTCTACCCGCTTCCGGCTTGGTGGATGCTTCCCTTGCCATCTGCTTCATGAGAGAGGGCGCTCCTTTTGTTTCCTGTGCTTTTTTCTGTGCGGTGGACAGCATCAGTTTAATCCGGTTTAACTGGTTTACCTCGCTGGCGCCGGGATCATAGTCGATCGCCACAATGTTGCAGTCGGGATAGAGGTGGCGCAGCTTCTTGATGACGCCCTTGCCGACGACATGGTTCGGCAGGCAGCCAAAGGGCTGTGTGCAGACGATATTCGGAGCGCCTTCTTTGATCAGCTCCACCATTTCTCCGGTAAGGAACCATCCTTCTCCGGTCTGGTTGCCGATTGAGACGATGGGTTCTGCATAATTTACCAGCTGGTAGATCGAGGTCGGGGGCTCAAAGTGTTTGCTCTTTTCAAAAGCACGGATGGCGCCGCCGCGCAGGTGGTCAATGGCCCAGATGCCGAAGCGGCAGAAGGCCTTTGCCTTTTTGCTGCTTCCAAAATGGTCCGCCTTATAGATCTGGTTGTAAAAGCAATACTGCATGAAGTCAACCAGATCGGGGACAACCGCCTCCGCACCTTCTTTTTCCAGCAGATCGACCAGGTGGTTATTGGCTGCCGGTGCAAATTTAACCAGGATTTCTCCCACCACACCGACGCGGGGTTTCACTTCGTCCGTAATGGCAATGCGGTCGAAATCCTCGATGATGGCGCGGCAGAGTTTCTGGAATTTGAAATAGCCCGGGTGCTTTAAGGAAACGAAGTCCTGACATTTCTTCTTCCATTTCTCGTGGCAGGCTTCTACGCTGCCTTTTTCCTTTTCATAAGGCCGCATGCGGTAGACGCAGCGCATAAAGATATCCCCTAAGATCGCCGCATAGGATGCCTTGATCAGGAGAGAGGCGTTGATGTGAAAGCCGGGATTTGCCTCAATCTTTCCCAGATTGAGAGAAACGACCGGCACCTGTTCCATTCCGGCCTTCTTCAGGGCACGGCGGATAAAGCCGACATAGTTGGTGGCGCGGCATCCGCCTCCGGTCTGTGTCATCAGGATGGCGGTATGGTTTAAGTCATACTTGCCGGATAACAGGCTGTCCATGATTTGTCCGACCACCCAGAGGGAG
Organism: Lachnospiraceae bacterium; assembly: GCA_015258065.1. Lineage (GTDB taxonomy): Bacteria > Bacillota > Clostridia > Lachnospirales > Lachnospiraceae > Butyrivibrio. The sequence goes on along the minus strand of JABZIZ010000012.1, from coordinate 67,516 downwards.
GGATAGCAGGCGTCGTTATTGACATATTTTAATCCCATGTCAATCGCACCCTTGTTGTCGTTTTGCATCACTTCGAAGTGGTAGCCGCAGGAACGGAAAGCGGGCTCTAAGAGATCAAAGTGAATCGGGGACATCTGCGGGCAGAGGATGGTATAGGTTTTCCGCATCTCCTCGGTAAAGATCACGCGTTGATGGTCGGTCGGTTTGATTTCCCTTTCTTTTTTTTCATGTTCCCGGACACGAATGGCAGCCAGCAGAGAGCGTACGCGGATCCGTGCGCTGCCTAAGTTGTTCACTTCATCAATTTTCAGACAGGTATAGATTTTGTCCGATCCCGCGAGGATATCGTTCACCTGATCGGTAGTGACGGCATCCAGTCCACAGCCGAAGGAATTGAGCTGGATCAGGTCGAGGTCATCCCGCTGTCTGACATAGGTGGCGGCAGCATAGAGCCTGGAATGGTACATCCACTGGTCGGAAACGATGAGGGGGCGCTCCGGATGCCCTAAATGGGAGATGGAATCTTCCGTTAAAACCGCTACCCCGTAGGAGGCGACCATCTCCGGAATGCCGTGGTTGATCTCCGGATCCAGATGGTAGGGGCGACCGGCAATGACAATGCCGTGCTTGTGATTGGCTTCCATCCATTGCAAGGTTTCTTCGCCCTTTTTAGAGACGTCGGCGCGGGCACTTTCCATCTCCTCCCAGCCGGCCTTTGCCGCATCGATGATTTCCTCTGCGGGCAGTTCCTTGAATTCCGCAATGAGCGCATCGGTGGCTGCCTGCAAGTCTCCAAAGGACATAAAGGGGTTGCGGAAGGAGACCTTTCCCTCCGTGATTTCCTCGACATTATTCTTGATGTTTTCCGAGTAAGAGGTGACGATCGGGCAGTTATAATGATTGGTGGCTCCCTCGACTTCCCTGCGCTCGTAGAACAAAGCGGGATAGAAGATAAAGTCTACCTTTTGTTTGATCAGCCACTCCACATGTCCGTGCGAAATTTTGGCAGGATAGCATTCCGACTCACTGGGAATGGATTCAATGCCGAGTTCGTAGATCTGTCTGGTGGACTTGGGAGACAGGACGACACGGTACCCCAGTTTGGTAAAAAAAGTGAACCAGAACGGATAGTTTTCGTAAAAATTGAGCACCCGCGGAATACCGACCGTTCCCCTCTTCGCTACTTCCACGCCCAGCGGTTCATAGCCGAAGATGCGGTCGTACTTGTACTGGAAGAGGTTGGGGGTATCGGAATCGACCTTCGCCCTTCCCAGCCCTCTCTCACAGCGGTTTCCGGAAATGTACTGTCTGCCGCCGGTAAAGCGGTTGACCGTCAGCCTGCAGCTGTTGGTGCAGCCTTTGCAGGTCGCCATACTGGTGGAATACTGCAATGTATTGATCTGATCAATGGACAGCATCGTGGTCGGGAGAGCTTCGTTTTCATGAAAGCGCTCGCGGGCAATGAGGGCGGCACCGAAGGCACCCATAATGCCGGCAATGTCCGGTCTGACCGCCTGACAGTTGGCGATTTTTTCAAAGGCGCGAAGCACCGCATCGTTGTAAAAGGTACCGCCCTGTACCACGATGTTTTTGCCAAGCTGGGAAGCGTCGGAAACCTTGATTACCTTAAACAGCGCATTTTTGATGACGGAGTAAGCAAGGCCTGCCGAAATATCTGCGACCGATGCGCCCTCCTTCTGCGCCTGCTTGACGTTGGAATTCATAAACACGGTACACCTGGTGCCGAGATCAATCGGGGCCTTCGCATATAAGGCTTCCTTCGCAAAATCCTGCACCGAAAAGTTCAGGCTTTTGGCAAAGGTCTCAATAAAGGACCCACAGCCGGAAGAGCAGGCCTCGTTGAGCTGTACGCTGTCCACCGCATGATTTTTGATGCGGATGCATTTCATATCCTGACCGCCGATATCCAGGATACAGTCCACCTGAGGGTCAAAAAAGGCGGCGGCTGTGTAGTGGGCGATGGTTTCCACTTCTCCGTCGTCCAGCAAAAGGGCGGACTTTAACAGCGCCTCCCCATATCCGGTGGAACAGGCGCGCTGAATGGTCACATCCTTTGGCATCAGACGGTAAATCTCCTGAATCGAGGAAATGGCGGTTTTCAGGGGATTCCCGTTGTTGCTGGAATAAAAGGAATAGAGCAGATCGCCGTTTTCGGCAACGAGGGCGCATTTCGTGGTTGTGGAACCCGCATCGATTCCAAGGTAGGCATTTCCGTGATAAGTCGACAGGTCAGCGGTTTTCACCCGGTATTTCGCCTGCCGACTGCGGAACGCCTGATAATCCTCTTCTGAAGAGAAAAGAGGTTCCATGCGGCTGATTTCGCTTTCTACCTCGATTTTGTGAGAGAGCCTTGCAAGCAGCTCACTCAATAGGACGGATTTCTTTTCCTTGGCGTTGAGCGCCGAGCCGATCGCCGCAAAGAGGTGGGAATTTTCCAGGTCGATGGTATGCGCCGCATCCAGTTTCAAGGTGCGGATAAAAGCCGCCTTCAGTTCCGAAAGGAAATGAAGAGGCCCTCCTAAAAAGGCGACATGTCCGCGGATCGGTTTGCCGCAGGCAAGACCGGAAATCGTCTGATTGACCACCGCCTGAAAGATGGAGGCGGCCAGATCCTCTCTGGTTGCACCCTCGTTGATTAAGGGCTGAATATCGGACTTGGCAAAGACACCGCAGCGTGCCGCGATGTTGTAGAGAGACTGGTAATGTTTGGCATATTCGTTTAAGCCTGCCGCATCGGTTTGGAGAAGAGAGGCCATCTGATCAATAAAGGATCCGGTACCGCCGGCGCAGATTCCGTTCATGCGCTGCTCCACATTCCCCCCTTCGAAATAAATGATTTTGGCGTCCTCGCCGCCAAGCTCGATGGCGACATCCGTCTTGGGCGCCAGTTTTTTTAGAGAAGTGGCAACGGCAATGACTTCCTGGGTAAAAGGAATATCCAGGGCGCCTGCCAGTGCCAGGCCACCCGACCCGGTGATCACGGGGTGCACCCGCACGTCCTGCACCTGGTCATAGGCTTCCTGAACGAGATCCTGCATGGTTTCCCGAATATTGGCAAAATGTCTTTTATAGTCTGAAAAAATCAGATTCTTGTTGGCATCCAAAAGAGCCACCTTGACCGTGGTGGAACCGATGTCAACACCGAGTGTGTAATCTTTTGTCAGCATATCCCCTCACATTCTTGTTGCATTTTGTGAACCCGAAATGAAAATCCTTTCGGAAGTATGTTGCAAATCTAAAGAATAGATTGCGCAAAACCTTTTTGCACCAGACTATTTTATTACATTTCCCAAATAATGCAAGTCCGTGGTGGAAGAAGCATGCTTGCCACCTTGCACAAATTTAGAAGAGGTTTTTCGGTAAGGCGTCTCATAGATAGGAAATCGGAGAAAGGATTATAATTATATAAATAAAGAAAACTTTTTTTCTAAAACAAAGAGCGAGAGAAAGGACACGAGATGAGCAGGTTGAGTATTTTTACCAAAGATGGTGCGGAAAAAACGGTAGAGTCTCTGTACAAAGATCTCGAGCGTAGAATTACTGCATCACAGCCGGGGCTCTGTCCGGTAGACCTGGCGTCGGCCTTCCTGGGACTCTGCCATTCCCAGTCTTGCGGGAAGTGTACTCCGTGCAGGGTGGGACTGGGACAGTTGCAGGCCTTGATTCATCAGGTTTTAGCGGGGGGAGCGACAGAAAAAACACTGCAAACGATTGAATTGACGGCGGAGAGTATTTATTACTCTGCCGATTGTGCGATCGGCTCGGAAGCGGGAAGGATGGTTCTGGAGGGAATCAGGGGCTTTCGGGATGATTATGTGGCACATATTACGCACGGAAGGTGCCTGGGATCCCATAAGCAGCCGGTGCCCTGCGTCGCACAATGTCCTGCTCATGTGGATATTCCGGGATATCTGGCGCTCATTCATGAAAAGCGCTATGCCGATGCGGTTGCCCTCATCCGAAAGGACAATCCGCTGCCTGCCGCCTGCGGGATGATCTGCGAACATCCCTGTGAGGTCAGATGCAGGCGGACCATGGTGGACGGTGCCATCAACATCCGTGGGCTAAAGCGTTTTGCCGTGGAAAACGAGGGAGAGATTCAGGCGCCTTTGCGGATGCCCGCAACAGGGAAAAAGGTAGCGGTCATCGGAGGCGGTCCCTGCGGCCTGAGTTGCGCGTACTATCTCAGCATCATGGGACATGAGGTGACGGTTTTCGAACAGAGAAAGCGGCTGGGAGGAATGCTCAGATACGGCATTCCTGCTTATCGTCTGCCAAGAGAGGTACTGGACCATGAGATTGAGGGAATGAAGCTTTCGGGCTTTCGCGTCAAGACGAATGTATCCATCGGAAATGATATTTCCATTGAGGAGATCCGTTCCCAGTACGATGCGATGTTCGTGGCAATCGGTGCGCATACGGATCGGAAGATCGGCATCGAGGGGGAGGATGCGGAAGGCGTCCTCTCTGCCGTGGAGATGCTTCGCTCGATCGGAGACGATGAGTATCCGGATTATTCGGGAGAAAATATTGTGGTGGTCGGAGGTGGCAATGTGGCGATGGATGTCGCCAGGTCCGCCATCCGCCTGGGCGCAAAATCGGTAAAGATCGCCTACCGAAGAAGGCAGAAGGACATGACGGCCCTTCCGGAAGAGGTGGAAGGAGCCATTGCCGACGGCTGTGAGATCGTGGAACTAAACGCACCCGTTCGGATTGAGAAGGATGCATCGGGACATTGCAAGGGACTTGTGGTGCAGCCGCAGATTCCGGGAGCCATCAAGGGAGGAAGGCCCTCACCGAAAGCCAGTGACAAACCGGAGATTGAGCTTCCGGCTGACCGGATTCTGGTCGCGATCGGGCAGGGAATTGATTCCCGGAAATTTGGAGAATACGGCCTGCCGGTCGAGCGCGGTTGCATTTCTGCCTTTGAAACGGCGGATGTGGAGAATGCGGATGGAATCTTTGCAGGGGGAGACTGCGTGACCGGTCCCGCTACGGTCATCCGCGCGATTGCAGGAGGAAAGGTGGCAGCCGCCAATATTGACGAGTATCTCGGCTTCTCCCACGAAATCACCTCGCAGGTAGTGCTGCCGCCGGTACGCTTCGACGATCATAAGCCTTGCGGTCGTGTCAACATGGTGGAGCGCCCTGCTTCTGAGAGAAAAGGGGATTTTGAACTGATGGAGTGTCCGATGAGTGTGCAGGAGGCAATGCAGGAGTCCGGCAGATGCCTTCACTGTGATCATTTCGGCTATGGGATCTTCAGAGGAGGCAGAGAGACAAAATGGTAAATCTGATCATCGACAACAGACCCGTTTCCGTTCCGGAACGCACCACGATTTTGAATGCAGCGGCTTCTGTGGGCATTCACATTCCGACGCTCTGCTTTTTGAAAGACATCAATGAAATTGCCGCCTGTCGTGTCTGTGTGGTAGAGGTCGAAGGTTATGAAAGACTGCTGACCGCCTGCAACAATCCGGTGGCGGAGGGAATGGTGATTCATACGGACAGCCATAAGGCAAGGATTGCCAGGAAGGCAAATGTGGAGCTGATTTTAAGTCAACACAAAATGAACTGTCCGGTCTGCGTCCGCTCGGGAAACTGTAAGCTGCAAAAGGTGGCCAATGATCTGAATGTACACGACATTCCCTTTGAAACACAGTTAACAGGCCGGAGATCGGACATCCATTTTCCGTTAATCAGGGAATATGATAAATGCATTAAGTGCATGCGTTGTGTGCAAGTCTGTGATAAGATTCAGGACTCTCATATCTGGGACGTGATCAATATGGGAGCGCAAACGACGGTGGCGGTCGGAGAAGGGGAGGCCCGTCATCTGAAGGATAGCAGCTGCACGCTTTGCGGGCAGTGTATCACGCACTGTCCGACCGGAGCTCTTCGAGAGAGAGACGATACGGACAAGATCTTTGCTGCCTTAGAGGATCCTAATAAGATCGTGGTGGCCCAGATTGCTCCTGCAGTGAGAACTTCCTGGGGAGAAGCTTTTCACATGAAGACGGAGGAGGCTTCGATGAAGCGCCTGGCCTGCGCCCTGAAAACCATCGGTTTCGACTATGTGTTTGATACGGATTTTTCAGCGGATCTGACCATCATGGAAGAGGCAAGCGAATTTCTGGAAAAAATGAAGCGGGGAGAGCAGGAGAAGTTTCCGATGTTCACTTCCTGTTGTCCCGGGTGGCTTCGGTATTGCAAGGCGCATTTCCCGGATTTTGTGGATCAGCTCTCGACGTCCAAGTCGCCGCAGCAGATGTTCGGTGCGGTGATCAAAACGTATTTTGCGGAAAAAATAGGTGTCGATCCGTCCAGGATCTATTCCGTGTCGATCATGCCTTGTCTTGCCAAAAAGGCGGAGTGCAGCTATGAAACCATGAAAAACGAAGAGGGAGAGCCGGATGTAGATGTGGTACTGACTACGAGAGAAGTAGACAGACTGCTTCGGATGATGAATCTGGAGCCTGCAGAACTGCCGGAGGCGGAATTAGATCACCCCTTCCCCTTAGGTTCCGGTGCCGGAAATATCTTCGGCGCAACGGGAGGAGTGATGGAGGCGGCGCTGCGCACGGCTTATCAGGCACTCACAGGGCACAATCCCGATCCGGATGCATTCTCCGCAGTGCGTGGAATGGAGGGGTGGAAGGAAGAAACCTTCGATCTAGCGGGGACGCCGCTCAAGGTGGCCGTCGTCCACGGTCTTGCCAATGCAGGGAGACTTCTACATGCATTAAAAGAAGGAAAGGTTCATTATGACTTCGTGGAAGTGATGGCGTGCCCCGGAGGGTGCGTTGGGGGCGGCGGGCAGCCGATTTACGATGGGTGCGAGATGGCGGCGCTGCGGGCGCCTACCCTTTATACACAGGACAGAGCCGGTTCTCTTCGCTTCTGCCATGAAAATCCGGAGATTCAGAACTGTTATCGGGATTTTCTGGAAAAACCGCTCAGCGAAAAGGCAGAGAAACTCCTGCATACCGACCAGCACGGATGGAAGATGCCACTGGAAATCTGATCCCGATCGGAGATCCTTTGCGCCGATCTCTTTGAGGAGACGTCCGTATTCCCTGATGCAAGGAATACGGACGTGTTTTCGTTTTGTGCATTTTTGTACCGGAAGTTTTGATTTTTTAGAAATGATTTTCGTGGTATCATGTGAAGATGTCAGTGGCAAAAGAAATAAGACGGAGATTTGACATAGAAAAAAGCGAAAGGATATGGTTTAGGAATGGATCAATTGGAGAAAAGGTTCGGTCGGTTTGCGATTCCGGATCTGACGGTGAAGTTTTTGTTTTTACAGGCCATCGGATATGTTTTGTTTGAAATGCTGAAGCTGGATGGAATGCGCACCTATTGTGAGATGAATCCGTATATGATTCTGCATCATTTTCAGATTTGGCGCCTGGTGACCTGGCTGATGATTCCGACAGACGGCGGTTTATTTCTTTTTATCATTACTGCGGTGTTTTTCTATCTGCCGATCGGCAGACAGCTGGAACAGACCTGGGGAGAGTTCCGGTATACGTTTTACCTCTTCCTTGGCTTTTTCTTTACGGTTCTTGGGGGCTTCATCGTTTATGGAATCACAGGAGGAATGGCAATCACGATGGACCAGGGGGTGCTCGTGAAAGCAACGGGAGAAGTGGCGAGACGGGCCATGGAGAACGGAACGGCTTACGACCAGATCGGTGCCATGATCACGCCTTTTTATGTCATGATGTCGATTTTCTTTGCGTTTGCCGCCACCTATCCCGAGGAAATGGTGTTGTTTATGTTCTTAATTCCGGTCAAAATGAAGTGGCTGGCTCTTCTTGACGGAGCCTTCATGGTTTATCGCATCTTCATTGGGGCAGGAAACGGAGATTATGCCGAGGTGATTACGATTGTCATGTCGCTCCTCAACTTCGTGATCTACTGGTTTTTGTCCAGGAAGGATTCTTTTAAAAGATATCGTCCCAAAGAAGTAAAGCGCAGAAGAGAATTCCAGAACATGGTCAAAATGACGCCACCCGGTATTGCGCTTCATAAGTGTGCGATTTGCGGAAAGACCAGCCTGGAATATCCGGATATGGACTTTCGTTTCTGCTCGAAGTGTAACGGCAACTATGAATATTGTCCGGAACATCTTTTTACACATACGCATGTCAAGTAACCTGCGGATTTCTGTTTGCGGAGGCAGTGGAGCAATCGTATGGGTTGGCTTACCATCCGGTAGGAACAGATCGGAATAAGGAGAGGATGATGTCGGTCCTGGAAGCAAAAGAATTTGGAAAAATCCTGACAAGTGTCGTTAGAAGTGCAAGAGAACAGGGGAATTCGATCGCAGGGAAAGAGGTGGAAGAAGCGTTTGCTTCGCTGCATCTGAATGAGACACAGATGAAAGAAATTTTCTCTTACCTGAAGAGCCATCGCATCGGTGTGGATGAGACGCCGGATTTAACTGCGGATTTGAGCGGCGAGGACAAAAACGCCCTCCAGATTTACCTGGAGTCTCTTACCTTTCTTCCGGAGAGAAGCGAGGGAGAGAAGCAGGTGTACATCCGGCGCGCCATGAATGGAGATAAAGAAGCACAGCGGATTGTGGCGGAGATTTTTTTGCCTCTGGTACCGGATATCGCCAAACTGTATGCGGAGCAGGGAGTTTTTTTGGAAGACTTGATCGGCGAGGGAAATGAGGCGCTCATGAGGGGCGTAACCCTGCTTTCTGCGCTCGAAGAAGAGGACGAAGTGGAGAGCGCCCTGTCCCAGATGATTATGAATGCCATGGAGGAACGGATTCAGGAAGATCTGGAAGCCGGCGCAAAGGGGAAGAAGGCAGCAGACCTTGTCAATGAAGTGGCGGACCGGGCAAGGGAGCTGGCAGACGAACTCAGACACAAAGTCAGTGTGGAAGAGCTGATGGAGGAAAGCGGCTGGACAGAAGAGAAGATTCGCGAGGCAATTCGCCTGAGCGGAGACAGGATTGAGGATTTGGACTCCGGAGAAGAGCGGCGAAATGAAGGATGACCAGTACTTTTATCAAGATTTGAACCGCTATTATTTTGGTGCGGGAACGACATTCAAACAACTGATGGAAAGCGATCTGGTACCGATCAAACTGCAAGTGATTTACAACAGATATCTGCAGGAAGACACCTCTCTTGAGATGTCGATGGCAGATTTTTTGTCGGGGCTACAGGCAGGTTCGATCAAGGAACGCGTCCTTTCCGCCCTCAAGATGCGTGTGCATGTGATGCTGCCACAGGAGAAGCAAAGAGGTCTCTTTCGGGAAAAAATCATGACAGTGAAGGAATGGAATCGCCTCAAAGCGGATCTGGCGGGGGAATGGGTTTTCCGGGAGATCGAGCTCTCCAAGCGCGCACTCTTATTTTTTGAAGTTTGATGCAATGATAGCGAACAGCCGGGCGCATCGGTGATCTGTTGCACAGAATAAGAAAATATGATAAATTATTTATAGTAAAAGTCTAAATTCTCGCATGGAGTCTTGCACTTCCCACTATTTTTTCTTTGAAACGGTTTCCGGGTCGTCCATCGGTCAGGGCGAAATCCTTGACAAAGAGGGAAGGAACCGTTATGATATCAAACAGATGTTCGCAAACATACGTTTTGAAAGAATCGCCATTTGTGGGAGGCAGGAGTCGGAAAGGACAGGTATCACAGATGTTGGAGAGAGATGAGAAGCAGAAGGCACTGGACGCGGCACTGGGGCAGATCGAAAAGCAGTTCGGCAAGGGGACGGTCATGCGCCTGGGAGATCCTGCGAACCAGATGAATGTGGAGACCATCCCGACCGGCTCGCTGAGTCTGGATATTGCGTTAGGACTGGGCGGTATCCCGAAGGGGAGAATTGTAGAAATCTACGGCCCGGAATCCTCCGGTAAGACGACGGTGACCCTGCACATGATTGCAGAGGTGCAGAAGAGAGGGGGGATTGCCGGATTTATTGATGCGGAACATGCCCTCGATCCGGTTTATGCCAAGAATATCGGAGTGGACATTGACAATCTATACATTTCCCAGCCGGACAGCGGAGAGCAGGCGCTGGAAATCACTGAGACCATGGTGCGTTCGGGGGCAATCGACATCGTGGTCGTGGACTCGGTAGCAGCACTGGTTCCCAGAGCGGAAATAGATGGCGATATGGGAGATTCCCATGTGGGATTGCAGGCGAGACTCATGTCACAGGCACTGCGTAAATTGACCGCCGTCATCAGCAAGTCCAATTGTACAGTGGTATTTATCAATCAGCTGCGGGAGAAGGTCGGTGTCGTGTTCGGAAATCCGGAGACAACGACCGGTGGTCGTGCTCTGAAATTTTATTCCTCTGTTCGGCTGGACGTGCGTAGGATCGAAGCCATCAAGCAAGGCGGAGAGAATATCGGCAACCGTACCAGAGTCAAGGTGGTGAAGAATAAGATTGCACCGCCTTTTAAGGAAGCGGAGTTCGATATCATGTTTGGCAAGGGAATTTCGGTGACAGGAGACGTCCTGGACCTGGCGTCCGGCGTGGACATTGTGAACAAGAGCGGCGCATGGTATCAGTATGGAGGACAGAAAATCGGGCAGGGAAGAGAGAATGCCAAAGCCTATCTGCAGGAGCATGCAGAAATCATGGACGAGATCATGAGAAAGGTAAGAGAACATTACGGGCTGGAAAAGGAAACAAAGACGGCGGATCCGGATCCGGCAGGGTTGAAGGGAAACAAGCAGAAAGCAGAGGAAGATCTGGCATCCTCTAAAACGACCAGAAAATCCAAGGCGGAATCATAAGAGCCTTTTCTTTGAGAATGGCTTCCGAAGGAGGATAGCGGTTACATGGAAATCACAAGCATAGAACCGGTGGCAGGAAGCAAGAAGCGATACGAAGTCTGCCTGGACGGCGCTTCCTCCTTCCTCTTATACGCAGGAGAACTGAGGAAATATCGGTTAAAGGCGGGGGAAGAGATACCGGCTGAAGTCTATCACGAGATCATGCAGGTGCTTCTTCCCAAACGGGCGAAGCTTCGTGCGATGCACCTTCTGCAAAAGAAAGATTATACCGAGTACCAACTCAGGGAGAAATTGAAAAGCGGTTCCTATCCGGAAAATCTCATTGATGACGCCCTGGATTACGTGAAGAGTTACCACTATGTGGATGATGAGCGGTATGCAAGGGCATATCTTGCGGACTGCCTGGGGAGGCGCAGCAAAAAGCGGATCTGTCAGGATCTGCTTTCCAGAGGGATCGACAAAGAGGTGGTCTCTTCCGTGATGGAGGAGCTGTTCCAGGAGATGGACGGGGAAGCGGCAGAAATAGAACTTGCAAAGACCCTTTTGCACAAGCGACATTTTGATCCAAAAAGTGCGGATTTTAAGGACAGCCAAAAGCAAATGGCGTATCTGATGCGAAAGGGGTTTTCTTCCGATGTGATTCGGGAGGTCATGCGTGCCTTCTTAGAGGAATAGATGGTCAGGTGCCGCCCTTTTCGCATGGATTGTCAGATCGTAAAATTTCTCATGAGAGCACGCAAAACAGCAGGATATCTGTTTTTTCGATCACAATCGGATCACAATTCGGAGAAGCTCCTTGACAGCCTTCCTTATTTACACTAGAATTGAGATGATGTTATACACGGAAGAAGTGGGTTCTGCGGGTGTATGATCACACCTTTGGCAGAACGTTTTTTTCGTAACAAACAGTCGCATACAGCACAATGAAAATTAAATAAGGAGGTGCTCCTGTAATGAACTTGTTAGTTGCAGTAGTAGCAACTCTTGTCGTTTCTGTAGTGGTATCGGTTTTGGCAACCAATTCCTATCATAAGAAAGTTGCAGAACAGAAGGTCGGTAGTGCAGAGGAAAAGGCAAGAAAGATTATCGATGACGCACTGAAGAATGCAGAGGAGACCAAGCGTGAGAAACTCCTGGAGGTGAAGGAGGAGTCGCTCAAGACAAGGAACGAACTGGAAAAGGAAGTAAGAGACAGACGTTCTGAAGTGCAGAGGTCGGAACGCAGGGTTCAGCAGAAGGAAGAGTCATTAGACAAACGCACGGAAGCCATCGAGAGGAAAGAACAGAGCCTCAACAGTCGGGAAATCAACCTGACGAAGAAGAGCGAAGAGGTTGCGAAACTCAATGAACAGCGGTTACAGGAACTGGAACGAATCTCAGGTTTAACAAAGGATCAGGCCAAGGATCAGCTGCTTAAAATTGTCGAAGACGATATTCGGCATGACACGGCAGTGATGATCAAGAATTTAGAAGCAGAGGCCAAAGAGACAGCGGACAAGAAAGCCAAGGAAATCGTGGTCAATGCCATCCAGCGCTGTGCTGCCGACCATGTTTCGGAATCCACTATTTCGGTCGTACAGCTTCCGAATGATGAGATGAAGGGCAGAATCATCGGTAGAGAAGGAAGAAATATCCGTACGCTGGAGACGCTGACCGGCGTAGATTTGATTATTGACGATACCCCGGAGGCAGTTGTGATTTCCGGTTTTGACCCGATTCGAAGAGAGGTTGCGAGGATTGCTCTTGAGAAGTTGATTGTGGATGGTCGTATTCATCCGGCAAGAATCGAAGAGGCGGTTGAGAAGGCCCAGAAGGAAGTGAACAATAAGATGAAGGAGGAAGGCGAAAATGCCGCTCTGGAAGCAGGTGTTCACGGTCTTCATCCGGAAATTGTAAGACTTCTGGGTAAAATGAAATTCAGAACCAGCTACGGTCAGAATGCACTGAAACATTCTGTGGAAGTGGCACAGTTGACCGGCTTGATGGCATCAGAGTTAGGGCTGGACGTCAGAATGGCCAAACGTGCCGGACTTTTGCATGATATCGGCAAGGCGGTCGATCATGAAATGGAAGGTTCGCACATTCAGCTGGGTGCAGACATCTGTCGGAAGTACAAAGAGAATTCGATTGTAATCAATGCGGTAGAGTCCCATCATGGAGATGTGGAGCCGACTTCTTTGATTTCGGTACTGGTGGCAGCGGCAGATACGATTTCTGCGGCGAGACCCGGAGCAAGACGTGAGACGCTGGAGACGTATACAACCAGGCTCAAACAGTTAGAAGAAATCACAGACAGCTTTAAGGGAGTTGATCATTCCTACGCCATTCAGGCGGGGCGTGAGGTTCGTGTTATGGTAGTTCCTGAGCAAGTCAGCGATGCCGATATGGTGATCATGGCCAATGAAATATCCAAGCGGATTGAGGGTGAAATGGAATATCCGGGACAGATCAAGGTCAGTGTGATCCGTGAAAGCAGAGCAACCAGTTTAGCAAAATAACATCAACAATAGACGGCGGTCGATTCTTTTCGACCGCCGCTTTCCATTTCCGCCTTCCTTCACGGAAGGCGGAAATGGAAAGCATACAATAGAACGTTATCCGCTTTGCCAAGGAGTGGGGCTGGAGAAGGGAAGGAACAATGGAAATTCATTTGCAGGAAGACTTTTTAAACCGGATGCGGAGCGAGAGGGGATTTCTCCTTACTCGTTATCTGGATCAGCTGCAGCTTCCTCCTGAAAGGGCGCTTTTGGTCAATCGCGGCCGGCTTCCCCTGTGTGACCAGGGACCTGACCTTTCGCTTCTTGCGCTTCCTTTCCACTTGGAGAGGGTACCTTATGAAGAGGATGGCTATTATTATCTTCCTCAGGAGAAACCGGGCAGGCATCCGCTTCATGAGGCGGGGCTGTATTATATTCAGGAGCCAAGCGCCATGCTTCCGGTCTCGCTTCTGGATCCGCAGCCGGGAGACTGCGTGCTGGACCTTTGTGCTGCACCGGGCGGAAAGACGGTGCAGATTTCTTGCAGAATGAGCAAAAGAGGAGGGGGAGGCATCTTAATCAGCAACGAATTTGTGCCGGAGAGGGCCAGGATTCTTGCAAGGAACGTGGAACGAATGGGGCTTCGACAGACCGTGGTTTTAAATGAAGATAGCGGGAGGCTGGCCGCAAGATTGGAAGCTTCCTTTGACAAGATTCTGGTGGACGCACCCTGTTCCGGAGAGGGGATGTTCCGTAAAAATCCGGACGCAGCAAAAGAGTGGAGCTTAGAAAATGTCATACGCTGTGTGAGCAGGCAAAAAGAGATTCTGGAAAATGCGGCAAAGATGCTCAAACCGGGCGGCGTTCTGGTTTATTCCACCTGCACCTTTGAAGAAGAGGAAAACGAAGGGCAGGTCAGCGATTTTTTGCGAACACATCCGGACTTTTTTCTGGAAAAAGAAGAACGCTTCCTGCCATACGAAGGAAGAGGAGAGGGGCATTTTGCAGCGAGGATGAAGAAAGCGGGATCTCTGATTCCTTCTACACATTGGCCCTGCGGAAAGCAGAAAGCTGGAGGCAAAGAGGAGATACAGAAGGTAATCGGACTGGCGGATGCGCTGTTGTGCAAGGAGGCAAAGAAGCGTCTTTTTTCCGAATTTGTATGCTCAGCGGAATCCCATACTCCGGCCGGATGTCGCCTTCCTGGTGAATGGGGGATGGAGAAGAGCGGAACCATCTCAACGGTACGGTTTGGGGACCAGATCTATCTGGCTCCGCCGGATAGTCCCGATCTGTCGGGACTGCGTGTTCTGCAGCCCGGAGTCGCTTTTTTACAGGTGAAAAAAAACAGAGAAGAGCCTTCCCATGCGCTTTCCCATTTGCTGTTGGAAAACGATGTGTACCTGTCAGTGGAATTGTCTGCGGATTCTTCTTTACCGTTACGATATCTGCAGGGAATGACGATCCAGACCGGTGACGCCGGCTGTCATGTGCTACAATGGAAGGCAGACAAATCGGAAAAAACCTCAGAGACAAAGGCGGCATGGTGTCTCGTTCTTTGTGAGGGTGTTTCTCTCGGGTTTGGCAAATTGGTAGGGGGTGTCCTGAAAAATCATTATCCGAAGGGGTTGCGGATTCAGTGCTAGAGGAGAGCTTTTTTGAAAAAATTACTAAAGTATCTGGACAAGTATAAATGGATCACCCTGCTTGCGCCGTTGTTCAAGTTGCTGGAGGTGCTCCTGGAACTGCTTGTGCCAAGGGTGGTAGAGAGCCTGATTGATGTGGGAATCGCCAAACAGGATCAGGCGTTTTTGGCGAGTCGTTTTGGGCTCATGATTTTTCTCGGTGTAGTGGGACTGACCTGTTCCGTGGTTGCACAGTATTTTGCGGCAAAAAGCGCCGCTTATTTCGTCCGGGATATCCGGGTGGATTTGATGAAAAAAATTCTGAGCTTCTCCTATGCGGATCTGGACAGGCTCGGCGGCTCCACCATGATCACCAGAATGACCAGCGATATGAACCAGATTCAACAGGGGATGAACCTCTTTCTGCGTCTGGCGCTGCGCTCTCCCTTTGTCGTGCTGGGCGCGGTGATCATGGCCTTTACCATCAATGCTAAACTGGCGCTGATCTTTGTCATTGTAGTTCCGGCGCTGTTAGCGGTCATCCTCGGTATTATGGTCTGGAGTATTCCGAGGTACAGGCAGGTGCAGGGGAGACTGGATACCGTTCTCAGGCTGACCAGAGAAAACCTGACCGGTGTGCGTGTGATTCGCGCTTTCGGAATTGAAGAAGACGAAACGAAGCGGTTTCAGAAGGACAACCATCTTTTGACCACCCTGCAGGAGCAGGTCGGAAGGGTAACGGCGCTGATGAATCCGCTGACCTATGTCATTTTGAATGTGGCTGTGATCCTGCTGATTGGAAGAGGTGCTGTTTCTGTGCAGACAGGGGCAATTACGCAGGGAGCTTTAGTGGCGTTGTATAATTACATGGCCCAGATTCTGGTCGAACTGGTCAAGCTTGCCAACCTGATTCTGAATCTCACCCGTTCTTTTGCATGCGGAGACCGGGTTTCCGCCATTCTGGAAACGGAAGCCACGCAGCATTTTCTACAGGGAGATCAGGCGGTACGTCAAACCGGGCGGACGGAGATTTCCGTGTCTTTTGAGGACGTTTCGCTGCGGTACCTGCCGGATGCGGATGAAGCGCTTTCCCACCTCACCTTCCAGGCAAAAAGAGGAAGTTTCATCGGTATTATCGGCGGAACGGGCAGTGGCAAAACTTCACTGGTGAACCTGATTCCGAGGTTTTATGATGCAACGGGAGGAACGGTATTTGTCAACGGAGTTGATGTCAAGAAGTATGATCCGGATGCGCTTCGGAAGCTGATAGGAGTGGTGCCGCAAAAGGCGGCATTGATCTCGGGAAGTATTCGTGACAATATGAAGTGGGGAAAAGCGGATGCAACCGATGAAGAAATTGAGGAAGCGCTGCGGATTGCACAGGCGATGGAAGTCGTAGATCACAAGGAGGGGGGACTCTCTTATCAGGTGTCACAGGGAGGAAAGAACTTTTCCGGAGGGCAGAAGCAGAGACTGACGATTGCCAGGGCGCTCGTCAAGAAGCCGGAGATCCTGATTCTGGACGACTCTTCTTCGGCACTGGACTACCTGACCGATCGCAATTTAAGAGAAGCCATTCGCGGACTGGCTCATCCGCCGACCACCTTCATTGTGTCACAGCGGACGGCCTCGATTGAACTCTGCGATCAACTTCTGGTGTTAGACAACGGAGAGCTGGTAGGCAGGGGAACGCATGAAACTTTGTTACAGGAATGCGAGGTTTATCGTGAAATCTATGCGTCTCAGGGAAGAAAACAGAGTGCTTCTCAAGAAGGACAAGGGGACCGTCTCCTGAAAAAGGGGAATCATGAATAAGACGGAGAAGGAGGGATTGGTCATGCAGCCGGGGGAAGAGAAGAGATCACAAATGGAAATATTGAAGAAGGTTCTGCGTTATCTGATGCGGTACCGCTTCTTTATTTTGCTATCGGTTTTTTTGGCTGCCTTCTCCGCAATCCTCATGTTGTACCTCCCGATTCTGGCAGGCCGTGCGATTGATCTGGCAAGTGGAGAGGGCAGGGTAGACTTCAGGGGCATCACGAAGATTCTGGAGCAGATCGCAGGGATTGTGATAGTGGCCTCTGTTTCCCAGTGGTTGATGAACGCCATCAACAACCGGATCACCTTTCGTGTGGTCAGGGATGTGCGCAATGATGCTTTTTCGCATCTGCAGATCCTGCCCTTCGAATATATAGACGGACATCCGCACGGAGAGGTTGTCAGTCGTGTGATTGCAGATGTGGATCAGTTTTCAGATGGAATGCTCATGGGGTTCACGCAGCTGTTTACCGGCATTGTGACCATTATCGGAACACTCTGCTTCATGTTTTATTTGAATGTGCGGGTGGCGCTGTTGGTCGTTATTCTGACGCCGCTTTCGCTGGTGGTTGCCAGAGTGATTGCAGGAAGGTCTTTTTCCCTGTTCAGACAGCAGTCCGAAGCCAGGGCAGCGCAGACAGGGCTTGTCGATGAGGTGATCGGGAATCTGACCGTTGTGAAAGCGTTTGAGCAGGAAAGGCAGATGGAAGAGCGCTTTGCCGTGCTCAACGACGATCTCACAAGGATCAGTGTGAAGGCGACCTTTTTTTCCTCTTTAACCAATCCGGCTACCAGGTTTATCAATGCGATTGTCTATGCGGCGGTGACCTTCTTCGGGGCGCTCACGGTTCTTTCCGGGCAGCTCAGTGTGGGGACTTTGAGTGCATTTCTCGCCTACTGCACACAGTATACGAAGCCTTTTAACGAAGTGGCGGGCGTGGTGGCGGAGTTACAGAATGCGATCGCCTGTGCCGGCAGAGTCTTTTCTTTGATCGAAGATGAGCCGCAGAAAAAGGAGGCGGAGGATGCAGGTGTTCTCCCCGAACAGGTAGAAGGTCATGTGGAAGTCAAAGACGTTTCTTTTTCCTATGTCAAGGATCGGGAGCTGATTCAGCATTTTAACCTTGTGGTGAAGCCGGGACAGCGGATTGCAATTGTGGGTCCCACCGGCTGTGGCAAGTCAACGATGATCAATCTTCTGATGCGATTCTATGATGTCGATCAGGGAAGCATTCTGGTAGACGGTAGCGATATCCGGGAGGTGACCAGAAAGAGCCTGCGCGGAAGTTATGGCATGGTGCTGCAGGAAACATGGTTGCGGGAAGGGTCGATTCGTGAGAATCTGACGCTTGGAAGGAGCGGGATCACCGAGGAAATGATTGTGGAAGCCGCCAAAAAGACCCGCGCGCACGACTTTATCCGCAGGATGGAGAAGGGGTATGATACGGTCATCGAAGAAGACGGAGGCAACCTCTCCCAGGGCCAGAAGCAGCTGCTTTGTATTACACGCGTCATGATTCATGTACCGTCCATGCTGATTCTGGACGAGGCGACCAGTTCGATTGATACAAGGACGGAATTACAGGTGCAGGATGCGTTTCTAAAGATGATGGAAGGCAGGACCAGCTTTATTGTGGCGCACCGTCTTTCCACGATTCAGGGGGCGGACCTCATTTTGGTGATGAAAGATGGTAGGATCCTTGAGCAGGGTAACCATGAGACGCTTCTTGCAAAAAATGGGTTTTATGCCCGGTTATGTCAAGCAATTTAACGGAAAATCCGGAAGATTCAACTGAAAGTTCCGTTACGGGAATGAAATAAAGATTCAGAACGTCGTTCTATGGCAGGAAATAAAGAAAAGATTCAAAACGAAGTTCCATGACAGGGAGGAAACAGGATGCCTGAAAAAAGAAAAAAGAATCTGCTGAAAAAGGTAGAGAAGGACCCAAAAGACCTGGTGCCAAAGAAGGAAGATACGACACCGGTCTACGTCATTGGACATAAACAGCCGGACACCGATTCTATTTGTGCGGCGATTGCCTATGCCAATTTAAAGCAGAAAATCACCGGAAAAAAATATATTCCGGCACGAGCGGGAAGGTTGAATGAAGAAACGCGATACGTTCTGAAGAAAACGGGAGTTCCGGAACCGATGCTTTTAGACGATGTCAGGACGCAGGTCAAAGATATCGAAATCAGAAGGATTGCGGAGGCTTCCAGTGATACTTCTATGAAGAAGGCCTGGGAAAGAATGAAAGAGGCGGATGTCGTCACTCTTTGTATCTTAAAGGGAAAGAGTCTGGAAGGTCTGATTACCACGGGAGACATCGTCAGGTCCTATATGGACATTTACGATTCAGACTTTGTTTCCAAGGCCGGGACAAGCTATCAAAATATTCTGGAGACGCTGGATGGCAAGATGATTGTGGGTTCCAAAGAAGGTTGCATCGAGAAAGGAAAGGTTCTGATTGCGGCAGGCAGTCCGGAAATGCTGGAGAATTTTTTTGAATCCGGAGACATTGTTCTGGTAGGAAATCGCTATGAGACGCAGCTTTGTGCAATCGAACTGGATGCTTCCCTCCTCGTGGTCTGCGGGAATGCGGAGGTGGCAAATACCATTCAAAAAATGGCAAAGGAGCACGGCACCAGAATTATTCGGACGCCTTATGACACCTATTCGGTCGCAAGGCTGATCAATCAGTCGGTACCCATTCATTACTTTATGAAGGGAGATGGGCTGGTTTACTTCCGTATGAATGATTACATTGAGGACATTCAGGATGTCATGGCGCAGATGCGTTATCGCTATTTTCCCATTCTGGATGAAAATGGGGATTATGCAGGCATGATTTCCAGACGAAATTTCCTCGGTGCGAAGAGGAAAAAGCTGATTCTGGTAGATCATAATGAAAAGGGGCAGGCGGTACACGGGGTGGAATCCGCCGATATTCAGGAAATCATCGACCACCACCGGGCAGCCAGTGTCCAAACGCTTGGTCCGATTTATTACAGGGGGGAACCGCTTGGGTCTACCTGTACCATTGTATATGAGATGTATAGGGAACATGGGATCGAAATCGAGCCGAAGATAGCGGCACTCATGCTGTCGGCCATCCTTTCCGATACGCTGATGTATCGCTCCCCCACCTGTACGGCAGTGGACAAAGCAGCAGGAGAAGCACTTGCCAGAATTGCAGAGATCGATGTACCGTCTTTTGCCAAGGCAATGTTTCGTGCGGGCAGCAATTTGAAGAACAAGACGCCGGAAGAGATTTTGCATCAGGATTTCAAAAAATTCTCCATCGAAGGAACCAACTTCGGCATCGGTCAAATCAGTTCGATGAATGAAGATGAGCTTTCCGAGATCCGAACCAAAATCGCCTCCTGCCTCGAGGAGGAAAGGAATCAGATGGGGCTGGACCTGATGTACTTCCTGCTTACCAATATCATTAACGAATCTTCGACTGTGATCTGGGCAGGGAGCGCCGCACCGAAGATCTTAAAGACCGCCTTTGGACAGGAGATGGAGAAGGATTGTGTGATTCTGCCCGGCGTGGTTTCCAGGAAAAAACAGTTTTTGCCGGCCATTACGGAGGTATTACAGCAGATCTAGGAAATTAGAGAAGACCGGGAAATCCGGGGAATTCAGGAAATCCGGGAGGAGAGAGAGCAGCTGACAAGCGAAGAGGGGGAGAAGGGGAAAGAAAATCGTGTAACAGAAAGCTGCCGGAAACGAGAAGGGAACCGGTGATATCAACAGTTAAAAATGGGGGACGGGTGATGGACTGGAAGGAAGAAGATTCTTCTACCGGACGTGTAGATTATCCGGAAATGGCAAGATTGAGAAGGAAAAAAAGGAGGAGACGTGCGACTTTCCTTGCCTGGAGCCTCGTAGCGGCACTTCTTCTTTTGGTTGGAGGAAGCAGCGCTTTTCTGATTGCAGGCAACAGGCAAAAGAAACCGGAGAATTCTGTACAAAACAGACAAGAAGCGAAAGAAGCGCTTCGTACGCAGGTGCTCGGAGAAAAAAGAGAGAAACAGAAAGAAACGAAGTCTCCTGTTCTTAGTCCAACCGATCTGAGAAACGAACAGGTCAGAGAAACCATTGCAGGCATGACGCTGGAAGAAAAGGTGGCAGGCCTGTTTGTGGTATCTGTCGATCAGCTGGAGAAGACAGGAGGAAGAGGAAAAGAGGAAAAAGATGCGGGCGCCCTTACCAGGATGCCGGTGGGGGGACTTGTTTTTACCAAAGAAAAATTTGTCTCTGTAGACAAGCTTCATTCTTTCCTTCAGCAGATCAAAAAGCAGAGCAGCTATCCTCTTTTTCTCTTGCCGGAGGGAGACGGCTCCTGGCTCAGGAAGGTAGCGCCGGCAAATGCGTCTGTTTCAGAATCCGTACAGGAGGGGGAGCAGGGGAACGATAGAGCAGCCCTTCTCGAACCGGAGAGGGAGGATTCGTCAAACTTCGAACCGGAGACGGAGGATGGGTCAAACGGTGTGGAGGAAGAAGCAAAAGAAACCGGCCAGTTCCTGAAAAATCTGGGCTTCAATCTTTGTCTTCAGCCCTGTGCCAATCTGACAGACGCAGGAGAAGAAAGCACGAGAGATTCCTTGGAAACAGATGCGGATCCGGATCTGCAGTTGCTGTCGCAGCGCTCGGTCGCTACCGTTCGAGGACTCCAGGCGGGAGGCATTTGGCCGGCGGCGGGGAATTTTCCGGTGGCAGGAGCAGAGGATGCAGCAGGAAAAGAAGGGGTGACGGAGTGCCAGAAGGACATGGGGAGATTGCAGACAGAGGATTTTGTGCCGTTTCGAAATTGTATGTCGCAGGATGTCCCGCTGATTCAGATGAGCAATGTGGTCTTAACCCGGGCAGATGTTGAGAATCTTCCCTGTTCTCTATCTTCCGGAATGATCGAAGGACAATTAAGACGGATGTTGGGATATGATGGGATTGTAATGACAGATGCGCTCAACCAAAGGGCAGTCACTGACCGCTTTACTTCGGGGACGGCAGCTGTGGATGCTCTTTTAGCGGGTGCGGACCTGCTTTACCTTCCGGAGAATTTTACAGATGCTTATCAAGGCGTGCTGGACGCAGTGCATGCCGGCACGCTGACCGAAGAGAGGATTGATACCTCTCTATCACGAATATACAAAATCAAGCTTTCACAATCGGAGTGAAAGCCTAAGAAGTGTCTGCACTTGTACGGCCCGGGACCGCATCTTCTCCTTAAACCGAGGAGTCAACCGAGGATCCGGCAGGGGGCTCTGTCTGGCTGGCGCTTCCATCAGAGCGGTAAGAGGTCTTTTTTTCCGCATAGGAGATCTGACGGTCTAACCAAACGGATTTTTTCTTCATAGGAGTGGTAGATGCAGAGGAAGACGTTTCCTTTTTTGCCGGGGAAGACGTCTTTCTCTCTTTTTGTATGGTCTTGGGATCTGGCAGGGCGCCACGTCCATCTACCGTACCTCCCGTTTCACGGAAGGCTTTGAGGGCGGCCTGGTTGCCAACCTTGCCGACATAGGCCTTCATGAGGTGACCATAGCTTCCCTGTTTGATTTGTCGATAGTTGTTATAAAGGTTTGCAAAAGAATCCTGGATATTGTACTGACCGGACAGGCTGGAAAAAAGCGCGGAATATCCGTTTATATTCATGTGGAACCTCCTTGTGGCGATGCGGATAGAGTTTTGGATGATTTGTTTTTCCTGTATCTCAGCCCATATATCGGCTATGGAGCAGGAAAGGGCAAGGACACAATGTTAGATTTAACTAAATTTTTTATTTAATTAGCAATTATCTGATTATTTCACTTGATTATCCGCTTGTTTTCACCGAAAATAATAAGGTATGAAGAAAAAAAAGAACAGGAGCGGCGCAGTTTGGCTATCGTTTGTGGTAGGGCTGTTGGTTTCTACCGCCTGGGCAGCGCTGTTTCTGACACGGACGATGAATAGCCGGAAGGAACGGGCAAGGTATGTCGTGCAGTCGGTCGCCTCTGATGTAGAGGGGAGCCTCAACGCACGTTTTTCTGCTACGCTGATTTGGGAAATGTTAATTCAGTCACAATCCGGTAGAATTACCGATCAGATGTTTCGGGATGATTCGGCAATGATGTGTGAGCATCAAAGCGGGATTTACGGAATATGGTTGGCACCCGGCGGCAAGGTGCAGGGGATTTATCCTGCGGAAAATGTAGGAGGGGTACCGGGGAATCTGTTTGCAGACACCGCGACGCAGCAGGCCGCCAAGGCGGCAAGAGACACGAAGAAACCGATGTTCATTGCTCCCGTGACGTTAGGCAATCAACAGAAAGTCATGATGATGATAAGACCCGTCTATGTCAACGGAAACGACTTTTGGGGGTTTGCCTGTGTGGTGCTTAAGCTCCCGGAGGTGCTGCTAACGGAAAACGTCAACAGTCTGAAACAGGCGGGATACCAGTTCTGCTTTTATGCAGGATCCTACCCGGCTCTTCCGGAAAATATCCTGGCTTCTTCCGATTACCGACCTCTGAAAGACCCGGTCAGCTATCCCCTGAAATTATCCGGCGGTTACGAAATCATGTTGGGCATTGCCATGAGCAACAGCTGGATTGATATGCAGGAACTGATCCTGGTGGCAGGCATTGCCTTTGTCTTAACGATCTTAACCACGATTGCCGGATGGGGGATTGAAGGTGCGCGCAGAAGAGGAAAGGAGCTGGAGGATCTTTCTTACCGGGATCACCTGACGGGGCTTTTGAACAAGCGCAGTTATACGGAATATCTGGAAGAGTTGGCCAAAAAAAAATCGCCCTATGGCATTATCTATATGGATGTGAATGATTTTAAAACCGTAAACGATGTGTATGGACATGAGACAGGGGATATCCTGCTTAGTGTGGTAGGAAAGAGGCTGGCGAACAGCGTTAAGGATAAGGACAGAAGCTTCCGGATCGGAGGGGACGAATTTACCGTCATTATAGCAGGAGACCAGCAGAAGAGCTTCTATAACGATATGATTAAGAGGATTCGCCTGAATGTAGCCAGACCGATTGGAATCGGGAAGATTCAGCTGAACATTTATCTTTCCGTCGGCTTTGCCAGATACCCGGAAGACGGCAAAACCTCGGAAGAGATCATTAAGAAGGCGGACGATGCCATGTACTACGACAAGAGGCTGACCAAGGCAAGGCGATTGCAAAACGGATAGAAGAACTTTTTGTTTACGGAACCACCACAATTTCTTTCTGAAATTCGTTGACAGCCATGCGGGGCTCCGTATGGGAAGAGAAGCAGATATCATAGATGGCACTGGCTCTGACATCCTCTTCGAGAAGACGGTAGGCAAGAGCCCTTCCGGTCATAGAATTTCCGGTCAGGGAAGTTTCAGACACGGAAGCTCCATCTCCGGAATTTCTTTCTTCGGAGGATCCTCCCTGTGGTTGCTTTTTTAATAAAGAAGCAGCCTGTGAGAGCTTGGTAATCAGAGGAAGTTCCGACTCTTTTTTCATCTTGGACAAAAGTGCAGAGGCACTTTCACGAAAACCCAGAACACGGGCATAGGTGGTACCGGAAGCAATATATTCCTCCATATTGCTCTTTTTTTGTTGTAAAAGGATATGGAGAAGAGCGCGATTGACTCTGGTATAAGTCAGATTCTTCGTTTTCAGCTTCAGCGCAAATTCATCGAAGGTGGTGAAGGTGGGTAGCAGCTTATAGATTCTTGCAGCAAGTTCTTCGCCAACATCCTGTATTTTCGCAATCGAAGCAGGGGTAGACATGGTCAGATGATATTCCAGCATGGGAGAGAACGCGTTGTTTTCGGCAAAGGAAAAGCCACTGCGAAGGGGATATTCTTTGAGAAGGAGGGCACATTGCTCCGGCATGTAAGAGCGTCTGATTCGACCATGCGACTGCAGAAGAGAGGTGCGAATCTGTTCGGCGCAAACGCCCGGAATGCGCTTCATCGTCCTTGCCTCATAGGAAGCATGGGTCCGTTTCATCATCTTCAAGTATTCAATGCCAAGAGAATTGTTCGGTGTATCCAGCAAGAGAATGTCTTCTTTGTGGGCGGTGGGAAGACAGTTCTCCAGTGCCATTCTTCTGGCAACGGGAAAGGGTTCTCCCTTCTTGAGGGCACTTTGCAGATACATTTGATAGGAAGGTACTTCCGTGGCAAGAAGGTCGGCAATGCGAAGGAGACCGTCCATCTCCCCGCTCTCGCTTCCAAATAAAAGGGTATCGACAACATGTAATTTGTTCAGGGTGGAAATGGCGCCGGAAGCAAAATATTCCGCACTTCCCAGGCTGTAATAGACGGGGAGCTCAAGCACGAGATCGGCACCGGAAGCCAGCGCCATCCGGGTTCTGGTATATTTTTCCATAATGGCGGCGCTTCCCCTTTGCACAAAATCACCGCTCATGAGTGCAATACAGAAATCAGCTCCTGTTTTTGCCTTAGCATAGCGAAAGAGAGAGCTGTGCCCATTATGAAACGGATTGAGTTCGGCGATGATGGCGGTGGTTTTCATGGATGAATTCCCTTGAAAAAGTTGTGTTTGAGGGTATACTGAAACTATTGGTTTCAGTATAGACAGGTTGGGTAAGCTTGTCAAAAAAATGAGACAAAGGAGAAGGTAATATGAAAATTCTGGTAATTAACTGCGGCTCTTCCTCGCTGAAGTTCCAGCTGATCGATTCCGATACCGAGCAGGTGATCGGGAAGGGGATTTGCGAACGAATCGGCATTGAGGGAAGCGCAATCAGCTTTACACCTGCGGGGGGCGAGAAAATCACACAGGAAATCCCGATGCCGGATCACAAGAAGGCGATCGCACTCGTGATTGAAGCCCTGACGAATC
The DNA here is from genome assembly GCA_015258065.1 of Lachnospiraceae bacterium. Taxonomy (GTDB): domain Bacteria; phylum Bacillota; class Clostridia; order Lachnospirales; family Lachnospiraceae; genus Butyrivibrio. Next base: position 41,949 of record JABZIZ010000012.1, on the reverse strand, counting down.
CGGAGACCGGCGTGGTGAAAGATTTAAAAGAAATCGGCGCCGTCGGCCATCGGATCGTGCATGGGGGAGAGAAATTTACCAAATCGGTGCGGATCACAGAAGAAGTCAAGCGTGCGATTGAAGAGGTATCCGACCTGGCGCCTCTTCACAACCCTGCCAATTTGACGGGGATTTATGCCTGCGAGGAACTGATGCCCGGGATCCCGATGGTTGCTGTTTTCGATACCGCCTTTCATCAGACGATGCCGGAAGAGGCATATCTTTACGGGATTCCTTACAGCTTGTATGAGAAGCATCGCATTCGCAGATATGGCTTCCACGGCACCAGCCATGCCTATGTTTCTGGTCGTATGGCAGAGATTCTGGGAAAAAAACCGGAAGATTTAAAGGTGATTGTCTGCCATCTGGGAAACGGCGCCTCGGTATCGGCAGTGAAATATGGCAAGTGCATTGATACGTCCATGGGTCTTACCCCTCTGGAGGGTCTCATCATGGGGACCAGGAGCGGGGATCTTGACCCTTCTATTCTGGAATTTTTGGAGAAAAAAGAGAATCTGTCAACTGCGGAGGTGATGAATCTTTTGAATAAAAAATCCGGCGTATTCGGATTGTCAGGAGATTTGAGCAGCGATTTCCGTGACCTGGAAGCGGGAATGAACGAGAATAACGCCGGAGCAACGCGGGCAGTCAAGGCTTTCGCCTACCGTGTGGTGAAATACATCGGCGCTTATGCGGCTGCGCTTGGTGGGGTGGACGCCATCTGCTTTACGGCGGGTGTCGGCGAAAACTCCGGCTTTGTTCGTAAGATGATCGTGGACAGACTGACCCTTCTGGGGATTCATCTGGATGAGGAAGCCAACAAGAAGCGTGGAGAGGAAGTGAAGATTTCCACAGACGACAGTAAAGTACTCGTCTATGCCATTCCTACCAATGAAGAGTTGGCAATTGCACGGGACACCTATGCACTCTGCAAATGACGCTTGACAGATCGTTCTTTTTTGCGGTATAATTTCACACGTTGTTTATCAGATTACTGTTATTCGGGATCGGTACAGGACTTCCGGAACCGGACGGTAGCATACGAATAGAATACGGCAAGGAGGTGTAAGAGATGTCGATCTGCCCGAAGAATAAATCATCCAAGGGTCATAGAGATCAGAGGAGAGCAAACTGGAAGATGAGTGCTCCGACACTGGTGAAATGTGATCATTGCGGCGCACTGATGGAGCCGCACAAGGTCTGCAAGAGCTGTGGATATTACAACAAGAAGAGTGTCATCGCAGCAGCGGACTGAATCTGATTTGTGAGTAGCTTTCAGGACAGAGCTTTCCGGTTTTCCGGAGAGCTCTGTTTGTTGGTACGCATTTATGATATGATGATACACGTGTCAAAAGCATCCAAATCTGGTGCAGGTTTGCATAGAAGAGAAAGGTTATTCTTTTTGGAACTCATAGGAAACCGAGATAGAAAAGAGGAGAATGCATGGAAAAGCTGACAAGGGTCGCTCTGGATGCCATGGGCGGTGATCATGCACCCGAAGAAGTGATAAAGGGTGCGGTAGATGCGGTCAATGCGTGTCAACGGGTGAAGGTCTGTCTGGTAGGTCAGGAAAAAAGAGTCACGGAAGAACTGGCGAAATACCAGTATGATAAAGGCAGGATCGAAGTCGTTCATGCGGAGGAAATGATTGAAACTGCGGAGCCTCCGGTGCTCGCCATTAGGAACAAGAAGGATTCCTCTTTGGTAAAAGCTCTCCTCATGGTAAAAAACAATGAGGCAGATGCCTTTGTGTCAGCCGGATCCACCGGGGCAACCCTGGTCGGAGGGCAGGTGCTGATCGGAAGGATACAGGGAATCGCAAGGGCACCGCTTGCGCCGGTTCTTCCTACGGAAAGGGGGCCGGTTCTCCTCATCGACTGTGGAGCCAATGTGGATGCCAGGGCATCACAACTGGTGCAGTTTGCCAAAATCGGATCCATCTATATGGAAAATGTCATGCATCGCAAAGACCCTAAGGTGGCGCTGGTGAACATCGGTGCGGAGGAAGAGAAGGGCAATGCCCTGGTCAAGGAAGCTTACCCTCTTCTCAAAAACTGCCCGGATATTCACTTTGTCGGCAACATTGAAGCCCGTGACATTCCCGCCGGCGGTCTGGGCAAAGAAGGAGTAGACGTGATCGTCTGCGAGGCTTTTGTCGGAAACGTGATTCTCAAGATGTATGAGGGTACCGCCAGGAGTTTGATGCACGTGATTAAAGACGCGCTCATGGGCTCGGTGAGAGGCAAAATCGGGGGCTTTCTGATTAAACCGATTCTGAAGAGCGTGTTGTCTAAATATGACGCAGAGCAGTACGGCGGCGCACCAATGCTGGGGTTAAAGGGACTGGTAGTCAAGGCGCACGGATCTTCTCATGCGGGGGAAATCAAACAGGCCATTTTGCAATGTGTAGATTTTCACGAGCAGAACGTGAACGAACAGATTCGTTCTAAGATCGTAGAAGACCCGATTCAACCGAAGATCGTAGAAGAAACCATGCAAGGAAAGACGGAACAGGGAGAAGTATGATGGATGAGATGGAGAAACTGAAACAGATTATAGCCAGGGTACTGAATGTGGATCCGAATGAGATCACACCGGACTCGACCTTCATTGAAGATCTCGGAGCGGATTCCTTAGATGTCTTTCAGATCGTAACGGAACTGGAGGAAGAATTCCAAATCACCATTCCACAGGAAAAAGTGGAAAAAATCAAAACGGCGGGAGAAGCCGCTGCGCTGATCAGAAATGCGGTTTCCCATGATTGAACAGCCATCTTTCCCGGCCTTTGAAGAGCGGATCGGTTATCACTTTCAGGATGCCTCTCTGTTGCAGGAGGCGCTTACCCATTCTTCGTATGCCAATGAGCATCAGGGAAAGGATTATGAAAGACTCGAATTTCTCGGGGATGCCGTTTTAGAGATGGTGAGCAGTGCTTATCTGTTTGAGCGCTACCCGTCTCTGCGGGAAGGAGAACTGTCGAAAGAAAGAGCGGCTCTTGTTTGTGAGAACGCACTTGCTTTTTGTGCGAAGGAACTCCGGATTTCGGAAGAAATGTTCCTTGGCAGGGGGGAAGAAGCGGGAGGCGGAAGGAAGCGTGCTTCCATTATCGCGGACATGATGGAAGCTGTAATCGGCGCCATCTATCTGGATGGCGGGATTGAGGCAGCCAGGAATCACATTGAACGCTTTATTCTGACGAAGCCTAAAAGCGATGATCAGTTTCATGATTATAAGTCTGCATTGCAGGAGCTGGTGCAGGAGAAACAGGGAGTCTCTCTGCACTACGAATTATGTAAAGAGGAAGGACCCGAACACGAGAAGGTCTTTACGACTGCAGTTTGCTTAAACGGAAGAAAGATAGGAGAAGGAGAGGGAAGGAGCAAGAAGGAGTCGGAGCAGCGGGCGGCATATCAGGCGGTGACGGCCATTCAAAACGGAACGGTATGTATTTAAAAAATATTGAGATTCATGGTTTTAAATCTTTTGCCAACCGGATTCACCTGACCTTCCATAACGGAATCACCGCCATAGTGGGTCCAAACGGAAGCGGCAAGAGCAATGTGGCAGATGCCATTCGCTGGGTACTTGGGGAGCAGAGTAGCAAGCAGCTGCGCGGCAGCAGTATGCAGGACGTTATTTTTTCCGGAACCGAACTCCGGAAGCCTCTCGGCTATGCCTTTGTTGCCATTACGCTGGACAATTCGGATCACAGTCTGCCCATTGAATATGAGGAGGTGACGGTCTCCAGAAGACTGTATCGTTCCGGGGAGTCGGAATATATGATCAACGGATCCGGCTGCAGGCTCAGAGATATCAATGAGCTTTTTTATGATACCGGAATCGGCAAAGAGGGATATTCCATCATCGGTCAGGGACAGATCGACCAGATCCTTTCTTCCAAGCCGGAGGACCGCAGGGCCCTCTTTGATGAGGCGGCGGGAATTGTCAAATACAGGCTTCGCAAAGAGGCTTCCATTAAGAAGTTAGAGGAAGAGCAGCAGAACCTCCTGCGCTTAAATGATATTCTTTCCGAGCTTGAAAAACAGGTGGAACCCCTTAGCAAGCAGGCGGAAACGGCCAAAGTCTATTTAAAAAACAGGGATCGGCTGAAGACGCTGGATGTCAACCTTTTTCTTCTGGATTCTTCCGAACAACGAAAGAACCTGGTGGAGACCGGACAAAAACTGGACACGGCAAAGAACGACCTTTCGGAAACGAAGAGCAGATACGAGAAGGCGCGCACGGATTACGATGAAATGAATGCCGCTCTGGAAATTCTGGAAGGCGAGATCGAGGAAGCCAGGAACAATATGACGCGTTCCAGCGTGATGAAGGAAAAGCTGGAGGGGCAGATCGGTATCTTGCAGGAGCAGATTCGTTCCGCCCGTAGCAATGACAAGCATTTTCATGAACGACAGAACAGCCTGATGGAAGAAATTTCCTCCATCCAGAGAGAACTGGAGAAACAGGAGGAAGAAAAGAGCCGGATTGACAAGGAATTACAGTCTTTTTCCGCTGCGCATCAAGAGGCGAGAGATGGGAGCGAGGCGCTGTCCGGGAAGGTTCTTGCTCTAACGGAACAGATCGAAGAAAAAAAGAGCGCTCTTTTGACCCTTTTGAGTGAACGGGCGCAGATCCAGTCCAGGCAGAGTTCTCTGGAGACGGAAACGCAGCAGGCTAAGATCAGAAAGGCGGAACTGACGAGCCGGTTGGTGCAGGCGCAGTCTGTGGAGCAGGAACAGTCGGAGGCTATTCTGAAATACCGGGAAGCCTTTGAAGCGGTGACGGCGGAGATTGCCACGCTTAATCAGAAGCAGAAGGATTATGAATCTGAAATTGCGGGGATGAAGGAGAAATTGACTGCGTATGACACACAGCTTCGGTCGGCGCAGGCAGGCTATCATTCCGAAAAATCCAGACTGGACGCCTTAACCAATCTGACAGAGCGATACGAAGGGTACGGCGGAAGCGTCAAGCGTGTGATGGAGCAGAAGGCATCTGTGCCCGGTATCATCGGCGTGGTGGCGGATATCATCAAGACGGAAGAACAGTATGAAACCGCCATTGAAACGGCCCTGGGCGGCAGCATTCAAAATGTGGTTACACAGGACGAAGAAACTGCCAAGCGTCTGATTTCTTTTTTGAAAAGAGAGCATGCGGGACGGGCTACCTTCCTGCCTTTAACTTCCATTCGGGATCATAGAGAGTTTCGGGAGAGTGGTGTCTTAAAGGAGCCCGGGGTGATTGCACTGGCAAGCTCGCTGGTGCAGATGGAAGATCGATACCGGGATGTAGCAGAATCACTACTGGGCAGGATTGTCGTCACCAGAGATATTGACAGCGCTCTGAAGCTGGCATCCAAATACAGGCATAGCCTGCGAATTGTGACGATCGGTGGAGAACAGCTTTCTCCGGGGGGAGCAATCTCCGGTGGAGCATTTCGCAATTCCTCCAATCTCTTAGGCAGAAGGAGAGAATTGGAAGCGCTGAAGGACAAGGTGCAGAATTTCGAACAGTCGGCCAGGGAAGCGCAGGCTGCGATTGCAAAGACGAAGGAGCGCAGGAATGAACTTCGTACCGAAATGGAAACGATCCGCATGACCTTGCAGCAGAAATTCATCGAGCAGAATACCGCTCGTTTGAATGTTGTCAAGGAAGAGGAAAGACAGAAAGAGGCAGAGGGTAGTTTTTCCTCTCTGAAGAAGGAGACGGAAGAGCTGGGAAATCGCTTGCAGGATATTGCAACTAGAAAAGAGGAAATTGCAGGCCTTCTCCTGGACAGCGAAACGCAGGAAACAAAATATCAGGACGAAATCAGACAGGCTCAGGAGGCACTGGTCACTCTGCGGGAGGAAGAGCAAAAAGCCAGAGAAGAGGTAGCTAAAAGCGAGATAGAAGCGGAAAAATTCAGACAGCGGATCGGCTTTTGTAAAGAAAATATAGACCGGGTTTTGGAAACGCTTCGCTCTAAGAAGAGAGATCTGGCGGAGGTCGAAGCTTCTCTACATGAGAACGAGGAGACGTTGGCCGGAAGAGAGGAAAACGTCGGCAAAATCACGGAGACGATTGCCGCCTCTAAAAAGGCCCAGTCCGGTGCGCAGGAGATTTTTCAAAAGAAACAGCAGGAAAAGGAAGAATTAAGCGCCAGACAAAAAACTTTTTTTGCCACCAGAGAATCGCTGTCCGAACAGATGAATTCGCTGGACAAAGAGGTAACGAGGCTTGCGGCGCAGAAGGATAAACTGCAGGAAGCCATTGAAAACCGCATCAATTATATGTGGGATGAGTATGAGATCACCCTTTCGGATGCGGAGCAGATGAAGGATCCGGAATTAACGGATCTTGCTGCACTGAAAAAGGAAATCTCCACCATCAAGGATGCCATCAAGAAGTTGGGGGATGTCAACGTCAATGCCATTGAGGATTACCGTGCTTTAATGGAGCGCTTCACGTTTATGAAAGGGCAGTATGACGATTTGGTCTCTGCCAAGGAACGCCTCTTAGGAATCATTGAAGAGTTGGATACCTCTATGAGAGAGCGCTTTAGAGATCAGTTTGATCGCATCAACCACTCCTTCCACGAGGTGTTTAAAATTATGTTCGGCGGCGGGAAGGGGGACCTGGAGCTGGTGGAAGAGGAGGATATCTTAAGTGCCGGCATTCGGATCAACGCACAACCACCGGGGAAGAAACTGCAGAACATGATGCAGTTGTCGGGAGGAGAAAAGGCGTTAACCGCGATCGCTCTTCTTTTTGCCATCCAGAAGTTAAAGCCGTCTCCCTTTTGCCTGTTAGACGAGATAGAGGCGGCGCTGGATGAAAATAATGTAGTTCGTTTTGCAGAATATCTGCATCATTTGAAAGAGACGCAGTTTATTGTGATTACACACAGAAGAGGCACGATGGAGAATGCGGATCGTCTCTACGGCATTACCATGCAGGAGAAGGGGGTCTCCATCCTGGTGTCTGTGAATCTGATCGATAAGGAGTTGACAAACTGATGGCCGGTTTTTTTCAAAAACTCAAAGGCGGTCTGCAAAAGACAAGGGACCAGATGGTTCGTGGTCTGGACAACGTCTTTCACGGGTATTCGGATATTGATGAAGATTTTTATGAGGAACTCGAAGAGAATCTCATCATGGGAGATATTGGGGTCAATGCGACCAGCCGTATCATGGACCGATTGCGGGAACAGGTTTCTCAGGAACACCTGAGGGATGCGAATGCCTGCAGAGAGTTGCTGGTGCAGGATATTCGGGAGCAGATGGAAACATCGCAGGACGCCTATGAATTTGAAAATCACAAGACGGTGATCTTTGTGATCGGGGTCAACGGGGTGGGAAAAACCACCTCGGTAGGGAAACTTGCAGCCCTCTTTAAAAGGCACGGGAAAAACGTTCTGGTAGCAGCGGCGGATACTTACCGTGCGGCAGCCACGGCGCAGCTGGAAGAATGGACGAAACGGGCGGGAGTGCAGATCGTGACGGGGAAGGAAGGTGCGGACCCTTCCAGTGTGGTTTATGATGCGCTAAACGCGGCGAAATCAAGGGACATGGATCTTTTGATTGTCGATACGGCAGGAAGATTGCACAATAAAAAAAATCTCATGGAAGAGTTAAAAAAGATGAATCGGATTCTGGACAGAGAACTTCCCGACTGGGGGAGGGAGAATCTGATTGTTCTGGACGGAACGACGGGGCAGAACGCATTGCAGCAGGCGAAAGAATTCGGAGAAACGGCTGCTCTGACCGGCATTGTACTGACCAAGTTAGACGGTACTGCCAGAGGCGGAATCGCCGTTGCCATTGTCTCGGAGTTGAATATCCCCGTGAAATATATCGGTGTCGGAGAGGGAATTGACGATTTGGAACAGTTCAACCCAGATGAATTTGTCAGAGCCTTGTTTCAGCAACAGGAGGAACTTTCATAGGATGGAAGAAATCAGGAAACCGCCCAGGAAGAGAAAAACGATGCGTTATATGCAGAACGTCATCGCTACCATCATTCTCAGTATGGTTGCGCTCTTGTCCATTCTGTTCTGTATTTTTCTGCTTCTGCGCAGTGTGACGCTGGAGAGACAGAGAGACGAGGCGAGAAAAAAACTGGAGGCAATGTCCGCTTCCAGTGTTTACACACAGGATCAGGTCGATCAGATGGTCAAGGACAATGTGGAGTCTGCAAAGCGGGATGCACAATCGGGACTGCGTGCGCAGATACAGAAGTCGCTTCAGGACGGGACGTCCCTGTTATCGACCGTGAGAGCCGTCTTTCCCCATTCAATCATCGTTCCGGAAGAGAATCACTATGCCTTTTTTGATATTGATGAGGAAATCGAAAAGAATCCCTTCTCGGCGGAGGATTTTGTAAAAGAGGAGGGGAAAAGGCTGCAGTATGTAGGAGAGGATGCGCAGGTGCAGCCCTTGACCGGTGTGGATGTATCTCAGTATCAGGGGGACATCGATTGGGAAAAGGTGAAGAACGATAGCATTGATTTTGCGATGGTCCGTGCGGGGCTGAGAAAGATGCGCACGGGTGAACTGACGGAGGACGAAAAATTCAGGGTCAATATGGATGGGGCGCTGAATGCGGGTCTGAAAGTAGGGGTTTACTTTTATTCCTCTGCAGTGAACGATGCGGAAGCACAGGAAGAGGCGGATTATCTGGTAGGGCTCCTTAGTCCCTACCACAGCAAGATTTCGTACCCGGTCGCAATCGATATGGAACTTCCAGAGAGCGATAATGCAAGGCAGGTGGCGGTTTCCAGGGAACAGTTCACCAAAAATGCGCAGATTTTTTGTGAAACGGTCAAAAAAGCGGGTTATGAACCGATGATCTATGGAAATCTGAAGACCTTTACCATGATGTTAGATGTGTCACAGGTGAACCACTATCAGACCTGGATTGCCTATTACAGCGTTCCCCAGTACTATCCGTACCGGTTTTCCATCTGGCAGTATAGTGCAAAGGGAACGGTGGACGGCATCCCGTCCGAGGTAGATTTGAATTTTTATGCGGCGAAGAACTGAATTTCCCTGTAGCGGCGCATCGAACTTTTTTGTGGAAAAAACGGAGTTTCCCTACGGAGCAGAGAGCAAGTTCTATGAGACATAGAATGGAATGAGAAGAGGGTGGAATGGCATTTGAGAGCTTAACGGAAAAATTACAAAATGTATTTAAAAATCTGAGAGGGAAGGGACGGCTTTCGGAAGAGGATGTCAAGGCTTCCATGAAGGAAGTCCGGATGGCTCTTTTAGAGGCGGATGTGAATTTTCGTGTAGTCAAACAGTTTGTCCGTTCCGTAGAGGAAAAAGCCATCGGCCAGGATGTGATGAACGGCTTAAATCCGGGACAGATGGTGGTCAAGATTGTAAACGAGGAGTTGGTCAGTCTCATGGGAGGGGAGCAGGCGGAGCTTACCCTGAACCCGGCGGGATCTCTGACTGTTCTTATGATGTGCGGGTTGCAAGGTTCCGGTAAAACCACGAGTGCAGCCAAGATTGCGGCACAGATTCGGAAAAAAGGCAGAAAACCTCTCCTTGTAGCCTGCGACGTATACAGGCCGGCGGCGATTGAGCAGTTGCAGGTAAACGCAAAGAAGGTGGAAACAGACTGCTTTTCTCTGGGAACGGAAGTCTCTCCGGTGGAAATTGCTAGGCAGTCCTTGGACTATGCGAAGAAAAACGGCTGCAATGTTGTGATTCTGGATACGGCCGGCAGGTTACAGATCGACGATGCCTTGATGCAGGAGCTTGAAGATATCAAGCAGGCGGTCAAGGTGGACTGGACCCTTCTTGTGGTGGATGCCATGACAGGACAGGATGCCGTCAATATCGCCGAGGAATTCAACAATAGAATCGGTGTGGACGGACTCATCCTTTCCAAGCTGGATGGAGATTCCAGAGGCGGTGCCGCTTTATCGGCAAAGGCGGTGACAGGAAAGCCGATTTTGTTTGCGGGGATGGGAGAGAAGTTAAACGATTTGGAACCCTTCTATCCCGACCGGATGGCAAGCAGAATCCTTGGCATGGGAGACGTCCTCACCCTGATTGATAAGGTTGCCGAAGCCAATCTTGAAATGGATGCGCAAAAGGAGAAGGAAATGGCCCTTCGCCTGCGCAAGGGCAAGTTTGATTTTGAAATGTATTTAGAGAGCATGCAGCAGATGCGCAAGATGGGTGGCTTCGGAGGCCTGCTCAAATTTTTGCCGGGAATGGGGAAGATCGGGGAAGAGCAGATGCCGGATGAAAAGGAGATGGCGCACACCGAGGCCATCGTCCTCTCGATGACCCTGCAGGAGCGGAGAAACCCCAAGCTGCTCAATCCCATGCGAAAGGCCAGAATCGCGAAGGGCTCCGGCAGAGACATTTCCGAGGTGAACCGCCTGGTCAAAAATTTCGAGCAGATGCAGAAATTTTACAAGCAAGCCGGCGGTATGAAGGGAATGGGCAAGATGCTTTCCGGCATGGGCGGTTTTGGCAAGGGGTTCAGGAGATAAAGCGAAGATGCTTGAAGGGGTAAAGATAAAATACTTGACACGGTTAGAAGATCCGGTTATACTTCTTTTGCCAGAGAGAAGAGGTGGTGATGGACGGGATTATCGGTTTGGGGAGGCTCTATGACTTCTATGGGGAACTGTTAACGGTTCACCAGAGGCAGATTTATGAGGCTGCCGTTTATGAAGACCTTTCTTTAAACGAGATTGCGAAGGAAAACGGCATCACCAAGCAGGGAGTGCATGATCTGATCAGACGCTGTACCAGAACCATGGAAGCATACGAAGAGAAGCTTCACATGATCGAGCGTTTTCAGAGACTACAGGCTCTCTGTGAAGAGACGAGCACCTTGTGTCAGGATGCTTCGTTAAGCCGCGAGGAACTGGCCGCAGGAACAGAGGAAAAGCTTCAGCTGATGCTGCAGGCGATTTCACAGGACTAAGGAGAAGAAGCAATGGTAAAAATCAGACTCAAGAGAATCGGCAAGAAGAAGACCCCTTTTTACAAGATTATCGTATCGGATTCCAAATTCCCGGTAGACGGAAGATTCATCGAGCAGATCGGAACCTATGATCCGAATACCAATCCGGGAACCGTGAAGGTGGATGAGGAGCTGGCGAAGAAGTGGCTTTCTAACGGTGCGCAGCCGACGGATACGGTGAGCAAGCTGTTTCGCATCGCAGGTGTGAAATAAGGCGCACCGGGAGGCAAACTGTGAAGGAATTGGTCGAAGTAATCGCGAAAGCGCTGGTAGACCATCCGGAAGAGGTTCAGGTTGAGGAGGAGAGGAAGGACGATGTCGTGGTTTTTGCCCTGCATGTCGCGCCATCCGATATGGGCAAGGTGATCGGGAAACAGGGGAGAATCGCCAAAGCGATCCGTGCTGTGGTCAAGGCAGCATCAACCAGAGAAAATCTCAAGGTGGATGTGGATATCAGATAGGGAAGCGAACATTCGAAAGTAGACAACGGTGCTTTCGGATGTTTCTTTTTAAGAAAGTAAAAAAATGAATTTTCATGTAATGACACTTTTTCCGGATATGGTGAGGCAGGGGGTGACGCAGGGGATTCTGTACCGTGCCATGGAGGCAGGATATCTGCATCTTTTCACCTACCAGATTCGGGATTACTCTGCGGACAAAAAGCACCACAGCGTCGATGATTATACTTATGGAGGAGGCGCGGGCATGCTGATGCAGGCGCAGCCGATCTATGACTGTTTCCTGGAGGTGAGGAGACAGGTAGAAGAGGGAAAAGGACAAAGAAAACCTCGTGTGATTTATGTGACGCCGCAGGGACAGCTTTTCACACAGCAGGCTGCAAGAGAGTTGGCGAAAGAAGACAATCTGATTTTTCTATGCGGCCATTACGAAGGGGTGGATGAGCGTGTCATTGAAGAGATCGGGGCGGAACCCTATTCCATCGGGGATTATGTACTGACCGGTGGAGAGCTGGCATCCATGGTGATGATCGATGCCATTGCGAGACTCGTGCCGGGGGTCTTACATAATGAGGATTCTGCAGTGGATGAGTCCTTTACGGACGGGTTGCTGGAATACCCCCAGTATTCGAGACCGGAGGTCTGGAGGAAGAGGCGGGTGCCGGAGATTCTCCTTTCCGGCGACCATGGGCGTGTGGATGCCTGGCGTCTTTCGGAATCGGTACAGAGAACGAAGGAGAGGCGACCGGAGCTTTATGCGCAGTGGATGCAGGCACATCCGGACTATGGTAAACCGAAGAAGAAAAGGAAGAGCAGGAGGAGGGAAGGAGGAGAAGATGCCACTGACTGAAAAGTTTCAAATTGGAGTCGTGGTCTCTCCACACGGCCTAAAAGGAGAATGCAAGGTTTTTCCAACAACGGACGATCGAAAGAGATTTCGTACACTGAAGAAGGTTTTTTTGGAAAATGACAAAGGAGAGGCGCGGGAGCTTCATGTGGCTTCCACAAAGGATGCCGGTAAATTTGTGATTCTGAAGTGCGACGAATTTCAAGATATTTCCCAGGTAGAGAGGCTGCACGGCTGTTCACTCTGGGTGGCAAGAGAGGATGCGATCCCTTTAGAAGAGGGAGAGTATTATGCCGCAGACCTCATTGGCCTTTCCGTCTACGATGAGGAGGGGGTTCTGGTCGGAACCTTGAAGGCCGTACTGGAAACCTATGCCAACGATGTGTACGAAGTAAGTCTGCCCGGCGGGGAGAAGGAAGTGCTTTTACCTGCGATCAAAGACTGTATTAAGGAGATTGATCTGGATGCTTCCCGTATGACCATCCACAGGATGGAAGGATTATTTGACGATTAGTGTCAGATGCGAATTGAAGCTAAAATTTGGAGGAGTTCGAATGAAGATAAAGAAAATCAGCTGTTTATTGCTTGCAGTGGCGACCCTTTGCAGCTTGAGCGCCTGCGCCGCAAAGGTGTCTGGACAAGATGCGAAGCAGACAGGAAGCCAGAGTGCGGCACAGGCAGAAAGCCAGGATGCACAGAATGAGAGCGGAAGGGAGCAGTCCATGCAGACGGTTTCCGGGTATCCCTCTCCGGTTCCCGACTTTAAGGTGAAGGATTTGGAAGGCAACGAGGTGACCAATGACTTTTTCGCAAAGGCGGACCTGACGGTCGTGAATTTCTGGGGAACCTTTTGCGGCCCCTGTATCGGAGAAATGCCGGAACTGGAGAAATGGTCGGAGGAACTGCCGGATAACGTTCAACTGCTTGGCGTGATGATGGATGTGACCAGTGAAGAGGACAGCACCTATCAGGATGCGAAGAAAATCGTTGCGGCGACCAAGGTGAAATACACCAACATCATTGGAAGAATTGCCTTTCAGGAGTATCTGAAGCATATGGTAGGAGTTCCTACCACCATCTTTGTAGACAAGGACGGAAAGCTGGTCGGGGAACCGATTATCGGCGCCAATGTCCCTGCTTACAAGAAGTTTGTGGAGGATTATCTGAATGAGAAATAAAGGCAGGAGGGCACTGCAGATCCTACTGCTGTCCCTGTCGGTCTGCTTCCTCGTCTACGGATATTTCCGCGGGGAAGCGCCGATTGTCCTGAATAAGGCCGTCAATATCTGTCTGGAATGCATCGGACTGGGATGAGAGGAAAATGAAAGAGGAAATCAAGAGAAAACTGATACAGATTGCAGCCTTTGGCTTTTCCAATTCCGATGTTTCCAACTTTGTGGGCGGCAGGATTTATCAGGGCAAATGGAAACAGTTCTGTAACCCCGGAATGAACTGTTATTCCTGCCCTGCGGCGAAACTTGCCTGTCCCATCGGTGCGATGCAGGCGGTGTCGGGTTCCAGTAATTTTCAGTTTTCATTTTATGTCGTAGGCTTTATTCTTGCGCTTGGCGTTTTGTGCGGCAGATGGATCTGCGGCTTTGTCTGCCCCTTTGGCCTGTTGCAGGAGCTGCTTTATAAAATCCCCTTTCCGATTCGGAAGAGAATCTGGAAACCGCTTACTTATCTGAAATATTTCTTGTTGGTTGTATTTGTCTTGTGGATGCCGGTCTTTGTCACAGGGGCGCTGGGAATCGGTGCTCCTGCTTACTGTGAATACATCTGTCCGGTCGGGATGCTGGAAGGCGGGATTCCTCTACTGAGTACGCATGAAGAGCTTTTTCAGACGATGGGAGGGATTACCCTGTTGAAGTCAGTGATTCTCGCCCTCACGATCGTCGGTTGTCTGGTGACGGAGCGATTCTTCTGCAAGGTGCTTTGTCCGCTGGGGGCGATTTACGGACTGTGCAATAAAATCAGTTTTTACCACCTGTCCTTGCAGAAGTCTTCCTGTATCCACTGTAAAAAGTGCAGTGTCTGCTGTCCGATGGATATTGATCCGGTGAAAGAGCAAAACTCTGCGGAGTGCATTCGCTGTAAGAAGTGTTGCAGCGTCTGTCCGACTTCTGCGCTACGTTTCGGTTACCGAAGGGGGACACAGGAGGCTGCATCCGTCGCAACAAATCTTGTTCAGAAAACGGAGGAGAGACGGTAGAAAAGTCAGTCTTTCCAAAACACGTCATTCCGTTTATAATTGTCTCGTAAGCACCTGAGATGTGCGATACCTTCTGTGTATTTGAACCTACATTTACTTTAAACGGGAATCCTATAGTAGAATCTTCAATGTCACGCCTTCGGTCCTGCGCATGCGCAGATCGGCTATGGGAGAGGAAGACAGCGATGGTTTTTGCGGTAACCCACCTGGCAGACAGCTAGGAGTCAAAGAACAGAAGCCGGCATTTTGGGTGTTTTTTATGAAAGGTCTGTGATGGTTGGTTTTCTTCTTCCTGTGATTTATCTTTCTTTTATTTCCCTCGGTTTACCGGATATGCTGCTTGGCAGTGCCTGGCCTGTGATGCATGTCTCCTTACATGCAACGGTGGAGTCCGCCGGCAATATTTCCATGGTCATTTCGTTCTGTACGATTGTTTCAAGCCTGCTTGCGGATCGTTTGATCCATCGCTTCGGAACCGGAAGGGTGACGACCTTTTCCGTTGCGCTGACGGCAACGGCTCTGTTTGGCTTTTCCCTTTCCACCTCCTATCTGCAGTTGGTTTTCCTTGCCATTCCCTACGGACTGGGGGCAGGAGCGGTGGATTCGGCTCTGAATAATTATGTTGCCCTGCATTATAAGGCAAGGCACATGTCCTGGCTTCATTGTATGTGGGGGATCGGGGCGACACTTGGACCCTACATTATGGGAATCTGCCTCTTACAGGGAGATCATTGGCAGGCAGGCTATCGTACCGTGGGCTACCTGCAAATCTTTTTGACCATCCTGCTGGTGCTTTCTACTCCTTTATGGAAAAAAGAGAATGACCGCAAGGAGACGGAGAAGAGACGGGTGCTTTCGCTATCGCAGGCGCTTGCACTTCCGGGCGCCAAGGCCATCTTCCTGTCCTTCTTATGCTATTGTTCCATCGAGGCTGCTACCGGTTTGTGGATTTCTTCCTACTTTCATCTGGTGAGAGGGGTGGCGGAGGCGGATGCGGCGAAATTCACCTCCATGGCTTTTCTGGGAGTCACCCTGGGAAGAGGAATCTCTGGTTTTATTTCAGAGAAGCTGGGAGATGTGGCGATGATTCGTTTGGGAGAGGGGCTGATCCTGGCAGGGATTCTCGTGGTTCTGCTGCCTTTGCCAGTGAAACTGACTTTATTCGGGTTTCTTTTTGTCGGGTTAGGCTGTGCCCCTATCTATCCCAGCATCATTCACTCGACCCCTCTGCGGTTCGGTGCACAAAACTCCCAGTCGTTGGTCGGAATGGAAATGGCTTTTGCCTATGTGGGCAGCACCTTTGCCCCCAAAATCTTCGGTCTGATCAGCGATGAGACAGGAATGCAGATTTTCCCGTTTTACCTGCTCTTTTTCCTGGTTTTGATGGTGGTGATGACGGAGAGATGCAACAGGGCGACGGGGATGAACCACTAAGCGCTTGACGCAAAAGGAGAAGAAATGTCTGATAAAATTACGTTTGCAAAACCGGGAAACTTCCTTTACCCGGTGCCCGCCGTTCTTGTCAGCTGCGGAGATTACGAGGGAGAGAGCAATTTAATTACGCTTGCGTGGGCGGGAACGATCTGCTCCGAACCGCCGATGGTGTCCATTTCGGTCAGACCGCAGAGGCATTCCTATGCCATGATCAAGGAAAGTGGAGAATTTGTAATCAATCTGACCACAAAAGAGCTGACCTATGCGACAGACCGTGCCGGGTGCACGACAGGACAGAAGATCAACAAGTGGGAAGACCTTCATTTGACGAAGGAAAAGGCGACGATCCTCCGCGCCCCTCTGGTCAAAGAATCCCCCGTCAATCTGGAG
Organism: Lachnospiraceae bacterium; assembly: GCA_015258065.1. Classification (GTDB taxonomy): domain Bacteria; phylum Bacillota; class Clostridia; order Lachnospirales; family Lachnospiraceae; genus Butyrivibrio. Next base: position 25,595 of record JABZIZ010000012.1, on the reverse strand, counting down.
TGCAAGGTTCGCCAGATTCTTCCTTTGGGAACACATGACCTCTTCCTGGCAGAGGTGGTTTCGGTACAGGTAGATGCTGCCTACCTGGATGACAAAGGTGTTTTTCACATGGAACAGATTCCGCTCATCGCCTATTCTCACGGCAAATACCATGCGCTGGGAGAAATCTTGGGCTCCTTCGGCTTTTCGGTGCGTAAAAAGGCATGAAATTCAATCTCTCTTCTCCATTTTTTCCATCGATTTCTTGAATTGGCTGGGGGAGATGCCGAATTCCTTCCGAAAAGCGCGGTAGAAGGTAGAATAATCATGGAAACCGCAATTTTCAGGTAGGGTTTGCATTTCGGAACCGGAGATCAGAAAGGCCTTGGAGAGTGAGAGCCTCTTCTTCAATAAATATTGGTGGAGGGAAAGGCCCATCTGCTCCTTGAACAAGTGAGAGATATAATATTTGCTGACAAAAAAGGTCTTTGCCAGTTGGGTTAAAGAAACATTCTCGGTTACATGGGTCTCAATGTAACCGAGAATGTTTTGATAGAGGGATTGCTCTCTACCCCCTCTCTCCGGATGCTCTTTTTCATAGACCATGCGGGAGAGCGTCATGATGAGCTGATTTACATAGGACGAAACCATGATTTCATGTCCAAAGCGATCCGTGTGCATTTCTTCTAAGAGGGAAATGATTCTGGTTTGAATGCTATTGAAACTGAGCACGTCCAGATGGAACACACTTTGTTGACCGTTTTCTCCCTTTTGAAAAAGATAGCAAAAATCTCCCGATCGGTGCATTAGGTCCTTGTAGAAAGACGCGCTGATCCAGAAAATAAATCGTTGATAAGGCATCTCCTGATCCAGAACAGTCAGGCGATGCCTTGTTTTTGGTGGAATGAGAACAAGGTCTCTTGGCAGGAGCCGGAAGGATCCGTCATTGATTTCCAAAAGAACATTTCCCCGAATAAAAAAATACAGTTCGTAATAATTGTGGAAGTGGTTTTCCACGGTCTTCATTTTTGTATCCGAGTAGTAATACAATTCAAAATCTTTTTTTACCATATACTGTCTGGTATCAAACTCGGTTCGTAGTTCTTTGTACATCTGCCGGATTTCCTCCTTATTTCTTCTCATGCTAGCAGGGGACAGCAACTTTTGCAATATATAGAGCAAACCGTTCTATGGTTCTCCTTTATGGGAAAATCTATACTTTAGCATAGTAAGCAGAAAAAAGAGAACCATCAGGAGGGATGATTGAATGGAAATGACATTGCGCTGGTATGGCTCGCAGTTTGATACAGTGACTTTAAAGCAGATCAGACAGATTCCGGGAGTAAAGGGGGTGATTACAACCCTCTACGATACGACACCGGGGGAAGTCTGGAGCAGGGAGAAGATCCATGCGCTAAAAGAGGAAGTGGAAGCCTCCGGATTGCATATTTCCGGGATTGAGAGTGTGAATGTGCATGAGGCGATTAAGGCAGGAACAGCGGACAGGGATCTGTATATTGACCATTATATAGAAAGTCTGCGGAATCTTGGCAAGGAAGATATTCATCTGGTTTGTTATAACTTCATGCCCGTATTTGACTGGACGAGGACGGAACTTGCAAGAAAGAGGGCCGACGGCTCGACCGTACTTGCCTACACACAGGAGGCGGTAGATCAACTGGATCCGGAAAAAATGTTCTCTTCGATTGCGGGAGATATGAACGGCAGTATCATGCCGGGGTGGGAACCGGAGAGGATGGAAAGGGTGAAGGACCTCTTTGCTCTTTACAAAGAGGTCGATGAAGAGAAGCTGTTCGGAAATCTGAAGTATTTTCTGGAAAAAATCATGCCTGTATGCGATGAATATGATATGCGTATGGCAATTCATCCGGATGATCCTGCATGGAGCGTGTTCGGATTGCCTCGCATCATCATCAACAAAGAGAATATCCTGCGGATGGTGAAAATGGTGGATAATCCGCATAATGGAGTGACTTTTTGCTCCGGTTCTTATGGTACGAATTTAAAAAATGACCTGCCGGATATGATCCGCTCCTTGAAGGGGAGAATCTTTTTTGCCCATGTCAGAAATCTGAAATTCAACAGCCCTACTGATTTTGAAGAAGCGGCACATCTTTCCTCCGATGGAAGTTTTGATATGTACGAGATCATGAAGGCTCTTTATGAGATCGGTTTCGACGGTCCGATCCGCCCGGATCACGGACGGATGATCTGGGATGAGGTTGCCATGCCGGGCTATGGCCTGTATGACAGGGCACTGGGAGCAACCTACCTGAACGGACTTTGGGAAGCCATCGAAAAGAGCCATGAGAGGAGAGATGCATGAGACTAAGTGAAGAAGGGCTGAAGAATCGAAGAGAGTGGGAGGAAAAGGGATATCAGCTTCCGACCTACGATCGTGAGGAGATGGTGAAAAAAACCAGGGAGGCTCCACTCTGGGTGCATTTCGGTGCCGGAAATATTTTTAGAGCGTTCCATGCGGACATCGCTGAGGATCTGCTTCGGGAGGGCGTTCTAAAGCGCGGCATCACGGTGGTTGAGGGCTACGATTATGAAATCATAGAAAAAAAATACCGTCCCAATGACAATTATTCGATCTCGGTTGTTTTGAAAGCGGACGGCAGTGTGGAAAAAAAGGTGATCGGTTCCATTGCGGAATCGCTTCTTTTGGATTCGGAGAATGAACCGGAATTGAACAGACTGAAGGAAATTTTCAGACAGGATTCTCTGCGTCTTGCGACCTTTACCATCACGGAGAAGGGCTATGCCGTCACAGATGCTTCGGGAGGGACGCTTCTAGGAATACAACAGGATCTCGCTGCAGGACCGGGCGGGGCTAAGAGCTACCTCGGCAAGGTGGCAGCTCTCATCTATGAAAGATACCTGGCAGAGAAGAAACCGATTGCCCTCGTATCCACAGACAACTGCTCCCATAACGGAGACAAGCTCTATGCCGCTCTTCATTGCTTTGCCCAGGGCTGGGAGGAGAGAGGACTCGTGGACGGCGGTTTTTGTGCTTATGTAGAGGACAGGGAAAAGGTGTCTTTTCCCTGGACGATGATTGATAAGATCACGCCGAGACCGGATACCTCGGTGGAAAATCTGCTCAGGAAAGATCGTCTGGAGGATGTAGAGCCCGTCGTGACCGGTAAAAACACCTATGTTTCCTCCTTCGTCAATTCCGAAGAGACGGGATATCTTGTAGTGGAAGATGCCTTCCCGAATGGAAGAGTGGAGCTGGAAAAGCGAGGGGTGATCTTTACCGACAGAGAAACAGTCGACAAGGTGGAGCGCATGAAGGTTTGCACCTGCCTCAATCCCTTGCATACAGCTCTTGCCATATTCGGCTGTCTTCTTGGCTATCAGAAAATTTCAGATGAAATGAAGGATGAGGATCTGGTGAAACTCATTCAGGGAATCGGCTATATCGAAGGGTTGCCGGTGGTGACAGACCCCGTTGTCATTCATCCAAAGGAATTCATTGACACGGTGGTAAAGGTTCGCCTGCCCAATCCCTTTATGCCGGATACACCGCAGCGGATCGCAACGGATACTTCGCAGAAGCTGGCAATTCGTTTTGGGGAAACCATCAAAAACCTGCAAAGAGAGGGAAAGGATCCGGCGAAGCTGACGTTTATCCCTTTTGTATTTGCCGGATGGATTCGTTATCTGTGCGGAGTAACGGATGAGGGAGTGGTCTTTGCCTGTAGTCCGGACCCTTTGATGGAGGAGCTGGCACCCTATGGAAGGGAGCTGGAAGAAGGGAAGGAAGCAGTGGCGGAGAAGCTGCATCCGCTTCTTTCCAATGAAAAAATCTTCGGTGTGAACCTATATGAAGTGGGGCTTGCAGAACGTGTACTGGCTGACTTGAATGAGATGTTAAATGGAAGAGGCTCGGTCCGAAAGGCGCTTAAAAAAGTGACTTCTCAGATTTGAGACCGTGTAAAGAAAAACAGGATAGAGGAGTGGAAAATGAACGAAATCTTTGAAAAATTCTATCAAATCGGGATCATTCCGGTTGTTGTTTTGGAAGATGAGAAGGATGCGAAGCCGCTTGGTGAAGCACTGATTGCGGGTGGACTGCCGTGCGCGGAGGTGACCTTCCGCACAGGGGCGGCACAAAAGACGATTGAGACCTTGAGAAACACCTATCCGGAGATGCTGACCGGAGCCGGAACCGTACTGACAGTAGAGCAGGCAGACAGAGCGCTGGCTGCCGGCGCACAGTTCATCGTAAGTCCCGGTTTGAATCCGGAGGTCGTTTCTTATTGCATCGACAAAAGGGTGCCGGTGACTCCCGGTACCTGCACTCCGTCGGATATTGAGAGGGCTCTTTCCTTCGGACTGGATATCGTGAAATTCTTTCCGGCGGAACCCTCCGGCGGTCTTTCTTTCATCAAGGCAGTGGCGGCGCCCTATGTCGGTCTTCGCTTTATGCCAACAGGCGGAATCAATGCAGACAACGTAAAAGAGTATCTGAAATACGACCGCATCCTTGCCTGCGGCGGCAGCTGGATGGTCAAAAAAGATCTGATTCAGGCGGGGAATTTTGACAGAATCAAAGATCTAACCAGGCAGGCGGCAGGGATCGTAGCGGAGGTGAGAGGATAATGAAAACAGAATTAAACTTAAAGCCGGAGAAGGACTGCAAGTATGATGAAGTTTCCATGGGAGAAGTGATGCTTCGTCTCGACCCCGGAGAAGGAAGGATCCGCACGGCAAGAAGATTCCAGGCCTGGGAAGGTGGCGGAGAATACAATGTGGCAAGGGGACTGCGCAAATGTTTTTTACTGCACACTGGTATCATTACCGCCTTCGCAGAGAATGAAGTGGGCAGGTTGATGGAGGATCTCATCCTTCAGGGGGGAGTCGATTCCTCTCTGATCAAGTGGATGAAGACGGACGGGATTGGAAGAACCTGTAGAAACGGGATCAATTTTACGGAGAGAGGTTTCGGCATCAGGGGAGCACTCGGCTGCTCCGACCGCGCCAATACCGCAATCTCCAAGGCTACACCGGAAGATTTTGATTTTGATTATATCTTTGGAGAACTCGGGGTCAGATGGCTGCATACGGGAGGGATCTATGCGGCGCTTTCGGAGCAGTCCTGTAGGACGGTGACCAAAGCAATTAAGACGGCAAAGAAATATGGCACGGTCGTTTCTTATGATCTGAATTACAGACCCTCTATGTGGAATGCCATCGGCGGTATCGAGAAAGCAAGAGAGGTGAATCGCGAGATCGCTCCCTATATTGATGTCATGATCGGCAATGAAGAAGATTTCACCGCCTGCCTGGGGTTCGAGATCGAAGGCAATGACAAGAACCTGAAAGAGCTGAATATTGACGGCTATAAGAAAATGATTGAGAAGGCGGTCAAGGTTTATCCGAACTTCAAGGCGGTGGCGACTACACTTCGTACCGTAAAGACGGCAACGGTCAACGATTGGACGGCACTCTGCTATGGAAACGGTGGAGAAATCTATCTGGCAAAGAAGTACGACGGCCTGGAAATCATGGATCGGGTAGGAGGAGGAGATTCCTTTGCTTCCGGTCTGATTTATGGTCTGATGACGACGGGGGATGCCGAAATTGCAGTCAATTACGGTGCTGCCCACGGAGCTCTTGCGATGACCACGCCCGGGGATACCAGCATGGCAAGCAAAGACGAGGTGGAAGCGCTGATGAAGGACGGAGGAGCAAGGGTAAAGCGCTGATGAAGGTGCCGTTTCAAGCGGTGGCGCAGGTGTCGGGCATCCAGGCAACGGGAACCGCCGGTGAAGGGGAGCGCTTTTTACTCCTTTCAAAGAAGGGAAATAAACATGAAAAAATTCATGGATGAGGATTTTTTACTGACATCGAAAACGGCAGAGCATCTTTATCACGATTATGCGAAGAAGATGCCGATTCTGGATTATCATTGTCACTTAAGTCCAAGGGAAATCTATGAAGATCAAAAGTATGAGAATTTAACACAGCTTTGGCTCTCAGGCGATCATTATAAGTGGAGAGCGATGCGCTCCAACGGAGTAGCGGAAAAATACATTACGGGAGAGGCGCCGGACCAGGAAAAGTTTCGGGAATACGCCGGGATGCTTGAAGCGGCGATTGGAAACCCGCTCTATCATTGGAGCCATTTGGAGCTCAAAAGGTATTTCGGCTACGAAGGCGTTCTCTCCCTGGGAACAGCAGATGAGGTATGGAATCTTAGCAAGCGCCTCTTGCAGGACGGATCGGTGTCTGCAAGGAAGCTGATTGCGCAATCCGGGGTAGAGGTCATTTGTACCACGGACGATCCCACCGATTCTCTGGAGTGGCATAGAAAGCTCAGGGAAGAGAACTTTGCAACAAAGGTTCTGCCTTCTTTTCGGCCGGATCATGCGCTGCAAATCGAAAAGCCTGATTTTACAGAATATATGGAAAAGCTCTCAAGGGTCAGTGCCGAGAAGATTTCCGACTTTTCTTCCCTGATTCGTGCGCTGAAAAAGCGTCTGGATTTCTTTGTGGAGAATGGGTGCAGGGTTTCGGACCATGGACTTCCCTTCATTCTGTACGAGCCTTATACACAGGAAGAGGTAGATGCCATCGTACGGGAGAAGCTGGCGGGAAAAACCCTTTCGGAGCGAGAGATTCGAAAATATAAAACCGCTTTCATGGTTGTGATGGGGGAGGCCTATGCGGAGAGAGATCTTGTCATGCAGCTGCACTATGGAGTAATCAGGGATCTCAACGGGAAAATTTTTGCAGAACTGGGGCCGGATGCCGGCATTGATGCCATTTATAATTACAGTTCTTCGGCAGAGATGGCAGCCTATCTGAATGCACTGGCAGAAAAAGAAAGGCTGCCCAAAACCATTATTTATACCTTGAATCCTGCCGATTTTGACATGGTCGGCACGGTGATAGGCTGTTTTCAGGACGATACCGCAAGGGGCAAGATCCAGCATGGCTGTGCATGGTGGTTCAACGACCACAAGATGGGAATGCGCAGGCAGATGAGGACGTTAGCAAATCTTGGCCTGCTTGGAAATTTTGTCGGAATGCTGACCGACTCCAGAAGTTTTCTCTCTTATACCCGACATGAATATTTCAGAAGGATTCTCTGTCAGCTGATCGGAGAATGGGTAGAGCAGGGAGAATATCCCTGTGAGGAAGACAGCCTGAAGAAAATAATTGAGGGCATCTGCTATTCTAACGCCAAAGGATATTTCGGTTTTTAGTTTCCTCACTCTGTACACCAGATGGCAGAAGGCATCATTTGTAGAGAACGGATCTCTAGCTTTGCCGGTATTTCGTGGGTGTACAGCCATACTGCTTTCGAAAAACTTTAATGAAATAATTATTATCCGGGTAACCGATATAGGAGGAGATCTCCTGAATCTGCAGGGAGGTCTCCTTTAACATCTGCGCTGCTTTCTCACATCTTCTTTTGGACAGATAGGCGCCGAAGGTTTCTCCGGTTTCTTTTTTAAAACGCTTGGACAGGTAAGACTCGGACACATGGTTTTCTTCGGCAATGGTGGAGAGAGAAATGGGTTCGCTAAAATTCATATTCACAAGTTCCACCATTTTGGAAATGATCGGGGTATAATGTCCGGCTTCGTGAAGATGATCATGCACGGCTTGTGTTAATTCTAAGATCATCTCCTTGGTATGTCCGATGAGCTCTGCGGTATTGCGGCAGGTAATCGAGGTCTGTGCATGTCTTTCCGTGATTTCGTCAATGATGATCGGAGAGAGACCTGATTTTTCCGCCGCCTTTCGGATGAGGGTGCGGAGGATAGAGGTGGAAACCTGAGGATTTTTCATGTAAATCATGCCCTTGTCTTCGCTTCTTCCTCCCTTTTCCATTTCTAAAAAGGCCTCCAACACCTGCTTGACATTGCCGCTGGACACCATGTTGAGGAAATGATTTTCATAATCGTATCTTCTCATGATGGTTCTGTAATCCACGGACTCCTCTTTGTACTGCACCACCGGCTTTTTATCTTCACTGATGCCGTAGAGTTTGCGGAAGGAGTAGAGTGGAGAAGCGGGAGCAAAGGAGAGAATGCAGGCCTCAATTTCCTTTTGGGCATGGTAGGCGGAAAGGAGGGGAAGGGAAGTATAGTACAGTTTGAGGGAGAGGGAGTACGAAGCGGATAAGCCTCTCTCTGCAAGGACGGATTGCATCTTCCCATCATTGTATTCGTTCCTCACATAGGGTCCGACCAGAAAAGGTCTCCCCTTGAATTGGAAAAAAAGAAGGCTGACATCCATTTTGTCTGTAATTTCATAGAGGGTGCCCGCATCCGAGGATTCCAAAAGAAATTGCAGAACTTGCGCACTGAACATCGGTTGCAGATTTCCGTTGAAACAGAATTTATTCTCAAATTCAGCCAGGTCTTTGTCCGGTTCCGTCACGGAAGTAACATGAATGCTGAGTAAGTTTGAGATCAGCGTTGCAAAAAGATGGAAATCGATTGTATTCTCATCGTTCATAGGCATGACTGACCGTTTCCCTTCCTAGAAATGTTGCCATCGTGCCTGAGATTTGATCCCAAAGCGGCGATAGTAAATCTTTTCCTACACTTAGAAGAATTATTCTACTAAAATAATTTTAAATGAAATTCATTACATTATGCAAGAGAAAATAGAAAAAAACAACTATTCAATACGGTATTATTCTATCAGAAAATGATGATTTGAATTAACATCATTCTATAAAGAATTGATTCACTTACAAGATGGAGGGTATCATGGCAAACAAACTTACACAAAGTGAAATTGACGGAGTCGCTTACCGTCGTGCAAAATTATGGCAGATTGTCTTATTTGCTGCGAATGCATTCTGCGGTTCCAGCGTTTTTATGCTGATGAATCAGTCGAGTTATGCAGCCAGTGTCGGGTTCGGAGTCAGCACGGCCCTGATCGGAGTGATCCTGACTGCCACCAGAATTCTGGATGCACTCACGGATACGATGTTTGCATTTGTCTATGACAGAGTGAATACAAAGTACGGCAAACTCAGAATTCTGATTATGAGCGGCTTTTTCATTGAAGCGGTTTCCCTGTTCCTGATGTTTGACCTTTTGGTTGGTAAGGGACTCGGGACTCCTGCTTTCATCGTCCTTTATATCTTCTATATCCTTGGTTACACAATCATCAACATGACGATTCAGACGATTCCGCCCATGCTTAGTAATGATCCCAGGCAAAGACCTACGATCGGCGTCTGGATGACCGCATTCAATTATGTGATTCCTACAGTGCTCGGTCTGGTGTTCAATATTGTGATTCTTCGCCTGGCAGGCGGTACCTTCAATGCACTTTACCTCAAAATGACGGTTCGTTTTGTTTTAATTCTGGCTTTCTTTGGGAATGTTCTCTGTTGCGTCGGCATTAGTGATATTGATAAGGTGGAGAACTTTAGGGGAACGAAGAGGGTAGAGCCTCTTAAAATAAAGGATATGATCGAGGTGGTTCGCCATAACAAACCGTTGCAGAGTTACATCGCAGCCGCTTCTTCGGACAAACTGGCACAGGTGACCGCAACCCAGAGCATCATCACAACCATGCTCTACGGCATTGTGATCGGCAACATGGCGATGAGTACCATTCTCGGTATGGTTGCCATGATCCCGGCGATTCTGTTTGCTGCCGGCGGCGCCAAATATGCGGGGCGTTATGGCAGTAAGAAGGCCATTGTAGACTGGACGATTATCTGCATGGTTTTATCCGGTGCTCTTTCCGTATTTTTCCTGGTGATCGATCCGAAGACGGTTGCAAGACCCGGACTTACGATGATCATTTACGTTGTACTGAATTTTGCCCTGAACGGATGCAAGATGTGTGTCACTACCGCAAATGCTTCCTTTATGGCGGATACCATCGATTATGAATTGGATCGAAGCGGAAGATATGCTCCTGCAGTGGTATCGGGAGTTTATAGTCTGATCGATAAGATCATCTCCTCTTTTGGCGCTGTGATCGCAACAGCAGCTGTAGCGACCATCGGATACACGAAGACTGTCCCTCAGCCCGGAGATCCCACGACGACCGGAGTGCTTACGATCACTCTGTGTGCAATGTACGGACTTCCGATCGTCGGTTGGTTTATCACACTGGTTGCCATGAAGGACTGCAAACTTACGAAGGAAGAAATGGTGAAGGTGCAGAAGAGAATTGCGGACAAGAAAGAAGAGGCAAAGAACGAATTCCTGGAGGCGGAACTTCACCGCGCGGATATTTAATCGAGGGTTCCCCGTAAGGAGGCAGAGATGCGAAGAGTCAGTCATTTCAACGAGGATTGGACATTTATAAAGGAGGGAGTGCCGGAAACGGTACGTCTTCCTCATACATGGAACGCCGTAGACGGTTCTACGGGTCCTTCCCTCTACTATAGGGGAGAGTGCTTATACAAGAAGGAATTTGCAGCACCTCCGATCGCTGCAGGGGAACAGGTTTATATGGAATTCAGGGGCGTGAATTCCTCCGCCAGAGTCTTGCTCAACGGGGAGGAGCTGGGGCATCATGATGGCGGATATTCGACTTTCCGCTTCCGCCTCACGGATGCGCTGAAAGAAAATAACCTGTTGGAAGTTTATGTAGACAATGCACCCAATGATTATGTTTACCCGCAGAAGGCTGATTTCACCTTTTACGGCGGGATTTACCGGGATGTTTATCTGATTGTGACAGATGAGACACATTTTGATCTGGAAGACCATGGCGGAGAGGGCTTTTATGTGACGCCCCATCTTTGCGGAGAAGGAGCCTCTATCACGCTGGAAGCGTATCTGGTAGGAGATGCGGAAAAGGTCGTGGTCAGTGTAGACGGGGTCGGTGAAACAAGGCTTTCCCTGACGGAGCTGAAGGAAGGAAGTCGCCCCACAAAGTTTCTGGCGCAGGGGAGTCTGATGATTCCAAAGGTGCATCGCTGGGATGGCCTGGAGGATCCCTATCTGTACCATGCGACGGCGACTGTTTACCGAAACGGTAAGGCTTGCGATCAGGTGCAGACACACTTTGGCTGCAGGGAATACCATTTTGATCCGCAAAAAGGCTTTTTCCTGAACGGAAGGAGCTATCCGCTCCATGGTGTGAGCCGTCATCAGGACAGGGCAGGCGTGGGAAATGCACTCACGACGCAGATGCACGAAGAAGATATGGAGCTCATCCTGTCCATGGGAGCAAATTCCATTCGCCTTGCACATTATCAGCATGATCAAACCTTCTATGACCTTTGTGATGAGAAGGGCATTGTTGTCTGGGCGGAGATTCCGTATATTACGGTGCATATTCCAAAGGGCAGAGCCAACACAATAGAGCAGATGAAGGATTTGATCGTACAGAATTATAATCATGCGTCCATCATTTGTTGGGCGATTTCCAATGAGATCAGCTTGCAGGGGGTAACGGAGGATCTGCTGGAAAATCACCGCATCCTGAATGATCTCATTCATCAGATGGATCCCGGCAGAGTTTCCGCTATGGCCAATCTGTTTCTTTTGGAAACGGACAGCCCTCTTGTTTCTCTTCCGGATATCCGTGGGTATAATCTCTACTACGGGTGGTATGTAGGGGAAATGGAAGATAACGATGCCTGGTTTGATGATTTTCATGCCAAATATCCGGATACCGTGATCGGACTGACGGAATATGGCGCGGATGCCGTGATTACGCTTCAGTCGCCGAAGCCGGAGAAGGGAGATTATACCGAAAGCTATCAGGCGCTTTACCATGAACATATGCTGGAAATGTTTGCAAAGAGGCCTTATCTTTGGGGAACCTATTGCTGGAATATGTTTGAATTTGCTGCGGCGGGAAGAGAAGACGCGGGGGATCCCGGCAAAAATCATAAAGGCTTGATTACCTTTGACCGCAAGCAAAAGAAGGATGCGTTTTATATTTATAAAGCCTGGTGGTCGAAGGAGGCCTTCGTTCATCTTTGTGGAAAGAGATATCACGACCGCATAGAAGAGGTAACGCAGGTGAAGGCTTACTCCAACCAGAAGGAGGTGACGTTCTTGGTCGATGGCAAAGAGGTTGCTACTCAGAAGGGAGAGCATGTCTTCACCATCGATGTTCCGATTTGTGGAATACACAAGATTGAGGCTCTTGTTCCGGGGACGAATCTAAGAGATGAAATGGAGATTGCCAGGGTTTCCAGTCCCAATCCTTCTTACTTTGCATCGGCAGACAAGGTGCGAAATTGGTTTGATGAAAAGGAAGAGGAGCCGGTAGAGGATAATGGCTATCTTTCCCTGAACAGTACCATGGCGGAAATTCAGGCGCAGCCTGCAGGAGCGATCATCATCGAAAAAATGATGAAACAGATGCAAAAGAAAACTGCCGGCGGGATGGGAGAAAATGTAACCATTTCTCCTGCAATGCAGGCGATGATCGCCAGACAGCCTCTCAGGAAACTTTTACAGCAGGGCGGAATGGATCTGGAAGGAGAAGAGATCAAAGCACTGAGCAAGGCTCTTTCAAAGATCCGGAAAGGTTGAGAAGATGGGTCGTTTTTTTATAGGTGCTGCCACTGCAGCACATCAGGTCGAAGGAGATAACATTCATAGCGATTACTGGCTGATGGAGCATCTGCCTCACACCAGTTTTGCAGAACCCTCAGGCAGGGCGGTGGATCACTACCACCGCTATCAGGAGGACATTGATCTGCTGGCGGATGCGGGGCTCAATGCCTACCGTTTTTCCATTGAATGGGCAAGAATTGAACCTGAGGAAGGCAAGTTTGACGAAGTGGAAATCGAGCATTACCGTAGCGTGATTCGATATTGTAAACAAAGAGGGGTGGAACCGATCGTAACCCTCATGCATTTTACTTCTCCTGCCTGGTTGATTCGCAAAGGGGGCTGGGAGAATCCGGGAGTGGTAGAGGATTTTGCAAAATACTGCTCCTATGTGGTGAAGGAGCTGGGAAACGAGCTTTCTTATGTTTGCACCATCAATGAAGCTAATATGAGGCTGCAGGTTTCCGCCATTGCTGCCATGTTTCAGAAACAGATGATGGCAAAGGCGGCGCTGATGCAGCAGGCAGCTTCCGGGGAAAGAGTTGGCGGCGAGCAGACGGAGCAAAAGAGCCGTGAAGAAGAGAACGGAAATGGCGAAGGAATGGCTCAGGTCGGGATGAACTTCCGCTCCATGATGGAAAACAGGAGAATGCAGGAGGCGGAGAATCTGGAAGCCTTCGGAACGAAGGACCCCGCCTGTTTTGTTTCCGCCTGCACCAAGGAGGGAGATGAGCTTGTCATGCAGGCGCACCGTGCGGCAAGGGAGGCCATCAAGAAGATCCATCCGACTTTGAAAGTCGGACTCACCCTATCCCTGCACGATTTGCAGGTAGTAGAGGGCGGCGAAGATAGGGCAAAAAAAGAGTGGGAGGATGAGTTTTCTCACTACCTGAAGGCGATCAGGGACGATGACTTTTTTGGACTCCAGAATTACAGCTGCATGAAGATCGGACCGGAGGGTTCGATCCCTGTCGAGGAGGGGGTGCCGGTGACGCAGATGGGGTATGCCAACTACCCGCAGGCACTGGAACATGTGATCAGGAAGGTGCATGTGGAATTTGCAAAAAACGGTATTCAAATGCCGATTCTGGTAACGGAAAACGGCATTGCAACGGCAAAAGATGAGGAGCGGCAGGCTTTTATTAAGGAAGCGCTTGCCGGCGTTCACCGGTGCATGGAAGACGGGATTGTCGTCAAGGGATATTTTTACTGGTCCCTTTTAGACAATTTTGAATGGCAAAGGGGATTCTCCATGACCTTCGGCCTGGTTGGTGTGGACCGGAATAGCATGGAGAGAGAGCCGAAGGAAAGCTTACAGTTACTTGGAAAACTTGCCGGAAGCAACTGGTAAGAATGGCATCAGATCCATTTTTGACTGAACCCAAATAAAACAGGCTGGAGAATTTTGATGAAATACTTTTGCAATCCGATCAATATCAATTACCGGTACCAGTTCAATGCAGATCAGAGAAAAAACAGAATTGTGATTTGCAGAGAAGCGGCGGATCCGTCGATGATTTTTTTTCAGGGAAAGTACTATCTCTTCCCTTCCATGAATTTGAGTGTATGGGTCTCGGAGAATCTGGCGGAGTGGAAGAGCTACCGGCTTCCGGATGCGCTGCCCCTTTACGATTACGCTCCGGATGCAAGAGTGGTGGGGGATTATGTTTATTTTTGCGCTTCCAAAAGAGGAGAGAACTGTAATTTCTACCGGACGAAGGATGTCATCCACGGACCGTATGAAGAAATCAAGGGAACCTTCGACTTCTGGGATCCCAACCTCTTTGTCGACGAAGATGGAAGAATGTATTTTTACTGGGGATGTTCGAATCAGACCCCCATTTACGGTGCGGAGCTGGATCCGAAAACCATGCAGATCATCGGGGAAAAGAAGGAATTGATTTTTTCTCATCCGGAGCAAAACGGTTTTGAACGTGTGGGAGAGGATAACAGCAGATCTCCGAAGAGCAAAGAAGAGGTGGATGCCGCCTTTGAAGCCTTTTTGAAGGCAAATCACCAGAAAATCGAGGATCTTCCGCCGAACTATGTGCCGCTAATCCGAGGGATGTTCACGGATGAGCCCTTCGTTGAGGGGGCTTGGATGGACAAATGGAACGGGAAGTACTACCTGCAATATGCCTTTGCAGGCACGCAGTATAATACCTACGGCGACGGGGTGTATGTGGGAGAGTCTCCGCTGGGTCCCTTTGTTCCGGCAAAGAATAATCCCTATTCTTATAAGCCGGGAGGGTTTCTTCCGGGAGCAGGGCACGGATCCACGATGAAGGATAAGAGCGGGAAGCTCTTTCATGCTGCAACCATGAGGATCAGTGTGAATCACGATTTCGAGCGGCGCGTCGGTATTTTTCCTGCCGGGATTGATGCGGAGGGAGAATTGTTCTGCAATCAGCGATATGCGGACTGGCCGGTAAATGTGGAGGAAGAGGATCCGTGGGCGGAACCTTCCTTCTATCTCCTCTCTTTTGGCAAAAAAGTGACGGCGTCCAGCAGTGAGGACGGGAAAAGTGCGGAAAACGTTGCAGACGAAAATATCAGAACCTGGTGGAGACCGCTACAGGAAGATGCGTCCTCTTGGCTGCTCATGGATTTGGGCAAGGTTTATGATGTGAGGGCGGTGCAGGTGAATTTTGCGGATGATGCACCGGAAATTCCCGTTCCCGGCCAAATCAGGGGTACAACCCAGGCAAGATACATCGATGAGCAGGTGTATCAGACGCGTTGGCTGTTAGAGGGGTCGGTGGATGGAAGGCAATATTTCGTCATCGAGGACAAGAGACAGGAGGAGACGGATCTGCCTCATGATCTGATTGTGCGAGAAGAGGGGATTTCCATCCGCTATTTGCGTTTATCTCATTTGTCTGTTCCCTATGGGCAGACACCTGCCGTTTCCGGTTTGAGAATATTTGGAAGGGGCGACGGGAGTAAACCGAAGGCGCCTGCCTTTTACGCACGAAGAACAAGTCCGCTGGACATGGAAGTGGAGATCACTGGAGAAGAAGCAACCGGTTACAATATTCTCTGGGGCCTCTCCCCGGATCGACTGTATCATAGTGTTATGACCTTTGAAAATCACAGAAGAGTCGGGGCGCTTGTCGCAGGTAGTCGATACTATGTCAGGGTCGATGCTTTTAATGAAAACGGCATTACAACCGGACAGGTGCAGGAACTTTCCTGAAGAGTCAAAAACCGGAATGAAAATTCCGGTTTTGGTCGACCGCCAAAAGGAAAAATACAGGTCTGCGAAAAATAGAGGCATTCCATACGGATCAGACGTGCATGGGAAGGAAGGAAAAGAAGTGGCAGTAAAGTCCATACAGCAAATCATGCTGGGAACGGTAACAGGAACTGAGCAGGAGGCACGCACAACGCTAAGGAGTGTGAAGCGTGCCGGTTATGACGGAATCGAATTAAACCGTTTCATGATCCATCCCTCTCCCTTTATTGTCAGATTTTTGACCAAAATGGCAGGGATGCCGGTGGGAAAGGGAGGAAAGTTGCCCTGGAAAGATCTGATTTCTGAGGCAAAGCTGCAGGTGACAGGGCTCCACACGGATTTGGGAAGTTTGGAACGGGAACAAGACGCGGTAATTGCGGATGCGGAGGCCTTTCAGACGGATCAGCTGATCATCACAGGAATGTACCGTTTCAATTATTTAGATTGCAAAGAGGTGGTGAATTTGGCACACCGGCTGAGCAAGACAGGTGAGGAGCTGAAAAAGGCAGGTATTACACTCAGTTATCATAATCACAATGTAGAGTTTCAGAAGGTGGACGGATCGAGGAGAGTGCTGGATCTCTTGCTCGAGGAGTCGGATGCTTCCTCCCTCTTTTTTGAACCGGATCCATACTGGGCTGTGGAAGCGGGGGCTGACCCCTTTGCCTTCCTGGAAAAATTAAAGGGAAGGATGAAACTCTATCATATCAATGATCGGGGTACGAAATTAAAGAAAGCGCCTATGACTCCTCTCCTTACCTCCGACAGCATGGAACTGGGGGACGGAAATCTGCCTTTGCCAAAGCTGGTTTCTTTGGCGTTGCAGGAAGGAGTGCGAGCGATTGTACTCGAGAGTCACAGGAATTGGCCGCAAAATTCGCCGCTCAAATCGATGGAGAGATCGGCTGCCTTTATGAATGAATATGTCAGGTAGGAACAGAAGAGGCGGGACCAGAAGGTGAGATAAGAGATGAGAACGATTGATTGCAAAACAGAATATAGAGTGAACCCGATCGGGCTGGACTGTAAGACGCAGCGTCTGTCATGGGAGGCGACAGAAGGCAGGTTCCAGACCGCCTTTCAAATTCAGGTCAAACGAAACGGACACCCCTTGTTAGATACCGGCAAGGTGGTCTCTGATCGGGAATTCTATCTCCTTGATGAGAAGCTGTCTTCCAGAGATCGCATTTCCTGGAGAGTGCGTTTATATGATGAAGAAGAGGTCTGCGGAGAGTGGAGCGAGGAGCAGACCTTTGAGATGGGTCTTTTGTGTGAGGAGGACTGGCAGGGAGCGCTCTGGATTGGCAGGGAGGAAAAGAGCGCTGCGGATCCTTCTGTCCCAGCGGAAGCAGAGAGCGGCGATGCGATGAACCGCCTTGCAAAGAAAGCCTTTCTTGAAAGAAGAAAGGAGGAAACGGAGGTCTTTCACCCCCATCTTCCTGCAGCTTATCTGAGAAAAAGATTTGCCTGTTCCAAAAGAGGGGAGGCTCGTCTCTACATCAGCGCCAGAGGTGTTTATGAAGCAAGCCTCAATGGCAAAAGGGTCGGAAGGGATGTTCTGACTCCCGGACCTGCCAACTATCATTTTGAAATTCCTTACCAGACGTACGATGTCGGCGATTTATTGGAGGAAGGCGAGAATACGCTGGAAATTCTATTGGGAGACGGCTGGTACCGCAGCACCTCCGGAGTCGACGGGGACAGGAATCTTTACGGCGACAGAGTAAGCGCCCTCGCCAAACTGGAGGTGGAAAAGACGCCGGTCGTTGTTACGGACGCTTCCTGGGAGGCTTCTCTTGGCGCTCTTGCACAGAATGATCTGCAGCAGGGCGAGGTTTATGATGCACAAAAAGAAGAGATGCCTTCTGACGATAAGCGCTGGCAGCCGGTAGAGGTACTGGGAGAAGATCATACGCTTTTACAGGCAGGAAATGCAGTGCCGGTGAGAGCAAAGGAAAGCTTTCCGGGGAAACTCATCCTTACGCCTGCAGGAGAACGGGTGATTGATTTTTCTCAGAATATGGCAGGGATCGTGGAATTTCGTGTAAAAGCGCATGCGGGTCAGACCATTACGCTTTTGCATGGCGAGACACTGGATGAAAACGGGAATTTTACGCAGGAAAATTTTGAAGACAGAAAGAGGCATAAGGAAGGCGGCACTTATCAGATGATTCATTACACCTGTAAAGAGGGAGAGAATCATTATCAGTCGCATTTTACCGTAATGGGCTTCCGTTATGTGAAGGTCATCACCGATCTTTCCTTGGAGGATGCGGTCTTTACGGCGCATGCGGTATATTCGGATATGGAGCAAAAAGCCTTTTTCACCAGTGAGAATCCCCTCCTCAACCGGCTTTTCGAGAACGCACTCTGGAGTCTGAAGGGGAACTTTCTGGGGATTCCGACCGACTGCCCGACAAGGGAGAGGGCAGGTTGGACAGGGGATGCCGGTATCTTTGTGAAGACGGGACTTGGTCTGATGAACTGTGAGACCGTTTTTTCCCACTGGTTAAATCAGTGTCGTTATGGTCAGTTTGAGGATGGAAGGGTTGCCAATATTGCACCGCCCAACAATCGCCCGGGGATGTTTAGTCAGATGTTGGCAGGCTCTGTAGGGTGGGGAGATGCCTGCATTTTGGTGCCTTATGCCATCTACCGGTGGACGGGAGATATACGGATTCTGAAAGACCACTACGAGATGATGAAAAAGTGGTACGCCTTTTTGGAAAATCTCGCAAAGGCGAAGGGAGAGGGAGAGTTTCACGGAGATCCCGAGTACCGTGACTACACCATGGAGACGGGAATCAATTACGGGGAGTGGTGTGAAATGGGAACAACGCCCGAGCAGAGCATGAGGAACGGGAATTATGACGTTGCCACCGCCTATTTCAGCTATTCCGGAAAATTACTGGCGGAAATTGCCGGGATTTTGCAGAAGGAAGAAGAGGCGAAGCATTATAGAGAGGTATCCGAAAATGCGCGATCGGCCTTTCTGTCCTCCTTTACGGACGGAGGAGTGATTCATTCGAAGAGG
The DNA here is from genome assembly GCA_015258065.1 of Lachnospiraceae bacterium. Taxonomy (GTDB): domain Bacteria; phylum Bacillota; class Clostridia; order Lachnospirales; family Lachnospiraceae; genus Butyrivibrio. The sequence goes on along the minus strand of JABZIZ010000012.1, from coordinate 6,814 downwards.
CAGTGCCAATATGTCAGACCGATCTCGTTTGGACTTCTTTCGGAGGAGCAGACAAAGCAAGCCGCAGCGGATCTGAATGTGCTGGTAGAAGAAATGGATGATCATCTGAACACCGGCTTTCTTACGACACCCGATCTATGCGGGGTGCTGGCGGAAAACGGATTCGTTGCTACGGCATACCGGCTTCTTTTGCAGGAAGAGATGCCGGGCTGGCTTTATTCTGTTAGGAAAGGAGCCACAACGATCTGGGAAACCTGGGACGGCATCAGTAAGGATGGTGTTCCGAAGGATTCGTTGAATCATTATGCTTACGGGGCCATCGTCTCTTTTTTACTGGACGGAGTGTGCGGCATTCATTATTCTGATCGCAGCACCGTCATCAAACCTTTTGTCAGTAAGGCACTGGGAAGTGCAAGCGCCAGGGTGATGACACCAAAGGGAGAAGTGCAGAGTGGATGGTATTTCGAGGGGGATCGGTGCATCTTTTCCATAGAGCTTCCCTGTAACATGCAGGCAAGCGTGTTGCTTCCGGATGGGCAGAGGGAAACAATTGGACCCGGAAAGACCAGGCTGGAGATAACAGGAGGGAACCTAACGTTATGAATTAGTATCCCTTTACAGTCGGTAGATATGAGTCTATGATGTTTCCTGTAAGGAATGTACGATCAAGAGACAGACATCAGATCATACCTGCTGTCGGAAAGGACGGTTATAATGAAAACAGTAGATAACAGAAAGGTTGCCATCATCGGATGCGGTTTTGTCGGATCTTCTTCGGCGTTTGCACTGATGCAAAGCGGACTTTTTTCAGAAATTGCTTTGGTGGATGTGGACAAAAACAGGGCAGAGGGAGAAGCGCTGGATATCTCTCATGGCGTGCCTTTTGTGGGGCAGGTCAAGGTTTATGCCTCGGATTATGACGGAATCATGGATGCAGGAATCATTGTGATTACCGCCGGGGCAGCCCAGAAGCCGGGTGAAACAAGGCTGGATCTGGTCAACAAGAATGTCGGTATTTATAAAAGCATTATTCCGGAAATTGCCAAACGCCATTATAAGGGAATCCTTCTCATTGTTTCAAACCCGGTGGATATTCTGACGTATGCGGCGATTAAGATCTCCGGTTTTCCGGAGAAGCGGGTGCTTGGTTCCGGCACGGTATTAGACACCGCAAGACTGAAGAGTGAACTGGGAGAACATTTGAGTGTGGATGGCCGTTCGGTACACAGCTTTATCATCGGGGAGCATGGAGACAGTGAGATCGTTGCCTGGAGCTGCGCAAACGTCTCCGGTGTGCCGCTGAACGATTTTTGCGAAATGCGCGGACATTATAACCATGCAGAGGCCATGAAGAACATCGCAGAGAATGTCAAGAACAGTGCCTATGAAATCATTGAGAAAAAGAAGGCAACCTATTACGGCATCGCCATGAGCGTGGTTCGAATCTGCCGTGCCATTGTCATGAACGAGCGTTCCATCCTGCCGGTATCCTCCATCCTGCACGGAGAGTACGGAATCCATGATATTGCGCTCTCGATGCCGGCGGTGATCGGAGAAGAAGGAGTAGAGACACAGGTGCCGATTGTGCTGAGCGAGGAAGAGCAGACGAAACTGCAGGAATCTGCGGAAGCGCTGAAACAGGTGGCAGAGCAGATTACGTTCTAAGCGCTGTTTCAGAAGGAGATTGCAGGTAGTTTTTCAGGAGGGGCAGCTTCTTTTCCATCAGGAGTCGCCCCTCTTCATAAACACCGAGAATTCGCTTTGGATTATGCTCCGTTCGCCTGATCTCCAGCTTTTTCTCCGGGCGGATGACAAAAATATCGTTTTTTTCTTCGAGACTGCGGATGTAAGCCGTGGTCTCGTTGTATTTTTGCGGACGGTTTACGAGCGCCCGGTAGGTGAGCGGATATTCCCGCAACAAGGGCTTGAATGCCCGTAGGTCCATCTTTTTCTTTTGGTAAGAGGAGGGTCTTGTTAACACGGCGACAATGCGGTCGTATCCCAGATTTTTCACATATTCCACCGGAATGGAGTCGGAGATGCCACCGTCTAAGAGGGTATAGGGACCGGCCTTGACGGGTCTTGAAAAAAGAGGCATGGAGGCGGAACCGCGGATCCAATGCAAGGCTTCCTCATTTAGAAGGGGCAGCTCTTTGTAAAGGGGCTTGCCGGTAAAGACATCGGTCGCAACGACCATAAACTTCATCGGGTTTTCGTTGTAGGTCGTAGCGTCCATGGCATCTAATACCTGCGGGAGGAGCCGGTAACAGAATTGTGCGCCGTAATAGTCGCCGGTCAGCAGGAGAGAGCGCAAACTGCCGTACTTCCATTCCTTTACATAGCGCAAATTATAGCGAAGAGCTCTTCCGATCTGTTTCGATTTGTAATTGCATCCGAAGGCGGCTCCGGCGGACACGCCGATCACGAGATCATAGGAGATCCCCTCTTCCATCATTACATCGATGACACCGGCGGAGAAGATCCCCCGCATGGCACCGCCTTCCAGTACAAGTGCTGTTTTCACTTCCATCTCCTTCCCATGATGCCGTTCCTGTCATCCAATCATTTCAGTAAGCACAGCGTTTAGGCCAGCACATTCTACCATGAAATTCTTCGGGTAAAAAGGTGGAAAAGAGAATAGAGCCGGTGGCGTGGAAAAGGAATTGACACCAAAGTGCTCTGCTTTTATAATCTTCGGGCAATGCAAACGGACTCTGAAGCAGAAAAAGAAGAAAGGAAAAGAAATGCTGGAAATTGACAATTCGTATTTTGATGGAGGACTGCTGCAACTGATCGGTTATCATATCCTGGGCTCCGTGATCACCACACTGACTCTGGGAATTTGTCTTCCCTGGGCCTATTGTCTGATTTATGAGTGGGAGGCGAAGCATACCGTCATCGAAGGCAGAAGGCTCTGCTTTGACGGCAGCGCGATGCAGCTTTTTGGCAACTGGATCAAGTGGTTCTTTCTTACCATCATCACGCTGGGCATTTACGGTTTCTGGGTACAGATCAAACTGAAGCAGTGGCGGACGGCTCATACACATTTTGCATAATGAAATCAGAAAGACCGGTCTACTGCGACCGGTCTTTTCCCCGGGTGGAAGCTTTCGGCGGATGTTGTCCAAAAAGGATTAACCTTTTAGGGACAGAGAAAATAATAAAAACTTGGAAAGGAGGTAATTCTCATGTCAAATACGAAAAGAACAGGACAAACAGCCCTTTATGAGCGTTTAAGTCGAGATGATGAAATGCAAGGAGAAAGCAATTCCATCACCAATCAAAAGCAACTACTTGAAAGCTATGCCAAAAGAAACGGCTTTGTAAATATCTATCACTATACCGATGATGGAGTAAGCGGAACAACCTTTGATAGAGAGGGATTTCAAAAAATGATAAAAGCAGTAGAAGAAAACAAAGTATCTACTGTGATAGTAAAAGATATGAGTAGGTTTGGCAGAGACTACCTCAAAGTAGGTTTTTACACCGAAATACTTTTCAAAGAAAAGGGAGTAAGGTTTATCGCCATCAATAACGGAATAGACAGTGAAAAACAAGCAGAAAGCGACTTTACCCCATTTCTAAATATCATGAACGAATGGTATGCAAGAGATACATCAAGAAAAATACAATCTATCTTCAGGGCAAGAATGGAAGAGGGGAAAAGAGTATCTCCAAGCGTACCATACGGCTATTACAGAAACCCAAAGAACAAACAGGAGCTACTTGTCGATAAAGAGAGTGCAAAGGTCGTAAAATGCATTTACAGGCTTGTAATAGAGGGATATGGAGTAACACAGATAGCAGACATATTAACCAAAGATAAAGTCCTTATTCCGTCAGCCTATGCCCAAATACATTACCCCGAAAATAACCATAGCTCAAAGAAAAGAGGAATAGAAGACCCGTATTTTTGGACACCGACCACAGTAGGTTATATCTTAGAAAAAAGAGAATATATGGGTCATACTGTACTTGGTAAAACAATATGCCTTGATTACAAAACTAAGAAACGCAGAAAGGCAAAAGAAGATGAACTCATTATCTTCAAAAACACCCATAAAGCCATCATTGACGAAGAAACATGGAATAACGCTCAAAGGTTAAGAAAAACAGTGAGAAGAAGTCCAAAGTACGGAACAACCTCACACCCCTTTATAGGACTTTTAATCTGTGCAGATTGTGGAGGTAAATTAAGTTACAGAGAGCCGGCAGAATATAAAGAAAAGAAATATGATTGTGATTATTGCTTTGTATGTCAACATTACAGACACAGAAAAGGCTCTTGCAGTATGCACTACATCAAGGTAAAAACAGTGAATGAAATTCTCCTAAAATCAATCAAAGAAATCACAGATTTTGCAAAAGAAGAAAAGCAAGAATTTCTAAAAGTGATGAACAAATTATCCGATGAAAAAAGGGAAGAAAAGTATCAAGATGATAAAACGAAATTAGAAAAATTATCTTCAAGAAATGAAGAACTAACAACCCTTATTACAAAGCTATATGAAGACCATGCACTTGGAAAAATTCCCGCAAAACACTTTGATAGATTATTTAATATCTATGACACGGAGCAACAAGAATTAGAAAAGCAAATACAGTATTTTGAAGATGAAATAGAAAGCTATCATCAGAGAAAAGTTGACACCGATAAATTCCTAAAGATGATAGAAAAATATACCGATATTGAAGAACTGACAGTCCCAATGATAAATGAGTATATAGAAAAAGTTGTAGTCTATGAAGCCACAGGGGGAAGAAAAGGAAAAGATAGAAAACAACAAGTTGATGTGTATTTTAACTTTATAGGCAACTGTCAAGTACCACAAAAAGCCGATATAGAAAAAATGGCTTAAAAATGGTATAATATTGTTAATTATTTAGAGAGAAAAATTCTAATTTGTACACAGGATGGATTAGACTAATGAATATACATGAATTTGGAAAAGGTGATGAACAAGCAATTCTGCTGATACATCCTTCTGTTGTAAGATGGGATTATTTTGAACATTTAATTCCGCTTCTCAAAAACAAATATCATCTGATTATTCCGGCTCTTCCCGGATATGATTCTGAGGATGAAAGTGACTTTACAAGCATTGAGAAGATCGCTGCCGAATTGAATGAGTGGCTTCAGGCTGAAGAGATTGCCGAATTGTATGCAGTATATGGGTGCTCGATGGGCGGCTCCGTTGCTTTAATGGTAACGCTTGGACAACTTATTCCAATCAGACACTGCATTATGGACGGAGGCATTACACCATATCAGCTACCATGGCTTGTCACACGCTTTATCGCCTTGAGAGACTATCTCATGATGATGCTGGGCAGGACAGGTGGAGTGCGCTTGCTTGAGAAGGCTTTTGCTACCGATGAATATTCGAAGGAAGATCTTCAATATGTTGCAGATGTTTTGAAGTGCTCCAGTAGAAAAACGTTATGGAGAACTTTTGACTCATGCAACAACTATAAGATTCCACAGCCCATTCCGAAGGTCGATACGCAAATGCATTACTGGTATGCCGATGGCGAAGAAAAGGAGCGAAAACTTGATATCGCCTACATGAATCAGCATTTTCCGCAAACAGAATTCAAGGTTTTGCCTAAACTGGGGCATGCAGGTCTTGTTTTACTGAAACCGGATTTATTTGTGACAATGATAAACGAATTGTTTTGAGACAGACAAATTGCAGTTTGTCGAAGTAAAACAATTAAATACAAGCTATAACATAGCAGTTCACGAAACAGTAAATCAAATCGGTTTACTGTTTTTTTTATTGCTCAAAATTAGAAAGAGAGGAAAAGAGAAAATGAAAAATATAGACAAAAAATCTTAATGGCGGAAGAAGAAATCAAGCAGTTACAAAACAAAAGAAAGAAACTCATCAGTCAGCAGAAACAGGAAGAGCGAAAGAAAAGAGATAGACGTCTTTATGAAAAAGGAGCAGTCTTTGAAAGTATCTTTACCGAAAGCAAGGATTTTACCAAAGATGAATTCTATCAGCTAATCACATTCCCAAAAATCAAAGAAGAAGTCAATCAAAAAATCAGAAAAATCATAGAGAAAAGAGAACAAACGGAAGAAGAAAACATAGAAAATCAAGAGGAAGAAATGGAAACAGAGGAATAATCCCTTGTTTACAAGGGCGTACTTATACACCCTAAAGGGTGTGTGCGTTCTCCGAAGGCTCTTGCAGAGAGCATATCAGCTAAAGCTGATACAGGGGAGCTACACTCCCCTACGGAAATAAATTTCCTACCCCTTATGTACTTACCAAAAGAAATCGGATAAAAACAATCCGATTTTTTTAGTAAGTCTTTATCATCGCCACCTTGCCCACATCAAAAAGAGAGGAGGTTTTTTCTTATGGCGATATATCATCTTTGCATAAAGATTATCTCAAGAGGTAAAGGCAAAAGTGCAGTAGCAGCTTCCGCCTATCGAAGTGGCGAAAAGATAAAAAACGAATATGACGGCATAGTCCACGACTTTACAAGAAAAGGAGGAATAGCCCATACAGAAATCCTATTGCCACAAAATGCACCACAGGCATTTTTAGACAGGGGAACATTATGGAATAGCGTAGAGAAAATAGAAAAGAGTAAAAACTCACAGCTTGCAAGAGAAATCGAAATTGCTTTACCTAAAGAACTAAATCGAGAAAAACAGATTGAACTTGTTAGGGAGTATGTAAAAGATAATTTTGTAAATGTTGGTATGTGTGCCGACATTGCCTTACACGATAAAAATGATGGAAACCCACACGCACATATCCTACTAACAATGCGACCGTTAAATGAAGATACAACA
>JABZIZ010000011.1 GCA_015258065.1 Lachnospiraceae bacterium | reverse complement strand
CTTACGCTGTTCCCAATCATCTGTGAATCCCTTAAACCGTATGATCGGTGTTTTCCGATTATTCATGAATGTCCCCTCCAAGCAGTAAGCGAAGTTCCTGAATTCCTTCCATATCCTGCGCTGAACCGGTGAGTTCCGAAAGCATGTCCACCAGCTCTTTGGAAGTATCGGCGATTTCTTCTTCCAGGTCGCTCATGGTGGTTTCGTATTTCCTGGAAAGGATTTCCAGATTTTTTGTAAAATCTTGCAGCATAGCGACCGGAAGGCTGTCGATTCCACTCACAATCGGCAGAATACACTTGTCATAGAGGAGTTCTTTTCCCTGCTCCTTCGTGAGATTTTCTATCGTTTCTTTCGTTTTTAAATGAAGCGCATCTTCCTTGTCTTTGATCTTGCTCTTTAAGATCTTTTCCTCACTGTTATATCTGTCTGCCTTTTTCAATAGGGAAATGAGTTCTCCATTATTTTCCGCATCTTCCTGCAGGGTCTTTAAAACCGCCTTGCTGTTTTGAAAGACAAAGGCATCCTTTTCTTCCGTCAGCACGTTGGCAAGACTTTCTTTATCCTCTTCGGAGAGGGATTCCAGAAGCTCTTCGACCGAGGCTGCAATTTCTTCCACTTCTCTTCTCATTCGTGATAGCTCTGACAGTTCTTCTGTAAGATAGCGTTTCTGAACCAGATCAAAGGGCAGGATATGTCCTTTCCAGCCTTCCTGCACTTCCACGTCTTTTCCATTTTTCTTTTTGATCACCATATTGGGGTCAACCTGGCTGATCGCTTGTAGCCCTTCTGTCTGGATCAGCTCAAGGTCTCCTGCTATATCCGTATATTCTTTTTCAAAGAGCTCATAAGCCTGATAGGGATCCAAAAGAGAGACTCCGTCAAATCCGGAAAAAATTTCAGCCGTGAGGATCTCCTCTGTCTTAGGAACGGATAGGGTTTCCGCCTCTTCTATCAGGTAAGAGGCAAGCGTCTTTCCCAAACCCTGAAAGGCATTCCGGAAATGAAGCAAATAGTGCTCCACATCTTGATTCTTCTGCACGGTATTCTTAATGTCCTCTGTGGCAAGTTTAAGATACCCTCCCTCTCCGGTGAAGAGCTCCTCTTTCAGGCTGGGAAACGCCTTCCAATACTGCGCAAATTTCTCCAATTCTCCTTCCGGAATGCCGCCGAACATAGAAGCATAGATGTCATAGCTCTCTGCCTCTTCCTGTGAATCCACATAACGGGGAATGTTCAGGTTGTAGTCATTGTCCCGAATTTCTTCTCGACTGACCAGCCGGGAAAATTTGGGGATGCTTCTCTTGTCTCTGACGGTATCTGCGATTCTTCGAATATCGGATGCGCGAAGCTTGTTGTTCTTCCCTTCCTTGGCAAAACCCTTCGATGCATCTACAATCAAAACCTCTGTACTCTCTCTTTTTTGCCGAAGCACCATAATAATGGTGGGGATGCCGGTGCCAAAGAAAATATTGGCGGGTAGGCCGATGATGGCTTCTATGTTATTTTTTTCAATCAGATGCTTTCGAATCTCTCCCTCTTCTCCTCCTCGAAAGAGCACGCCGTGGGGAAGAACAATGGTCATCATCCCGTCCGGCTTCAGGTGATATAAATCATGAAGAAGGAAGGCATAGTCCGCCTTGGATCTGGGAGCGATACCGTAACCTTTATACCTGGGATCCGTTTCCTTCCCCTCCGGATCCCAGCGCTGCGAGTAGGGAGGATTGCTGACCACTGCATCTACATAGAGCGGATCATAAGTTCCCTGCGGGTCCGCCTCGTCAAAATAAGGCCAGTCCTCTTCCAGGGTATCTCCATTTCTCGTTAAAATATTGTCCGGCAGAATCCCCCTCATGACCAGATTCATGCGGGTTAAGTTATAGGTATTTGCCTTCAACTCCTGTGCATAATACCGAATATGATCTTTTTCCCCGATGTATTTGGCAGTCGTCTTGCCGATGTTAATGAGAAGGCTTCCGGAACCGGAAGTCGGGTCATAGATTTTGATCTTATCCCTCCCCTTTAAATGCTCGGCGATCATCTCCGACATCAAAAGGGAAACTTCATGCGGTGTATAGAATTCCCCTGCTTTTTTTCCCGCATTGGAGGCGAATTTTTCCAATAAAAATTCATAAATATAGCCCAGGACGTCGTAGTCCTGACTGCCGGTCATGGGGATCTCCCGAATGAGCTGAATGAGGTCGCTGACCGCTCTCGTTTGCTGCTTCGTGCTATCCCCCAGCTTCGATAATCCGGTTTCCAGTGTATTGAAAATGCCTTCAAACACCTTTTTATGCGAAGGAGAAATCAGTCGGTTAAAAGAAGAAAGGGCCGTGCGAACATGATCGACAGAGAAGTCGGCGCCCAGATCCAGCCAGGTGGAAAATAAATCCTTATAGGCAATAAAATACCCCAAGCTTCGCTGGGCATTGCTTTTGCCGGAATAGGCATCATCCGCTTCCTCATTGACATACTTCTGAATCGAAGCCGCATCATAGCCCTGATGTATCAACCACTGCTCTTCCTGATCGGATAGATATTTATAGAAAATGAAGCCCAGAATGTAATCCTTATAATCATTGGCCTCAATCTTTGACCGCATCCGATTGGCGGACTCCCAGATTTTTGCCGCCAGCTGATTTTTATTCATCGAAAGCTCCCCCCTTGTTCCCCTGTATTGTAACGATTATATGATCTTTTTGTATTCCGATTTGAGGATCGTGTACTGAATTTCGGTGGCATCATTGCCTAGGTACTTGTCCTCATTCATGATGCTTATCTGCGACACCCTTTCAGATCATGATATGCTTTTTAGTTCTCTAAGCTGTTATCATTCAGCAGGAAGTCATATACACTCATCATCAACACGCCGGACTCATTGTAATACGGTGCAGGTGTGTCTTTGGTAATGATCATTCGCTTGAAGAAATCTCCCGTCAACATCAAAGATCTTTGCTCCTGCTCCATTTTGGCCTGATCAGGAATCGCATAAGCAGACTGGATATAATAACGTTTGGAACCTTGGTTGCAGACAAAATCAATTTCCATCTGCTTGCGGATGCTGTTGCCTTTATCATTGGTGTCATATTGCACGATCACACCCACATCCACATGGAAACCCCTCATTTTCAACTCATTGAAGATCATATTCTCCATGATGTGCGTTTCTTCCATCTGTCGGAAATTCAATCTGGCATTGCGAAGCCCCGTATCCGTAAAATAATACTTTACCGGCGTATCAATGTATTTCTTTCCCTTCACATCATATCGAATTGCGCTGTCAATCAGGAAGGAATCACAGAGATAATCAATATACCGTTTAATGGTCACATTGCTCATCTTCTTTTTCTTAACCGTTTGAAATGTCGCTGACAGTTTTTCCGGATTGGTCAGAGAACCGATCGCCGAGGACAGAATATTCAAAAGCTCCTCTAATTTCGCCTTGTTGCGAATATTATGCCTGCCAACGATATCCGAAATATAGGTTTCCTCAAAGAGAGATTTCAAGAACGCGATTTTCTGATCCGGAGTGGTAAACGCAAGTACCAACGGAATACCGCCATAGAGCATATACTCATTCCATCCGTCCTGCTTTGTACCCTGATAGACTGACATGAATTCAGCAAAGCTTAAGGGACACATATGCACTTCATCGCCACGGCCTCTGAACTCAGTAATCACATCCCTGGAAAGGAAACGGGCATTGCTTCCGGTTACATATACATCTACATTTTTCATGCGTATCAGGCTATTGAGAATAGATTCAAATTCACCCAGCAGCTGTACCTCGTCAAGCAGTACATAATACATCGCATCATCTTTCATCTGCTCCTTCAAATGCGGATACAACACCTCAGGGGCACGATACTTCTTGTTTTCAAAGGCATCAAAGGCGATTTCAATGATGTGATCCTCCGCTACTCCCCTTGACAGCAAATGTTCCTTGAAAAGCGTAAAGAGAAGATATGATTTGCCGCATCTGCGCATACCGGTGATGACTTTAATAAGACCGTTATGCTCCTTACTGATGAGTGTGTTCAGATAGCGATCTCTTTTAATTTCCATATATAGCGCCTCCTATTAAAGATTTTTGCGGTTTCCCGCAGAGATCCTTAATAGAAGGATATCCTGTTCGAGGCCGCTTTACAACCGTCCTGAGAAAGATTTTTGCTGGTAAGACAAAAAATTCATTGACTGAGTGAATACCAGTTGTCATCCGCTTCGGTTTGTATATAATCCATGAAAGAGGGGCCTCCCGTTGATTGGGTTTGTACATCCGGCCAAAGATGTAACTCAACCTCATAAGCCTTTGCAGAAGCTGTCACGAGAAGATCCGCAAAGAGCGCGGTGACAGATAGAAAAAAGAGCCGCTCCATAATGGAACGGCTGAGAATCAAAGATTCAGCAGGTCAGAATGACTTCCCGTATCAACAAGCGTCAGAGTCAGGATGTCATTCTCTATCAGGTAGATCAGGAGCCAGTCTGGCTGGATATGGCATTCCCGAAATCCTTTGCGGTTTCCTTTTAACTCGTGGTCACGGAATCTTTCCTCCAACGCTTTACCTTGACGTAAAGTGTCGATCACTTCTTCCAGAAGAGAAAGGTTCTTCCCACGCTTCTTCATCAGCTTATAGCTTTTCTTATAAGCCGTGGTAAATTTGACTGTCAGCATTTACTCTTCGAGGGCTTTCCTGAGGTCGTCCATGTTTGCATATCCCGGAACTTCAGGATCACGGGAAATGCGCTTGGCTTCGCTCATGGCATCCATTACCTTCTGGGAGTACTGAGGAACCTCTACGATAAACGGGAGACCGCCTCTTAAGACACACTGCCGGAGAAAAATATTTACTGCCCCGGACATGTCCATTCCGAGCTCACCGAAGAGTTCGTTGGCCTGTTTCTTGACGTTCGCATCAATGCGGATTTGAGTAGGAACTGTAGACATATGGTCATCTCCTTTCGTTGATTATTTTAATACATCAAGTTTACATCGTCAACTGTTTCGGTGTTTTTATTGAGGCAGTGGTGCGGTCATCCGGTCTGCAAATCGACCATTCCTTCGCAGGTTCAAGGTTATCCGTAAGATAAAAGCCCTCCCATGGTCCTGTTTTTCGTCACCTAAACCATATAGTGGAGAAACTTGCTGATTCGGACTTCCATCTCCTTGCGTATAACCCGGATGTATTTCAGGGCAACATCAGGTACCAGCAGAGTCTCAGCTATGTAATCTCGAATCTCATAAAGACCTGCTTCCGCATCCGGTGTAACGATGATTTCATCGGAGTTCACTTATCCAAGGCTCCTTTCCAGATCATCGAACACGTCCCCGAGTGATCTGCCTTCACCAGCAATCGATTGGGTATAGCTGTGCTGAAGTTTTGCATCAAGCTCTGCATCCGACATTGCATCCAATGTTCCCAGCTCTGCCGAAACAGTCAGTGAGAACGGAATGCCATGACGATTATTGAGTCAAAATAATACCAAAAACACAAAATCGGAAAGGAAGCTTGCAGATGAAAACGATCAGTATTCGATTAGAAGATTCCGTTTACGAGGATTTGGGGAATATGCTTGATGAAATGGGACAAACGAAACAAACCTTCTATGAAACATTTACGAAAACAGCTCTACGAGAAAGAAGTATTCCATTTATGATCAAAGCACCATTGCCGCCCAATGCCTCGAACCATCACAGCAAACTAGAGGCGTTTGAAAGGTTAGAAGCAGCAAGAAAAGAAAATAAAAGAGAGATTGATTTTGACAAGGAAAGATCAGGTGCAATGCATGAAAAATATGGTGCTATTGATTGATACAAATATTCTCTTAAATTATTTAACAAACAGAGATGACCTGAGTAGCCAGCAATCTCGTGAAATCGTTAGAATGTGCGCTACAGGAGAGTGCACCGGGTATATCGCCTTTCATACCTTATCTACCATTTGGTATGTACTTAGAAAATGGGATGATGAAAAAGGAGGGCAACCATTGCCCTCCCTGATACCGCTTCAATCTTCCAGTGCCTCGTAAACCAGGTCCCGGATTCTCGGATGAACTTCCGTGAAGACAGCGTCGTAGGCCAGCGTATGCTGTACATAAAAGATCGTCAGATGATGGATGGGATCGATGAGCACGTAAGCACCTGCAGCGCCGTCCCAGCCGAATTCACCGAGAGGGGATCTGGAACTTCCCTTCTCTGTTAAGACCCTGACTCCCAGCCCATAGCTGTAACCGAACTTCTGCATCTTCATGAAATCCAGCTGTAACTCTCCGCTCGTATAAGGCGTCATGAAGAGGCGGATGGATTTTTCTGTAAGGAGTCTCTCCCCCTTCCCGGTCACGCCGCCGTTTGCCAGAGCTGCAATCACCTTGCTGTAGCCTTCTACGCCGCCGATCAGGCCGCCGCCACCGCTCTCAAACTGGGCAAGCATACGCAGACCGAGCACAGAGAGATCTGTGCAAGGCAGCATCTCCTTCGTGCCGTTCTTGGAAACGTAAAGGGCTGCCATCCTCTTCTCCTGCTCCGCATTCGGATGGAAGGTGAGATCAGAAGCACCTGAAGGCAAAAAGATATGCTCCTCCAGGTAGTCGCTAAACCTCTGCCCGGTAACGACTTCCACCACTGCCGCCAGCACATCATGCGCAAGGCTGTAAGCCCAGTGGGTACCGGGTTCAAAGAGTAACGGCATCTGCGCCGCCGCACGCATCACCTTCTGCGTCAAGGTCTCTCCCGGTGCTCCCTTCATCTGCGCTTCCTTTTTCCCTGCCGATGCTTTGTCTTCTGAAAGGGACATCCCTGTCGGAGGCTCCGTATTGTAACTCAGTCCCGCCGTCATCGTCATCAGATCGATGATTCGGATGGGTTTATGGGAGAGGTGGCAGGGGGCACTGAGGTCCGGCCAGTTTCCCCAGCCGTAATCCTTGCCCTCATCTACCACATACAGAGTGCCGTATTCCGGTAAAAATTTTTGCAATTCGTCGTAAAGTCCGATCTTTCCCGCCTCGATCTGCTGCATGACCGCAATCATGGTAATGACCTTGGTTGCGGAAAAAAGGCGGTAGAGCTGATCTTCCTTCGTCGCTTCCTTGTGTTCATAATCACGATATCCCGTCAGATGTCTATAGATCTCCTCCTGATTCTTCGTGACAAGAAGATCCGAACCGGGAACACCGTATCTCTCCTGCAGTTCATCCAAATAAGTGGTCAGCCTTTCAAAATTCATGTGTTCTCCCTTATCCTTCCTGTTTCATCCTTTTCCGTCAAATCCGTACTTCCCGCTTCTCCCGTTCCGCAAATTCTGTACTTCCCGCTTCTCCCGTTCCGCAAATTCTGTACTTCCCGCTTCTCCCATTCCGCAAACTCTGTACTTCCTGCTTCTCCCGTTCCGCCAAAATACGTACTTCCTGCTTCACTTTTTCCAAAAAAGATACACTTCCTCTTCCGGCATGACTCTAAGAACCACGGAACCGTCTCCTCGCAGATAGAAGCCTTCCCCGTAACGCAGATCATTCACGGAGGACGCTCTTCTAAGCCCCCTTCCGTTCACCTCGATCGCAGAGAATTCTCTCCTATACATAGGAACTGCCTTCGGATTGTCCTCCCCGGTTAAGTCACTTTCCGAAGAGGAGATCTCGCTCCCGATATCTTCCATCTGAGAGAGTCCAAGCAGAATGACATAATGAAGATCCCTTGCCTGCCTGAGCAAGATGTGGATGCCCTCTTTTGTCTTCTGAATCAGGCGATCCCCCTCCGCCTGATAGGAGCTGCTTCTCTCTTCCTCTACAGGAAGCGCAATCAGCATGACTTTTTCTTTTTCATAGGTCAGGCTCTCCCCGAGGCGCAGATCGCCGTTTAAGAAAAGAGGAAGGAAAGCACCTTCCCTCACATAGACCGGAATCCTGGAAATCGGCACTTTTTTGACCAGTGTTTTCGGACCGGAAACCGTTTCTTGAAAGTCAAAAAGGTTCACCCATCTGCCCTTCGGGAAGTAAATTTCTCTCTCTTCTCCCTCTTCGTGCACCGGCGCCACCAGAAGGGAATCCCCGTACAGATATTCATCCCCGTACGCTCTTGCCCTCCCGTCCTCCGGGAACATCATCGGCAGCGGTCGCATCATCGGCATTCCTGTCCGGTGTGCCTTTTCTCCCGTCTCTATGCTGTAGGGCAAAAGATTTTCCCGAAGCCATGCGTAATATCTGTATAATCTTACCGCATAGTCGCTATAAATCCAAGGCTCCCTCGGTCTTGTTCCGTGATAGCGCATGATCGGGCAGAAGGCGGCAAACTCGGTCCACCGCAGATAAGATTCCTCATCGCAGAGTCCGTCATACCCGCCGGCATCCACCCCCCAGAAGGGAAGGCCGGAAGAACCTGCCGTTACGCCTCCGTTGATGGAGTAGGTAAGACCTCGAAAACCGGAAAGCTGATCCCCTCCGAACTGGCAGGCGTAGTGCTGCGTGCCGGCGGAAGCCGATCTGGAATACAGCACATGGTCTTCTCCCCTGTATTTCGTGAAAAGCTGGCGATAGGCCTTCGTATATTCCACCGCATAGGCGTTGTGCATCTCATCGCCTCTTCTTCCGTCAAAAAAGAGAGCCTCATCCGGTGTGATTTCCCCGAAATCCACCATGGTGCCGTCCATTCCGGCATCCATCCTGTCCTTCCACTGTGCCTCCAGGAGTTCCATCGCCCTGGGGTGGGAAAAATCAATCTCTGACGGCAGTTTTCTTGTTCCCCCGTAACCGGGTGTTCTGGTAATGGGAAGCTCTTCCCTTGGACAATCCGGCAGATAGGAAGCGGCCTCCTCTTCATCGATATGAGAAAACTGCCATGAGAACACACGGATTCCTCTCTGATGCGCAAAGTCCGCGATCTGGTAAGGCTCCTCCTTGTGATAACGGTCACCGAACCGCCACCCGGCACCCTCTGCATACAGGCCGGAGTGAGGGATGTCCAGATTCCGGAACCGATTCAGAACCCCTTCCATTTCTTTGATCACGTCCCCGGTTGGCCCGTCCATCCACCTGCCCACACCGCCGCCTGCCCAGGGTTCAAACACCCAATCCGGCGGCAGAAGCGGTTTTCCGGTCAGCAACGTATAGCCTTCCATGTTTTCTTGCGCCGTTCCCGTAAAGACGGTAAAGTCGGTCTTATCTCCCATCGTGGAAATCCGAAGACCCTCGTACACCTTCCCGGCGTCTACGCGGATGCGGTAAAAACTGTTGATAAAGAGCGCATATCCTGCCGTCGAGTGGAAAAAAGAGACATTCTTGTACGACTGGTTGCCGATGGAACAACCGCAGCCCTCAAAGGCATCTCTCTGCCAGAGGGTCAGCACCTTTCCCCTCTGGTTGACTGCATCAAACCGCTCCCCAAAACCATAAACCATTTCGTCAGGGAGAAGCTGCTGCCTGATATCAAAGGCAAATCTCCCGCCGTTTCGGTACAGACGGAGATTCTCTTTGCTTAGGACAAATTTCTGATCGATCCGGATTTCCCAGTTTTTTCCCGAACGAATCGTGATCCTGCTATGCTTTGTCTCTACAGCGGCTTCTTCTTTGGATAAAAGTAGCCGAAACGGCACCGCAGTGCTCTTGTAATCTCCCTCTTTTCCTACATAAAAACGGGCTCCTCTTTCCTGCGGCAGAAGGGTTGCACTCACTTCCTTACCGTCTGTTAGAAAGATCAGTAAAACCCCGTTCTCCTCTTCTTTCACTTCCTGTAGCAGGGCAAATTCATCCCAGTTGTCCTCATCCGCATTCCCCAGCGTTCCATCCGCATACCACCAGGCGGTGAAGGTTTTGTAATAAGAGAGCAACTCGTCCAGGACAAGGCAAGCCTCCCGCATATCCTTTCTGCGCAGGGCTTCATTGCAAAGCCGTCTCTGAACCCAGGGATCCACCTTGGGAAAAGAGTTCTCGCACCTGGAATTCGGAAAAAAATCCGCTCCCTCTAAAATCAGAACGTCCTGCCAGCTTTGCAGAGTGACAATCCGATCCGCCAGATTTGCCTCTGTCGTTTTTTCCTGCGATTTCTGAAGCGCCAGAATTTTCTTGCGACACGCGGAAGAAGGCCATTGCAGGGTGGCAGGCCTTTGCCAGTGCATGATGCCGCTGGGAAGGATGACACAGGCACAGTTTGCATACTCCACTCCTGCCTCTCCTCCAAGATAAGCCTCCAGAAAGGTCTCCGGATCATAATCAAATTTATTTTCATAATTGGAATTGAGATCCAGAGGGGTTAAGGCAAGCACCTCATTGGTCTGGTTTTTCTTGCGGTAGATCTGGAAGCGAAAGCAGCCTCCCTCCCCCGGATATCCGCCAAACAGTTCCCATGGAAGCGTAAGATGTGCGCTCCACTTCTTTTCTTCCTCTTTCACCTGGAATTGATAAGAAGCGGACGGAATCTCCGTGATCTTCGCCTCGTTTTTTTCTGTAAATTGGTCATCCAGAATGGCATGATCTCCCCCGTGGTAGGTCATACCGTTCTCCCTATGGGCTTCTCCCTCTCCGGACGAGCGCACACGAAAGACGCAGTAATCCCTCTGTGAAAACGTCCCCGAAGCCAGAACCACTTCCACCAGGTCGTCTCTCTTCATCCACTCCATTTCGTTTCGGTTGCCGTCCGATGGCCGTAAAACCCTGGGAGCGTCCTCAAAGCAGGTCAGAGAAACATAGAGATTTTCCCTGTCATAGGAGAGTCCCGCCTTTGTTTTTACAATCGTTTCTCTGCCCCCCGCACTATAGAAGGTATCCAGGATCACCTCTTCTGCTTCCCCGCAATCAGCTTCTCCCCTTCCGACTTCCTTCCTCTTCGTTTCTTTCCCCAGCTTCACGACCCCGATTCCGTACGTACGGGCTGTGTTTTCCTGCTCTCCCATCTCCTTCTCCTTGATTTCCTTCTCCCCGATCTCCTTCTCCCCGATCTCCTTCTCCTTGATTTCCATCTTCTTGATCCTCATCTCCCTGATCCCCATCTCCTGTCCTTCCCCGTCCATCTTTTTTCGCTTATCTATCCGCAAGACCGTACCGTTTTCTCCCTGTCCGGTCGTTTTTTTCCCTGCGGAAACCATTCGAATCGCCCCGATGGTGCCGCCTCTTTATTCCTTGACTGCACCTTCCGTCAGTCCCTGTCTCATAAACTGCTTTTGGAAAATCACAAAGAGCAGAAGGTTGGGCAGAATCACGATCGTACTGGCTGCAAAGAGCCTTCCGTAATCTGTGGTGTACTGGCCTCTGAATAACTGGAGCGCGACAGAGAGCGTCCTCTTGCCGGTCGATTTGGTAAACGTTAAGATATCGAACAGATTCGACCAGTAGCCGTTTAAGGCAAAGACCAGCTGGGTGGCGATGGCGGGCTTGCTCAGAGGAATGATGCAGTGAAGAAGGGTCTGCAATCTGGAAGCGCCGTCCAGATACATGGACTCTTCCAGCTCTCTCGGAACCGATTCAAAGAAGCCCCGGTAAAAAAAGGTATTTCCCGCCACACAGGTACCTCCCCACAGGAGCCAGATTCCTTTGTAATCATCAATCAGTTTCAGCCCGTTTAAAACTGTATACTGCGAGATCATGGCCAACTGTGCGGGAATCATCATGGTCAGCAGAAGGAGGTTGAACATCCACTCTTTGCCCGGAAATTTGAAACGTGCAAAGGAATAGGCCATGGTCAGCGATACCAGCAGATTGACTACCACACCGCCGAAGGACACCACAATCGTATTGACGAAATAGGTCTGGAAGTGATTGGACACCCAGGCCTTCACATAGTTCTGGGTATAAAGGGGAAGCCTCGGCAAAAGAATCGGCTCATCGGGCAGCACTCCCTTCACCTTCATAAAAGAAGTCGAAACCATGGACAAAAACGGCAACAGGCTGAGGATGCAAATAAAGATCAGTACCAGGTGAATGCATAATTGCATGGTGTTTTGTTTTCTCTTCATCATGATCCTCCTTAATCGTCCTGTCCGTAGCGCAGATATTTTTTTAGAGCCATGGACAGGACAAACACAACGCCGCCCATGACGAGTCCAGAAGCGGCCGCATAGCCGAATTCAAAATAATTGAAGGCGCGTCTGTAAATATAATCCATGACCACATCCGTCGAACCGATCGGATCCCCCTTGGTTAACAGGAAGACCTGAATAAAGATATTCATGGCTCCGTTGATCAGATTGATTAACAGGTAGAAAGTGGTGGCATGAAGTCCGGGCAGCGTGATGTAAAAAAAGCGTTGGAGTGCGTTTGCCCCGTCCACCTTGGCCGCTTCGTATCTGTCCTGCGGAATTCCCTGCAGCCCGGCGGTATAGATGATCATGACCCAGCCGAAGCCCTTCCAGATCGAGCAGAACCAGATCACAAAATTGGCGGTCCAGGTGTTTTTTAACCAGGACACCGGTTCCTTCAAAAGGCCGATACTGGTGAGAAGGTAGTTGACCAGACTCCCGTTATCCGGCTGAAAAATATAGTCCACGATATTGCAGAACACGACCCAGTCGCAGATCACTGCGATATAAAGGAGAACCTTGTAGATGTTTTTTCCAAAGCGCAGACTGTGAATGAGGACCGCGGCGAGTAGCCCCAGGATGAGCTGCCCCGGCACCGTAATCAAGATCGCCAGCACGTTGTTGCGAAAAGCCATCCAGAAAAAATAGGCATCCGAACCTTTTTCGTGCATGCCTTCGAAGATTCGTTTGTAATTTTCCAGCCCCACAAACCGATTGTCCGCTCCGGGCATAATGCTGTAATTGGTCAGTGATATGTAGATATTTTTGATCTGAGGATAGAGGACAAAGACCACAAAAAGCACCGTTCCTACCGAAAGGAAGGGAAGGACCGCGATCCACTCCTTCATCCCTCGTTCCAAGCGTTTTCTCACTAACTGATTTCTTCCGTCCATAAAAGATTTCCCTATTGGAAGAGTGGGAACTTTTCTGCGGAAAAAACTTCCCGAAAAGTTCCCACCTCCTTCCGTCATCTGTTGTTCTCGTTTCTGAATCCACAGCTGTCTTTTTACATTGCGTCGCCGTGTATGCGTCCACCTTCCTATGCAGCCGCTTCTAACTTGTTACGCAGCTGTCTTATTTTCCACCCTCTGCAAGCAGGGCATCGATTTCTTTCGCCGCCTTTTGAAAAGCACTCTGCGGCTTGTCTTCATGCAGGAGGCAGCTTGTGAATGCGACCGTCAGCTTGTCACTCATCTTTTCCCAAACCGGTGTAGGCGTTCTCGGTACCGCGCCTTCCAACTGTTTTAAGTAGGTTTCCATGTGAGGGGTATTCTTGACTTCCTCGCTCTCCGCCACCGTCTTCACTGTAGGCACCAAATGTCCGCCGCCTACAGCCTGCGCTTTCTGTGCGAAATCGCTCATCAGGAATCTGGCAAAAACCCAGGATGCTTCCTTCTTCTGGCTTCCCTTGAAGATGACGAGGTCTTCTCCGCCGTTTACGGTCAGGGAACCGGCTTCTCCTGCGGGCAGCAGTCCGTCCTGCACCTTGGCGATCTGGCTTTCATCGTCATTGGAATAGAACCAGGGTCCCTGATAGGAAAACAGATACTGTCCGTCATACAGACCGTTGGCCGCATCGGGCTTTTCGCCGTTCATGCAGGGGCCGATGATGCCTTCGTCGTACCACTTCACGATGGTTTCCATCGCCTTAATGCTGGCTTCACTATCCAGATAGCCGCTTGCCTTCGTGTGATCCTCATTGGTATACACGCCGCCCAGCGAGGAGAAAAGCGGAGCCATGGACCAGGGATTGGGGCCTTCGCAGGCGATCAGATACTGTCCCTTCTTTAATTTGTCCTTTAATGCAAGCACTTCATCATAGGTTTTGGGAAGCTCCTTGATTCCCAGCTGCTCCATAAGTGGCTTGCTCCAGGCGCCGGAGAGGCAGTTGGTATTTAACGGCAATCCGTAATATTTGCCATCATAAAAATTCGTCTGCAGGGGGCCTTCGTACAGGGTATCCTTTAACTTTGCAAAACCGTCCAGATCGTCCACCGCTTCCAGGGCTCCCATCTTTGCCAGCTCCGGTACCCATATAATATCCATTCTCATCAGATCCGGGCCTGTGGATGAGGAGATGCTCGTGATGATCTGCTGCATCAGGCCGTCGTAAGGCATACGAACCGCTTCCACATGAATCTTCGGATACTTTTCTTCAAATGCCGGAATGATCTGATCGGTCAGAACCTCTTCTTCCGCATCCGAATGCGTATGCCAATAGGTAATCGTTACCTCGTCCCCGTTGTAGGCAATTTCATCTGAGGAAGAAGCCGTTTTGCTGTCAGACGAACCACCGGCAGCATCCGCACTTGTCGCTGCTGCAGGCACATCCTTCCCCTCATCCGCCTTCTGCGCACTTCCTCCGCAACCGGCGAGAAGACTGGTCGCGACCATTGCCGCCATGATACCGGACAAAACTTTCTTTTTCATTTCACCTCCTTGAAACACGGACACATCATTTCTATCTACGTCACTTTGATCTATCTTGATTTTGCCTTTTCCTCTCCCCACCTGCCAAGGGCTTTTTTTGTCATTTTTGTGCAATTTTTATCCTTAGTTGGTTAAATGTCTTTCAAAGTTGTGCAGATTAAGGTGTAATGATATCATAGTCCTGTTTTTCGAACAGCAATATCTTCGGGGCTTTCGGCAGAAGTCCCGGGGGGGATTCAATCAGGAACTAGAGGTCAAAACAGATGGAACTGATAGAGTATGAACAGGTCATTCCGGAGAGCAACTGCTTCTGCAAGGTATTTCACTCCAGACTCATTGAAACGGAAAAGCAGCTCAACACCAGTAGGCCGCTTCCTCACTGGCACAGCAGTTACGAGTTCAATGTTTGCATCAACGGAAAATTGGAGAATCACATCGGGAACGAGGTTTGTCTGATCGAATCGGAAGAATTCGTCCTGATCAATCCCAATGTCGTTCATACCTCTTATGAGGTGACCGAGGACTATCTCGGCTTCGCTGTTCTGATTCCGGAGGAGTATATCCGCATTTATTGGAGAAATCGGAAACGGGAGGCTCTCCTTCTTTTTTCCAAAGAAGAGGTGGACCCGCACCGACAGGAAATCTGGAAGCTGCTCTACCACCTCTATCTGCATTCTCTATCGCAAAAGGCGAACCGGGTGATCGGGATGAACAGCTGTGTCCTTTCCATCTTCAGCCTTCTTTTATCAGAGAAAGAAGAAAGCAGCCACAAGGAGACGGAGACAGATCCTTCGAAAGAACAGAACGGCTCCCTTTTTACCGATTACGTCCATGCACATTATATGGAGAACCTGCAATTAAAGGATGTCAGCTCCCACTTCGGTTTTACCAGTGCCTATTTCTCCAAACTTTTTTATCGGGAGACGGGAAGGAATTTCAAATATTATCTGTCTTCCATCCGCCTCGGACATGCAAGCTATCTGTTAGAGCGCAGTTCTTTATCCATCACCAAAATTGCGGAAGAAAGCGGTTTCCCCAATCTGCGCGCCTTCACGGATCTTTTTATCAAGGTGAACGGCATGACCCCCAGGGAGTACCGCGCCAGCTGTAAAAAAACAAGGACCCATCTGCCACATGACGAAAAATAGAACCAAAATCCTGGCCATCATGACCCTTCTCTCTGCGCTCATGATGGGCGGATGTACGGAGGAAATCAAAATGCAAGCAGCACCAGCCACAGAGCAGAAGCTCTCCTTTCGGATCATCGGAAGCGACAAAGCCCTGTATGCCCCGAAAGAAACCGTAACGATATCCTGCAAAATTGAACAGGCAAATGTCCCTGTGGAATCCCTCGCCCTGGAGACGCTGCTCTTCCATCACGAAAAAAAGGTGAGCAGCTTCCAAACGAAACTCCTGTCCAGGCAGGGCGAAGAAGTGCAGGTTCTTTTTCCTGCGCCGGATCCGGATTTCACCGGCTATCTGGTGAGGATCCAGGTAGTGGACGAAGCAGGCGAGGTGCTGGCAAAAGACACCTGTGCGATCGACGTTTCCTCCTCCTTTGTCAAATTCCCCAGGTACGGCTATGTCTGTGACTACGGCCCCTCCCTCCCGGCAGAGGATATGATTGCACAGATGAATCGTTATCATATCAATGTCATCGAATACTACGACTGGCACCACCTGCACCATGAACCGCTTCCCGATTCCGTGAGCAAAGACCATCTTTCCGACTGGACGGACTGGTCGGGCAGAACCATCCATGTAGACACCCTGCTGCGTTATATCAAAGCAGCCCAAAAGAAGAAGATGGTGAATATGGCCTACAATATGATCTATGCCGGAACGGACTCTTTTTTTACGGACAAGGAGGGAAGAGAGACGCCCGCCTGCTGCTGGCGCCTCTTTTTCAAAGAAGGAAATCCAAAGGGAAAGGGACCTTTCTATTTCACCATGGGCAACTCGCCTTCTCACAATGGCCATCTTTACTTTGTCAATCCACTGAATCCCGAATGGCAGACCTACATCTTTGCAAAAGAAAACCGGGCGCTGGAAATCCTTGGCTTTGACGGGTGGCATGGCGATACCATCGGCGAATTCGGCGAGATGACGGATGCTTACGGAAACCCTCTGGGATATGACGAAGATGGAAAACCGATTTACCTAGTCAAGCAAACCTACCGCAGCTTCCTGAACGCCGCCAAAAAAGCGCTCGGCAAAAAATATCTCTCCTTCAATCCGGTCGGCGCACAGGGAAATGAACAGGCAAACACCTCGCACACCGATGTTCTCTATGCGGAATTCTGGCCCTGGGACCGTGCAAGAGACGGGGAACTCTTTAACACCTATCATTCCGTCCTGCGCGAAGTGGAGAGGAGCAGGGAAGACAGCAAATCCTACTCCATGGACGGAGTCGGCAAATCCCTCACTGTCAAGGCCTACATTAACATCGACACAAAGAAAGACTTTATGAATGACGCTGCCGTCCTGCTGATGGACGCCATCACCTTTGCTGCAGGAGGAGGCCGTCTGGAACTTGGCGACGGAAATCGCATGTTGCATGCCGCCTACTATCCGGATGATAAAATCCCCATGAGCGAGCACCTGAAGACAAAAATCACCTCCATGTACGACTTCAGCGTTGCCTACGAAAACCTGCTGAGAGACGGTCAGACCCCCACGGACAACAGAGTTGAAATCGAGGGCGTCCCCACCAGCTCTGTCGGAGAGAGCTATAAAGTCTGGACTTATACCAAGGAAGATGCCACCCACCAGATCCTCCACCTCATCAACCTGCGCAACAATGACAACCTCTGGGTCGATGAACAGGGAAACAAAAAGGATCCGGAGGTTTTGCACAACCTGAAGGTGAAATTCTACACAGATAAAAAAATCTCCGCCGCCTACCTTGCCTCCCCCGATTACAACGGCTGCGAATCCACCCCCCTCCCCTTTGAAACCGGAAAAGATCCTTCCGGAACCTACTTGCAATTTACCGTAGGTACCTTAGAATACTGGGGAATGGTATATTTAGTGTCATGAAGTCTTATCCCTGACAGGCATGCTCGCATGCCTGTCAGGGTAAGACCTCATGACACGCCCCCACCCGAGGAAGTAGCGGATGATACCTGCAAAGCTCCAGAAAAACAACAAATGAGGTGAACAGATGATAGAAAGACTTCGAATGGGCTCTCCCATTCCCACAGGCGCAGTTGTACTGGATGAGGACAAAATCCCTTCCACCGACCATTTTCCGGAATGGAAAATAGACGGGCAGGAAGGCACTCTGACCAAAACCCTCTCCCCCACCCTTACGGTCGTCGGTCTTGGCGAAACGGTGCGTGGCATCAACAAGAGAGGCTGGGTCTATATCAGCAACAATACGGATGAGCCGCACCACGATGAGGACAAGCGCTCCCTCTATGCTTCCCAGAACTTTATCATTCTGCTCTCTCCGGGCGGAAATATGGCAGAAGGAATCTTTATCGATGACCCGGGAACCGTAACCTTCGATATCGGTTATACCAAAACCGACGTCCTGCAAATCAAGTCCGCTTCCGGAGCTGCCGATTGTTACCGGATCACCGCCAAAACACCGACCGAAGTGGTGAAGGAGTTTAGGGGGCTCACCGGGCACTGCTATCTGCCTCCCAAGTGGGCGTTCGGCTTCGGCCAAAGCCGCTGGGGATATAAGACGGAGGCGGACGTCCGGGAGGTCTATCAGAACTACCATCAGGCAGGCATCCCGCTTGACGCCATCTATATGGACATTGATTATATGGAACGCTATAAGGATTTCACGGTAGATCACGACCGCTTTCCCGATCTGTCCGCCTTTTCCAAAGAGCTTTCCGAAAAGAACGTCCATCTGGTGCCGATCATTGATGCCGGTGTCAAAATCGAAGACGGCTATGACGTCTATGAAGAGGGCTGTGAAAACGATTATTTTGTCAAAAAAGAAAACGGAGAACGGCTGGTCGCTGCCGTTTGGCCGGGACAGGTGCACTTCCCCGACTTCTTAAAGCCGCAAACGCGCAAATGGTTCGGACACAAATATCAGGTCCTGCTGGATCAGGGAATCGACGGCTTCTGGAATGATATGAATGAACCCGCTATTTTTTATACGGAAGACCATCTGAAGGAGGTCTTCGACTCGCTGGATCAGTTTAAAGGGCGCAATCTGGACATCGAATCCCTCTTCCAGTTCCAAAGCCTGATCGCTTCTCTTAGCAACTATGAGGGCGATTACAAGCGTTTTTATCATGAATACGAAGGCAAAAAAATCCGCCACGACAAGGTACACAACCTCTACGGCTTCTATATGACAAGAGCCGCCGGGGAAGCCCTCCGGGAGATGGAACCGGACAAACGAATCCTTCTGTTTTCCCGCTCCAGCTATATCGGCATGCACCGCTACGGCGGCGTATGGACCGGTGATAATAAGTCCTGGTGGTCTCACCTGAAGCTGTCATTAGCGCAGATGCCCGCGCTGAACATGTGCGGCTTCCTCTATTCCGGTTCGGATATGGGCGGCTTCGGTGCTGACTGCACGGAAGATTTGATGGCCAGATGGCTGTCTCTTGCGATTCTGATTCCGCTTTACCGCAACCACGCCTGCACCGGCACCAGATTGCAGGAGCTGTACCGCTTTACACACCTGGACGACTTCAAAAAACTGATTGAGTTGCGTTACGCACTCATTCCTTACATCTACAGTGAATTTATGAAGGCGGCGCTTCGAGACGACATGTATATGAAACCTCTCTCCTTTGAATACGGTGATGACCCCAGGGCTTTCGAGATCGAGGATCAGATTCTGGCCGGTGAGAGCATCATGTTAGCCCCTGTCGTTGAGCAGAACCGCACCGGAAGAAATGTCTATCTGCCGGAAGAAATGAAGATGATCCGTTTCCGTGCCTTTAACGATTACACGGAGGAGATTCTGGAAAAGGGCGACCACTATGTCACCTGCAATCTCTTTGAAACCCTTCTCTTCCTGCGGAAGGGTCACGTGCTGCCGATTGCAAAACCCGCCATGACCACAGCGGAGATTGACAATTCCACGATCACCTACCTCACCTATGAGGCGGATGAAAAGAGTTATGAACTCTACAACGACGACGGTTTTTCCTACCCGGAAGAAGCAAATTTCCGTTAGACTTTACACCGGTTGGAAGTTGGCACCTGGCGTCCCACCGGTTGGAGGTTGGCACCTGGCGTCCCGCCGGTTGGAGGTTGGCGCCTAGTGTCCCGTCGATTGGAGTTGGCACCCGGCGTCACAACCGGTTGGATTCCTGATTTTATGGCTCCTGCAAAGCGGAACTTTGCAGGAGCTTGTTGTTTCTGCGGTATTCGGCAGGGGTGATGCCGACGTTCCTTTTAAAAAGGCGGGAAAAATAGGAATAATTATCATATCCGACCTGTGCGGCGATGGCTCCCACCGGCATCGAGCTATTTAGAAGCAGCCGCTTTGCTTCCGTCATCCGCTTCTGAATGACATAATGCATGAAAGACATGCCGGTTTCCTTTTTAAAAAGTCTCGAACTGTAATCCGGATCAAAATACAGAATTTCCTCTAACGATTCTCTGCCGATATCTTCCCGGTAATGGGCATCCACAAATTCCCTGACCCGATCCGCCACACTCTGATTCATGGCACTCAGTTTCAATCCCTCTTTTGCTTTGCAGAAAAGAAAATACAGATAGGTTTCCATATCCTTGGCGCTCTTTGTGGCGCAGGCGGAAATCGTCTTATAAGGTTCTCCTGAAAAAAGCTGATGCGCACGGATGCCGCGCTTCTCCAAATAGGCGTAGAGCTGCTGCACAATGTCGATTTGCAGGTTGAGAATGCTCCGTGCATGCAAGGTTCCCTTCTGTAGCTGGGACTCTAAGTAGGCATGACAGAGTTCGCTAAGGCCATCGAAATTCTCCTCCTCCAACAATGCTTTCACCTGCTGCCCGTCCACCGTTTCCACTCCGGCTTCTTTTTCCCCCTGTCTGTTTTCCTCACAACAAAATACATGTCCGGCAGGCCCTAAGTCATTGCGGGCCTCTTCGTTCAGAACCGCCATCTGCCTCCCGATTTCCTGTGGTGCGGCGGGGGGTGTCAGATACACATTGGCGGGGCAGTGAGACTTTTCCAGGAAAGACTGCAGGAACGCATTGGCGCTTTTCTCCAGGAATCCCTGCTCTACCTTTTTCTCCGTCTTTTTCCCCAGACGCAGAACCGCATAATAACGATCCCATCCCGGAAGGCCGCTCATAATCACGCTTCCTTCGCGCTTTGCCTCCGGCAGGTCGGCAGTAAGGAGGGAAGATAGCAGTGGCAGAACTTCTTCGTTCATCCTGCTCTTTAATTGAAGATCCGAAGACAGGTAATAAGGATAAAGTTGCACCATGAGGAGGCAGAGTTCCTCCTCTTTGTCATAGAATTCTTCCGGCACCTCTTTGCTCTCTCTGTGTAACAAAGCCTCTCTCCAAAAAGAAAGATAACGGCCGGACTGGTCCGCCGCCTTCGCCCTGGACTCCTTCACGGCATCCTGTATCACCTGCGTCAGCTTTCCGTAATCCACCGGCTTTAGAAAATAGTGATAGCACTTCAGACTGACCGCCTCCTGGGCATAGGCGAAATCCGCGTAATTGGTCAGAAAGATGCAAGGGGTATTCCTCCCCTCCTTGCGCAACTTCCGCAAAAAATCCAAACCGCTTCCTCTGGGCATATCGATATCCGACACGATGAGCGTCACCTGCTCCTTCTCCTCCACCTGCCACGCTTCCTCCACGTTATGGGCAGTAAAGATCTCATCAAACCCGAGCGCTTCCCACCGGACGCCTTTTTTCAGAGCTGCAATCACAAAACGGTCGTCATCCACGAGTAAAACCTTCATTCCCACTCCCTATCCTTTCTGCCTCTTACTACACTGTTCCTAATCAAAGGCGACCGCCTTCTCGCTCGACTGCTCAAAGGGAATTTCCACATGCACGACGGCCCCGTGCGCCGGGGCGGGGAGATTCAAGAGAACCAGGCGGTAAGACCTCCCATAAAGGAGTGCCAACCTTTTTCTGCTATTGGCAATTCCAATATGCGTTCTTTTTAAAACCGCTTCCTTGATCTGCGATCCTTCTTCCCGTTTTTCCCCGATCGCAGCCCCTTCTTCCCGCCTTTTTGCAACCGGAGGCTCTTCTTTCCTCTCCGCGACAAGAGGCTCTCCTCCCTTCCCCTCTGCAAGCGAAAGCTCTCCTTCCTGCTCCCTCAGGAATTCCGGGGGAAATCCCTGACCGGAGTCCGCGATATCCACGACCAGCCTTTCTTCTTCTCTTCTGCAGTGAATCGAAATCTTCAATTTTTCTCCCGCAGATACAGACGCATGTTTGACGGAATTTTCCACAAAACTGATGAGAAACAGCGGCGGAATACAGGCTTCCATTGCTTCCGGCGCCGCCTTGACCTCTACTTCAAAGTTCTCCTCCATGCGCAGGTTTTGAATGTCCAGATAAGCCTCGATGTGCGTCAGTTCGTATGACAGGCGAACCAGATTGCTGTCTACCTGAAACAGATAACGGATGTATTGGGAGGTGAAAAGAACCATCTTTCGCAGCTCCTCTATCTCGCCCAACTGCGCCATGCTATCGATGGTCGCCAGACAGTTCAGATAAAAATGCGGTCTGATCTGATGTTGCAAAAAAGTAATTTCGAATTTTTTTCGCTCCAGTTCTTCTTCATAAACGCTGATCCGCATCTTCTGCAGCTGCGACACCAGATTTTTTAACTGCTGATCTGCAGGCTCCAGTTCCCGCAGCGGAGGAGACTCCATGTGCAGAATGCTGTCCTCTGCACTGACATTTTTCAGGGCAATCTGAAAGTTTTCCAAAGGACGAAGAACGCTTCTGTTGGTCACATAAATATACCTGGCCGCAACAAAGAGCACCACAAATAAGAGGAGCAAAATCAGGCTCTGTCTGATTTCCTGCTCGGCGGCGGCGCTGTATACATCTGCATGCACCTGCACCTGATAGGGCATCCCTCCGGGATCTGCCTGCAGCGTATAGTTCCTGTAAAAAAGGGGAAAAAGACTGCCGCCGCTTCCATCCACCTTCAGGAACTCCCTTCCTTCTTCATCCAGAAGTCTATAATATCCCTTTCGTCCGGTGAGGATATCATCCAGATTCCCCCTCAGTTTCTCTGCATCTACCAGGCTGCAGACATAAACGCCCCGATAACTGACCCCGTAAAAGAGAAAAGACTTCCTATCCTGCCCCAGGCGGATTCTCTGCCAGGCCATCTTCTGCCCTTCCTTTTCTGCCTTTTGCGGCGCCCTCTTCCGCAGCTCCAGATAGTCCTCATAGGGGATCTTGACCTCGGAGAGGTGATAAAACTTTTCCTCTTCTTCCAAATAGGCAAAAAACATCACCCCCGCTCCATAAGCATTCTTCATATCCCTCACGCGGGAACGCAGGATCAGAAGGTCCTGCACCTCTTTTCCCGCTCCGGTGTGTTTCATCAAATCTCTCAGGAGGGGCTCGTGAACGGCAGACCATTCCACATAATGACGCACAAATTCAAGCCTCTCATCCTGCTTCTGCCTGTAAGCCCCCAGGATCTTTTCGATCTGCTTTTCATTATGATCGCGAAAAGAAATCATGGAACTGATGCCCAGAAAGAGATTGATCAAAAGAAGAACGGTCAGTAAAACAATCAGCACGTTGAAATTACGGATCAGGGAATATCGCTTCTGATGTAATTTTCCTCTCCATAGATGCTTCCTTTCCCCTGCCTTCATGGCGCTCCTCCTTGTTTGCAATCGCCGCCTGCCCCACTGCCTGTTGTCTTACTTTCTATTGTCTTTTTGACCGGATAGTGACAGGATTTTCCCGTTTTGTACGACTGTTCTGCAGGCTGCTGCCTTCCTTTTCGGAAAGCGGCATCTGCTCCGTC
Source organism: Lachnospiraceae bacterium (assembly GCA_015258065.1). GTDB lineage: Bacteria > Bacillota > Clostridia > Lachnospirales > Lachnospiraceae > Butyrivibrio. The sequence continues at coordinate 71,234 of JABZIZ010000011.1, read as the reverse complement.
GTAATTGTACTATTTTTTTTCCCTGAATTTCACTATTCTAAGTCCATCAAATATCAGCTACCGAAGGAGGGACCTGCGATGAAAGGGAAAAAGATCACGAAAACGGCAATCAGACGGAGTATTCCGCTCTATCTGCTTCTGCTGCCCTCCTTTGTCCTGCTCTTTTGTTTCTCCTACCTGCCGCTTGGCGGGCTCGTCATGGCTTTTGAGCGCTATTCTCCAAGCCTTGGCATCTTTCACAGCCCCTTTGTCGGCTTCGATAATTTCCTGCAGTTTTTCCGCAGTTATCAGTTCTGGCCTACCATCCGGAACACGCTGGTTCTGAGTTTTTACAGCCTGCTGGTTGCCTTTCCGCTGCCGATCCTGCTGGCTCTGCTTTGCAACCAGCTGTCAAACGGGCTGTTCAAGAAGACTTTTCAGGTGATCACCTATCTGCCCCACTTCATTTCCACCATGGTCATGTGCGGTCTGATCCTGATCTTCCTCTCTCCCTCCTCCGGACTCTTTGCCAACCTGTTTCATCTGTTCGGGAGAGACTTTCCCAATGTCATGGCCAGCGCTTCCGCCTTCAAACATGTGTATGTCTGGACGGACGTCTGGCAGAATGTCGGATGGGATTCGATTATTTACCTGGCGGCGCTTTCCTCGATTGACCCCACCTATTATGAGGCGGCAACCATGGACGGAGCAACCGTTTTGCAAAAAATCCGCTTCATTGATTTGCCGCTCATCCTGCCGACTGCCATGACGCTCATGATCCTGCGGGTCGGCGGACTGCTCAGCATCGGCTTCGAGAAGGCTTTCCTTCTGCAGAACGTTCAGAATATCATGGCAAGCGAAATTATTTCAACCTATGTTTACAAGATCGGCCTGCAGAGCATGCAGTATTCCCTCTCTACGGCGATCGGTCTCTTTAATACCATTGTCAATGTCGCGATTCTGCTCTTCATCAACAAGATCGGCAAAAAAATGACCGGCACAGGGCTTTTCTAGAGGAGGTACCTTATGCAGAAATCGACTTCATCCTTTGCGGGTGCACAAACAGGGATTCATAAAAAGTTTTATGCCAAAAAACACAGGGAAATTTCCGGTACCCAACTTGTTTTTTATCTGATTGCGGTTTTGATGATCATCGCCGTTCTCTACCCGCTCTGGTTCGTGATCATCGCTTCCTTTTCGAACCCGAACGATGTGGCTCTGGGAAAGGTCTGGCTCTGGCCGAAGCACATGGATTTCAGAGGGTATGAGAAGCTTTTTGAACAAAGATCGATCTGGCACAGCTATTTCAATACCATCTTTTATTCCGCCGTGGCAACAGTCGTAGGGCTTCTCGTAAACCTGCCTGCCGGCTATGCGCTTTCCAGGAAGGAGCTGCTTGGGAGAAAGGTCATCAGCATCTTTTACATGATTCCGATGTTTGTCTCCGGCGGGCTGATTCCGACCTATTTCGTTGTCCGCTCCTTCGGTCTCTACGATACCATGTGGGCGCTGATTCTGCCCTTTGTCACTTCCACCTTCAATATTATCGTGGCAAGAACCTTTTTCACTTCCACCATTCCGGAGTCGCTCTTCGAAGCGGCACAGATTGACGGCTGCTCTACCATCCGCTACTTCTTTACCATTGTACTGCCGCTGTCCAAGGCTGTGGTTGCCGTCATTGCTCTGTGGACCGCCGTCTGGATGTGGAACCAGTGGCTGAATGCACTGATCTACCTGAAAAGCGATGATTTGATTCCGTTGCAGCTTCTTCTCCGGAGAATCCTGATTTCCAATGAGTCTCTTCTGGGTGCGGCAACCGGAACGGCACAGCAGGAACTCAGACAACTTTCGGATATGATGAAATACGCGTCCATCGTCGTTTCGACGCTGCCGATTATGTGTCTTTATCCCTTCCTTCAAAAATACTTCAACCAGGGCGTCATGCTGGGTGCGGTCAAGGAGTGAGGGGTAGATATAGCAACAGATGTAAGAAAAGGAGGAAACACATGAAAAAGAAACAGCTTTTGACTCTTTTCCTGACGGCTCTTCTGACCGGCGGAATGCTCGCCGGGTGCGGTTCCCAAAATGCCGCGGAGCAGTCATCCACTGGAGGAAGCACAAGCGCCTCTTCCACACCCACGTTCAAAATTGCCACCGTTCGCTGGGCGGACTGGGGGGAGAAGTATCACGAAGGCTTCCCGGATCAATCTGCAAAAGAAGACGGTATCCAGATTGATTGGGAAACCATCCTGAATTCCGACTGGGGAGATAAAAAGGCGGTGACACTGGCAGGAAGCGATCTTCCCGATGCCTTCCTTGGCTCCAATGCGCTTTCGGAATCTGATATCGAACAGAACAAGGCTTCCTTCCTTGTCCTGGATGATTATGTCGAAAAGGACATGCCGAACCTCAAGAAGATTCTGGATTCCGACCCGGTCATGAAGAATCTGGCGACCTCCGCAGACGGACATATCTACGGTCTGCCCGCAAAACGTCCCTGCCGTCCCGTCGTCGGCAATCAGGTTTTCATCAACAAGAAGTGGCTGGACAACCTGGGGCTTTCCATGCCGACCACCTTTGACGAGTATCTGAATGTCCTGAAAGCATTTAAAGAGAAGGATGCCAATGGAAACGGCGATCCGAACGATGAAATCCCTTATGGCAAGGGCTATGCAGATCCCTTCTACTTCTTTGCCCTTCCCTTCGGCACCAACATTGGAGCAGACGGCACCTATGCAATGGCCATCAAGGACAATGCGCCTGTCTTCCTGCCGGTCACCGATTCTTACAAGCAGGGAATCGAAGCCATGCACAAGGCATACGAGGCAGGTCTGATCGATCCCGAAATCTTCACCGAGGACGACTCCATGCGGGATTCCAAGCTGATGAGCAAGACCCCCGTGATCGGCTCTGCTGCCGGTTGGACCACCGACTCCACCTTCGGTGCCAATGCCGATCAATATGTACCGCTTCCGGCACTGAAGGGACCGGACGGAAAGCAGTATGTGGCCTCCGATCCGCAGCATTACAACTACAGCCGCTATGAATTCCTCGTCACCAACAAATGCAAGGATCCCGATGCGCTGTTAAAATGGATCGACGGCTTCTATACCGAAGACGCTTCCATCCAGAACTACTACGGCGGTTTCGATAAAGCGGTCAAGAAGAACAGCGACGGAACCTACGAAGTGCTGAAGCCCGATGACGATTCCTCTGCCGATACCTTTGCCTGGGTCAATTCCCTCCGCGATTTCGGTCCGAAGTACGTGGGCGAAGATTTCAACAGCAAGGTCAAATACGAATCGGAAAACGGCGATGCTTCCAAGCTCGCGGTGGACAAGGACTTCGTTCAATATGCAAAACCTGCTTTCCCGAATGTTTCCTATACACAGGAGCAGCTGCAGAACCTTGCTACCCTTTACACCGACATCAGCAACTACGTGGATTCCTCACAGGCCGATTGGGTAACCAAGGGCGGCGTGGACAAGGGCTGGGATGCCTACAACAAACAATTACAGTCCATGGGTCTTGACAAATTCCTGGAAATCCAGAAGGATGCTTACACCAAGTCCGGCGCCAAATAAAAAAAAATTGCATTCCCCCCGGAGGCAAAACGCTACACCACCGGACGCGGGGGAAACCGGGTAGAATTCGATCGAAACGTGCGCCGTCCGGCACAGGGGACAATCGAGTAGCACCCGCTCGTCACACGAAAAACAGGAGGGTTCCGCACCTCCTGTTTTTATGGTGAAAAAACTCCCCCGCACTTTCGCCGTCTCTTACCTCAACTCTTCATCTCTTTTAACGTCTTTGCCATCTGTACATCCTCCGGCAGGACCTTCATATTGCAGGTCACCTTCTCTTCCCCCGGCTTCTGCACGGATATTTCAATGACAGATCCCTCCGACAAGCCTCCTGCGATATACTGTGTAAAAAAAGCAACCACCTTCGGATGCGCCTTCTGAAAGCGTGAAAATTCTCCCATCAGGCGCATCATATCCGCCGGATTCATTCCCATACCGTTCCTCCTTTCTAAAAAGGTAATTGAAACAATCTCCTGATCTTATTCAAAGTGATAGAGTCGCAGAGTATCTGCCGTATAGATTTCCTGATAGCCGGACACATGGGGATTGACTCTCAGAATCATCTGCAACAGTTCTTTCTGATTTCTGGGATCGGTGACATAGACATCCAGCGCCTTTGCATTGCAAATCGCCGGGTCCGTAAAATCAGACGTGTTTGCTGTATCTGCAAAATAGAGTCTTGGATAATGCATAAAAATATCTTCATAATGCCAGACCCGATAAGAAACCGCCGGATTCATGAGAAGAATGGCGGTATCCTCCCTGTGCGTTCTGGCATAGGCAAGACGCGCCGCGTTTTCAGGATAGAGGAACAGCACGCGGTGATCCACAAAAAGTCCCTTGCAGGTCAGCCCCAGAAAGAGAACGGCGCATAGAACAGCGGCAATCTTTTCTTCCGGTCTATTCTCCCCCGGGATAGCCACTCTCCTGCCGATCTCCTGCAGCAAGCTTCGAAGCAGATCATCGGTCAACAGAATCACAAGTGCCAAAAGAAGGGGATACCCCGGCATCTCGTACCGGTTCGACGGGGCATAGGCCAGCAGCGCCACCTTGGAAACCACCAGAAAGTATCCGACGGTTCCAAAAAGCAGAACCCCGTAAGCGACTCTCAAGCCCCTTCTTCCGCTGATCGTCTTCTCTTCTGTTGCCGGAAGACGAAAATGCCTCATCCACAACAGCAGAGCTCCTCCCGCCACGCAGAGCGCAAGCAGGATAAACAGCCCGCCACCAAAGACGAAATCGTTGAGCAATCCGGCAAAAAAGGAGAACCGCTCCCATAGATTTTCTCCGTTCACAGCCGACTGCGCCGCTTCTTTTCCCCGATATCCCCTGAAAATATGCGCAGCGGACGCAGGGTAGGACAGCACGGCTAGCAGAAGAGAGGAGGCACAACAGAAGACATAAAGAAGAACGGCCCGCCATCCTTTTTTTTGCAACAAGACAACCGAAAAAGCCGCCCCGATCAGCACAAAGAAGATCAGGTAAAAATACTGGGTCAGGAATCCAAGGTAGGATACGATCATCAGAGGGAGCAAGAAGCGCAAAAACGATTCTTTTCCGAATTCCGCCCTCTCCTCCATCAGTTGGAGCGTCTTTTCTACATGCAGGTTTGCACAGGCAAGTACAAAGACCGTCAGCCAGAAATACATCCGGAAGAAGACCAGGGCCGAGATCGTCATCGGATTCAGCCCAATCAGCGCCAGAACGAGGAAACGCACCACAAAAGGCCGTCCCAGCGTTTTCAGAAGGCGTTCCATCAGCAGGAAACATAGCACCATGGCAATCAGGTTCGTGAAGATCCCCGGCCACTTGCTGAACCTTCCCGGAAAGAAATCACAGACCGTATGAAAGAGGAAATAATAGAGCGGAGGATGCACATCCCATGACTGCACCTCTTTAATCCGCGCATAATCAAAATTCTCTCCCGGCAGCACAACGAACTCTTTGAGGATCTCCTTACTGTTCTGCCATTCTCTGTCCGGCAAAAAAAGACCGTTGGTTCCGTTTGTCGAATAATAGGTATACATTTCATCTTCATGATACCCTTGCTTCCTTTGCGCAAACAGAAGTCCAACCGCAATCTGCAGTACAAGCAAAAGCAGGAGTAAAACACGCTGTACCGTCTGTTTCTTCATGTCCCGTACCCGGCCCTATGCGTCATCTGTGCTTCATCCTTAATATCCAACCCGGTGAAAAAGATAACTTCCATCATGATAGTGAATGGAATAGGTGCGTCCGTTTTTCCTGTCTTCTGCGCGCAATTCCGAATCATCCATCTGTAAAAGAGTCAGACTGCGCATTCCCTTGTCATCGGAAACCGACACCGTCGGATTTTCCTTTCCCTTGGTCCAGACGACTTTCATCGTTACTCTGCTGCCGTCACTTACCTGAAAGGTGTAACTACCGTCAAAGATTCTGTGCGCTGCCGTCCCTGCTACTACCGCTGTAGACGCCCCGGACGATTCCTGCCCGCTCTTCTGAAGGCTTGCTCCCGCAGAGGCGGTTTCTTCCTTCGACCGTACGGAGGCAGCTGCACGGGAAGAAGCTTCCCCTCCGGCAGCTGCACTCGCAGAAGTGGATTCCTCCCCCCCCGTAGCTGCACGAGAAGAATCGGATGCGTCCGAAGAGTCAGCTGCACCGGAAGAAAGGGATGCGTTCGCCGAGGCGATTGCACCGGAAGAAACGGATGCGTCCGCGGAGGCGACCTTACTTCTCCCTGCGCCCGAATCCGTTTCTTCTCTTCGGGCTCCGGACTTACCTGCTTTTCCCAGGAGGAAAACCGAAAGAAGCGCCAGCAGAACCACAATCAGGGCGAGAAGAATCAGAAAAGGCCTACGCCTTCTTTTTTTCTCCTGCAATTTCTGCTGCAGTGCCTCGGTTTGCAGGCGCTCCTGCAGCCTCTTTTTGAAATAATCCATATCGGTGGCACGAAAAACCTGCTCATGCGTGGCATGGCATCTGCGACAGCTCTCCTCCGTATTGATTTCTCCACAAGCACACAGCCACAGATCTCCAATCTGCCTGGGCAGATAAACCGCCTCTTCGTTGATTTCGATCTGATACTGCTTCATCAGCTCCGGCAGAGGAAAGATACCGGCTGCCTCTTCCTGTCTTGGAAGCGGTCGAAACAGCGTATGGTTCGCATTTTTCCACATGGAACCGTCTTCAAAGGTGACGTTTACGAGGAGCGGAACAAACATTGCCGTTCTGTCGTATGAGAGCCTGATCTCCTCATTCTCTCCGAATTCCTCTCCTTCGCCGACGGTCTCCCCCGCGTAATGATGGGTGGTTGCGCCTCCCACCTGTATTTTTCCCGAGTCGAAGGCATAGAGCTCCACCTCCGCGGAAATCACCTTTTTCATCGAGAGATTGCGAAAGACCAGAACGACGTATTTATGCCGGGTACCGCCCGCTTCAAAAAGGCTTCCGCTCTTTAACAAAAGCGGACAGTCATGCATATATTCATTTCCGCGAAGTTCAAATAGAATCATGCCGTCTCCCGTCAGAATGGATCTTCCGAATTCCAGTTGTTTTTTGCCTCAAATATTATAATCTGTTCCATTTGTTTCCGTCAAACTTCCCTTCGTACAAATATCGTGTTATGATAAATGAGATATATTGTACCTGTTGATGAAAGGTGAAATCTATGAGATATATTGATGCGTCACAACTACGTCCCGGAATGCAGCTTGCTGACAATCTGTATTCTCTGGGCAGCGGGCAGATGATCATGCCCCGCGGAACGGTACTCGATGACAAATTGATTTCCAGGCTGGAGATGTATCCGACTTCACGCATCTCCATTCAAGAGGGTTTATGGGAGCCTACAAAGGAGCCTGCTTCTCCGGATCTTCCTCCCTCCTATGCACAAAGACTTCGGCAAACACCGGAATTCCAACAGTTCAAATCGGATTTTGAAGAAACATTCTCCAGTTTCAAGTGGAGCATCAATGAAATCGTCAAGCAGGACAGTGACATCAGCGACAAAAAGGTGAGTGAAATGGCGGAACCGGTTTTCCACCTGATCACCGCTACCACCGGGCCGTCCCATCTCTTCGATATGCTTCACTGCCTGAGGCAGTATGACGATGAGACCTATGCCCATTCCGTTAACGTGGCACTCATTGCACATTCGATCGGCGTCTGGATGAATCTTCCAGAGGAAGACCTCAATGTTTTGACCAAGGCCGGTCTGATGCATGACATCGGTAAGCTGATGGTGCCGCACAATATCATCTCTAAACCTGCCTCCCTCACGAGTGACGAATACAACATCATTAAGGAACACACCTTACACGGGTACGAAATTCTGAAAGATCAGAACATTGATGAACGAATTAAGTTAGCAGTCTTAGAGCATCACGAGCGTTGCGACGGTTCGGGCTATCCCAATCACCTGGTAGGGAAAGACATTGATCCCTTCGCCAAGGTGATTGCACTGGCGGATGTGTATGATGCCGTTACTTCCCCCCGCGTCTACCGCGATGCACAATGCCCCTTCATCGCTCTTTCCATTATCGAGAATGAAGGCATGCAGAAATACGACTCCAGCGCCTACCTTTCCTTCATGTCCAACGTTGTCAACATCTACCTGCTTAATCAGGTCCGTTTGAACGATGGACGCAAGGGAGAAATCGTTTTTATCAACCGTGAATTCTTTTCCAAACCGACGATCCGCATCGGCAACGAATATATTGATTTGAGCCTGAATCCGCAACTTTACATCGAGGAACTGCTGTAGAAGAATGGGGCATTCCAACACCAACATAGACACTTCACCTCTTCGTACGAAGCAAGGGAGAGACCCTTCCTATGACATTGCGCGTGGCATCGCGATTTATCTGATTGCCATCGCGCATGTTCTTCGTACAGGAATGGTCCTTTCCACCATCGGCGTCAGTGTGCTGAGTGTCTTCGTCTTCATTTCCGGTCGAAATGCCGCCTGTTCCTCTGCGTTTCACCTCCCCCTTCTTTCTCTTTTGAAAAAAAAATTCTTAAGCCTCCTGCCCTCTTACTTTTTTTGTGCAGGCGTTTCCGTTGTCGTCTTTCTGGCCCTGGGCCGCTTCGCAGGATCTGCTTCCGATTTTTCTCTGCCAAAGGGAGTCTTCCAGATCCTCTACGCCAACTCCAAGCACGATGGCATGAAATGGAATACCGCCCTCTGGTTTCTGCCTTGTCTGTTCATGCTCTTCCTGCTCGCCGGATGGATGCTGCAGGTTCACCCTTTTCCCCGCCTCTGGGTGATTCTGACTCTCCTCCTGTTCTTCTTGACGCCCAACTGCTTTTCGCATCTCAGGCTCCCCTGGCAGACCGAGAGCGCCCTTCATCTGCTGCCGATGTTCCTTCTGGGCCTTCTTTTCGAAGGTTCCGGTTTGCAAAGGGATTTTCATTCTTTAAAAAAACGCAGCTTCCTCTCCTTCCTTCTCTCCCTTCTTTTTTTATCGACTTATCTCTTTCTTGCCCATCTGAACGGAGAGGTCAGCATACGAACGGATGAATACCACAATCCTTTTCTTTATCTTCCTGCAACGATCTGCGGATGCGCAGGAATTCTCCTGCTTTCCCAAACGATCGCAGGGCAAAAGAAAAAAGCGCTCCCGTTTGATACGAAAACGCTTCTGACGTCTTTTGGAAAAGAATCCATGACCATTCTGCTCTGGCACAAATTTCCGATTATCGCGATGCAGCTTCTCTTAAAGCACCGCCTGCCTGTGTTGTCCTCCCATCCGGATTCCCTTCCCTCTGTTCTCCTATCTCTTCCGCTCGCCTTCCTTTCCGTCATCCTCGCACTGGGATGGGGAAGGCTGCTAAGAAAAGGATCTCTCTTTCTGATAACCGGATCCCCTCAGGCATATTTCAAACGGAAGTGACGCTCTTCCCGATCACTTTCCACCCTCTCAATCAGGGCTCCCAGCTCCCGTAACTTCTGCGGAAAATCCTCATACCCTCGCTCAATGAAATGAATATGATCGATGGTCGTAAAGCCGTCCGCCATCAGTGCCGCAATGACAAGCGCTGCCCCCGCCCGCAGATCCGGTGCGGAAATTTGTGCTCCACTCAGGCACTCTACTCCCTTAATGATGGCGCTGGAACCTTCCACCTTAATTCCTGCCCCCATTCGGTTCAACTCGTCCACATACCGAAACCGATTCTCAAAAATGGATTCCGATACGATGCTCACACCGCTGGCAACAGATAAGAGTGTCGTCATCTGTGGCTGCATGTCAGTGGGAAAGCCCGGATAGGGAAGTGTTTTGACATTGGTGCCACTCAGTCTTCTGGTTGCCACCACCCGAATCGCATCTCCCGATTCCAGAATCTGACAACCGGTCTCCAGCAACTTGGCGGAGATGGACTCCAGGTGCTTGGGGATCACATTTTTTAAAAGAATATCTCCATGCGTCGCAGCAGCCGCCATCATAAAGGTCCCCGCCTCAATCTGATCGGGAATGGTGGTATAAACCGTGCCATGCAACTGAGAAACGCCCTTAATCCGAATGACGTCGGTTCCCGCCCCCTTAATATTGGCTCCCATGCTGTTTAAGAAGTTGGCGAGGTCCACGACATGCGGTTCTTTTGCCGCATTCTCTATAATGGTCTTTCCTTCCGCCATCGCCGCAGCCATCATGATGTTGATGGTCGCTCCTACAGACACCACATCCAGATAGATATGGGCGCCGATCAGCTTCTGCGCCTTTGCAATGATAATCCCATGTTCAATCAGGACCTCCGCCCCCAGCGCCGTAAATCCCTTGATGTGCTGATCAATCGGCCTGAGGCCGATATCACAGCCTCCCGGCAAAACCACCTCCGCATGCTTGCATTTCCCAAGCAGTGCCCCCAGAAGATAATAAGACGCGCGAATCCGCTTGATATAATCGTTTTCTATGGTATGATTCGCCGCGTTCCTCGCATTGATGACGACGGTATGCCTGTCCGGTTTCTCAATCCGGACACCGATCGACTCCATCGCCTGCATGAGCACCCTGGTATCTCGAACATCCGGTACATTTTCAATGGTGACCGTTTCGTCCGTCATGGTAGCCGCCGCCAAAAGAGCAAGAGAAGCGTTTTTGGCTCCACCGATTTCCACCTCGCCAACCAGAGGTATCCCGCCTTTGATCACATATTCTTCAATCATTTTTTGATTTGTATCCATCCCGCCTCTCAATCGGAAAGTCTTCCGATTGCTCCTGTGTAGATGCAAGTGAGTCCTCGACAAAAGATGTTTTACACCTTACGGATTATATCACGGATCGGTCAAATTTCCACCCGAACATTTTTTCTGTTTCTCTGCGGTCAGAAATGAATTTCTTTCCACAATGATCTGAAACCATCTTCCTGTCACGATCCAATCAAAAATCTCAGCGACCGATGTATTTCATCGGATCGACCTGCGCTCCTCCGATCAGGATTTCAAAGTGCAGATGCGGGCCGGTGGAGACGCCCGTATTCCCTGAAAGAGCAATCTTCTGCCCCTGATCCACCTTCTCCCCGACATGAACCAGAACTCTGCTCAAGTGGCCGTATCTGGTTTCTCTACCGTCCGGATGGGAAATATAGACACAGTAGCCGTATCCCCTCCCCCAGCTGGCTCTGGTCACCGTTCCGGCACTGGAAGCCTTGACTGCCGTTCCGATCGGAGTGGAAAAGTCAACGCCCTTATGGAAGGAGCTGGCCCCTCTTCTGGGTCTTACCCTCCTGCCGAATCCGGAAGAAAGCCTTCCCCCTGAAATCGGCTTGATGTAGGTCGGTCTCACCCTGGTGCCTCTCTCCACAATCTTGGGAACAGCAGGCGCAACCACCTCTTCCTTGATGATTTGTCTCCCCGTCAGGTTTTCGTTGCTATACATCTCCAGCGCAATCACCTTCCGATGTCCCGCTACAGGGTCCTGCAAAACCTTCGTTTCATCGGTATACCAAGAGGGATTATCGACATATTTTACATCTGCCTCATAATCCTCCTCCAAATAAGCTTCTGTTTGATGGGCAATGGTAAGAAGAGGTTCCGGCACGGTTACAATCAGTTCATCCTGCGGTCTGATCAGCGAGTTTTCATTTTCCAGCGTTGGATTCATCGACACCAGCTTTGCCACCGTCAGTCCATACTTCTGTGCAATCACCGACAGGGTGTCTCCTGCTTTCACCTCATAAATCTTATTGGTCTCTTTGTCTTTGGTCACTTCCGAGATCGCATCCTTAAGGCTCGTCAATTCTTTCTGTGGCAAATAGGATTCCACGATTTCAATCCGGTCTTCAATGCTCATTCCCTTTAGTCCCAGGTCAAAATTCTGAAACGAGAGAAGATTCGCATCCGGTTCTGCGGAATCAAAAACCGCATCGATCTCTGCGTCCACTCCCGCTGCGAAAATGGCACGCATACTCTCTTCCTCCTGCCTCTTTTTTTGCCTGGAAACCAGAGAAGCAGAGAGCACATGAAGTGCCCGGTCCTTGTCTGCACCAATCTCCACCTGATAAGCATTCTTCTCGTCGTACTTGTCTTTGGCGGCGGCAATCAGAGCCTTTACCTCCTTCATGGAGGACAGATTGACCGTATATCCCTGGTTGATTTTCACGGTAAACGATTTATGCAGCAGACTCTTACGGTGATCATTGAGCGAATCCATCATTCGCCTGATCACCTGCCGCTTACCGGAGACGACGCCGAAGATGCGGCTCTCTCCCTCGACCCTCAGATCACTCTCTGCAAGGATAAAGTCTTTGCCCTGTCCTGCCAGGTCCTTCCTCGCCTGTCTCATGCAGGCAAAAACCTGGGCACGCGAAGAGAGCGCACCGATCGCTTCTCCGTTCAACGTGATCTTGTAAAAATTCTTTCCCTCTTCCGAATCTCTGAGGCTCGGAAAAAGCAGGAAAAACAAGAGAAAGGCGACCGGAACGCTACGCAAAAACCACAGTCTTTCTATCTTCGTCCTTTTTCGTTTATGCAAAAGCAATCGCCCCCTTTATTGCGGGAATGCACGGTCGATCGAAAATGAATTTAAAAGGGAGAGGTTTCTTTCTACCAGTTCAAATACCACTTCCTGCGGCTTTTCTGCTTCCAGCACATCCCTGTGATACTGCGAATAATGACAGTAGGTCGTTTGGGCAAACTCCGTTGCCAGAAAGCGAAACATGAAGGTTCCATACGAATCTCCGATTAAGAGAAGCTTCCTCGCATCCGCCTCGGGGGAAGCGCAGCTGCCGTGAATCATGATTTCCGCTCCCTCCCCGCTCATCTGAGACTCATAGGTTCTGTCCGTATAACCGCTTACAATCGGGGCAGGATCCTCCGTTAAAACATCCTGCAAATGCAGCATCCGCGCCAGGTCATAGACGGGATGTTTCCCGTCCTGAATGCTCACGGCATCCGGAGAGGGAAGCGACCTTTTAAGCCCCTGTGCCAGGAGCCTGGTCGCAATATAGGAGCCGAAGCTGTTCCAGTGCGTGTCATATTTGAAATAGATCTGATTCTGCGGGTTTTTTTTATGATAATCTGCAAGTACATCGGTCGTATCTATGATATCCAGCTTGGTGTTTGCTTTTAAATACTGCACCACCTGTTTCAGACGGTAATTCTCTGTCGGTTTGCCATAAGCAGCAGGCATCTGATCTGCATAGATGCGGGATTTATTGGGATTAAAGACAAAGGTCAGATGCGCACCCCTCTTTTGAAAATCCGCCGCCGCCTGATTCAACTTACTTGCCAAAGTTTGCAGCTCTTCTTCCGTATACAGGTTCTCTCCCAGATAATCCTTCATCTGCGCCTCATCGCCCTGCTGCGTTCCCGTATAGAAAAGCCAGCCGTTTTTTCCGACCACCACCTGATCTGAGGACGAAGAATGGAAGAAGCGGTAATCCAGATAACTGTTGGCAAACACCAGCTGATCCTTCAGGGGAAGATGGTCGTTGAAATAATCTTCAAACTGCGTCGGAAAGACACGGTAGGTGGAGACCTCCAGCTTTGGCATTGCACTCAACGTTCTGTTTTCTTCGGTGTCTGAGGCGCTCTTCCCCTTCCCGCTTACAAAAAGCAGCCCCGGCACAAAGAAAATCAGGAAAACTGTGGTCAGATATCCGATTTGCAATGATTTCTTCATCTTGGCGACCTCTTTTAGAAGCGGAAATAAATAAACGGATTATAGGTATGATTGGCAAGCAGCATCACGGCATACAGCGCAATGAAGGACAGGTAAATCCATTCCAGAGCCGAATTCTTCCATTTCCGTGCGATCCACTCCGTCTTTTGACCGGAAAAAAGAACCTGAATCAGCCCGCTGCCGCAGACCGCAAGCCCAAAGGCCAGACAGACCTGCGGTGTCATACTGGTATAGAAGATTCTCGGCGTATGGAAAAAGAGAAAGGGTCGGAACATGACTCCCAGGAGGTGGAGTGCCTTTTTGGCACTGTCTACCGCAAAGAAGGACCAGCCGGTCACTTCTACCAGCAGTGCGTAGGCGTGACCGAAAACCCGGTGCTTTTTCAAAAATTTGGAAAAGCCCAGCCGCTCGATGACGATAAATACGCCATGCCAGAGCCCCCAGCAGACAAAATTCCAGCTGGCTCCGTGCCAAAGCCCCGTGGTTGCAAAGACAATCAGAAGATTGATGCAGGTGCGCAACTCTCCTTTGCGGTTTCCGCCAAGCGGAATATAGAGATACTCCTTGAACCAACCGGACAGAGACATGTGCCACCTGCGCCAGAACTCCTGAATCGAGCCGGAGATATAGGGCAGATTGAAATTCTCCAGGATATGAAAACCGAACATTCTGCCAAGACCGATCGCCATATCCGAGTAGCCGGAGAAATCATAATAGATCTGCAGCGCATAGAGAATGACCCCCGTCCATGCCATCAGAGAGGAAGTCTGCGTCTGATCTGCGGAGAGGAAAGTCGTGGCACAGGAAGCAATCAGATTGGAGAGAATCACCTTCTTGCCCAACCCGTAAATAAAACGTCTTGCTCCCGTGGACAAATTGGCAAGTGAAACCGTCTGTCTGTTGTGGATCTCCTCATGGATGTCACGGTATTTCACAATCGGCCCTGCAATCAGTTGGGGAAAAAAGGAAATATATAGAGCCAGATCCAACAGGCTTTTTTCCGCGCGATACTCCCCTCGATAGAGGTCAATCACATAACTCATCGCCTGAAAGGTGAAAAAAGAAATCCCGATCGGGAGAGGAAGATGCAGCCTGGGCAGATCAGCTCCCGGCAGAAAGGCATCCAACGTATTCAGGATAAAATCCGCATATTTATAATAGCCGAGCAGAGCCAGATTACAGAGGACGGATAACACCAAAACGAATTTTTTATGGGAGGGTGCTCTTTCCATCCACAGCCCGAAGGCCCAGTTCATCCCGATGGAAAGAAGGAGCAGAATCAGATAATGCGGTTCTCCCCATGCGTAGAAGAGCAGGCTCATTAGAAGCAGAAAAAGATTCTGCAGGCTGATTTTCTGAAAGACGAACCCTCCCGCCAGCGACACCGGCAGAAAAATCCATAAAAAAACCATTGAACTGAATACCATTGTCAAATGCTCCCTGTGAAATGTCAGAAGATGTGGAAGTAAAAATGTAACACAAAGAGCGCGGTGTTGCCAAGTACCGCAAGTAAAATCAGTACCAGGAGCAGGGTGCGTCCCTTCTTTTTGGAACGGCGAAGGAGATCATCCATCCTCTCCTCCTGTTCCTTCATCTGCCCCAGAAGAACTGCCGTCTGTTTCGACTGCTCCTCCATGAAGGAAGCCTGCACATTCCTGTAAATGCGAACCCCTGTGGTATGGGTATATTCCTCCGTCTGTGAAAGCAGCTGGTCAATTCGGTCAATCGCCTCCCGGTTTTCCTGTAGTTGCACCTTCAGTGCCGCAATTTCCTCTTCATGGTTTTCATTGATCACCTTTAAACGATCAAGTTCCGCCTGTTTCGCCGCATTATTGGCCTGAATGATCTGTTCGGCAAAATCGCGGTCCGTCTTTCTTTCCTGTGAAACCTCTTCCCTCTGTTCGCTCTGTTCGCTCATCTGATCTCCTGCATCTGCCTGACATTTACGATTTTTGTGCAATATCCCGATCATTGATTCGATCCCTGAGGATGGTTTATGCACGTTAACGATATGTTATTGTTTTGTTCATGTGTTGTTCATAAAGGACGTCTACAATACTCTTATCGCAAAGAGAATTAGATTGATTTTTTCATAATAGCCCGGGTGCTTAGCGCATCCGGGCACTCCTCTTTTATAGGGATTCTTCCTGGGTCTCGTCTTCTTCCAGCGTTTCTTCCGCTTCCGGCTCTTCTTTCTCGCCTGCCAGTTGCTGAATTTCTTCGTTTAACCGCATCATCCTTGAGTCCAGCTCCGAAACCATGTGCGAACATTCAAACAGCTCTGCATTGATATGCGTGGGGGCATTCCCTTCAAATTTATAACGGATTTTATGCTCCAGGGAGGCCCAGAAATCCATCGCCACCGTCCGGATCTGTACTTCTACCCTTACATCGATAATCCGGTCCGAGAGATAGACCGGAACCGTAATCACCATGTGGTAGCTGCGGTAGCCGGAGGTCTTCGGATTCATGATATAGTCTCTTACGGCGATGACATGCACGTCTCCCTGGTTGGAAATCATGTCGGCAATGCGATAGATATCCGAGGTAAACGAGCAGATAATACGAATTCCTGCGATGTCATTGACATACTTGACCATATTTTCAATATTGGATTCGTAGCCGTGCCTCTTTAATTTCTTGACAATCGACTCCGGCGTCTTCATCCTGGCCTTGGTATGTTCAATCGGATTATAACGATGCACCTGCTGGAATTCGTCGTTTAAAATGGAAATCTTGGTATTCATCTGTTTTAACGCCGAGTGGTAAAGGAGAGTGACCTCCTCCCAGGTGCGAATATCGTCCGTACTTCCAATTTTCAGTTCCACTGTCCTGTCCTTCCCCTTCTATTGCGAATGTCGTTTCTGAAAAAAGGCCACATTCATCGCACATCTCTTCACTAAAAACTGCGGCAGGAGCCTATAATGCCTCCCAAGAAAAAAACCCGCATACCGGCACACGCACTGCCAGAAAAAAGGCGGAATCTGCTGCCATTTTCCCGCTCCCGCCAACTCATGAACGGTCTGCTTTAACAGCTTTTTTCCCTCTTTTTCGGAAGAAAGGCCTTGAAAAACCTCTGGATGCATGGCCTGCGAAACGCCGTTGTCGAAATTGCGTCTGAACTGTTCCTCACTCGTATAACGATGCGAATGCTCTACCTTCGCTTCCGGCTCATAGGCAATCCAGTATCCCGCCTGCACCGCCTTGTGTGCATAAACCATATCCTCATTAAAAATAGCAGGCGCCTCAAAGCCGTTCAGATGATGAAAAACGGACAGACGGTACATGGCGCAGGCATTGGAGCAGAAATAGGTTTTGATTCCCAGTCGCTCTTCATCCTCTTTTCCCTTGAGAAGCGGTCTGTCTGCATAATTGAACGCACGGGAAATCTTTTCTGCCTCCGGTGCATTTTCTCCCGCCACCTGCTTTGCATAGACCACTGCTACTCTCGGCTCTCTTTCAAAGACTTCCTTCATCTTACCGGCCAGGTTCTCTGTGAGCGGTCTGGCGTCCTGTGTCAAAAAAAGCAAGAAGTCCGTCTGTGCTCCGGCGAAAGAAGCTCCCGCATTTCTCGTACCTGCGTGATCAAAGTCCGTCTTTAAGAGAGAATGTACTTCCACCTCCGGTACTGTCTCCGGAGAAAGTCCCCTGTCTTCCTCCGCCTCTCTTGCCCAGGCATAGAGTTCCTTCTCATCAACCCCCGATGCCTCCTTTGTCAGCATCAGGATGATCTTTCCCGGGAGGTGACTCTGTCCAAGGAGCATCTGCATCTGCCTTACAAATTCAAATTTGACCGGATGATAAATTGGTATGACCACATCATAAGAACTCAATGCCTACGATCCTATCTGAGATATTTTGCCGTTCTGCCTGTTATCTGTTCGCTGACTTTTCGAATTTCTTCGGAAACCTGGTAATTCTCCGTTCCGAACAGGAATTGGTGCACCCAGGAAACATTGGATGCCAAATCGGTCGGTACGACACAGCTTCCCGCTTTTCCGATATTTCCTACCTTTAACTGCTCCTGATTCGGAAATCCCGTTTGATCCACGATTTGATAATTGCCGATATGGGAGAGAATTTGCAGAATCTCCTTGATGTCCAGTGAAGTGTAGGTCTGCCCAAAGACATCATTCGCAATCGCTTCCAGCTTTGCAGGGTTTGCGCTTTTGGCCTTTTCCAGCGTCTTCATAATCACTTCCCGCTGGTGCTGGGCCCTGGCAAAATCATTCCCTTCAATATACCTTACACGACAGTAGGCTGTCGCCTGCAGTCCGTTGACCAGCTGTTCTCCCGCCTGCGTAATTGGCTTATAATCCTTTCCGGACTGCGCTGTATAATGGATCCCGTCGTCCGTCTTCCCGACCATACTGATCTGATAATTATTCAGAGCGGTAATCATGTTCTGCGGAATGTTGAGCGTGATTCCTCCAAGGGAATCAATGGCCTTCGTCAGACCGCCGAACCCGATCGTGATAAAATCGGTAATATTCAAATCCAGACTACGATTTAACATATTGATGGCCTGTGTCGGTCCCCCCTTGGCATAGGCCCCGTTGCATTTGCCGTAAATACCGTCTCCGATATCCAAATAGGTATCCCGGTAGACGGAACAAAGCTTAACGTCACCGGTATCTTCTTTGATCGAAGCAATGATGATCGAGTCGCTGCGTGTCGCCTTGTTCAGAGCTCCCTTTGTAGAGTCTACCCCGAAGAGCGCTATGTTCCGATACCCATCCAGTTCGGAATTGGTCACGACTCCTTCATTCATATTGCTCTTAATTTCCGCTTCGTTCAGTTTGACCTTGCCGACCTTGGTGGCTGTCAGGAAACCGCGGAGCACAAAGACCAGCACAACGGCAACCACGAGCTCCACCGCAAGCAGAATCAAGCTCCTCGTTCTGCGCTTTCTCCTGCTGCTCCTTCTTTTGGAAGGCGCCGCTCTTCTCCTGCTCCTCCTTCTGTCTTCGTAGCGGTCATCTACCTCATCCTCATAATCGTCGTAATCGCCATCTCTTCTATATGAGGAAGAGGATTTTTTCCCGGTTCTTCCATAATCCTCCTCATAAGGATCATAATCATACTCTTTGCTGCGCATGTTTCTGCCCGCACTCTTCCTTGAAGCAGAAGGTTTCCTGCCCCTTGTCGTGCCATGATTTCTTGTGTCCATCAATCCCCTATCCTTTTCTCCTTGTATTTTTCCTAAAACCCCTGCCACCTATCATGCCATAAACAAGGGCATATTACAAGAAAAAAGCGCCGTCCGAAGACCGCGCGCTCAGTAAGCATTTTTATTCCGAAAGCCGTGAAAAACCGTTCCGATTAAGATCCGTATATCAAATCCATAGGTCCAGTTTTCAATGTAGTAAATGTCATATTCAATCCGCTTCCGGATGGAGGTATCTCCTCTGTAACCGTTCACCTGTGCCCAGCCGGTGATTCCGGGTCTTACCTGATGCTTCACCATGTACCTGGGAATCTCTTCCTTAAACTTTTCTACAAACTGCGGTCGCTCCGGCCTAGGTCCCACCAGACTCATTTTTCCCATCAGAACGTTAAAAAACTGCGGCATCTCGTCTATGCTGGTCTTCCTCAGGAAGTGCCCGACGGGAGTAACCCTCGGATCGTTTCGAGTGGTCCACCCCTTCTTCTCTTCCTTTTCACTCTGCACCGCCATGGTTCGAAATTTGTACATCATGAAAGGCTTGCCGTGCAGACCGATTCTCTCCTGCTTGAAAATAGCTCCTCCCCTGCTGGTCAGTTTCACGGTCAAAAAAGCGATCAACATGATGGGAGAAAAGAGAAGGATGGCAAACAGGCTTCCCGCAATATCCGTTGCCCGCTTCAACAAGCGGTTTCCGATGATGGTCAAGGGAACGTAACGTATATTGATGACCGGTAGCCCCTGAATATCCTCCGTATACGGATTGCTGGGAAAAAGCGAGGTGTAATCCGGTACAAATTTCGTATGCACCCCCGACTTCTCACACAGGGCAACCAGCTCTTCCAAACGGTCGTAATGGTCCAGCGAAAGTGTGATCGTAATCTCATCATATTGGTTCTGCTCCAACTGCTTTTGCAAATCGTCAATGACGCCTACTACCTTCACCCCCCGGTACTTGGTACCGATCGGCACATGGTCGTCCAAAATCCCATTGATGACATAACCCCATTCCGGGTTTTCGCTCACCCTTCGGATATAAGCCTCCGCCGAGCGCGAATACCCGATCAGCAGAACATGCTTTAAATTGTAGCCCCTCTTTCTCACAAAGCGCAGAAACCGCCGCAGAAGGGACCTCGCCACTGCGGAGGAGACCGTGTTCAGCACGAAGAAGATCAGGATCATGGCCCGCGAAAAATGCGTCTGCTTGAAAAAGAAAAGCACGACAAAAATACTGATCAGCCCGAAAATATTGACTTTCAGGATGCTGGCAAATTCGTAGTGGAAACGAGTCGCGCGCCTTGGCTTGTACAGGCCGTAAATGATATTCAGGATCAGATAGATCGGTATTAAATAAATCAGCGCATCGAAATAGTACTCCATCGGCAGCGCATGTCCAATGGGGGGATAGAACCGTTTCAGGCTCGACTCGAAACGCAGATACCACGCCAGCATATACATCAGCGCCACGAGGACAAGATCGAGAAAAACCTGAAGAATATTCAGATAGCGTTGGTTGTCTTTTATCATGTTTTTTTATTTTACAACGTCCGCTTGCTCTAAGACAAGCCGGAAGTGGATAGATCCATGATGAATGTGTCCGTGGCGGACGAGGCGTTTTACACTACACTGTCCTGTCTAAGCGCTTTTTTGCTTTCGTCGGATAACCCTGTTCCTGTACAATTTGATGAATAAACGTTTAATTTTCCGTATTCTTTTAAGCATTTTTTAGATAACTTTATTCACGATTCATTGCAATACCCATTGTACCCGATTAGACTTTTTACTATCAGGTCACTATGTAGAAGGTGGACAGAGAGGGTATTCTATGGGGACTTTTAGGGATTATATTTCGAGATTTATGCAGGGACGGTATGGATCTTACGGAATTGACCGCCTGACCAAATTTTTGATGGGATTTTGGTTTGTTCTATTAACCATTTCCATCTTCTGGCCGTCACGCACTTTCGTTACCGTTTCTCTTTTTCTCTTTTTTATCCTTTATTTTCGGTTGTTTTCCAGAAACATTCCCAGGCGTTATCACGAAAACGAGGTCTATGTGCAATATGCCGGAAAAGTAAGAAGCTTCTTATCCCGTATTGGTGGAAGCGTCAAGCACGCACAGACACACGGTGCGCAGCTGAGACACTATCATATTTACAAATGTCCCTCTTGCGGGCAGAAGATTCGAATTCCGCGTGGCAAAGGCAACATTGTGATCCGATGTCCTAAGTGCCAGAAGGAATTCCGCAAAGTTTCTTAAGCATGTTCGGCTATATTCAGGTTTATCAGCCAGAACTCAAATTTCGTGAGTTCGAACGTTATAGAGCTTATTATTGTGGGCTGTGCAGGGATCTCAAAGAGGGCTACGGTCTCAGCGGAGAATGGACACTCAGCTATGACCTCACTTTTCTTGCGCTTCTGCTCACTTCTCTTTATGAGCCGGAAGAACAGGTATGCTACGGCAGATGCCTATCCCATCCCTTTGTCAAAAGAGCCAGAATCCGCAATCAATTCAGCGCCTATGCCGCCGACATCAATCTTCTATTGGCTTATCATAAGGCTCTGGACGACTGGCAGGATGAACATAAACCTTCCGCTCTTCTCACTCTTGCCTGTTTGAGAAAAAATTACCAAAGACTGGTGAGGAAATATCCCGAAAAGACGGCGCATCTTACCCGTCAGTTGCAAAGCATCCACGCTTTAGAAGCAGACCACTGTGACAGCCCCGAACCGGTCGCCAACCGATTCGGAGAGATCATGGGCGCTTTGTTCGTTTACCGGAAGGATGAATGGTCCGATGTGCTTTTTCGCATCGGTTTTTTCCTGGGAAAATTCATTTATCTCACGGATGCCTTCGATGATTTGCACCTCGATCTCCAAAAAAAGAATTATAACCCGCTGATTTCTTTATGGGAAAAGGATCCCATTCATTTCAGCCAAACCATGAAAGAACTCCTGTATCAGACGGCAGGAGAATGTACGAAATCTTTTGAAAAGCTTCCTCTTCTGAAGGATGTCTCCATTCTCCGTAACATCCTTTACGCAGGTATTTTCAACGGCTATCTGCGTGCGGATCAGAAATTGCAAAAAAGGATGGCGAACCGCCCCGTAGAAGAAAGAGAAATGAGCAGAGCAAAACAATGACCGACCCTTACCAGCTTTTAGGTGTATCGAAAGATGCATCCGATGAAGAAATCAAAAAAGCCTACCGCAAATTATCCAGAAAATATCATCCCGATGCCAACATCAACAACCCAAGAAAAGACCAGGCAGAAGAGATGTTTAAAAGAATCACACAGGCTTACAATCAGATTATGGAGGAACGAGAAAGGGGAGGCAGTGCCTACCGTTCTCCTTTTGACGGCTTTGGCCCGTTTCAAAGCGATCACAGGCAGGAAGAGGACGGTGATGACGAAGAATCCGTGCGGCTTCGTGCCGTGGTCAATTATATTCAAAGCATGCACTTTGCCGAAGCGCGGCATGTACTGGACTCTCTTTCCGGTCGCTCTGCCAGGTGGTATTACTATAGCGCCATTGCAAATGCAGGTTTGGGGAACCACGTGAGTGCCACGGAAGATGCACAACGCGCCGTCAACCTGGATCCTTCCAATGCCAACTACCGTCAGCTGCTTTTGCAGCTGCAGTCCGGCACTTCCTGGTACGATGCACAACAGACTTTTTACGGATCTCCCTTTCAAATGAATGTACCGCCTGAAATGTCCAGGCTTTGCTCCCTTTGCTGTATGGGAAGCCTGTGCTGCAACTTCCTTGGAGGATCCGCGGGCGGTCTGGTACCTTTCATTTTATGCTGCTAACCACTACCCATTCCCATCCACGCAGGCCGGAATCCGCCTCTGTCCGCCTTAACCGCTGCACGAAACCGTCATTCATTCATCACTGTAAAAAAGTATGAGCAAACACAAATATCTGGTCGTCTATGCAAGTGAAACAGGAAATACGGAACGTGTGGCAAAAGAGATCTACTCTGCGATTCATAGCGAAGAGAAGGAGCTTTTGCAGATCCGGAACTGGAACGGTCAAAGTGATGGAGATATTTATTTCATCGGTTTTTGGGTCAATCACTCCAGCTGTTCCATCGAGATTATGGATCTTCTGCTGTCTCTCCACGGGAAGACCGTGGCCTTATTCGGCACCTGCGGAATGGGAGATTCTCCCGCCTACCACAAATTGCTGGAAAATCAGATTCTGGCCTTTCTTCCTTCGGACAACCGCTATATGGGCGCTTATTTCTGTCGTGGCAAAATGTCTCCCGAAATCCGACAAAGTTACGACCGTTTCCGAGGCGAAAAGGCAGCCACCTGGGAAAAGATGATGCAGGAATACGAAGCCTCCTCCACTCACCCGGACAACCAGGATCTCTTGAGAGCCAATATTTTTGTGGACGAGGTCTTTCACCGGATCGGCATCCGAAAGTAAAGCACATTCGAAAGCAAAACACATCCGAAAGGAAAACGCATCCGAAAGCAACGCATCCGAAAGGAAAGCGCATCCGATCGCAAAATAGATCCGATCGTAAAACCATACAAAACACCCCCTCTTCGGCGTCCATATCTTTCCGAGAGGGGGTACTATTTTAGAATGAATTCAATTTGGCTTCTCAGAACTCTTCTGTCAGTTCCAGTGATCTCTCCGCATTTAACGCTCTGCACACCTCTGCAAAACGATCCAGCGGCACATTTTGAATCTGTTTATTCGAACCTCTGACGTTGATCGAAACCGTGTTCTCCGCCGCTTCCCGATCTCCCAGAACTACAATATACGGATCTTTAAAGTTCTTAAACTTCTTGATCTTTTCCTTCATATTGTTATCCGAATAATCCGCTTCGAAGCGCACATGGCTGGCCGCCAGCTTTTCCGCCACCTTCCTTGCATAATCATTGTGTTCTGTACGGATCGGCACAATTCCCACCTGATAAGGAGACATCCAGAACGGGAACACGCCCTTAAAGTTCTCGATTAACACACCGATAAAGCGTTCGAAAGAACCGTAAATGGCGCGGTGAATGACCACCGGTTCCTGTTGACTCCCGTCTGCCGCCGTATATTTCAGTTCAAAATTATGCGGCAACTGGAAGTCTAACTGGAAGGTCCCGACCTGCCATTCTCTACCGAGCGCATCCTTCATCTGCAAATCAATTTTCGGACCGTAAAACGCACCGTCCCCTTCATTGATCTCATAACCGCCTTCGCCGTATTTGTGATCCAGGATCCGCTTGAGAGCCGCTTCAGCGCGGTCCCAAACCTTGATATCTCCCATAAAGTCATCCGGTCTGGTAGAAAGCTCTGCACGGTAGGTCACGCCAAGGGTAGAATAAATGCGGTCTGCCAGTTCAAAGATTCTGGCGATTTCCTCCTCAATCTGACTTTCCATGACAAAGGTATGGTCATCGTCCTGCCTGAAAGCCTGTACCCGAAGCAGACCCGACATCTGACCGGACTTCTCTTTGCGGTGAAGGACATCATATTCGCTGTAACGGATCGGAAGATCCTTATAAGAGCGAGGTTTGCGCTTATAAGTCATCATCGCATTCGGACAGTTCATCGGCTTGGCGGCATAAATATCGGCATTCTCCTCGCTCGCCTCGATCTTCGCTTCGATGAAATTCCCTTCTTCATCGGTTTCCAGATCCGGCACGATAAACATGTTGTTCTTATAATGCGCCCAGTGACCGGAAACCAGCCACAGCTTGCGATTGTTAATCAGAGGCGCCGAAATTTCCGAATATCCGAAAATCTCCTGCTGTTCTCTGGAGAAGTCCATGAGCGCATTGTACAGCTTCCATCCACGGGGCAGCCAGTATGGCATACCGGGGGCGGTCTCATCAAACATAAAGAGCTCCAGCTGTTGCCCGATCTTACGGTGATCCCTCTCCTGTGCCTCTTTAATCAGCGCCACATGCGCCTTCAGTTCCTCCTTGGTCGGAAAGGCATAGCAATAGATGCGCTGCAACTGCTCCCTGTGCTCATCTCCTCTCCAGTAAGAGCCGGACACCGACCGAATCTGAAAAGCAACCCCTAAAAGTTCCTGTGAATTCTCGACGTGAGGCCCCTTGCACAGATCGACATAATCATTTCCTGTTTGATAAACCGTGATGGTCGCATCTTCCGGAAGATCCTGAATCACTTCGGTTTTGAATTTCTGATTTTTGAACAGCTCCAGCGCGTCTTTTCTGGAAACTTCCTTCCTGGTCCAATCTTCTTTGCGCTTTAGAATCTCACGCATCTTGCTTTCAATCACGGCAAAATCATCTTTGTTTACCGGACGAGGCAGGATGAAATCATAATAGAAACCGTCTGCAATCTGAGGTCCTATCGCATATTGCACATTTTCTTTGCCGAAAATCTCAATGACCGCCTTCGCCAGAATATGCGACATGGAATGACGATATACCGCTAAAAAATCTTCTTTATTCAGTGACATTGCAATCCTTCTTTCTACGCTTCCGCTCCCTTTCTTCCATGGCACCTCTTATATTTCTTACCGCTTCCGCAAGGACAGGGATCATTCGGGCGCACCAGAACCGTCTTATGGAAGGTTCCCGAATTCTTCTGCTCCCGGTAGAGCTCCTTCTGCTTGTCCTTGTCAAAAATCGAATCCCACTCCGGAAGTCCGTACAGCCAGTCTGCTCCTGCAGCGACCATGTTCTTATATAATTTTTCCTTATCGAAGCGCAGAGAAACAACGGTGTCTTCCTCCATCTCCTCGATCGGGTTTTGTTCAGTTAGCGACTCATCGATGCCGTCCAGAAAGCCGGTCATCGTCATCAAATCAACCCCGAATTTCTGTGCCAATTCCGCAACCGTCCCTTTCACTTCCGTGTCGGGATCTTTTAAGAGTTGCGCATAGATCTCTTTTTCTTTTAAAAAGTAATCGGACCAGAGCTTCTCCAGCTGCGACTTCTCCGCAGTCTCCGAATAGGCCTTGTCCCTCCATTTCTGTAACAGTGCCATGGTTTCAACTTCCTTTCCAACGAATGATGATATCGGCAACTATTGTAACACGAATGGTTTTTTTTTGACACTTGTATCATAATATTATGAAAGTTTTACAGTTTTTGACACAAATAAAGTTCCTGTGTTAAAATCTTAAACAGATGTTCTGAATCATGAACCCTAGATGGCAGGTAAATTATGCAGGATTACGAAGCACCAACCTCATCCAACAGAGAGAAACCCCGGAAACATTCTCATAAACGGCATTATACGTTTATGATCATCACCGATGAGGCCGGTCAGGGGATCAGACAGTTCACCCTCTCCCACGTGCCGGCGCTTGTCCTTGTCTACAGTGTCTTTGCACTTTCCCTCGTCATCCTCTGTTTTATGATCTACGCCGGCATCTATATTCATCGCAGCTCTTCTATGAAAAGGGAGTTGACCGCACAGGTTGCTCATCTTACTTCCGAGAACAAGAAACTGAGCAAAGAGAATTCCGAACTTCATGACGAAGCGGATCAACTCATGGTTGCGGTGAACAATTACCGGAGTGCCGAAGAGAAAGCTGCTAAAACGGAAGAGGAAATGAAAATCCCCAGCGGTTTCCCTCTCTCCTCCTCTGCGCAGATGAAAGCGGGGAAGGACAATCCCAATGGCACCGGCAAGGAAGACGGGAAAGAAAGCGGCAATCCGATCGTCATTTTCACCGCCTCTGTCGGATCGCAGATCATCGCTTCCGGAAGCGGCACCGTTCAGTCCGTCACCGATGATGCGGAATACGGCCATACGATCACGATTGATCACGGCAACGGCTATCTTTCCATTTACCGCAATGCCGGAAGCCCCCTCGTCAAAGCAGGTGCGATGGTTCAGCGCGGAGACGCCCTCTTCATGATCGGAACAAAAAATACTAACGTAGGATATCAGATCCAAAAGGACGACCAATATGTGAATCCCGAAGAGATCATTGATATCAACGGATAAGAGGTGAAAAATGTCACTATTTCAGACACAGAAATCCAGCAGCACGACCTTATACGACACAGCTGCGCAGCAGGTAGTTACCCTGATCGGCAGCGGCACCATCTGTGAAGGCAAGCTTCACGCAGAAGGGTCCACCAGGATTGACGGCGAGATCAAAGGCGACGTCGAGGTAAAAGGCTCCCTGATTGTGGGATCCACCGGAAAAATCGAAGGGAATACCAAAGCGGACAACGTCTTTCTGGCCGGGGAAATCCATGGAAACATTGATTCATCAGAAGGAAAGACAGAAATCAGCGACACCGGAAAGGTAGTCGGAGATATTACCACGAAGGCAATCGTCATTGATGAAAATGCGGTTTTCGACGGGAAGTGTTCCATGACTTCCAAAGAAGGAACCACAGAAGGAAACACCGGAAACAAAGAAGCGAAAGAGCAAAAATAAAAAGTTTCCTTTTCAGCGAAATACCTGAGAGAGAAAAGCAGCAGTGAATTTCACTGCTGCTTTTCTCTCTCTCCGTCTCCTCTTCTGCGTGCAAAGGTAATTTGATAACCGCCCTCACCGAAATTGAGAGAACGGTTTACTCGTGAAATGGTTGCGGTTGAGGCACCCGTCTTGTGGGCAATGTCCAGATAGGTGCAGGACTGGTCTAACATTTGCGCAACCTCATACCTCTGCGCGATGGCAAGCAGCTCATTCACCGTGCAGAGGTCCTCAAAAAAAGAGTAACATTCTTCTTTGCTATTCAGCGTGAGGATGGCTTCGAAAAGTTGATCCACCGCTTCTTTATGTATAATTTTATTCATTGTTTCAGTTTATCACACTACAGTCCAAAAGAAAAGTCGCCCTTTTGCCGAAAATCAGCTTTACTTTTCGCTTCGGGTGTGCTATCTTATCTGTATTGCTGATTTTTCAGTAATAATTTAACATTTTTTTATTTCTGTGGAGGTATTTTACAATGAACAAAGGTACTGTAAAGTGGTTCAACAACCAGAAGGGCTACGGATTCATTTCCGATGAGGCCGGCAACGATGTATTCGTACACTACTCAGGGCTGAATATGGAAGGCTTCAAGTCTCTTGATGAGGGAGCTGCCGTAGAATATGATGTAGTCCAGGGTGAGAAGGGCCCGCAGGCTGTCAACGTAAACAAACTGTAATTGTCAGCCAAACTTTAATTGAACTACAGTGCCTGATCCTTTGATACAGCAACGGTAGTACGATTAAACAAAGCCTCCGGCTCGTGAGCCGGAGGCTTTTTGTTCCCATTCTTTCTCATCTGAATCTTCTGGTCGCTTTTCGCTTTTTTCCTTTTGCCTTATGCTTTGTTGTCTCCTGTCCGGTGCCTGTCCGGTTCGGTGTTTGTTTGATGCTGATCCGGTGCTTGTTTGATGCTTATCCGATGACATCTGCCATCTCGTACCTGCCCGCTTCTTTTCCCGCAAGAAACTTCGCCGCCGCCAGCGCACCTTTTGCAAAGATCGCTCTGGAATAGGCTCTATGGGAAAGCGTCACCACCTCATCCACACCTCCAAAAATCACATCATGGTCTCCCACAATGGTGCCGCCCCGCACAGCACTAATCCCGATTTCTTCGTGCGGGCGCTTCATCCTGCGCTTGCTTCTGTCCAATATCATCCCGTAAGGCTTCTCTCCTGCTTTTTCCAGACTTGCATTTGCCGCATCCGCAAGAGCGATCGCCGTACCGCTGGGTGCATCCAGTTTCTGATTGTGGTGTTTCTCCACAATTTCAATGTCAAACCCGGCCTCCGCCAGAAGAGCTGCATGATCGTAAAGCATCTTCCGCAGCACATTGATCCCCAAACTCATGTTGGCAGACATCAGAACGGGGATCTCCCGGGAGACCTCCTCCACCCTGCTCATCTGCTCCTCAGATAATCCGGTCGTACAGAGCACAAGGGGAAGTTTTTTGACCAGGCAGTCTTCTAACAGCGAATCGACCGCCTTTGCCGTTGAAAAATCAATGACGACGTCCGCATCCTCTACGACCTTTCCCACGGATGCATACACCGGAAAGAAGGGACTCTCCTCGGGAGAGGGCGTCACACCTGCCACAATCCGTACTCCTTCTTCGGATGCAAGGTCCGCTACCGTCCTTCCCATCCTCCCTTGACATCCATGCAATATGATTCTCGTCATCTACTCTGTCACCTCTATTCCATACTTCCTCATCGCAAGCTTCAGGACCTCTGCATGCTCCGTCTGCATACCGGTTAAGGGCAGTCTCAGATAATGGGAATGGTACCCCATAAAAGACAGGGCCTTCTTCACCGGGATGGGATTGACTTCCAGAAACAGCGCTCTTACAAGAGGAATCGCCTCTATTTGCATCTTTCCCGCAGAAATAAAGTCATTCTCCAGACATTTCCTGCACATTTCATGTGTCTTTCCGGGTGCTATGTTGGACAGTACGGAGATGACTCCTTCTGCTCCGATGGACATCATGGGAACGATGATATCGTCGTTTCCGGAATAGACTTCCAGATTGCCGTCACACTTTTCCATCGTCATTGCAGTCTGCGTAAGGGAACCCGTGGCATCCTTGATGCCCTTTACATTTTTCCCTCTTTTCATAATCTTCGCCACCGTTTCCGGCAAGATATTACATCCGGTTCTGCTGGGCACATTATAAAGAATGATCGGAATGTCAATGGCATCCGAAACGGCACAAAAATGTTCGATCAGCCCTTCCTGCGTTGCCTTATTGTAATAAGGTGTCACCTGCAAAACGGCATCTACACCGTCCTTCTGTGCCAGCTGTGAAATCTCTACTGCAGTTGCCGTCGCATTGGATCCTGTTCCCGCGATGACCGGAACTCTTCCCCTCACATACTTCACACAGTGCCTAATCACCTCTGTGTGTTCCTCCACCGTCATCGTGGCAGCTTCTCCGGTCGTGCCGCAGACAATAATGGCATCCGTTCCTTCCGCAATCTGGAAATCCACAAGACGATCGAATTCCTCATAATCCACAGAACCGTCTTCCCGAAATGGGGTCACAATTGCAACACCCGCACCTTTAAAAATAGCCATTTCCCCTCTCCCTCATTTTCCTGTAAAGATGGATGTGAGCATCAAAAGCACAAACAGGAATCTCATTGCAAGCTTGCATCGAAGGCTGATACTTTTGACACTTGTATCATAGAATTACAAAAATAGTAGCATACTCTCCCCTCTCCCGCAACGGAGACAGGGGGGAATGGTCCTTGCCAATCACGCCCCTTCCCAACAAAACGGATGAGAAGATCTAGGTCCCCGCTCGTTTCAATCCTCTCCTTTTTCTCCCACTTTCTCCCACGCACATGGAGGAGGGCATCAACTCAACTCATCGGTTGGGTGATGCCCTCCTAATGTACTTCGTCCAATGGACTTTACCTACCTTTCTTTTGACTTACCGTATTCGTCTCATCCTCTATCCTGCTTCTAAGTTGTGAAGTTCAGCCGAAGAGCTTTCATACATGGTTTGCTAGGTTCGAACATTTTCATCTTCATTGCCTTTGTTCGATTTCCCTGTTCCTACTACTTGTACTGCTA
This sequence comes from Lachnospiraceae bacterium, assembly GCA_015258065.1. Taxonomy (GTDB): domain Bacteria; phylum Bacillota; class Clostridia; order Lachnospirales; family Lachnospiraceae; genus Butyrivibrio. The sequence continues at coordinate 40,917 of JABZIZ010000011.1, read as the reverse complement.
TTTCAATCCAACATCATAGTTCTAACGATCAACTTCTATTTCTTACGATCTTCTCATGTATGTCCGCTGCTGCATTTTCCTTCACCGGCGATGTAAGGAATGGCGGTTCGTCAAAAAACTGAATCTGGTGGAACTTCCGTAGAATTTGGGACTGTACCTTCCTTTCTGATCCCTTGTACCTTCTCGTTACACGGTGCGGAAGGATCTTGGTAGCACCTTTTTCTCGGTGCTTTGTTCTTTGTTTTGATGATTTAATTCTATCACGTATTCTATTGTTGTCAATAAACAAATTATAAACATTTTTATTGTCTGAATTGCGTGACAATTTTATTTTTGATTGTTTTTAGGTATTTTGCATATTTTGTACGATTTATGCCGCTTGATTTTAATGATTATGCACATAAGCAATTGACATTGTACAGGTTTGTTGTTACTTTAATATTAAATTCTTGATTACACAACCAGAGATTAAGGAGGAATGAACAAATGGAATTCAAATTAAACACCGAAGCGCCGAAGTCGTGGACTCATGTAGTCCGGGAAATCCCGACGGTAAGCGCCGCACAGCGCCTTAGAGCACTACAGGCCACACACTATAATGAATTTGCCTTCCCCGCCGGAATGCTCTATGTGGATTGCCTCTCCGACTCGGGTACTACCTCCATGACAGACACGCAATGGTCCGCCATGTTCCTTGCTGATGAATCTTACGGACGGAACAAAGGCTATTACGTCCTCCTGGACGCTTTCCGCGATCTGTGGGAGCGCGGAGACAAGCAGCTTCGCCTCATCAACTACCTGAAAGAAGGCGTAGACCGCGATGATGTTGAAAAAATGATGGACGATGTCTATCTCAAAGACTACGAGGGCGGCTTTATCAACGGCGGTCAGTACCAGCTTTCCAGACCGAACACCTTCATTGTCCCGCAGGGGAGATGTGCGGAGACACTTCTGTTTGATGTATTAAAACCTCTTTTTGCCAAAAGATGGCCCGGTAAGGTCTTTACCATCCCTTCCAATGCCCACTTTGATACCACAGAGGGTAACATTAAGCAGATGGGCAACGTCCCTCGCAATCTCTTCCATAAAGAGGTTCTGTTCGAGGTTCCGGAGAGCGGCAAGTATGAGGTCAATCCGTTCAAAGGCAATATGGACATTGAAAAGCTGCTGCAATTGATCGAGGCGGTCGGCGTTGAGAACGTGCCCCTCATCTACGCAACCGTTACCAATAATTCGGTCTGCGGCCAGGCAGTTTCCATGCAGAATATGCGGGAAGTTTCCGAGATTGCACATAAGTATGACATTCCTTTCGTGATGGACGGTGCAAGATGGGCAGAGAACTGCTATTTCATCAAGATGAACGAGCCCGGATATGCAGACAAGTCCATCGCCGAAATTGCCAAAGAAATGTTCTCCCTCTTCGATGTGGTTTCCGCTTCTCTGAAAAAGAACGGTCACTCGAACATGGGCGGCTTACTGGCCTTCCGTGACAAGGGACTTTTCTGGAAAAAATTCTCTGAATTCAATGAAGACGGTTCCGTCAAAGTGGACATCGGGCATCTGCTGAAGGTGCGCCAGATCTCCGCTTACGGCAATGACTCCTACGGCGGAATGTCCGGTCACGACATCATGGCGCTTGCGCAGGGCCTTTATGAGGAAGCCCGTTTTGATTATCAGGACGAGCGCGTCAGACAGTGCCAGTACCTTGCAGACGCCCTCACGAAGAACGGCGTTCCGGTGGTACAGCCCGCAGGCGGACACGGCGTCTATATTGATGTCGATCGCTTCTTTGATTATAAGAGGAACCATGAAAGTTTTGCCGGTCAGGCACTCTCTCTGGAAATGGTGCACCGCTACGGCATCCGCTGCTCCGAGCTGGGAGATTTCTCGATGGAATATGATCTGAAAACCCCCGAACAGCAAAAAGAAGTCTGCAATGTGGTGCGTCTTGCCATCAACCGTTCCCAGTTCAGCAAACAGCACATGGACTACATCATTGCTGCCCTGACCCAGCTGTATCAGGATCGCGACACGATTCCGAATCTGAAGATCACCTTCGGACATACGCTGCCGATGAGACACTTCCACGCCTGGCTGGAGCCATACGCGCCGACAAAGGAAGAAATGACCGATGCCTCTCATTACGATTACTGGAAGAGCTGGACTCCGGAACAGTTCTGATCCGAACACGTGATTCCAAATATGTGACCCAACACACGCCACAATATGAATTCTTCCGGGGGCGTTCTGCCCCCGGTCCAATTAGGAGGCAGTTATGAACGAAAATACCACCCCGCCCGAAGGGAAGGCGGACGGATTTGATTCCCGAATCGGATTTATTCTTGCCTGTATCGGTTCCGCAGTCGGTATGGGAAACCTCTGGCGATTTCCTGTTTTGGTTTCCGCCTGGGGCGGCATGACCTTTTTAATTCCTTATTTCATTTTTGTCGTGATTATCGCAAGCCTCGGTGTCACAGAAGAAATCGCTCTGGGCAGAAGCACCGGCAAGGGCCCGATCGGCGCCTTTGCAAAAGCCACGGAGCACGCCGGAAAAGGAGCTTCTCTTGGGGAAAAAATCGGTATCATCCCCTCTCTCGGCTCTCTGGCGCTTGCCATCGGTTATTCCTGCGTGGTCGGCTGGATCTTTAAATACGTCTTTCTTGCCTGCACGGGAGAACTGATTCAGCTGGGGGCGGACATGGACAAAATCGGCGGTCTCTTTGGTGGCACTGCCAGCGCTCTCGGCAATAACCTTTGGATTGTCGTCGCCCTCATCGTCAACTTTGCCATCATGGGACTCGGTGTCGCAGGAGGCATTGAAAAAGCCAACAAAATCATGATGCCACTCCTCTTTGTCATGCTGGTTGGTCTTGCCATCTATGTCGGCTTCCAGCCCGGCGCTGTCAACGGATATCAGTACATCTTCACCGTCAATCCGCAGGCTCTCATGAACCCCAAGCTCTGGATCTTTGCTTTTGGACAGGCCTTCTTCTCCCTTTCCATCGCAGGAAACGGCACGGTCATCTATGGTTCCTATCTGAGCAAAAAAGAGGACATTCCTAGGTCCGCTCTTCAGATCGGCGTCTTTGATACGCTGGCCGCTCTCCTGGCCGCCTTCCTGATTATCCCCGCGATGGCGACCTGCGGCGAAGAGCTGAGCGTAGGTGGTCCCGGACTCATGTTCATCCACCTTCTAAACGTCATGAACCGGATGCCCGGAGGTGCCATCGTCGGCGTCGTCTTCTACATCTGCGTGATGTTTGCGGGACTTTCGTCGCTCGTCAACCTCTACGAAGCACCGGTTGCCACACTCCAGCAGCAGTTCCACATGAAGAGAGTACCTGCCGTCTGCACCATCGGCGTCATCGGGACGGTCGTTGCTCTGGGGATTCAGGGGATCGTATCCGAATGGATGGATGCCGTCTCCATCTACATCTGCCCGCTCGGCGCACTCCTTGCCGGCATCATGTTCTTCTGGATGTTCGGTAAAAAATATGCACTGGATGCCGTCAATGCAGGGGCTTCCAAACCGCTTGGAAATACCTGGTATCAGGCAGGAAAGTATCTCTTCTGCGGACTTTCTCTCCTTGCCCTCATCTGCGGCGCCATTCTGGGAGGCATTGGCTGAGGTCCTTGTATCTTCGTATTCACGAACTGCAATTCTGCTTGCTTTTTTGGCAGAATTGCAGTTTTATTTATAGGTAGGTAAAATGATTCATCGGCAGATCATTGATTTCATCATTAGATCATTGATTTCATAGGTAGGTCAATCGATTCATCGGCAGATAAATAGAAACATTTTTTTGCAAAAGGACAAAAGAAAAGACACGACTTCGCCGATAAAGAATCCGGCACTAAGAGTCGACCGGAAGGAAAGGCAGCAGATGAAGATTTTAGACGAAAATCATTATGCGGAAGAAATGCAGAATAAGGTTCTTCCCAGATTGGAAGCTCACAAACACACAGGAACGTTTGAGCGGGCAAAAGGTCAGCCTCTCTATTATGAAATCTATGACGCGGACAACAAAAACGCACAGACCCTCGTCATTCTTCACGGATTCGCAGAGGCTATTCCGAAATTCTACGAGACCGCTTACTACTTTTTACAACTCGGATACCGGGTCGCCCTCCTGCAACAGCGGGAACACGGATATTCCTACCGATCTGTCAATGACCCCTTTCTCGTGAATATTGAAAATTATGCAGACCTGATCGATGATCTGCACACCTTTGTTCACGAGATTCTTCAGGGCGCTCCTACCTTTCTCTTTGCGCATTCGATGGGAGGGGCGGTCGCTGCCGCCTATCTGGAACGGTATCCGGACGATTTCCAAAAAGCCATCCTCTCTTCTCCCATGCTGGACATCAACAGTGGCAAAATCCCGCTGCCGCTTGCCCTTGCCTATGGCCACTTCATGATCCGGCACGGACTCGGCCGAAAATACTGGACCGGAGAACCGGAAGTGGAGCCCTACGCTCCGCAGGACGCTTTAACCAACAGTCTACCCCGCTATGACTACTGGTATCAGAAGATGTGCAAAGAAGAAAGCTATCAGACTCGCGGCCTGTCTCTCTCCAATGCCATGCAATTTTTGAAACTCACCCATGAGATCGGGAATTCCAGGAACTGCCGCAGAGTGAAAACGCCCGTCCTTCTCTTCCAAACCGAAGCAGACAGTATGGTGCTTCCCAAGGGACAGATTCATTTTATCCATGAGCTGGAAAAAAATGATTCTCCCTCCAAATACTCCCGTCTGGTTCTGATCAAGAATGCAAAACACGAGCTCTACCGCTGCAACAATGCCATTCTGAAAAAATACTGGACAGAAATCGAAAAATTCTCCGCCTGATCTCTGCCTGAGCCCTTGCAGGAGGGGCGGAGCAAACGTCGCAATATGGATGATCAGGTACTCGTGATGCCTGTTTCACGGCAAGCAGAAAGAGACGCAAAAACAAACGACGTTGCACCGCCCCCTCCTTAGACCGACTGCATCCATAGAAAATCAAAGGCTGGGATACGGGGCGACTTCGCTTCCACCTTTTTTTTGCTGATCAGATCCTTATACCTGCCTTCCTCATTGATCCACGCAATCTCCTCCTCTTCAGAAAAATTGAAGAGCGCGATCAATTTCCTTCCCTCATAATATCTGCCGATTCCAAGCACATGATCGTTGTAGGTTTCGATGATCCAGCTCTCCGCCCTGGGATGGAAGGAGAGATTTTTGGCTCTGACGGCAAGCAGTCTTTTCAACGCACGGAACATCTCTCCCTGCCTGGTGTGCAGCCTCTTGCGTTTCTTTTCATCCTCCCAGAGAAATTTGCCGCGGTGGAGGTACCTGGAATCTTCCCATTTCAGCGGATCTTCGTGGTAAGAATAATCGTTCAGCTGTGCAATCTCGTCCCCGGAGTATAGCACCGGAATCCCGGAAAGCGTGAGTAAGAAAGCATGAAGCATGATGTCCTTACGAAGTGCCCTGTGAAGCTTCTCCTCATTCTTCTCATACTCCGCCGCTTCTACTCCACATAACGAGGCCGTCGTGCCGCAGAGCCTCGCATCTCCCAGTCTTGGATCGTCATTGTATAACTCTCCTCTGGCATCGGATCCGTAATACCTTCCCGTTAAATAATCATTCAAATATTTTTTGTGCGCCACCTGGGTGATTCCAAAATTTTGCAGGTATCCATAATCCAGCCCCCAACCGATATCGTCATGGCAGCGAAGATAGTTGAGAAACGTATATTCCTTCGGAAGCGCAAAGGTAGTCGCCAGCTGATGCTTTAAAAGTCTCACATCTCTGGTCGCTACCGTATGCCAGGTACACGCCATCGTCGTCACATTGTAGAGCAGGTCACATTCCGGTTTTTCGACGCTGCCGAAGTAGGGAACCACTTCCTTCGGCTCCATGACCACCTCTCCCAGCATTAAGGTACCGGGGCAGACAATGTCCGCCGCGATATGGAGAAGGCGGACCAGGGAATGTACCTGTGGCAAATTCCTGCAATTCGTTCCCAGACTCTTCCAGATATACGGCGTCGCATCCAGTCGAATCACATCGATTCCCCGGTTGCAAAGAAATAACAGGTTATCCGTCATATCATTAAAAACGACCGGATTCGCATAATTCAAATCCCACTGATAAGGGTAAAAAGTAGTCATCACAACTTTTTTTGCTTCTTCACACCAGGTAAAATTGCCCGGCGCCGTCTGTGGGAACACCTGCGGAACGGTCCTTTCAAATGCATTCGGAATATCCCAGTTATCATAAAAGAAAAATCGGTCCTGATATTCCTTTTCTCCTGCTCTGGCCCTTTTTGCCCACTCATGATCCTCACTGGTGTGGTTCATGACGAAATCAAGGCAGGTGACGATTCCCTCTTCGTGGCAGGCCCTGGTTAACAGCGACAGATCCTCCATCGTACCCAGCTCCGGCTCGATGGTGCGGAAATCGGATACCGCATAACCACCGTCACTCCTGCCCTTTGGGCTTTGTAGCAAAGGCATCAGATGCAGATAAGAAATACCGCATTCTTTCAGATAATCCAAATGCGAGCGCACTCCCGCAAGGTTTTCTCCGAAACACTCGGTATACATCATCATACCGGTCAGATCCTGCTTCCTGTACCAATCCGGATTCTGCTCTTTTTGATGATCCCACGCTTTCAATTCTTCGGAGCGCTCCTCCGCATTTTTTCGCAAAACCTGCAAAAAATATGCGAGCGCCTGCTGATCCGGCTTTCCCTGTTCGTCATGATACAGCTCCGCATACAGCCATTTCAGCTCATCCATGTGCTTTTTCAGTCGTTCCTCAAAGAGAGTCGATGCGCTTGACTCTTTTGATACACTGGACTCTTTCGATGCCTTGGACTCTCTTGATACACTGGACTCTTTCGATGCTTTGGACTCTTTCGATGCCTTGGTCTCTTTCGTTGCTTTGGACTCCTGTGGTAATTGCGTCCCTCGTAGGGGAGATGATTGGGAACTAGATTGGGAACTCGATCTCATACATGCCTCCTGCATAATGGCTGCCACTCCGTTGGTACTGCAATACCGCTGTTCGGATTCTGTCCTGTTTTTATTCTGTCGGTTCTTCGTTTCTCGTCGACAAAAAAATTTCTTCTCTCTGCGCTTCCGCATCTTCAGGGTACAAAGAGAGATACTCCTTCATTTTTTCTTTTGCCTTCGTAAAATCTCCGCTATACTCATAGGCTGTTACTTCATTTCGCAGAAGCGTTCTGGATGCGGACGGATCCTTTCGTGCAAGCCCCGCTTCCAGATCCGTAATTGCCTCCGCATACTCCTTTAAAGCCATTCTGCACAACGCTCTTCGATTATAAAGCCTGGCATCCGGTTCTCCCGCCTTCAGTACGGAAGAATAAATATCAATCGCATACTGATACTGTCCCTGCTTTTCCCCCGTCTGTCCGAGCAAAAGGGCGATCCCCGCTTTTTCTTTCTCTCCGGCCTGTGCAAGCGCTTTCTCCAGTCCGCTCTGCGCTTCCGCATTGTTTCCCAGATAAAAATCCAACCTTCCCCGATCGTATGCACTCAACTTCGAACCATAGCGGTTCCTGGCTTCTGAAAGAACCGCCTTACCCGTATCTTCTTTTCCGTTTTGGGCATACATCTGGAAAATGCGAATCCGCAAATCCAGATTTCCGGGATCTTCGTTCACCGCCTTGTCCAGACTCGCTGCCGCCCCCGTCAAATCCCCTGCTGCCAGCTTCGTCGCACCCATCTCATACAGCGCCGTTAAATCATGCGGACGGAGCGCTAAAATGTGCTCGTAAACCTTCTGCGCTTCCTCCGCCTTTCCCATCTTCCGATAGCACTGCGCCAGATAATAGCTGAGATCAAAATCCTCTTCACAAAGCAGACCGTTGCTCATGGAAAGCGCTTTTTTCAAAGTAGCTGCCGCCTTCTTGTAAGAGCCTTTTTTTAAATAAGCGATGCCCAGCAGACGCTTTGCCTCTCTTGCTTTGGAAAGGTCCCCTTTCCCGTTCTTTAGCTTTGCAATGGCTTCGTCGTAATGAAGCGTCTGAATCTGTTTCGCTGCCTCCGATAGCACCGGGTTTTCGTTGTGAAAAGAGCAGCCACATAAAAGCAACGTACTACAAAGCAGAAGCGTAAGCCCCCGTGTGACTCTCCTTCTCAAAACCGCTGTTCCTCCCTCACGATTGACTCCTCCAGTTCCTGCCGGTCCGTATGGGAACATCCAGCCGGGATGTATTCGGTTTCCTGCCGGTTCGTATGGGAGAATCCAGCCGGGATGTATTCGGTTGGAGCGCCAGAAATCACTCTTCAAATTCCGCCGTGACATAGAATCCTCTTTCGTTCTCCTCCACCTTACAAACGACTCCCTTTGTGGACTGCAAGCGTTCGGAAAAAGGAATGTTTCCGCTCATCGCCCGGGCGGGATCAATCGTATAATAATACGCAGATGGGAGGCTTCCCTCTGTTACCGTGATTTTATCCCCCTCTTTAAGAAGCCCCTGCCTCTCCATTTTAAATACCATCTGCCTCATCAGCGTCCTCTTTTCGTGGTCTGTGAACCTGCATTCTGATTGGTGGTTGACAAAGAACCGCTGTTCTTTCTGGAGGAACCGTTCGACGAGTTCTGTGCATTCTCTCTGTCCTGTTCTTCCTGCTTCTTCATTTCCGCCAGCCTTGCCTCCGCTCCCGACTCTTTCCTGGAATCCGGGAAGTCTCGGATCACCTGGTCATACAGCTGTTTTGCTTTCACGCTGTCTCCAAAGAGGCGGTAGGATTCCGCAAGGTTGTACAGAGCATCGACATTCTGCGCATCATATTGGAAAGCCAGTCCATACATCTTGATGGCATTTTTATAATCTTCCGTACGGAAGGAAGAAGCTCCCTGTTTAAAATAATACCTGGAAAGCTTGACTCCGATCCTCTCCACCAGCATTTCATACAGCTTCTGATAACCGGGCATACCGGCATCATTGATCTGCTCGATATGAATACCGTCCATGTATCCGGCATATTCTTCCATCTTTCCGGTCCCGGAAATATAGGCAGCGGCAGCCATCATCAGGTTGTCCATGGTGTCTTCCGCCTTGTCGCTTCCCTCAAATTCATCGATTTGCTGCTGCATTTCTCCCTTTGTCTGGTTCAGCTCCTTCACCTGCTTCTCCAGATCATCGATGGCTACACTCTTCCTGTCCGCTTCCTCACTTAGCACTTTGACTTTATCGGTAAAATCTGTGGTCCTTTTCTGCATCATATCCGGCAAAATCAGGTAAATGGCAAAGAGCAGCCCCATCACCAGACCGATTCCCACGCTGACCACCGAAATGGTTCCGTCCATTCGAAACCGGTTCAGCGGCTGAATGATGATCTCATTCCCGTTCTGGTACTGCACCGCACTTTTCCCTGTCTGGGCGCCCTGCACGATGGGCTTCTTTTCGTTTTTATGTTCATGCCCTTTGTTTTTGCTCCGAAAGGCAGACAAAATTCCTGCATCTGTCTTTTTTTTGGCTCTGGAACCTTCCCGGAAATAGGCACGGATCTCACTTTGGTAGCGCTCACTTCTGGTACTTCCATGGTCAATCTGAAAACATCTGCTTACTTCCTTTTTTGCCCTTGCATAATCTCCCCTCTGCATATAAAGAAGGGCAAGCAACTGCCTTGCCCTCAATAGATTGCCGTTCATGGTCAGTGCCTTCTTCAACTGAATCACCGCCATGTCATAACTCTTTTTCCTGGCATTTCGGAGTGCGATATTGTAATGATGAATGCCCTGATTCATCACCTCGAGAAGCTCCGGGTCTTTTCGCATCTCATTCAAATACTTATCCGCCCGGTTGTTCTCCGCACGCAGGTTCTTGGAAACCACCCACTGCGAAAGCGCAGAGACGATCTCCCCGATCTCCAGAAACAATAAACCAAGGAGGTTCCGGGCATCAATATTGTATTTGTTGAATTTCAGGCTTTGCTTTAATGCAATAATCGCCCCTGTCAGATCCTTTACATTCGCTTTGTCGAGACCGTCGTTGTAAAAATAGTCGGAAAAATACAGGATCTTCCTCTCGGTTTTTAACCCGATGCCACAGTTGGGGCACCGGTCTTCCTCATTGACTTCAAATCCGCAATTGAAACATCTCATCATACACTCAGTCTCTTGTTTTTTTCATCTGGATGGCTTCTTCCTTCGCCTCCTTCAGAAGGCGCAGCGCCACATCCGCCATATCATCCAGATCCTGATTCTGTATGGATTCCTCCATAGAATCCATATCCGGCACAGGACGGTACTTCTTCAGTTCCTCTTCAAAATTGATCACCCTAATCCCTCCGTCTCATGGATGAAAACGCCACTGTTACGGTTCTCTCATTGATGGAATCTTCACTGTTGCGGTTCTCTGCTCACTTTTCGATCTGTGCCAACCGCTCACAGACCTGCGCATAGGTCTGCTCATATTTCCGCTGTTTTTCTTTTTCTTCTGCAATTTTTGACTCCGGTGCCTTTGCCAGGAACCGTTCATTGGAGAGCATTTTCTTTGACCGGTCCAGTTCTTTTTGTAATCTTTCCTGTTCTCGTTTCAGTCTCTCCTTCTCCGCCGCCAGATCCACCAAATCTTCCAGCGGAATATACAGGGTCGCTTCCGGCGTCACGATCGAAAGTGCCTTCTCATCAATGCCATCGCGATTCATTTGGCAGGATGACAAAGACGCACAGGCAAGGGATTCAAAAAAGAGTTGCGCCTTCCGGAAAATCTGTAGCGTTTCCTCTTTGTCGCTGACCACATAGACCTTCACCTTCCTGGACGGCGCCACATTCCTTTGTGCCCGCAAATTTCGAATTCCCCTCACCGCCTCTTTGATGGTTTCAATGGCTTTTTCATCCTGCTCGAAGTTCCATCCTTCGTCATACAGGGGCCAGGAAGAAATCATGATGGATTCTTCTAAATCTGTTGCTCCCGCTGCCTCTTTCAGTGTTTGATAAATTTCTTCTGTAATAAAAGGCATGTAGGGGTGCAGGAGCTTCAGCGCATGAATCAGCACCGTTTCCAACGTCCACAAAGCCGCTTGTCTGCTGGCTTCGTTTTCCTTTTGGTAGAGCCTTGGCTTGACCATTTCAATATACCAGTCGCAGAACTCATCCCAGATAAAGTCATAAACCTTCTGCACCGCAATCCCCAGTTCATAACGGGCCATGTTCTCCGTCACTTCCAAGGTGACACGATTCAGCCTCGACAGGATCCAACGATCTGCCGCTTCCAGGTGTTCCGGTAGCTGAGAAGATAATCCCTCCTGGTTCTCGTCCATGTTCATCATGATGAAGCGAGACGCATTCCAGACCTTATTGGCGAAATTGCGGCTGTTTTCTATTTTTTCCTTATAGAAACGCATATCATTGCCGGGCGCATTTCCTGTGATGAGCGTTAATCTGAGCGCATCCGCTCCATAAGTACGAATCACTTCCAAGGGATCGATCCCGTTCCCGAGCGATTTCGAGAACTTCCGCCCCTGCTCGTCCCGGATCAGTCCGTGGAAAAGAACCGTATGGAAGGGATAAGTTCCCATTTGCTCATAACTGGAGAAGATCATGCGAATGACCCAGAAAAAGAGGATGTCATAACCGGTCACCAGCACGTCTGTCGGGAAAAAGTACTTCAGCTCCGGCGTCTCATCCGGCCACCCTAACGTTTCAAAGGGCCAGAGAGCGGATGAAAACCAGGTATCTAACACGTCCGGATCCTGCGTGAAGTGTGTGCAGCCGCATTTTTCACACTTTTTTGGCATCTCATAATCCACCACGACTTCTCCGCATGAATCACAGGTATAAGCGGGAATTCTATGTCCCCACCATAACTGTCTGGAAATACACCAGTCGCGAATATGATCCGTCCAATTAAAATAGATGGATTCGGTTCTTTTCGGGATCAAGCGGATCGTTCCATCCTGCACCGCCTTCACTGCCGGCTTGATCAGTTCATCCATCTTGACAAACCATTGTTTTTTGATAAGGGGCTCCACCGTCGTGTGACATCTCTCATGGGTGCCCACATTATGCGTGTACTCTTCCGTACGAACGAGAAGACCCATCTCCTCCAGTTCTTTGACAATCTGCTTGCGGCAAGCGTACCGATCCATCCCCTGAAAACGACCGCCGTTTTCATTGATCGTCGCGTCGTCGTTCAGAATATTCACTTCCGGCAGATGATGACGCTTTCCGACTTCAAAGTCATTCGGATCATGACCGGGGGTGATCTTCACCACTCCGGTGCCGAATTCTCTGTCCACATATTCATCCGCGACAATCGGTATCTTCCTCTCTGCAAAGGGCAACCATACAAACCGTCCCTGATAAGAACGATAGCGTTCGTCCTCCGGATTCACCGCTAAAGCCGTATCTCCCAGCATCGTCTCCGGGCGCGTGGTTGCAAATTCGATAAAGTGCTCTTTCGAAATGCTGCCGTCTTCCTCAATCAGAGGATATTTGATATGCCACAGATGACCGGCCTGCTCCTCATACTCCACCTCCGCATCCGAAATGGATGTACCGCAGACAGGACACCAGTTCACAATCCGGGATCCCTGGTAAATATAGCCTTTTTTGTACATACGGACAAAGGCTTCCTTCACCGCCCGGTTGCAGCCCTCATCCATGGTAAAGCGTTCTCTTTCCCAATCACAGGAAGAACCCAGTTTCTTCAGCTGTTTGATAATGGTGCCGCCATACTGGCGTTTCCACTCCCAGGCCCTCTCCAGAAACTTCTCTCTTCCCAGTTCCTCCTTGGTCGTTCCTTCTTCCTTTAACTGATGAATGATTTTCACTTCCGTCGAAATTGAGGCGTGATCCGTTCCCGGCTGCCAGAGCGCATTGTATCCCTGCATCCTTTTCCAGCGAATCAGGATATCCTGCATGGTATTGTCCATTGCGTGTCCCAAATGCAGGATTCCCGTCACATTCGGCGGTGGGATGACGATGGTAAACGGTTTCTTTGTTTCGTCCACTTCCGCATGAAAATACCGCTTTTCTTCCCAGTTCTTATAAATCCGATCTTCAATTCCATTCGGATCGTATGTTTTTGCCAACTCTTTCTTCATTTTCTCTGATCACATGCCTTTCTATGAATTTCCTGCTTCCTTTGTCCCTCATGAGAAGGGATTTCTGCTAGACTTTTCCTGCTATTATAACATATCCCCCCTTGCCTGTCGCACTCCATCTCCCCTGTATCGATTGCTCTTCTTTTCCTTCGATGCGCCTTGTTGCCTGCAATGTAAAAAGAATGAAAATTCCTCTCCATCTCTCGCCGTTTCTGACATTTTTGTCGCGCATCCCGCAGCCGAACGGCGCATTTCTGCTTTCTTTTTTGGATTGACCGAGTTGGTTTTACTGTTGTTTCCAATTCAATCGATGGACAAATTTTGCCTGTTTTACCCTGCTTTTTGAGGGTATTTTCACTCTTGCTTCCCGAAATATCCCCAATTTCCACAGAGTTATCCACAATGACATCTTCGTCATTTTCCGTTTTCCGCTTCCCGGTTTTTCGGAATCCGATTCTCATTTCTCTTCCAGGAACTTCATTTAGGGGTTATCGTTCATTTTTTTCCAAAAATTTGATAATTCATTATTGACCGTATTAGTCGTAACACTGATTTGATGGCGCCACTCACGGGGGAACAGCGTCTGATAGCCTTTTTCAAAGAAGCGATCATCTAAGAGAACCACAACGCCCGCATCTTCTTCCGTGCGGATGACTCTCCCCGCTGCCTGTAGCACTTTATGGATTCCCGGGAATCGATAGGCGTAGTCATAGCCGTTTTTTCCACAATTGTCAAAATATTCCCTCAGCAGGTTCCTGGAAAAACCCACCTGCGGAATGCCACAGCCGACCACGATCACGCCGATCAGGGACTCTCCTCTCAAATCGATTCCTTCTCCGAAGATGCCTCCCATCACGCAGAATCCAACCAGCGTACGATCCTCTACCACGGTTAAGTCGAAGTGAATTTGATCCTCTAACGGCAGCCGGTTTCCCTCCGAGAAGCTGTTTAGGAATCTTTCCTTCTCTTCCTGGGTCATACCCGTTCTCTGGCAGAGGATCTCTGTGTCCCTTGTCCGGTACTCTTCTTCATAAACCTGCCTGGTGCGCTCCAGATAAGCAAAGGACGGAAAGAAAACCAGATAATTTCCCCTTTTAGACGCAGCAACTCTTCTAATATATAATGCTGTTTTCCGATACATCTCCAGCGATCGGGCCGTGTATTTGGCAGTGACATCCTTGCTGATCAGGTAGACGCACCGATCTGCATCAAAAGCAGTTTCTGCATAGATTTCATAGTCTTCCTGCGTTCCCCCCAGCAGTTGTTTATAATACTGAATCGGCAAAAAAGTGGCAGAAAACAGAATAGACGCTCGTCCAAGCCCCATACAGGCTTTCAGATCTTCCGAGGGATCCAGGCACAAGATGCGAAGGGTTCGCTCTCCTTTCTCATCTTTTACGATATACCGATATCTTTGATCCGATTTCTCGTAGATCACCAAAAAACGGTTCAGTCGAAAAAAGAAGGCGAGTAACCTCTCATTCTTTGCCTGTGCCCTGTGCTGATCCAGGTAGGAAGTAAGCGCACGATGTAAGTTCGTCATGTGGTCCGCAAAAGAATCGATCCTTTCCACCACGGAAATCTCCGGCTTTGTTTTGCCGAATTTCTCTGCTTTTATTTGAGAAAAAACGTTCTCTGCTTTTTCCAGTTCTTCCAGAACCCGGGAAAAGCCTCTTTCCTTTCGCAAATCTTTTCGCGGAGCGGTGCGCAGAGCGGAAAATTCTTCCTGCGCCAGCTCCGCACTGTACATCTCTCTGCCTCTCTCTAACAGGTTATGCGCTTCATCGATCAAGAAGAGGTAGCGACACGCCGTCTGCGCCAGAAAAAAACGCTTCAAGTAAACAAAGGGATCAAAGAGGTAATTGTAATCACAGATGATTCCGTCACAAAAAAGGCTTAGATCCAGCGAAAGTTCGAAGGGGCAGACACAGGAGCTGCGTGCTTTTTCCTGTACCACCTGCCAGGTATATTCTTCCTTCTCGTTGAGCAGGGAAAAAAGTGCCCGGTTGACACGGTCAAAATGCCCTCTTGCATAGGGGCAATCGTCCGGATTGCATTCACAAACCGGATTGGGACAAATTTTTTCCTTTGCTGTCAGAGTCACCGTTTTAAATCGCAGGTTTCCTTTTTGCCGCAGGAGTCGATAGGCGTCCTGCGCCACTGCGGCGGTCATCGTCTTTGCCGTTAAGTAGAAAATCCGGTCTGCCTTTTCTTCTCCCACTGCCTTTAAAGCAGGATAGAGAACTGCCAGTGTCTTTCCGCTTCCGGTCGGTGCCTCTAAAAACAACTTTTTTTTCTGATCAATCGTGCGGTAAACGCCGGCGGCAAGCTTCTTTTGTCCCTCTCTCCAGGAAAAAGGGAAGTGCATCTGCAAAATAGAGGCGGTCCGAACCTCCTGCCATCCGGCCTCCATTTCGATCCAGGGGCGCAAGAGCGAGAGAATCTCCTGAAAAAAATCTTCCATTTCGCTCCAAAAATAGAGGTTCTCAAAGCACCGGATCTTTTCCGTGTCTAAGTTTCCATACGTCATGCGCACCCGAATCTGTGGCAGCTTCTCCTGACGCGCATAGAGAAAAGCATAAAGTTTCGCCTGTGCCAGATGGACGGAATTTGGCTCCTTCATCTTCGTAACACTGCGGTAGGTTCCCTTGATTTCATCAATCATGGGAACCTCTCCCTCCTGTAACACAATCCCGTCCGCCCTGCCCTCAATCCGGATCCTTGCTTCTTTCTCCTTCCATGCAAGAACGAAGGTTCCCGCAAGGGGCACCTCGGCATGATAGTCTGCGCCTCCCTGTTTTTGCAGTTTCTTATGAAGGTGGCTTCCTGCCGCCATCGCATCAGACGGTGCCTGTATACGATTATCTAAGTCCCCCGTCCGCAGGAGAAATTCTACCAGCGAACGAACAGAAAACTTTTTTTCGAAAATAGATGCCATGAAGCAATTTTACAATAGGTAGATGCGCGGGTCAAAACGATGTGATATACTTTCATTCATGACCAAAAATGCAGAAAATTTTGTCCAAAAGAATAAGGGGCATTTGGTTGCCCTCCTAACGGTACTTGTCTGGGGAACCACCTTTATCAATACCAAGATTCTCTTACAATCGCTCACGCCGACGGCGCTGTTGCTTCTGCGTTTTATTCTGGGATATCTTGCTTTTCTGTTTATGGTAAGGAAGCCGATTGGCTTTCATGGATGGAAAAGGGAGGCTCTCTTTGCGACTGCCGGATTAACCGGAATCACCCTTTACTTCCTGGTGGAGCACATGGCGCTCCAAAACACTTCTGCCGGAAATGTCTGTGTGATTGTTTCCACTGCACCTCTTTTCACGGCACTTTTAAAACATCTTACCGATCCCACAAGCAAAAAATTGCCGAAGAGATTTTTTCTCGGTTTTGTACTTGCCATAGGAGGAATCGCCCTGATTACGTTCGGCGGCCAGCAGGTTCACTTAAGTCCCATCGGTGATCTGACTGCCCTCCTTTCGGCTCTTATGTGGGCGCTCTATAATCTCACAACGGAACGCCTCGAAAGGGCGGGAGAATCCGCCATGGCGGTCACCCGGAGGATCTTTTTTTACGGCATTCTGTTTACCCTGCCTTTCATTCCGCTTACCGGAACAACCTTTCCGCCGGACGTGCTGTTTACCCCCATGATCGGACTCAACCTGCTCTTTCTCGGCATCCTGGCTTCCGCCATCTGTTTTGCCAGCTGGAATTACGCCGTCCAGCAACTGGGCCCTGTTGCCACCAGCATCTACATTTATCTGCAGCCGGTAGGCACCATTCTTCTCGGTGTCCTCATCCTGCACGAACGTCTCACACTCACCTCTTGCATCGGCATTCTGCTCACTTTCGCAGGGCTCCTGCTCTCCTAGTTCAGGAACCGTTTCTATGCACCGCATTTCGCAGTATCACCCCCATGGAGACACTGCATAGAGCCCAATTGATGAAACCACTTTCTGGAATCTGGGCAGTCGCTTTTTCGGAGCGATTTCCCGGCCGATTTTCGTTGGACACAAAATTGACACATTTTTTCCATTGACTGTTCACAATATGAGGACTATAATGATCTACGTTATCCGGTAGGGGATACAAATTTTAACAGAGAAGGAGATTATGAAAATGATCAAGAAGAAATTATTCGCACTGGCAACATCTACTGTTCTGGCAGCTTCTGTACTGGCAGGCTGCGGCAATTCATCCGCAGACTCCACTGCATCTACCTCCGCTTCTACGGCTGCTTCCGTTGCAGCTTCCACCGCTGCTCCGGCTGCTTCCACTGCTGCATCTACCGCAGCATCCAGCGCCGCTTCTTCCAGCGCAAGTGCTGACGCCAGCGCAGAGGAGACTCTGACCGGCACCATCAGCGACATCAAGGATATGTCCTTTGTTGTAACCGATGATAAGGGAACCCCAAACATGTTCGCCTTCGAAGGCGACAAGCCTACCGGTCTGGATCAGGTAAAGGACGGAGATAAGGTAACCGTTACTTACACCGGCAAACTCAGCGAAGTAGATGCCTTCACCGGCACCATCAAGAGCGTAGAGAAGGCTAAGTAATTTCTCAAAGGGACGGTAAGAGTCCTTTGGAGCATCAGGCGTGTTCAACGCCTGGTGCTCCTTTTTTTTTGCATCCGAATGTTGCAGCAATATGGTTTTCCTTTGTTGTTAAATAAAACTTACTATGGTAAAATATTGCTATCTATCAGATTTCCCGTCTATCCAAATTCCATGTAAGACCATCAGGAGGAAATTTCTATGAGTGTTTACAAGAAGGTATTTCAGTATGTACCGGAACGTCGGCCTGCCATCTTTTTTTCCATTTTTTCTTCCCTTCTTTCGAGCGTGATTCTGGTTTATGCATACGCCTTGCTCTACTTTTTCTTAAATGATTTATTGCTTGAAAAAGGTAGCCATGCCTATACTCTCACCCTTCAAATGGTGCTTGCCTTGACTCTTGCCGGATTGTTTTATCTCTTCTCGGGCGTTTTTTCGCATCTCTTTGCTTTTCGACTGGAAACGAATCTGAGAAAGAAAGGAATCGAAGGTCTGTCTTCCGCCAGCTTTCGTTTTTTTGATCTCCATTCTTCCGGATATATTCGAAAGACCATCGACAACAACGCAGAAAAGACCCACCAGGCCGTTGCTCACATGATACCGGATTCCGCTCAGGCGTTCCTCGTCCCCGTGCTCTCCCTCCTCCTCGGTTTCCTGGTCAGCCTTCGGGTAGGGATCATTCTCCTGCTTCTCGTTCTCGTCAGTGGTTTTATCTTAATGAAAATGATGGGAGACAGCCAATTTATGAAGCTGTATCAGGAATCCCTCAATCGTTTGAGTTCCGAAACGGTGGAGTACGTAAGGGGGATTCAGGTGGTGAAGCTTTTCGGCAACCGCCTGCAAAGCTTTCAGGCCATGAAGGATGCCATTGAATCCTATGCCAAATACGCCTACGAATATTCCCTTAGCTGCAAGACCCCCTATGTGCTGTACCAGCTGGTCTTCCTCGGACTCATTCCCATTCTTGCCATCCCCCTCTCTTTTGTCTTAACCAAAGAAACGAATCCCGAGAAGCTTCTGATCGAGCTGATCATGATTTTTTTCCTGGACGGTGTCATTAGCGTTTCCTTTATGAAAATCATGTGGTCGAGCATGTATGTGTTCAATGCCAACTATGCGATCGAACAGTTGGAGGCTCTGTATGACAAGATGCAGGAAGATTCCCTTCCATACGGGGAGGAGGAGCAGTTCCCGAATTATCGTATTTCCTTCCAGAACGTGGGCTTTTCCTATGGTGAAAAAAAAGTGCTGGAACATCTTTCTTTTTCCTTGGAAGAAGGCAAGAGTTACGCTCTTGTCGGACATTCCGGCTCCGGAAAATCCACCGTTGCCAAGCTCTTATCCGGTTTTTACAAGGTAGATTCCGGCAGCATCACCATCGGTGGAAAACCCATTGAAAGCTACAGCAAAACAGCTCTTTGTCATGCCATTGCCTTTGTGTTTCAAGATTGTAAGCTCTTCCATAAAAGCATTTATGAGAATGTTCTTCTCGGAAAACCGGAAGCTTCTAAAGATGAAGTGCTTCATGCCCTGGAACTTGCAGGCTGCAAGGAAATCCTTTCCCGCTTCCCCGAAGGGGAGCACACCCTCATCGGCGCAAAGGGTGTCTACCTCTCCGGTGGGGAAAAACAGAGAATCGCTATAGCCAGAGCTATTTTAAAGGACGCTCCAATCGTCATCCTGGATGAGGCCAGCGCTTCGATTGACGCGGACCAGGAATACGCCCTGCAAAATGCCTTTAAGAACCTGATACAGGGAAAGACCGTCATTATGATTGCCCACCGGCTTTCCAGCATTCAGGGCCTGCATGAAATTCTGGTACTGGAACACGGCACCGTCATCGAAAGGGGCGGCAGCACGGAACTACTCTCCGAAGATTCTACCTATAAAAAACTTTGGGAACTCTATCAATCTACAGAGGATTGGAGGATTCACGCATGAAAACCTGGTTTAAAAAACACTTTGCCGTATCAGAACTTGGTGCAGAAACTTTGCAGAAAGCAACCTTTGCCTGCTTTTTGACGGATCTCTGGAATATGACGCCGGTGATTCTTCTGATGTTTCTTGCAGATCAACTCCTCAACCATCGGTTCACGCCGGAGGGATCTTTTTCTTCCCTTCTGAAGGGAGCTTTTTCTCCCCTTCTGCTTTGTCTTTCCTGCATCCTGATTTTACTGGTATTGTATGTTCTGCTTTCTAAAGAGTACGTCTGCCTGTATGACGCCACTTACAAGGAATCTGCCAATTTGAGAAAGGAAATTGCAGGAAATCTGGCGGATCTTCCGATCGCTTATTTTTCCAGGCATGACCTCACCGACCTTTCCGAAAGCATTATGTCCGATGTGGAACGAATTGAACACTCCCTCTCTCACTCGGTTCCCAAGGTGGTTGCCATGGTATTTTTCTTTCCTTTGATGGGCGCTCTCCTCTGCCTCTCCAATTGGAAATTAGGACTGGCGACCCTTCTTCCGACCGTTTTCAGTTTTCTTCTGGTTCCGCTTTCCCGTCAGTTTGTCGTGAACAACAACCAGAAATACTACAATCTGATGCGGGAGAATGCGGAGGCCTTTCAGGAACACATCGACCTTCACCAGGAAATCAGCAGTTTTCTTCCGGAAGAAGAAGTAAGGAAAGAGCTTTTTCAAAAAATGGACCAGCGCGAGGCCCTTCATATCAAAACCGAAATGAGCTCTCTGATCACCGTGGGAATTTCCGGTATCTTTGCTTTTTTAAGTGTTGCCACGGTGGTTTTCGTAGGTTATCCTCTCTTTCGGGAAAGCAAGATTTCCCTGCTGTATCTTCTTGGCTTTCTAATCGCTTCCATGAAACTAAAGGAGATTTTCGACATTTCCAAAGAAAGCCTGATGGAAATCTTTTATATCGCTCCCGCCGTCCGGAGAATTGCGGAAATCAAACATACGCCGAAACAGGAGGGAGAAAAGGCAACGCTTTCCGATTATTCCATCACTTTTCAGGATGTTTCTTTTTCCTATCAGAACGATCGTCCGATTTTAAAAGACGTATCCGTCCACGTGAACGAAGGAGAACTCTTTGCCTTAGTAGGCCCCTCCGGTTGCGGAAAAACAACGATTTTGCGGCTGCTTTCCAGACTTTATGATGCTAAGACCGGAACCATTCTGATTGGAGACAGGGACCTTCAACGCACGTCTACCGACTCCATCTTCCAGAACATTTCCATGGTGTTCCAGGAAGTGAACCTCTTTAACACCACCGTAATGGAAAATATCCGCCTGGGAAGAGCAGATGCAACGGACGAGGAAGTGAGAGAAGCTGCACGGCTTGCCAACTGCTTCGACTTTATTGAACAGTTGCCCGAGGGCTTCCAGACGAAGATCGGAGAAAACGGAGCAGAGCTTTCCGGCGGCGAAAGACAAAGGATCTCGATTGCAAGAGCCTTCTTAAAAGATGCGCCGATTTTGCTCTTAGATGAAATCGCTGCCAATCTGGATATCGATAACGAGCGGAAGATTCAGGAAAGCATCAGCAGCTTAATCGGCAAGGGGACGTCTTCTGGAAAGAAACGCCAAAAGACCGTTCTGATTGTTTCTCACCGCATGAAATCCATCACGAAGGCCGATCGCATTCTGGTATTGTCGGGGGGAAGGGTAGAGGCCTGTGGCAGTCACGAGGAACTGATGGCGCAGTCCCCCACCTACCGGAATCTGGTAGAAAAGAGCAGGCTGGCAGAGCAATTTACCTACTAATGCCTCCTGCTTTACATTAGAATTCCGGAAGGTATAATAAAGGGATAATCGTTTGAAGGAGGTTTTTCATTCATGAAATATCCAGATCCTTATGTACCGGAACTAAACCTGCACGATACACAGGTCGCCATCAAATCCGTCAAGGATACGTTTCAGCAAATGTTAGCCGGGAGATTAAACCTTTTGCGCGTCAGTGCACCTCTCTTTGTCGATCCCGCCAGCGGTCTGAACGATAATCTGAACGGCGTGGAACGCCCTGTCGCTTTTGACATCCTGCATGACTCGGATCACCGGGGGGAAATTGTGCAATCTCTTGCCAAATGGAAGCGTTATGCGTTGCACCGTTACGGTTTTCAGGTAGGAGAAGGGCTTTACACCGATATGAATGCGGTGCGAAGGGACGAAGTCTGCGATGCCATTCATTCCATCTATGTGGATCAGTGGGACTGGGAAAAAATAATTACAGAAGAAGACAGAACCCTCGAAACCCTGCAAGATACTGTGAAAACCGTCTATAAGGCCATCCGCAAAACCGAACAGTTCATGGCCATTCAATATGATACCATCGACCTGCTCCTTCCAAAGGACATCTTCTTCCTCACTACCACCGAATTGGAGGCTCTTTATCCGAATCAAACACCGAAGGAAAGGGAGTATCTGATCACGAAGGACAAAAAAGCCGTCTGTCTGATGCAGATCGGCGGCGACTTAAAGAATGGAGCCCCTCACGACGGCAGAGCGCCGGATTACGATGACTGGGCACTCAATGCGGACATCCTCGTCTATTATCCGGTTCTGGATATCGCACTGGAGCTCTCCTCTATGGGCATCCGTGTGAATGCGGCGTCTCTGCGTGATCAGCTAAAGAAATCCGGCTGCGAAGAACGGGCGAGTCTCCCCTTCCAAAAGGCGATTTTAGCCGGCGAACTGCCTTCCACCATCGGGGGCGGCATCGGTCAGTCCCGCCTGTGCCTCTTCATGCTCCGCAAAGCCCATATCGGAGAAGTACAGTCTTCCCTCTGGCCGGAACAGGAAGAAGCTGATTGTCTTGCACACGGCATTCGCTTGCTCTAAGCGAAGAAAAGTAAAACACTTTTCACGAAAAGGAAAACACTTTTCACGAAAAGGAAAACACTTTTCACGAAAAGGAGAATACTTTTCAAGAAAAGGCAATCTCCTTTCCCAAATGAAAGGAATACAGTGCCATTTCTTTGACCTTCTGATTGGTCAGCTGTTCCAGCGCCTCTCTGTAGATTTCCAGCTGCGGCTTATAAAAGAGCCGCAGTTTTTCTTCGTCCAGGCGGTCGGTCTTATAATCGATTAACACCAGCTCCCCCTCTTCTTCAAAATAGCAGTCAATCACTCCCTGCACCAGAATCAGTTCTTCCCCTGGAAAATCCGGATTCATCCGATTTGCCGGCAGTCCGATCATGAACTGACGCTCACGAAAGAGCCGTTTTTGTTCCATTGACCTTGCCATGCGGGTAGCGAAAGCAGAACGTAAAAATCGCTGTAAATCTTCGATTCTGATTTGATGGATCCCTTCCTCGTCAAACCTTCCTCTCTCTTTCTCCTTTTGCAGGAAAGCTTCCACCTCCTGCGCCTTTGCCTGTGCTCCTGCCTGTAACAAAGCAAGAGGCAGGAGCTCCATCGCCCGGTGATACAGCGTTCCTCTCTGTGCACCACCTCCCCCGCTTCTCCTTCCTTCTCTCTCTTTTTTCCCCTCCGCATAGGCAAAGGGGTGTGCTTCCAGAGATGCTGTCGCCTCATCAATCAATGACTGTTTCAGTTCTGTCACCGTCGTTTTGGCAAAAAGTCCTAATGCTTTCTCATGCGCATAATGCTCTTGAAAGCGAGGCAAAAGCAAGGATACAAGCCCTTTCTCCTCTTCTTTCGAAGGTTGGATTATAGTATCGACTCCTTGAGTCAGCAGTTTTTTCTGCAAAAGTGCCAGGTTCACCTGTTCTTTCACAGAAGCTGTAGCCAAATCCTCCTCCGAACAAAAAGTGAGCTTCGCAGGCGCAAACGGCTGTCCTCCCGCAAAATAGGGCGCATAGGCTAAGAGAACCAGTTTCAGATAGCTTTCACCGCTCACACGATCGGAATAGAGAAGGGCCCCCTCCTCCTGTGCATGCAGCTCCAACAGTTCTCTGACCTTCTCTTCTTCTTTAACCAGTCCGGTCAAAATCAGTTTTTCTTTGGCTCTTGTCATGGCCACATACAGAACACGCAACTCTTCTCCGAGTGCCACCTCCTTCATGTGATCCGCAATCAACGCCTTCTTCATGGTCGAGTCCCGGATTCGTTCCTCGGTCTGGATGTAATCAAGCCCCGCCCCCAGGTCGGAATCGAGGATCATTCTTCCGTTCGCATCCTGTAAATTCACCTTATGATGCGTCCCGCAGACAAAAACCACCGGGAATTCCAGCCCCTTGCTCTTATGAATGGTCATGATGCGAACCACGTCCGCACTCTCGTCCAAGACGTTGGCCTCTCCGAAATCCACCTCATATTTTTTGAGTTGCTCAATGTAGCGCACAAAATGGGAGGATCCGCGAAAAGAAGTCTTCTCAAAGGCCCTCGCCTTTGTTAACAGCATCTTGACATTCGCCAACCTTCTTTCCCCTGCGGGCAATGCCCGGATGTAGGAATCGAATTGTGTTTTTTCCAAAATATAATGGAGCAATTCATGGGTTTGCAAATAAGAACTGTGCTTCCGAAAGTCTTCCATGAGATCCAGAAATTTTGCTGTCTTTTCATCCTCTGCCGCATAGCGGGCAACGCTCTGCGCAAAATAATCGTCTCTCCATCCTTTCTTTTTCCCCTCTGCCCGTACCTTCGCAAGCTCCTCATCTGAGAAACCTCCGATCTGAGAGCGCATCACGGAAGCAAAAGGAATATCCTGCAGGGGATTGTCTATCACGGATAAGAGTGCCAAAAGTACCTGCACTTCCTGTGCGGAAAAATACCCGGTGCGGGATTCCACATAGGCGGGAATCCCCTCCTGCTCCAGCGTTTTACGGAAAATCTCATCTCGTCCTTCCGCTCCCGCCGACCTCATGAGAAGAACGATATCCTGATACCGCAAGGGTCTCAGACCTCCTGCCCCGTTGTCCACCCGGCATGAGCGCAATAGCTCCTTGATCCGTCCTGCGATCATTCTGGCTTCCAGCGCCGACTTCTCTCCCCCTGCCTCTGCCGAAACCAGAAGCAGAATCTCCGGATCGTAACTCCCCGCTTCCGCTTCCTTGTACGCAAGCCCGGGCACCAGGCGGGCATCCGCATCGTATTCCACCCCGCCTAGGTCTTTTTTCATCAACCTTTGAAAGCAGTCGTTAACAAAAAGAAGGACTTCCGAACGGCTTCTGAAATTCCGGTGCAAATCCATACGCCGCTCCTTCGCCTTCTCCTCCTTTTGATACCGGTCCATTTTTTCCATGAAAATTTCAGGGCGGGCCTGGCGAAACCGGTAGATACTCTGTTTGACATCCCCCACCATGAAACGATTGAAAACGCCGTCATCCTGTGTGGACACCGCCTTCAGGATGAGCTCCTGCACCTCATTGGAATCCTGATATTCATCAATCATGACTTCCTTAAATTCTTGTCTGAGTGCCTGCGCCGCCTCGGTTGGAGAAATCAAAATCTGACCGTCTTCCGTCTCCTCCCTGTGGATGAGAATGCGCAGCGCCTCGTGCTCCATATCCGAAAAATCGATGATATTTCTTTCTCTCTTGGCCTTTTCCATCTCCTCAAGAAAGACAAGAGACAGACGGGCCAGCTCTCTGACTGCCCTGGAAGCCAAACGCATGTACCCGATTTCAGTCTCTTGATCCCTTGCAAAATAACGCTCCTTCAAGTGTGTGATCCGGTCTTTGACTTCCTTTCGCATTTCGGAAACGGCCTTTTTTTTAGAAGGTGAAACGCTTTTGTCTCTGACCGGTTTCAGATTGCCGAAGGAAATCGTGAAGAGGGCGCTCCTTACTTTCTCGTAACCCTCCCCTTCCTCCATCTGCGAAATGGCCCGTGCGATCTGTGCGATCTCTGCCTGCAGATTCGGTGTATAAGCCATGGGTCCGTCCGCCTCATCGCAGATCATTGCCGCTCTTTGCAGGGTGTGCACTGCGTCCTGAAGCTGTTCCATGGTTTTTCTCTCCACCTCTTTCACAAAGAAAAGAGCGTCAAAATCCTCTTCAGGGACCTCATAGTCGTCCATCCTTTCTTTCAGCCACAGATCCGGAAAGGGCGTGCTGACGGATTTGTGGTAAAGGTCTAAGATGTTTTTTTCCAGCGCCTCGTCCGAGGCTCCTTCCGAAAAATAATCCGCGCAAAAAAGGAAGTCGGAGGTGGAGGGATCCGACTCCTTCCGATTGGACAAGGCATATTCCTTCTCCAACAGCTCGGAAAGCACCTGCTGCTCCAACAATGTGATCTCGCCTTCTTCCACCACACGATAAGAAGGATCCAAGTCAATCTCTCCGAAGTGACTGCGGATGACGGATTGACAGAATGAGTCAATCGTCGTGATCTGTGCATGATGAATGAGGGTCTGCTGTCTCTGCAGATGCTCGTCCTGCGGATTCTCCTGCAACGCCCGACTAATTCTGGCGCTGATTTTCTCCTTCATCTGCGCCGCCGCCGCTCTGGTAAAGGTCACAACCAGCAAGCGGTCAATATCCACCGCATCTTCTCCGGAAATGAGACCTAAGATCCGCTCGGTCAAAACTGCTGTTTTCCCGCTACCGGCTGCCGCAGAGACCAGAATATTTTGGTGGCGCGCATCAATGACTGCCTGCTGTTCCTCTGTGAATCTCATTCTGCCTCACCTTCCGCTTCCATCTCCCTCTTCCTTGCTTCCTCTTCCTCCCAGTCAAGCTGAAATTTCATCCGGTTCAGATGCTCTTCCAACCGATCTGCAAAAAGAAGGTGTGCCCTCTCCGAAAAATGAACCCCGTCATAAGCAAGTGGCAGATTCCAACTAGCGGCATCCAGGAAAATCCACCTCCGTTCTTCAGCCAGGCGCTGGTAGGCCCTGGACAGTCTCCCGTCCCTCGTGTCATACTTGGCATAATATTCATCCGCTCCCGTCATCACCTGGGCAGGTGCAATCAGGACCAGTGCGGTATGGTAATGCCGGATGCTTTCACTGGCTTCCACGCGCTCCATCATTCCCTTCAGTCTTGCAATCACCTGCGGGATATCCGGATCAAACATATTCAGATAATCGTTGGTCCCCAGCATCACATATAATACATCGATCGGAGAAGATTCCTCCAACGTCCGGTCTAAGGACTCGAGCTCCGCCGCCGTATGCGGGATTTCTCTTCCATTCAGTCCAAGCCCCACGATCTCCCATTCCTCACAGAGCCTTCTCTCCAGTACCTTTATAAAACGAACCGTCTCCGGAAAGCGTCCTCCAAACGCTCCCGCCGGGTCAAATCCGTACGTATTCGAATCTCCAATCACAACCGCCCTTCTCATGCCGCCTCCCTCCTGAAATTCATCTTGAATTCATGATGTTCTTTTCAATTATGAGCAATCGCTCTGCCCCTGTCAACGAAGGCCCTGTCCTCCATTTTGACAGGCGGGATTGATCAGATATATAATAAGAAAAATGTAAGGAGCATCTGATCCTTAGGATATCCATCCTGGAGATGCCGGCAACAGAAGTATTTGAGGATGAGGTTTTATTTGAACAAAAAACAACAACGTCTATTTTTCGAAATTCTTTTCTGTTTCGTATGTGCGTTGCTAATGATGACTCTATGCACGCGCTCTTCCTTTTGGTACCCTTTCAACAACTGGGATGATGTAAACAGCTATTTTACCGTCGGCAAATCCATGTTCCGCGGTCTGGTTCCCTATAAGGATCTCTTTGATCAGAAGGGCGTCTTTCTGTATTTTCTCTACGGACTGGCCTCTCTTTTTTCCTACACGACTTTTCACGGCGTCTTTGTGCTTGAAGTCATTGCCTGTGCTCTCACTTTGCTTGCACAAATGAAGATTGCTCTGCTCTATCTCCCGCGCGGTACGGTCTTTTTGATGACCCCTCTCTGCGGCGCCGTTCTCTACTCCTCCAGAGCCATGTGGTGGGGTGGAAGTGCGGAGGAGTTTCTACTGCCCTTCCTGTCATGGGGGCTCTACCTCTCCTTCCTGTATTTCAGAACCGTTTATCCGGAACCCGTGCCTTACCGCACCATGTTCTTAGGGGGCGTTCTCTCCTCCTTTGTCTTTTTGATCAAATTCAACTCCCTCGGATTCTTCATCGGATGGGTGCTGATGCTCTTGCTCGCCAACCTCTTCGCTTACAGACAGGTCATCGGCGTACTGCGCAGAATCCAGATCACCATGTACTCTCTCCTCGTCTTTGGCGCAGGTTTTCTCGTCCCGATTGTTCCCTTCTTCCTTTACTTTCTCATCCACGGCGCCCTGTACGACTGGATCTATGTCTACCTCTATTGCAATCTCTTTGTCTATTCGGTGAAAATGAGCCTTGGTGCAAGGTTCCTTCTGCTTGGCAAAGTGCTGTACCGGCAGTTTTTTCTCAATCCTCTACCTGGTCTCTTTGCCCTGGCCGGTGTCCTCCTCTTTCTCTTCCGCAAGGACACCAAGGGGATCGAAAAAATCAATCTCCTACTCCTTGGCGCCGGTCTCCTATTGGGTATCTTCATCGGAGGGATCGCGCTTCCTTACTACATTCTTCCTCTTGGCACCTTTGTTGTGCTTGTGGAAATGGCAGCCAGCCTTTTTCTCCCGAAGAAACAGGAATTTTTACCGAGAAAGCCTCAAAAAAGAGGTCCCGCTTTCTATCATATTTCTCCCGCCCTGAAACTCTTATCTTTCTACGGAGCCCTCTTTGCCTCTCTTCTGGGTATGCTTCTCCTTTGTTTTTCCCTTACCCAGAATCGAGCTTATCATTCGTTGAAAAAGGGAGATCTCTGGCAAACCCATTTCACGGAATATATCCGAAAAAGCGGCGTAAAGGCGCCTACTCTATTAAACGTCAACTGCTTCGACCAGGGTTTATATACGGTTTCCGGCATCCTTCCTACGGTCTACTTTTTCCAGACCCAGACCATCCATCTGGACGAGGTTTACGAAGTACAGATGGGAGCCATCCGAAGCGGGAGCACGGATTTTATCCTCTCGATGGACGGCGCTCCCGATAATATTTTCCTGCACTACGACCTGGTTCTCAAGGAAAAGGACAAGCTGCCCGGAACCGGTCATACCCTGTTTCTGTTTCAAAAGATAAAAGAGTGACTCTCTGCTCCACCGGGAGGATTCCCATAAAGGCATATCATGACAACAACCAAAAGAACGCCCCATCCGCTCTACCGTCTCTTTTCGTGTATTTACTTCATCCCCTTTTCCGTTCTGATTGCGATTCTCCTTCTGTATTCCACCCTCTACTCGGTGCATTACAAACTGGGCATCGTCTTTGATTTACAGGAGAGACAGCGCACGAATCCGCTTCTTCTGCTCGTCAGTGCCTTTGTCGTATTTTCCGTCTTTCTGTTTCTACGCAGGAAAACCGGACTCTTTTCTTCCCGTTTCGTTCCCCTTCTCCTCCTCTTCGCCTTTGGTCTCCTGTGCGGTCTATTCCTGATCTTCGGCGTGAGAGGTCTTGCCGTCAACGATGCGAGAACCCTGGATGTCGATGTCGTCAACGCCTTCATGAGGGGTGATTTTTCCCAGTTGACGGATAAAGGGAGTTACCTGTACATCTATCCCTTCCAAATCGGTTACGTTGCCTACGGGCAGCTGCTCTATCTGCTGTTTGGAAAAAGCAATTACACCGCCTACCAGTTCCTCAACCTGATCTGCATTCTGGGAACGCTCTTCCTGCTGTATCAGATCACAATGGAGCTCTTTGAGGACCGGGAAATCGCCTCCATGGCAGCCCTTCTTACTCCCTTCCTGCTGTTCTTCCATGTATCAGTGACACTGATTTACGGCGATATTCCTTCCTTACTGCCGCTGAGCGCCGCCTTTTATCTGCATATCCGCTTTCTCAAATATAGCAAAGCAAGAGACGAAATCTTCTGCGCCCTCCTGCTGTTTCCCGCCGTTCTTCTAAAGACCAATTCCTACATTGCGGTGATTGCAATTCTATTATCCCTTTGGATCCGGGAGAACCCGTCCCCGCATCCGAAGGAATGGCAAAAAAAGCTTCTTCTCAGCCTCCTTCTTCTTTTCTTCGGCGTAGCCTCTCCTAAGATTTTTGGAGAAGCTTATGCACAGATTGCGGCACACACCTCTCTCCCGCAGGGCGTACCCTCCAGCACCTACTTTGCCATGGCGATTCAGGAGGAAAGCGACGGAACCGGTCAAAACGGCTGGTATAACGGTTATAATGCGGGAACTTATCGCAACAACCAGTTTGATCATGAAAAAACGGACCTCGAAGCCAAAAAACGATTTTGCTCCGACTTTAAGGCACTGCTGCACAGTCCTTCCCATGCCGCTTACTTTTATTTCAAAAAAGGCATGACGCAGTGGGCAGACCCTTCCTTTGTCAGCATGCGAAATCTGGAGCTCGCCTCCCGCCACGTAGAGGGGCATGGCAGAATCGTAAACTCCCTGATCTACGGAAGGGGCATGCACCTATGCTACTTTGTCATGCGGATTTCCATGTTTCTCATCTATCTGGGGACCCTCCTCTACTGCATTTCCGTCTTCCGGGCAAAGAAGCTCTCCTCCCTTCAAGGATTTTTGATCCTCTATATTTTCGGCGGCATGCTCTTCCATGAAATCTGGGAGGGAAGCAGTCGCTATACGATGCGCTACTACATCTACCTGCTGCCTTACGCTTCCTTCGGTCTCATGCTCCTGCTTCGCGGGGCAGCACGTCTCCTGCCTGCAGCTCCTTTACACGGAAGCAAAACGTTGCCTCTGCACTCCTCTCTCTCACGTCAAAATACAGCCCAACCGGAAGGTAAAGCCAATGACTGAATCCCAACCATTTTTTTCCACCAAACCAATAGAAGACGATCCCTTCGAAAAGTTCCCGCCGTCTTTGCTTTCCAAAATGACGACGATTGCCCTTCGCAATCTACAGGAAATCGAACACCCCTCGCCTCTGAAAAGAGGGAAGGATACCGTCAAAAGGCTGCTCAAGCGCCCCGGCGACGCCTCTATTCAGGATCCCCTCTTCTGGCCTGCCGGACTCCTCCTACTGGGGCTGGTAGAAACGGGAAATCCCGAGGCACAGAACAGCGCAAGGACGTATTTACAGCGCCACCTGCACGCCGGAGGGGCACATCCGCGCCTTCTCCACGTGGATGATGCGCTCGCCATGGGTGCGGGTCTTCGTCTCTATCAGAAGGAAGAGGAAAGAATCGGTGCGCTGGAACAGCAATCTCCGCAGGAAGCGTCCCGCCTTAGCGCAATCTCATCCCTCCTGCACGAGGGCGAGCGTTTTTCCGACATCCTGCGGAAACTTCCCGCAGATGCGGAGGGTAGCCTGATATACAACCCGGCGTCCGGAGGAGACGATATCTTCGCGGACGGCTGCGGAATGGTTTCGTTCTTCTTCTCCCTCTTGGCTGCCTGCAAAGGACAGGATCGCTCTTCCTACCTTTCTTTTGCCGCCTCCCAGTTAACAGCCTTCCTTCAGCATGGAATGGATAAAAGAAGCGGCCTCCCCTACCACGGCTATAGCTTAAAAAAAGGAGCTAAGCAGGGCATCCCCGGCTGGAGCCGAGCCGCCGGCTGGCTTCTGATGGGGTATACGGAATATTTGATTGCCTGTAAAAAAAAGAACGGCAGGCAGTCTCTTCCGGATGAGAAACTGTTCCTGCCTTATTTTCAGCTGTTAAGCAACCTTTTAAACTGTCAGCGCGAGGACGGCGCACTTTCCTGGATCCTCTGCTCTTCTGAGGGGGCGGTGGATACAAGCGGCCTTTCGATGCTCTGCTATGCCATCGGACGTGCGGAAGGGGAGGGGCTGCTTGCTGAATGCCCTACCCTTTTGCCGCAGCAAATCTTCTCTCTGCGCCACTCCCTTCTTCCCTACATCCGGGAGGACGGTCTGGTCTCAGGAGCGCTTTCCGCCTGCGAAGATTTTGCCGTACACAGACAGATCTACGGATCTTTCCCATGGGGACAGGGCGCAGCGCTTGCTGCGATCTCCCTTTCCCTTACAGCCAAGCAAGATCCTCCCCATGCCTGAAAGGGCAAGGAAGATTCGCACTATGCCCGCAAGAGCGAGTGAGATTTGCGCTATTTCCTTGCGGGCAAATACACTTCCGGCTTACTTCTTAATTGCTCTTTTTAAAAAAGAAATCAATATATAAATAAAACAAATATATAGAGAAGGACACTATGCTAACCCACAGCAGTCCCAACCCATAATTGCCCATTATGTTTTTTATTTTTTCTCCACTTTCATCAACGTAATGTGCAATGCTAACAAGGTGATAAAACAAACAAATCCAAGTAATCGTGCATACTATAAGCTGCAAGATTTTTTTTATTTGTGTTCCAATATCTGCTTTTTTCCATACTATAAAGGCTAAAATCACCATACCAATCAATATACAAAAAATGAGTGGCATTTTATAAAACCTCCTCTTTCATTCATCTGCATTTTGACAAGGGTTACATAGCGCAAGAACTACTCTTGAAAAACCCACATCAGGGCAACCTTCCTCAATATCCCACCCAGCTTCTATGAATGCTTCAAAATCCCCCCCTTCCCTGCTAGACCTCCCGGTCTAACAACACATGGCGCAGCTTGAGTGTGACCTGCAGATAGACAAAGAGATAGGGTAGCACCAGGAGATCCGGCGGTAGGAGCGTCGTATAGAACAGAAAGGAACAGTACGTCATCAGGTCGATGAGATTGACGAGAAGCGCACAAAGCAAGATCTTTTTTTCCCGGTAAGCAAGGGCATAAACGCTGAGCAGGAGGCTGGAAGGATAGTCATATCTCTCGTGCATGCCGGGCAGAAACATCACCGCAGTCAGAAGGGTCCAAAGACAAAGAAACATCAGATTCTTCAAATCCAACCTTTCTTTTCCTTTTAACACCCAGAGAAAAGCCGCAAAGAAAACGGCGGCGGCGATCAGAATTCCCGCTGTTTTCAGGACATAATAATCGGCCAGACCAAAGCTGTATAAGTTCGGCATGTTTCTTGTAACCGAGTCCGTGTCATGCGTCACTTGCAGGCGGTAAACCAGATAGGTATCTAAAGGAGATCTTCCACAGAAAATTGCAGGCAGCCCCGCTGCCAGATAAACGGCGGGAATATAGAGGAAGTGCAGGATGCTACATCTTTTTTTTGCAAAATAATAATAGAGAAAAAACGGCAGAAAGAAAATTGCCTGCAGTTTAAAGGACAGGGCGACACCGAATAACAGGAAGGCTTTGTGATTTTTTCCCTGCAGCAGATAGGTGAGGGACATGATCGCAAAGGCGGTATAGATCGAATCGCACTGTCCCCACACTGCACTGTTTAAGAAGACAAAGGGCAAAAAGAGAAGAGCCATTCCGCAAATACCGGCGCGGTTTCTGATCTCCTCCTCACTCAGGTACACCCCGGAAAGCGCCTCCGGAGAGGAGAGGTTGATCAGGGTAAACTCCTGCTTTCCTCCCTGCAGCAGAAAGCGAACCAGCTTGATCACAAAAAAAGCTGTGATAAAATCAAAGAAGCAGGAAGTCAAACAGATCAGAATGTAATAGGGAAGCGGCAGGTGCGCAATCACATTTAACAGCAGGGTATACGGCACATAATAATTGGTTACTTCAACCGCCATTCCCTCCCGGAAGGACATCGAAGCAAAGGTCTTGCACCAGGGCTCTAAGAACATATAATAATCGTCCGACTGCATGCGCGGAATAATCTCAAGTCGCATCACCAGCGCGATCAGCATCAACATCGCCCAGACGATTTCCGCTGCATACTCATCAGCCAGATGATGCAGAAAATCGTCTACCGGATTTCTTCTTTGATTCATGGGATCGTCCTTTCGAAGTACCAGAGCATCATAAATTTATTATAGTGGATATCCCTGCGAGGGTCAAAAACGTCTCGCAAAGGATCGACAAGAGAAACAGGCAAGGGAAAGCAAAAACAGGCAAGAGAAGCGGACAGGAGCCAGAGGAGTACAAGTGAAGAAAGACAACCCGACACCCATCTGTATGATCGTTCAGGAAAAAAATGTGCGGGGCGGCATCGCAGCCGTTACCGCCGCTTATTACGGTTCTAAACTGGAAAAGGACTTTGACGTCACCTACGTGGAATCCTTTTGCGATGGCAGCAAATTCAAAAAAATCAGGAAGGAGATTTCTGCCATCTTTGCCTTTTCCCGGGTTCTCAGAACCAAACGGCCTGCCCTAGTGCACATGCACACCTCCTTCGGCGGGAGCTTTTACCGGAGTCTTCCTTTCATTTTTTTAGCCAGGAAAAAGGGGATCCGCATCGTCAATCACATCCACTCCTCCTACTTTGACACCTTCTACGTCCATGCCTCTCCGCTCAAAAAGGCGCTCGTCAAAAAGGCCTGGAGCGCCTGCGATTTCTTTATTGTTCTGACGGATTACTGGAAAAAGACCTTTTCCTGTGTGATTCCAGAAGAAAAGATGGAGGTGATCGGAAACTACGGCCCTTCGATTCCTTTTGAGAAAAATAAGCCCTGCCGTCACCGGCTTCTCTTTCTGGGCGCTTTTTCCGAAAAAAAAGGCGCTTACGACTGTGTGGATCTGTTTGCAAAAGTCGTTTCGCAAATGCCAGAAGCCAGGCTCACCATGGCAGGAGACGGAGAAAGGCAGGCTCTCATGGACTATGCCGCCAAACGGGGGCTTCGCGATCAAATCTCCTTTCCCGGCTGGGTCAGGGGGAAAGAGAAAGAAAGACTTCTGCGAGAGAGCGATCTTCTGCTTCTGCCCTCCCATGCGGAAGGCTTCCCCATGTCTATCATCGAAGGAATGGCTTACGGGCTTCCCATCGTTGCCTCAAAGGTAGGCGGCATCCCGCAGATCGTCTCCGAGGGTGAAAACGGCTTTCTCTGCCCCTGTGGAGATACTTCTTCCATGGCGGACGCCGTCCTCCTTCTCCTGTGCAATTCCTCTCTTAGAGAGCAGTTTCGTCAAAAGTCCTACTCCATTGAACAGGAGCATTATACCTTCGATCAACATTTGAACAAACTGGAGCAGGTCTACCGCAAGGTACTGGCTCTCCGGTATTAAAATCGCAGCGTACAGAGGGGACGATGATCTCTCGCATCAAACACAAAGATCTGCGCCTCTTTGTCCGCAAGCGTATAATACTGCAGCGCGTTTCCTTCCCCGTCCGCGTCTACAAGGCTGTTCCCGTCTGCACCAAGGAGCTGCAGATTGTTCCAGTCTTTGGTGGACAGATATGACAGCTTTGCAAAGGAAGTCTTCACCTTTTCCACGTCCTGGAATCCGAAATAGGAAGCGTTCTGTTTTCCTCCCTGATCCTTCACCACCAGAAGAGAATCGTCGTACTGCGCATCGAAATCCATGGGCTTTCCGGTGAGATCAGATAACTCCGAAAGAATATAAGGACTGTGCAGCAGGCGGGAACCGTGGTTGATGAAGACCACCGCGTCAAAATCGTCAAAACGCAACATCATCAGTGCGCTTCTGACATCCTTCGCCTGTTCAAGTCCCTCTCTCCTCTCTTCATGCATCGCATCCACATAGGTGTTCCACCCGGCATAGGCCTCATCCTTCCGATGATCTTTCATCCCGAGCTGTTGCATGATCCCGCCCAGATCATGCGTGGTCTTATAAGCACCGTAGGCAGAAAGATGGGTCTGCGAACAAAGATCGCTCCCCGCCTGAATCAGATTCGGAACGTAATTCAGATTCACACAGGGAATCCCCGCCTTCTTTGCAAGCAGAATGGCTTGATTTCCCGCTCTTTGCTGTTCCTCTGTTCCCGGGAAGGGAAGTTGTACGACGACGGGTGTGATCCCCTTCTCCAGGCAAAGCGCGATGATCTTTTGCAGATACTGCGTCCCGACGGTTTCCTTCTCCATTCCCGCTTCCGCCGGAATCAAATCGGTTTTCTGCGCTTCCACATCAATTTTAAAATTCATCTCCGCACCAAGGCTCTTTGAGACTTCTCCATGCCCCACAGCCATCCGGTAATCGTCTGCTGTCAGTTGTTTCCAGCGATTGTGGTAGATATAGAAGGGAAAAAGAAATTCCTGTCTGGTTTTCTTTTTTTTAAATAAATCAAAAACCGCTTCCTGCTTCGTTTTTGACAAACGGAAGGCATCTAACGCATCATGCGCCAGCCCTAGCGCCTGCTGCTTCGTCTCTCCTTCTACGCCCGTATCCTTCGGCAACTGATCCAGGTATCTCACGTCCTGATCCAGATAATACCCGTCAATGAAAACAAATTTCGGTGTGCAGGTACGGAGCGCATTCTTTAAAATCCAATAACTGACATTCAGCCTTGCGCCCTTGCTGGCGAGATTATAAGACGTGATGCCGTATTCTTCATAGAGCTGTGCCGGATTCACGCCGTTTTTCATGTGGGAATTTCCAAGAAACAGGGCATCGATCCTGCCTGCCTTCCCTTCTTTAAAAAAGAGCGCCCGGTCCCTGTAGCTGTCCTTTCTGACCAACAGCCGGTTGCAAAAAAGGAGGGCACCGGATAACAGAAGGAGAAATAAGAACAGAGATAAAGCTCTTTTCCAGAAATTTTTTTGTAAAAGATCCATCTTAAAACTGTGCATAGATAAAGGAATCTCCCTGGATGGATGCGCCCCAGATCCCCAGAATGAGGATCAGACAGATCGCACCGATTTCAATCAAAAACCGCAACCAGACGCCCTGTGTGGCAATCCGCTCTCTCAAAACCAGTCCCCGATCGGTACAGAGGTCTGCGAACAGAAGAAGGGCAAGCCCCACCAACAGGACAAGCAGATTGGGAAGATCCAGTCCCATCTGCAGGATGCCGCCCGCAAAAACTCTGTCCAAATGCAGAGGGAAGAGATTCCGCACCACGGAAAATCCCTGCGAAAGAGTCGTCGCATGAAAGAAAATCCAGGCAAAAGAGACAAGGGACAGATTGAGCAGTACACAGAAGATCCGGTGGGACAGCGCCCCGGTACGAATCCCTACTCTTTTCTCACCCCATGCAAAAACTGCCTTTGACCGATCATAGACAATGAGGGCCAGACCATGCAGGAATCCCCAGAAGAGATAGGTGATGCCTGCTCCATGCCAGATTCCGCTGACCAGAAAGACAATCAGAAGATTGCGGTCTCTTCGTAAATTCCCTCTCCGGTTTCCGCCCAGAGGAATATAGAGATAATCCCGAAACCAGGTGGAGAGGGAAATATGCCATCTCCTCCAGAATTCCGCTATATTTCCCGAAAGGTAAGGGCTTTTGAAGTTGTCCATCACTTCTATCCCCAGCAGTGCGGCACAGCCCTTTGCAATCGAAGAATAACCGTAAAAATCGCAATAGATTTCAAAAGTAAATGCCAGAACGCTGAGTATTAACAGGATTCCCGTCTGCGACTGCGGGTTTTCAAACCCGCTCTGTACCAGTATGCTAAGCCGGTTGGCAAGCACCAGTTTCAGAAAATATCCCCAAATCATTAAGAGCATGCCACTTTGCAGTCTCCGGTAAGAAAGGGGTCTCGGCTGCTTCATCTGCGGAATCAGGTGATCTGCACGCTCGATCGGGCCGGAAGCGATTAACGGAAAAAAGGAAGCGAAGGCGGCATAGGTGAGAAAATTCTTCTCCGCCTGATACTTTCCCCTGTAACAATCGATGACATATCCCAGACCGGTCAGTACAAAGAAGGAGATGCCAAAGGGAGCAGCCACCGCCATCCCCGGCGCAAAAAGCCGAAGATATTTAAAGACAAAGAGGAAAGAAAGGTTGAAGCCGATACACAAAACAAGAGCCATCCGCCTTTGTCCTGAAGACTTCGCCTTCTCATCTTTCTCCCGGTTGGCTTCCCCTCCTTGCTGCTCACAGAGCCGAGCTCCGGTATAGGTGGAACACACCGAAAGAAACAGCACCGGCAGAAAACGGATTCCCATAGAGGCGTAAAGGCACGCACCCGCAAGAAGAAAGAAAAGAGAGCGTGCCTTCACCGGCAAGAGATAGGTGATCCCCACCAATACAGGAAGCAGCAATAAAAAAGCAAAAGAAATATAATTCAGCATAGGACCTCAGGAAAGAAACGGTTTCATGGACGCAGACAGGGCATCTTTCTTCGCTTTTGCTTCTGCCAGATCCTGTCCCTTCGTGGTGAAGTAGATCTTGATTTTGGGCTCGGTACCGGAAGGACGAACGACAACGCCCGAACCGTCTTCCAGCGCATAAATCAAAATATTGGCCTTGGGAAGCCCCGTCTTTTCCGGTTCTTCATAGTCCGTAACCTGAACCACCTTCACACCGGCAATTTCTGTAAGCGGGTTCTTTCTCAGGCTCTCCATAATCGCAGACATCTTCTCCATTCCGGAGAGTCCGGGGAATTCAAAGCTGTCTACCTGATTCAGGTAACGGCCGTACTGCTGATAGATCTCTTCTAACCTCTGCTTGATGCTGGAGCCCTTGCTTCTATAATAGGCCGCCATCTCACAAATCAGCATAGATGCGACTACAGCGTCTTTATCTCTCACATAGGGGCCTGCCAGATATCCGTAACTCTCCTCAAAGCCGAAGATGAAGCGGTCGGTTTCACCTTCTTTTTCCAGTCCTGCAATTTGATCTCCAATCCATTTAAAGCCGGTTAAAACCTGTCTGAGCTCCACACCGTAGTGCTCTGCCACCCTCACCGCCAGAGGCGTCGATACGATGGACATCACCGCCACCGGGTTCTTTGGCATCGTTCCCTTCTCTATCCTTCCGGCACAGATGTAATCGAGTAACAGCACACCCATTTCATTTCCGGTCACAAGTTCATACGTGCCGTCTGCACAGCGCATGGCAATGCCGACTCTGTCCGCATCGGGATCGGTTGCCAGCATTAAGTCCGCTTCCTCTTCCTTTGCCAGTTCCAGTCCCTTCTCGAGTGCCTGTCTGATTTCCGGATTCGGATAAGGAGCGGTGGTAAAATAGCCGTTCGGATATTCCTGTTCCGGTACAATTGTAAGATCGGAAATACCGATGTCCCGCAATACCCTGGTGACCGGTACCAGTCCCGTTCCGTTTAACGGCGAATAGACCAGCTTCAGTCCCGCCTCCTTGCACAGTCCGGGTCTCACCTGGCAGGCTTCGACGTTCTGATAGAAGGCTTCCTTGCAATCATCGCCCACAAAACGAATCAGCCCCTTCTCCACACCTTCCGCAAAAGACATATACCTTGCCCCTGTCAGCACATCCGTCTTTTGTATGGAGTCATAAACCACAGCCGCCGCATCATCCGTCATCTGACAGCCATCCGGACCATAAGCCTTATAGCCGTTATATTTGGCAGGATTGTGGGAGGCGGTAATCATAATGCCCGCATTGCAGTGATAATATCTGGTGGCAAAAGAAAGAGCCGGAACCGGCATCAGAGCATCATAAATCCGCACTTTGATTCCGTTTGCAGCTAAGACACCCGCTGCATCCATTGCAAAAAGATTCCCCTTGATTCTGGAATCATAGCTGATGGCAACGGTCTGCGTTCCTCCCTGGGTTTTCACCCAATCTGCTACGCCCTGTGTGGCCTGTCTGACCACCCAGATATTCATTCGGTTGGTTCCCGCACCAATCGTTCCTCTAAGACCGGCAGTCCCGAAATGAAGAGATACCGCAAACCGGTCTTTAATCGCATCCTCATCCCCTTTGATCCGCTGCAATTCAGTATGCAAATCCACATCCTGAAGGTCTGCTTTTAACCATCTTTCATATTCTGCCTGCACCATCATTTCAACACCCCTTTCTCTGTCGTTGTCACGTAATCATTATAGTGAATTAGGCTACATTTGCAAACCCGCATCACCCGAAATCAGAGTAAAAAAAAGAGCCACTTCCGTGACTCTTTCCTGCCGGCAACCGGGATCGAACCGGTACGGGTATCGCTACCCACGGGATTTTAAGTCCCGGGCGTCTGCCAGTTCCGCCATGCCGGCTAAGGCATTATCTTTGCCCGACTAAAAAATTATATCATGATCTTAGGGCATGTCAACAAGAATGTAACTTACTCACGGAAGGATTTTGCACAATGAATTAGGATGAAATCATCATTGATTCGAAATAGGAGGTATCTTATGTCTGTGGTAACATTAAACAAAGATAATTTTGAAACAGAAGCGCTTCATTCCGATAAGCCGGTACTCATCGACTTCTGGGCCAGCTGGTGTGGCCCCTGCAAGATGCTCTCTCCGGTGGTGGATCAAATCGCGGAAGAAACGGATGCCGTCAAGGTGTGCAAAGTGAACGTAGACGAAGAACAGGAACTCGCCCAGCAGTACGGCGTCATGAGCATTCCCACCTTGGTCTTCATGAAAGAGGGAAAAGTCGTTGATCAAAGCGTAGGCGTGGTGCCGAAGGCGAAAATCTTGTCCATGATCGGTGTATCCAACTAAGCGTTTCTTCATTGGCGGAATCGATCCTAAGAAGAGGGTCCCATAAGAGGCCGACACTCTCTCGCAAAAATATAAAACTCCGGTGCTTTCTTACCCAGCAAGCCTCCGGAGTTTTTCTTTATCCACGATCCTGATTCCGCCTCTGGAAAGTTCCACCATTTTTTCAGAGACAAAATATTTGAGCATGCGGGAAACCACTTCTCTGGCGCTGCCGATATATCTTGCAATCTGGTCATGGGTCATTTTAATTTCGACCTGACCGGTTCTGCTCATTTCGTCATAGAGGAATAAAGCCAACCTCTTATCAATTCCCATGAATAAAATCTGCTGCATCGTCCACATGACATCCGAGAAGTTTTCGACGATGATTTCATCCGCAAACGATTTGACATAAATATTCTCATTCATCAACTGTCTGAAAGCGGCGGCCTCAATGAGATATCCCACCGTTTCCGATTCCGCATCAATATGCACATCAAAGGTCACGGCATCAAGGGCACAGGAAGCGGACAGCATGCAGACGTCATGGTCATAGAGACGAAACAGGGTTACATCCCTTCCCTCATCCGACAGCAGATAAATGCGGAACATGCCGGAGGCGATCAAAATCACGCCGATGCAGTCATCCCCGCCATAATGCAGGGTTTCCCCCCTCTTATAGTGCACTTCGTGCGTATGAGAGATCAAATACGTTTTCTGCTTGTCACTTAAATGACCCCAGAAATCATAATGATCTTGAAAAATATTTTCACAAGATATTTCCGACATTCCCCTTCCCTTTACTGTGATCTCTGCCACTTCCCCAATGATATCAGCGCAGGATAACAAAAAACCGCGGAAGCAAAACCTTGCAGCCACGGCAATCTTAAAAGTGGAGCTTCAGGGACTCGAACCCGGGACCGACCGGTTATGAGCCGGCTGCTCTAACCAACTGAGCTAAAGCTCCTAAAGCAAATTGTTCTAACATAAAAAATACGAGCTCCCCAAGTAGGGCTCGAACCTACAACATCACGGTTAACAGCCGTGCG
Source organism: Lachnospiraceae bacterium (assembly GCA_015258065.1). GTDB lineage: Bacteria > Bacillota > Clostridia > Lachnospirales > Lachnospiraceae > Butyrivibrio. Next base: position 18 of record JABZIZ010000011.1, on the reverse strand, counting down.
CTCTACCATTGAGCTATT
>JABZIZ010000010.1 GCA_015258065.1 Lachnospiraceae bacterium | reverse complement strand
AAGCAGCGCATATCGGATCACCCCCGCACATGCGGGGAAAACACCTGATTGATAGCGTTGATTGCAGCTACCAACGGATCACCCCCGCACATGCGGGGAAAACTCATATTTTTCTCCAGGATCAGCATCTAACCACGGATCACCCCCGCACATGCGGGGAAAACGGAAAGTGATGATCTGGAAGAAGCCCGCTACCCGGATCACCCCCGCACATGCGGGGAAAACACCCTTGCTCGACTTTCGTATTTATCCCATTTCGGATCACCCCCGCACATGCGGGGAAAACGCAAGCACACGATTTTGACTGGAAAGACGAACCGGATCACCCCCGCACATGCGGGGAAAACTTTTGGAGGAAATGGCATGAACTTTATGCTTTCGGATCACCCCCGCACATGCGGGGAAAACTGTGGGGGGATAAGATACACGATATTATCAAGCGGATCACCCCCGCACATGCGGGGAAAACCGTCTGTAACCGTGCTGGGGAACACCGGAAACCGGATCACCCCCGCACATGCGGGGAAAACACTTCGGAAATGTTATATTGCCGAGGTTAATCCTCATCCGATTCGTCAATTTCCTTTAACTTCTCATAAAGTTGTTGTGTCAAGCGGCAATCCGGCAAAGCTCTGTGTGATTCTGTTATATCAAATTGAAAGTATTCTGCTAAAGTCAGGAGTTTATAGTCCTGTACATCCTCCAGCTTTCGTCTTGCAAGGGTTAACGTGTCAGTTATAGGATTATGTCCAGTCAAAAGTCCCTGTTCTTTACAAGCAAATTGTAAAAATCTCCAGTCGAATACTGCATTATGGCTAACTATTCTGCTTTCGCCAATAAATTCCAGAATTTCTTTTAATGACTGTTTAATATTTTTTCCTTCTTTTTGTAACTGTTCTTTTGTAATTCCCGTAAGCTTCGTAATACTTGCCGGCAGTTCCACACCATTCACTAACGTACTGTATGCCGCTATCTCCTTTCCTTCTTCTATTCGTATTGCAGCAAGTTCAATGATATGATCCTGCTGATGATTGAGTCCCGTTGTCTCCAAATCCAATACTACATAGTTGGAGGAAATCTGTTTCCGTTTATGTGCCTTTTGAATCTGCCGTATATGGTAAAACCGTTCTGCCTTGCTCTTTGTAAGGCCTGATTCAGGTTTTTCCTCATCTATACTTTGTTTGTTAAATCTCGGTTTTCGTACAAGCTTAATACCGTCCAAGTCCACCGGAACCCAGCTTGTATTATGGACTGCAAAATCAAGTCTTTGCTCTCCATTGCTACTAAAAACCATAGTTGCTCTACCCTCATGGACATTCTCACAGACACGTTTCCATAGTTTTTCGCGAACACGTGCATTGATATTCCCCACATAAACTCCGGTAGATATTTCCAGTAGCCATTTGGATAAATCACCACGAACCTTGGGTGGACAATCTGTTAATGAAATAACTATCATGTTTCACCTTCTGTCCTATATGAAGTTCCATGTTTTACTTTATTTTGACGATTGTCCCAAAGGTATATCACCTCTTCTGTTTCATTCTCTATTTCCTCATCCTTTTCCGACAAGAGGAAATGAATATCTCTTACCATTCGTTCCAGTAAATGTTCGCGAGCCATAATATCGCGTACCTTCCTCCTCACATAAGCAGGTAAATCCGGAGGATCTTGTGCTGCCACCTCAAAGGCAATCGGGATTGTAAATTCCGCTTTATAAAGATCCGCTAAATCGTAGACAAAAGAAAGATCTCCTCCTACATGGACAAACCCCAGCCCCGGAGCACATCCCAAAGCCACAATAACTGCATGAGCAAGTCCATAAAGGCAAGCATGCCCCGCACTAAGCGCCTGATTAACCGCATTGCTCTCGTCAAAATCTCCCATTTGATATACCCTTCCATTCCAAGGAATATTATACTCTCTTGAAAACTTACGGTAGATTTCTCGAACACGACTTCCCTCTCTACCCCGGAGCTGCTGTAAAGTCAACTTACTTACATCCTCCTCAGGAAAACGCATTGCATACATCTTCCTCACAACATCCAAATGCAGTCTTTGATTACTAACCAGTTTTGCCTGCTGTAATAAAAGACCAGCACGCTTAGTCAAAGGGCGACCACTGGCATAATAGCGAACACCGTGCTCACCTACCCAAATGACACTTACACCGGCATCTCCAATCAATTCCATTGCTCTATGGGTAATACTACTGCCGGGTCCCAGCATCAAAACAGAAATAGCTGCTGCCGGAATATCTATCGTACCTTGATCATCCAATACCTCTATAGCGCTGTCGTGACGGTTTAATTTGCAATGCTCCAAATAGAGAAATGTCATCCTATCTTTCACTTGTGGTAATTCTTGTAGTTCCGGGCGTATCATTCCTGGAATTTCTTTCATCCTTTTCCTCCGATTAAAGATACGATAGTTAGCATCCCCATACCGTATGCTTTTCCTCGTCCTATCCCTTTACACAGAAGTATTTTAAATTTTTCTGGATTCACTACCGTAAGTATGCCTTCATAGCTCACTTCTCGAATCGCCACATGATTTTCTTTTTCGTCTTGTTTATAAAAATGATGCCAGATATTTCCCACAACATGAACTTCATCTTCTAACAAGGAAAAACCATATTTTTCTGCTCTTTCGATAAGCCATTTTTCCTGCAGTAATACAGTGACACAAGCCTTAACTTTTCCGCGCTTCCCTTCTTTTGCCCGGGAAATGCTCCTTGTCGGATTTGCAACTAAACGAAATCTCCACTTACTTTGTTCTGTAACTCGTGATAATAGCGTTCGATATTCTTTACTGGCATACCCTTCTTCAACATTGCCATATTCTTGAACAGCTGTATCCAGTTTTGGTTTTTCTTCACTTAATATGAGAAGATATAACTTTCCATTTAGCATATCTAATCGCCAAAGATGACGTTTTCTTTCCGTAGGAAATGCACTTTCCACCATTCCATGAATTTTACTACGAGAAGAAAGGAGTTTCCTAGTGTTCCTCTTATCTGTATCCAATTCCATTCTTGTTAGGTACACACCACACCTCCCCTATCAATTTACGTTTCATTATTTTGGGGCCCCTTATAGTTCTGCCATGGCATCATGTTCTCTCGTTACGGAATAATCTAACTTTTCTTTTTCCATAATCTTCTCGTCCTCTGATAGCCAAACTTCCCTTGCCCGTCGAAATCCAAATTCTCGTTTCTCCGAATTAAATGATATAGGTAAATCTCGTGCTATTGCTCCCATTTGCTCTCCTGGTTCACAATCAAGACGAATATATCGATAACTTTTTCTTACGCTTTCCGGAATAGAATTCAAATTTTCTTCTTCTCTTAAAGCCGTCTCTAAATTCTTATCTCGAATTCCCAGTACCAGGGGTAGAGTCGGCGGGCAGGATCGTCTTCCCAAAAACAAAGGGAAATAGGGGTATCTCAAAGCAGTTTCCAATTTTTCCAACAAGAGTCTATTCTCTGAATCCAAACCTACTAAGAAAATTGCATCCGATAAATAGTAACGTTCTGTAACAAAGGCCTCTTTCCCTTTTGCAGTGTGATAATCTTTGATGACTTCCCCATTACGATCCACACGAACGCCAAAGTGAAGTGTAGCAAGTTCAGATAAATCTGCGTTTCTCGGTAAGCCAAGTGCCGCTGCCAGCATACCAATCACTCCGCTTTTTGACGGTTCCCTATTTGTTCTTCTAATTTCGAATTTAGAATCTGTTCCCCACGCCTGCAATGGAGCTGCTAAGCGTAATAATAAGGTACTCATTGAACCCCCTTCTCACATAAACAATTCTTTACGTAATCCTCCAAATGAAGCAGAGTATCCTCTACTCTATCAATTTTGCAAATTTCTCCGAGCATCTCCCCTGTTCCTAATGCCAATAAAGGTTCTGAAACAAAATTTTGATAGGTCTTTTTTACATACTCTTTTAACCTCTCTATGGAAGGTGCGCTGTAGCCATTACGACTTATAATGGCTTCCTCAAAAGCTCCACTCAAGTTCACCGGCTGATCCTCACGAACTGTAATGTAGATCGCATCCGGAAGCGTACGATTCGCAAAACTATTCTGCTTTCCAGTCGGCATAGAATAGATAAAGGCTTTTGCGAATTCCTTAATAATCTTTTCCGGATTTTCTATCCACTTTGCTAATTCCATTACATTCACGGTAGAATATCGATATAATGTGGATGAATTAAATTCTGTAGTGCCCAAATGACTTGCCCCGGTACTTTCTTCAGGTGCCAAATCATCTATTGCAACAAAATAATCATATTCGTTATGGATTGCATGTGTAGAAATGCTGTGCGCAACTTGCGCAGCTGCATCATAATTCAACGAAGGATCCGTTGCAACCATCCGCCCAAACATAAGCATCTCCGAACTTGGATTACCCCTTAATGCTTCATGAGCCTTTTGGCTTAAATCCTTCTTATCCTGCTCGCCCAATTCTCCTTTCTCATTAGCATACTCATTTATGAGTGCTGCAAGCTTTTTTGCTTGCTCCAAGCTAATGAAAAATAACGCTTCTTGCTCTTCTTGATTACATTTGTTCTTCACTTTTTCTTTATCTTTTTTAGCTACATTCTTTGATAATGCTTGTCCAAAAACTAGTCCTGCCATTTCTTTACATTGATCCATTCCTGCATGTGGACGTAATTTCTGAATTTCTTCTGATATTTTCTTTCGAATATATTTTGTTCTACTTGCCAGATCTTCCTCGGGTAATTCATGCTTAAAATATTCTCTCATAGCATGCTTCCACGCCTGAGAGGAAACCCTAGCTCTTCTGCTACCACCATAAATTGCCGTCTTTGGGCTTCCTGTATCGTCTCTGTTAATACAGCTTGGCGGTACAGTCTGAATGACATGAAAATCAACAAACAATCTCTTATTATCCATAACTCATCCTTTCCGGGCTTCTTAGCCTCAATGCATCTTGTCGCGCACTCTCCTTCTACATCATTCGTTGAAGATCTTAATTCTAAATTTCTTTGTTCGGAACAGGGGGTTCTATAGCCTCGTCTTTTTTCGTACCTAGTTCCCTATAAAAAGCTCTCCCCCATTGCAGTCTAACGCCATCCATCCGTTCTAAATCCTGATAGTCATATAAATCCTCAGTCAGTCGGGCATAGTCTAATGCTATATTCTTTCGCTTGCATAATTGGATCATATTTCGTAAATGCCAACTCAATTCCATTAGATCCTCTGAAGTTGCTAATATGTTGAAACGCCTGACTAAAGCTCCTCCATCCCCTTCTTCTGCATCCTTGTTTGCAAGTTGACCAATTCCACGCCCTAAACTGATTCCTTCTTGGTGCATCCATTCCTTTTGCAAATCTTTTCCTTGCTGATGCAATGCAAATAGGGTTAAGGTCGTATAAATTGCCCATTCTGAATGGCTTGGTTCTTTTCCCTTTCCTTCCAATTCTGCCGGCAACCCTTCAAAAAGCATATTCCATAATTCTGGCAAAGCTCCGGGGGTTGCACCGATTCCTCTTCTCATTATGGCAAGTTGAGCCCTTACCGTAGACTCCTGCGTACACTTTTGTAATTTCAACAGTTTATTTCTCACAAAATAGGATACACGACTTTTGTAGTCTATTATTTTCTTCTCTTGCATCACATACACCTCCCCGTATTCTTTATCACCTCAACGCCGGATAAAGAGCATTGATTGTACGTACCAGCACTTCCATCGCCTTTGCAGCCGAATAATACTCTTTTTTCTCTATTGTTTTGATTGTCTTTTTCGTTGATTTATATGTCTTTTCCTTGTGCACTCTTCCTATCACTGCGGTGGCACCCGCTTCCTTCACACATTCTCTTGCTAAGAAAAGAGCTGTCTTTTTAGCTACTCTCTGCCATTCCAACACTTTATTTTCCATAGCTTCTCCTATAGTACTAGGGTCGATAGAGTATAGCCATTCCCTAAATGGAAGGTCTATCATCGTGTAGTATATCTCGTTTCCCTTTTCCTCCTTTTTACTCGTCCCTCTTTTCCCACTTTTCATTGGTTCTTTTCCATCACTTTTTTCAACGGCTTTTCCAGCCGCCATGGCAACATGTTTTGAGAACACTTCAATCGCTACTGCCAGTTCTTCACATTTTGTTATTTCTTCAATGATTCGCTGATGCCATGACATTCCTGACTCCTGTTCTATATCCGTCAGGAGATCTCTTGCAAAAGAAATAGAGTCTGTAAATGCATCTTCCACCTTGGCATTTTTTTTATCATATTGAACAGAAACAATTCTAAATTGACAAAAATTCCCTATATCCCTCTTTAGTTTTCTGTTGAGTGTCTGACTCCAGCGAACAATGCCCGGGATGTGATCATTGTCACTCTGTCCAAACAAGCTGCCAAATTCTCTCCATAGCTGATAATTCACTTCATGCCTTTTAGGCTCATAAGAAATACTTTTCTTGCCTTCGGATGAATTTTTCCATTTTGTCATCTGCTCTGTAAACGCATCCTTTTCCTCAAAGAAATCGCCACTTTGAATCCAGTATCCTTTAATCCGATTTGTATTCTCTCTCTCCAAGAGCACCCTTCTGGACTGCCATGTTAAAAGTTCAGCTTGATTTTCCGGAAGAGAATACAGCTCTCTTTCTTTAACAGAAAGCTCATGCATATCTTTCTCCCATATAGCTTTATTTGGCTTTTCCCAACAATCTTGCCCATCCTTTAGAAGTGTCAGATTCAAGAGTAAGGTTTCAAATAGATTGTTTCCGACAGCAAAAATCACCCCCAGTTTGCCGAGCCACCCTAGTCCCGGTGAAGATTTGACCTTATCCTTTGCCATCTCTTGATTTGTTTCTTCTATTCTTTCTTCCTTATTTTGCTTCTTCGTATTATCCTTAGGTGGTTTTAGTGCACTATCATCAAAAGCATTAATATACACTAGCCATCTGGCAGCTTCCTTAATAGACAAATAGATTTTACATTCACCACTACGGCAAGAAAAGAGTCTTACTTTATGACCACTCTGTAAAATTTCTCCATTTAATTTATACGCTGGATACATGCTATCTTTTTTGCTTTTTTTATCTTTTTGCTGTTCTGAAATAAGCTCTTTTAAATTTGCCACCTGCCAAAATGGCCTCTCTTCATGGAATAACCAGAAGCGCTCTCGCCAGTCTTCAAGATAACGATTGATGATATCTCCAGGAAAGTTTCTTAGAGCCCACAGCGCCTGCCAGCGACGAAATACCTCTTCCTCCTGATCCTCCTCCTCCATATCCACGAGTGGCTCGCTATTTCCATGCTCATCCTCTCGTGAAAAGACACAATGTAAAACAGCAAGTAAAAGACGTAAGATTGCAACATCCTGTGCCGCTGTCTCTCCCGCCAACTCTTCATAACGATGCGCATTGTGAAAAACTTCTTTCAGGGATACCTCTTCCACTACGCAGTCCGGCCGCCGTACACGTATCCATTTCTCATCCAACAAATTAAATTCCGGTTCTCTCATCCTCTGTTCCTTTCCGGCAACACAAGCCTTCTTGCTCAGAGTAATGCAGCCTAAACCCTGCAATTTCTGCCTCTAATTTTTCATCCAGTAGCAAAAAAAACTCCTCTCGTAGGGCAATATCCTGCTTCCACTCCCCCGACAGTACCATTTCACGCATGATGTTCAAATCTTGCAATGTTTCCCTAATCTTATAGGAATGGCTTAATGCCCCGGGTAACTTTACACTTTGGCTTAAGATTCTCCGCTTTTCTTCTTTAGAAGGAATGTATTTTATCGGTACCTTGTCTTCCCCACACTGCCATGGTAAATAATGAATTCCATCTTCGCGTTTTACAAACAGCAAGACCTCAAGGCTATTTTCACTATCTCTAACCTGGGCCTGCGCCGTCTCCTCACCCAAATTAATATCCACTCCACTAAGCCAGCCTTCTAGGCTTTTTCTTGGCTTGTTAATACGATAGGTTTTGGCCTTTTCCTCTTTTGTAGCTCTTTTCCTTCTCTGATCGACACACGCCCTCTCATATTCAGCTTCTTCTGCACTATTTTCCCACGTCGGTTCCCAGTCTCCATAGCAGTCCTGCACCAAATCAGGAATATCTGACGGTAGCTGAATGACTGCGGGCAAGCGCTTCTTTGTCCGCATCAAAAGATACTCTCCGTAAATTGCCTGCGATCCGGATTCATAGCCTCCATCACCCGCTTCAATCACGAAGCATTGTGCTTGTTGAAGTTGCTTCGGCCGCATCTCATTATGAATCAAATGGCGATGCAAACGTCCTAAGCGCTGTAGAAATAGATCCATAGGGCATAGGTCTGTCATCATAAAATCTCCATCAATGTCAAGACTTTGTTCTAAAACGGATGTTCCTATGATAACCAATCGTTCTCGTTCTTTCTTTCCAGAAAACTTGCCTAAATTCTTCAATAACTCCTGCTCTCTATTTACACGATCCGGCATCACGAAAGCACTGTGTAACAAAATAATACGGTACTCAGGCATCTCTTTTTGTAGCTCTATTGAAAATTGCTGTGCCCGTCGGATAGTACTAAGGATAACGATTGCACATCCCCCATCCTTTAATTTTTCTCGCAGAGTTATTACACGCTCAGGATCTTTAACCCATCTTATTTGCACGCTATAATGATTCGTTTTCACTTGAAAAGTTTTGTAATGAATATCCTTCCCATCTGTCCATGTCAGCAGTGGATATGAACGGGAATTCCTCCAGTTTTCTGTCTTCTCCTCACATGTTGTCTCATCCCGTTTTCTCTTCTCTTTTTTTGTTGTATTCAAGTAGGCGTCTATAAAAGCTACACGTTGTCTTTCCGGTAAGGTCGCAGACAACAAAATAACTGGCACGTGATAAGCACCTAGCCAGCAAAGTGCTCTTTCCAAATATACACTCATGTATGCATCATAAGCATGGCACTCATCAATGATTATGATTTTCCCTGCCATTCCCAGATGTCGAAGCATCAAATGCTTCTGTTTCAGCGCCGCCATTAGAATCTGATCAACTGTCGCAATCACAAAATCCGAAAGGAGGACTTTTTTTCGCCCCAAGAAAAAAGAGTGTACAACAAGACTCTTGTCCTCATCCTCTCCTATACAAGCCTCTCCTAAAAACTTTGTTCCTTCCTCTTCCAATAAAACCGCATAGTCCTGATTTAATTCAGCCTTTCCATGAGCTAATCGAATGGAAAGTTTCTCCATATATTCCGACTGTTCATTTGCCCAATTTTTGATGCGAGGAAAAATACCATTGGCTGTTGCTTGAGTTGGAAGTCCAAAAAACAGCCCTCCGCTCCCACCAGTTCCGGCAAATATTTCAGCAGCAGCCAAAGCAGCTTCTGTCTTCCCAATCCCCATTTGTGCTTCCATAATAAAAATACCGGGATTCTCAACAGACGTTGCTGTTTCCAATGCTGCTTTTTGTAGCGCATTGGGAAAAAATCCAAAACGTTCTGAAAATTCTTTTTCTCCCATCCCGGCAAGATTCGGCGCCCAAAAAGTCGGCAAATTTAACTTTTTCCAACCACTCTGAATCCTTTCGGGATATATTTCCTCTTTTCTATTCTCTTCAACGGAAATAGTAGGAAAATAATATTGATTGCTGGCAACCCAATCCGCCATAATAAGAAGCCCTGACAGAAGTACACGTTGTGTTCCGGAAAGCTCAGGTAACTCCTCTTTATCTTTAAATCCACTATGCTCTAATGCATATTGCAGGAATTCTTTCCATAGGCTTTCCCAACTCTCCTGATCTTGATCTCTTCCCCGAAGATTCACAAGGTAAGAAAAAAACATTTCTTTCTCTAAATGATCTTGTGGCGTACCATGATGAGCGCCTACTATCTCACAGATTCCTTCTTGCATGTCAAGCCTTTGCAATAGAATCTGCCCGGCTAATGCATGAGGCATACTGAAAGAGGATGTTCCAACGTGAGACCCGAAGTCTATAGCACTAGGGATTTCTAGGCCCCCCTCCAGTATTTTCTCTCGAATACCAGGCAATTTGTCTAGAATTCGAACTTGAAATATTGCCGTTACCTTACCAATATCATGTATCAGCCCCAAAAAAATACAAAGCTTCCGATAAACCCCTTCATGTTCTTTTACAGTTCCACCTATCCCTCTACAGAGTTCTCTTCTGAGGGACTCTGGCACCCAGTGCTTCCAAAGCATTTCCATAATACCCGCAGTATCTCGAGCATGCATCCAAAGAGGTATCCACCTAGTGTTGTCCTTCGGGTCTGTCTTTCCTGCAAGATAACGCAACATATCTTTTTTATCCATCCACGCATTCCGTTCTACTTTTATCTTGTGCAATCTGATATATATATCAATTTTTTCTTGTGTATATATAGCATTATTTTAGCATTTTTCTGTATACAGTAAAGTTATGTTCTTACATGATGCTAGGACGTATCTCCTCTTCCGAAATGGCACAGATGACAATTTCTGCACCATGAAAATTTTGCAGAAAGCAACTAGAGATAAAGTACAATAAAGTTCGCGAAAACTGAATAGACAAGAGAAAAGCCATTAAAGCTCATGCAGAATGATTTACGACAAAACAAACAACTACAAAGGAGAACTCTCGATGGCTCAGAAACAGAGTAACACAAATCATTCGAACTTACTATTCGGCTTTATGAATCAAGCCGTCCTATGCTCAGCATGCTGAAATGGCTCTGTAAACAGAGGATGGCAGCTGAGGGTTCCATGAAGCTGAGTGTCGATAAGCGCGAGATTCGGCGTCATGCCAGCGTGGTTGGAATTCCCCCCATGAATCCCCCTTTGCAGTGACATCGCTTAGATCGTTAATCCTTATCTGAAATCATTTGTCAAATTTTGTATTTTATCAGTTATAACTTATAAATTTGTAATTCACTCATTAAGTTTCAATCGTAAGTGTGATATACTATGATCAGCCACGGAAAAGGAGGGTGAAGTTTTGTGATCAAACGCGAACTGTACATGAGCCGGATCCGTCCGTTCATCGGAACAGAGCTGGTCAAGGTCATGACTGGCATCCACCGCTGCGGAAAGTCGGTCATGTTGGAGTTGATCCAGCAGGAACTCACCAAGTCCGGTGTCAGCCCGACGCAGTTTATCTCCATCAATTTTGAGGATATGGGTTATTCCCATTTGCAAACTGCACAGGCACTGCACGAAGAAATCACTGCAAGAGCCGCAGAAATAGAAGGCAAGGTCTATTTGTTCTTTGATGAAATACAGGAGGTCAAGGACTGGGAGAAGTGCATCAACTCTTTCCGCGTCTCGCTGGATTGCGACATCTACATTACCGGCGCCCATGCAAAGCTGCTGTCCAGTGAGCTTGCGACCTATTTAGGCGGACGGTATGTGGAGTTTGTCATTTATCCGTTCTCATTCGGGGAGTTCATGGAGCTATACCGGTCGATTGCTCCCGATACGTCCATCCAGCAGTGTTTCCAAAAGTATCTGCTTGCCGGAGGGATGCCCTATCTTGCAAATCTCCGATATGCGGATGCACCGTCCAAGCAATATCTTCACGATCTGTTCAACTCAGTCCAGCTCAAGGACATCGTGAAGCGGAATAAAATCCGGGATGTAGATTTGCTGGAACGGATCCTTGCCTATGTGATTGCCAATGTGGGGACTACCTTCTCTGCGACCTCTCTTGCGAAGTTCCTGAAAAACGAACAGCGCACCGTTGCCCCGGAAACAATCCTGAACTATATCAAATATTGCTGTGAAGCGTACTTGTTTTATCAGGTAAAACGTGAAGATTTGCAGGGCAAACAGATACTTGCGTCCAACGAGCAGTATTATATTGCCGATCACGGCATCCGCGAGGCTGTTTTCGGCGGCAATATGCGGGACATCAATTTCATTTTGGAAAACATCGTCTATCTTGAGCTGCTGCGCCGGGGCTATGAGGTAACCGTGGGCAGGACGGGCGACAAGGAAATTGATTTTGTATGCAACAAGCGCAGTGAAAGGCTGTATGTTCAGGTCGCTTATCTGCTGGCATCAGAAGAAACGGTCAACCGCGAGTTTAGCGCGTATGGCTCTATCCGCGATAACTTCCCGAAGTACGTTGTTTCTCTCGATGAGTTCGATATGAGCCGAAACGGTATCAAGCACCGAAATATCCGTGATTTCCTCTTAGCTGAGGAATGGAACTAAGTACGAAGCCCGGCATCAGGCGAAGTTGGAGAAAACGATTGGCAGCACAGGTTATTTGCACCTTTTCCGTTCGTTTTAGAGCAAAAGAAAAGGGCTCCCATGTACCGGAAACCCTTGTAGATTCAGGCTTTTAGCCTATTTCCTGTTTGTGAGCCACGAGGGAATCGAACCCTCGACAACTTGATTAAAAGTCAAGTGCTCTACCGACTGAGCTAGTGGCTCAAGAGCTTCAGGAGCAGCAAAAAAGCGCCCTCAAAATCCCAGCTTGGTCTGAGGTATCAGGGCTAGCAGGATTCGAACCGGCGAATGCAGCAGTCAAAGTGCTGTGCCTTACCACTTGGCGATAGCCCTTCACAAAACGCATCGCTTGAATCGCAATCTTCCATACTGGATGCGGGTGGATAGTGGGACTCGAACCCACGATCTCCAGAACCACAATCTGGCGCGTTAACCAACTACGCCATACCCACCATATTAGACTGCTCCTGTAACGTGTCCGAAGGGATTCGAACCCCCGACCCACGGCTTAGAAGGCCGTTGCTCTATCCAGCTGAGCTACGGACACATATCCTTTTATCAGATGTACCCCTTTCGAGGTATATCCTTTTCAAAGATAAGCAGGTGATGGGAATCGAACCCACATATCCAGCTTGGAAGGCTGGTGTTCTACCACTGAACTACACCTGCAAGGTAGAAATAATTATTTCCTATATTAAAGTGATATCCTGTTGAAGTCGGGGTGACAGGATTCGAACCTGCGACTTCCTGGTCCCAAACCAGGCGCTCTACCAAGCTGAGCCACACCCCGAAGGGATGTCCGTCTAGCGCCTCCGTTAGAACGCATTGACAATTATATAATGCACCCTTTTGTCTGTCAATCCCTTTTTTGAAATTTATTTGACGACGGTTTTTCGCCAAGGAAAGAGAATGAAACAAACAAGCGATCGTCTTCTTTTCATCAAGACCGGATGCCAAAAGGACAAACAGATCAATGAATTTTTAAAAGAAAACCATCAACGGACTGAAACCGATTGCGGTCAGTGGGACTTGAACCCATACGCCTTAAGGCACAGGAACCTAAATCCTGCGCGTCTGCCAATTCCGCCATGACCGCAAAACATCTTTTTAAGAATACACGATCTACCTATGTTCTTCAAGCAAAATTTTCATTTTCTGCAATGCCTTGCCCCGGTGGCTGATCGCATTTTTTTCCTCTACAGAAATCTCTGCACTGGTTTTGCCATACTGAGGTAAATAAAGAATCGGATCAAAGCCGAAGCCGTTATTTCCCGCACTTTGATAGGCGATCCTGCCCTCCAGGGCCGCCTCGGTCTGCAATTCCTCACCGTCGGGAAGGACGGTGGCAATGGCGCAAATATAACGTGCCGTACGCTTCTCCTCCGGTACACCCTTCATTCGATCCAGAAAATTTTGATTCTTCACCGTATAAGGCGTGTCATGACCCAGGTAACGGGCAGAGTAAATTCCGGGCTCTCCATTTAGCGCATCAATCTCCAGACCTGAATCATCCGCCATGACAATGGTCTTCTCTTCCTGTCCTCTTTCCTTCAAATACGCATACAATGCTCTTGCCTTGATGAGCGCATTCTCCGCAAAAGTTTTCCCATCCTCTACGATCTCCATATCAATCCCTGCTTCCTTCATTGAAATCACATTCCATGGAAGCATCTGTCTGATCTCTCTCACTTTATCCTGATTTCCGGTTGCAAAAATCCATCGATAGGTCTTTAAGTCCACTTGATATACCCTCTTTCTCTAATTTTCCGCCTGTTCGTAGCTTTGCATCAGCCCCTCATAAAGTGCTGCTGCCGCCCGGTTCAGAATTTCTTCCTGCTTTTTATTCTTGTGCAATGACGCTTTTATCGTCTCCTGTTCCAGGCAATCTGCCCCTAGCTCTACCTGCGCTCCATGAATTTTAAGATGATGCAAAAGAGAGGATGGATCCGGATCTGCAGAGAGTCCCAAAGCCTCAAATCCCGCCTCATGATAGAGCGCCTCTTCCATGGTATTGGCAAAGGCAACATTTCCGTAGTTCCGAATATAATAACCGTCACTGTAGAGCGTCCGCACCTGCACGATGCAGCCTTTCCCTTCTTGCCCATCCTGCCTCTGTGATGCTGCCGTTTGCGCCTCCTGCTTTTGTGCACCCGCGCTCTGTGATTCTGCATTCGCTTGTTCCTGCGAGTCTACATTCTGCAGCTCCTTTTCCACCGCCAGGCACAGATAACGATCCGCTCCCGTCTCGTTTATGAACTCAGCCACCTCTCTATCCGTGGGGGCATCTTCCCCCATCCGTGTGAGGAAAAAGCGAACGGAATCCTTTCCCGGCTCGGATAAGTTTACGATCTTCTGTGCAAGCAACAGGCTTGTCTGTGCATCGGTGCCGGGCTTCGCAGACGGATCCAGCAGAACCAGATGCGAATTGCTCCCTGCAACAGGGGAAAACCGCAAGGAAATCATTCCATCCGTCAGATCCGCATCGCAATCATAAACCTGATTCAATGAAAAAGAAAGGGTCAGCTCTTTTTCCTCTTTCTGCCCAAATGATTTTTTGACCTTGGAAGAATTGCAAAAGACCACATGCTTTCGATAAAAATCATCCCTTCCGGTATGAATCCGCACAACCAGCTTTTTCGTAAAGTAATGGTTTTCTATATGGAAATCCTCATAGTGCGTCCCCTCCGGAACAGGAATACACAAATCATACGGCGACTGTTTGGTGTCCACCTCTCTCTCTGTCAGAGCAAAAGAAGTTCCGGAAAGTGCATCCTCCTTTGCATAAGCCACTTCTGCAATCGCAAATTGCTTCATCAAAGTATGATGCAACATGAAGACGAGCGTCGTTATAGAAAAAAGAGCAATCACAATCGCTGTCTTTTTTTGCAATTCATCGAAACTCATGTGGAAGATTTTCCTTTCGGTGGTTTGGGACCGGGAAACTGATAGAAAAAGGTTTTGATCATCCCATTATAGATTTTACGATTTTTCTGCGCCTTGAGTCCCATTGCCTTCTCCGCTTCCGTATAGGAAGTGATGACATACATCGACCAGGAGTCCAGTGCACGAAACCTCTCTCCAAGCGTTCGATAAAGGGAAAAAAGTTCCTCCTCTTCACCCATGCGCTCTCCATAGGGCGGGTTGGTTAAAATGAATCCGTATTTTTTACGATGGCTTAAATCTTTTACGTCTCTTGTCTGAAAATGAATCAAATGATCCACTCCCGCCTTTTTGGCATTGATCATTGCGATGGAAATGCTCTCTGGATCAATGTCATAGCCTTGAATATCGGTTTCCGGATGATCGTCAATCTCTTCCCGCATTTCCTCCTTCACTTCCTCCCAGGTTTTTTCCGGGATCAGGTGCTTCCAGTTCTGTGCTGTAAAAGATCTGAACAGACCTGGGGCGATCCCGGAGGCGATCATTGCCGCCTCAATCGGGATCGTTCCGCTCCCGCAGAAGGGGTCTACCAGAATGCGATTTCCCTTCCACGGAGTGAGCAAAAGAAGAGCTGCCGCAAGATTCTCCGCAATCGGCGCACCGTTTTCCAGCTTACGATACCCCCTTTTGTGGAGAGAAATTCCCGTCGTGTCAATGGCAACAGTGACCTCGTTATTTTTGATAAAAACACGGACCGGATAGGGATCCCCGTCCTCCTCAAAATGCTGGATCCCGTAAGATTGTGCCATGGCATCCACCATAGCCTTTTTCATGACAGACTGGATATCAGACGGGCTGAACAGCTTCGACTTCACGCTGGCCGCCTTGGCAACCCAGAATTTGGCGTTCTGCGGCAAAAAATCCTGCCACCGGATCCCCCTGGTTCCCTGAAAGAGATCTTCGAAACTTTCCGCATGAAAACTGCCTGCTTTCAGAAGAATCCTCTCTGCACTCCTGAGACAGAGATTGGCGCGACAGATTGCCTCCGCATCTCCCAGAAAGGAAACTCTTCCGTCCTGCACCTCGCAGATATCATATCCAAGGTCATAGATTTCTCTTTTTAAAACCGCTTCCAACCCGAAATGGCAGGGTGCAATTAACTCGTATGTTTGGTTCATCCCTCTTCCCCGTCCCCCACAAAGCCTGACAAAAGGATTCTGATGCTTTAGACACCGGCATCGTCCTATCCGTATTATACAAAACTCTACGAAAAAAGGAACCCTTACGGATTCCTTTCGCTGTACGTGACAAGATTCGAACTCGCGACCTTCTGGTCCGTAGCCAGACGCTCTATCCAGCTGAGCTACACGTACATTTATATGTTGTTTACCTGACAACAAAAAGAATTTTAAACCACCCCATCCTGTTTGTCAATAGAATTTCAAAAATTTCTAAACCTTCCAAATTTCTAAACCTTATGCATTCTATTCGTCAAAAGTGCCGAAAGACGCAGAATCTCTGGTTTCACCTCCGTGCGCAGGCTCCGGGGAAATCTGCCTGGCAACCACTGCGAGGCGACCGTCCTCCACATAGGAGGAGCAGGTGGAAAGGGTGAGGAAATGATCTCCGTAGGACGCCGTCACTCCCGTATCATAGAGGGAGAGTGCTTTGAGATTTTGATTGTAATTCTTGAATTCTTCTTCCGTATTTGCCTGATAAAACTGATAATATTTAAAGGTATCTTCTCTGTTCTGAAAGAGATGCGTTTTTAATACCGACATCACTTCATATTCCCGACATTCTCTCCCCGTGTCCAATCGAATGAGTTTATGATTTTCATAAAAATGTCTGTTCTCATAGCTGATCAGAGAGCCAAACATGCTTCCGTCCCGCATGTTATGTCCATAGATCACGAAATTCGTTCCGGGCGTTTGCAGATCCGCCTGTTCTTTGACAAAAAGGCAGCCATAGGCATCCGGCTCCAGAAAAAAATTGTGATTCAGATAGAAGGCCACATCCTTACACTGTACGACCGGATAGTCAATCGGTGTCCCCGGAACACTCAGCCATGCCACCGTGTCCGGATTCTCCTTCTTCAGCGCCCCAAGAGAAGAATGGGTCCTTGTTCCGTTTCTCCCCACCAGAATTCCCGTATCGGAGGAAACAACCCTCCTATCCGCCTGATTCTGCGTCCTTTGCTTTCTACTCTCTGCATTCCGGTCCGCGCCCTCCAAAAGAGGCCCAGCTGTCTGCTTCGCATAATAAAGCGCTTCCACTTTTCTCTGCTTTTGTGCGTGTTCTTCGGACCTTCCCAGATCAAACAGAAGATTCACCAGGGAAAGCAACATCAGGCTCACGCAAAACCTCTTGATCAAAGAAGTTCTGCTCAATTCTCTGAAACTCCTCTTCATAAAAGAAGTTCTTCTCAATTCTCTGAGACTCCTCTTCATAAAAGAAGTTCTGCTCAATTCTCTGAAACTCCTCTTCTTAAAAGAAGTTCTGCTTAATGCTCCGCAACTTCTCTTCATAAAAGAAGTTCTTCTCAATTCTCCGCCGCTCTCTCCCTAAGCGAAAGGAAGAGATAAACACCTGTTGCCGCCGCACCTGCAAAGAGAAGAAAGGGCGCTTCCTCTCCGGTTTTCGGTTCGGGATCTTCTTTCTTTTGCTTGCCTGTTCCCCTGTCTTTGATCTGCACCCCCGTTACTTCCGGCAGAGAAGATCCCCTCTTCGAGGAGGCGCTCCCCTCTTTTCCCGCCGCCAATGCCGTTACGCCTCCTGCCAACGAAAGCAAAAGCGAAGTGCAAAACACTGCCACAAGAATCCTATATCTCCTGTTCATTCTCTTTCCTCTTCTTCATCCTTGTAAAATGGATTATTTTTTCCTGCCAAATCCATTCTGTCCATTAAAGATCCTGTTTCTCCGAAGATACATTTTTCTCTGGTGCAAGGTTTGATAAAAAATCGTCTTCTGAAAGAATGGGGATTCCCAACTCGATCGCCTTTTTGTTTTTTCCTGATGTGGAAGCCTTGTCGTTGTTGATTAAAAAATCCGTTTTCCCGGAAACGCTTCCGGAAACCTTGCCTCCCCTCTCCTCTATAAAGGAGATCAGTTCCTCTCTGTTCAGGAAGTGAGAGAGTGCTCCCGTGATCACGATTTTCTTTCCGGCAAGAGGCTGCTCCGCTCCGGGAGCCAAGGTCTTTTCTTCTTCCATCCTGACCCCTTCTTTCTTCAGACGCTCTAAGAGTTCCTGATGTTCCTTCCCGGCAAAATAATTCAGGATCCCCCTTGCCGTGGTTTCTCCCACGTCAGGCACCTTTAAAAGGTCTTCCAGTCCTGCTTCCCTCAGGGCGTCAAAGGAGTGAAAATGGTGCATGAGCGTTTTCGCTCCTTCCTTGCCGACATTGGCGATTGCAAGTCCGCAAAGCAGACGGTAAGGCTCATTTTGCTTGGAACGCTCGATCACGGCAAGGAGCTTGTCCGTATTCTTTTCCTTGCCGATCACCCCCTCTTGTATTAAACGGCTTCGGTGATCTTTTAAGGAATAAAGGTCCGCAATGTTACGCAGATACCCTCCCTCAATCAAGGATTGAATATATTCCGCGCCGAAGCCTTTCAAATCCATGGCATCTCTGGATACAAAGTGAATCACTCTGCGGATTAGTTTGGCCGGACAGTCTTCATTGGTGCAAAACATGTCCGCACTCCCCGCCTCTCTTTCTACTCTGCCTCCACAAACCGGACAGACCGAAGGAATCTGATAAACCTCTCCTCCCTCAGGATGCTTCTCCCGAACCACCGATCGGATCTTCGGGATGATCTCTCCCGATTTATAGACCAGAACCGTATCCCCGATTCCGATCCCGAGCCGGTTAATAAAGTCCTGATTATGGAGGGTTGCACGCGAAACCGCCGTCCCGCAAAGCCGAATCGGCGTGAAAACAGCAGTCGGATTGATTCTTCCCGTCATTCCGACTGAAAGTTCGATCTTTTGAATGACAGCCTCTTTTTCTTCCGGCGGATATTTGTAAGCAATATGTCCTGCACTATATTTACTCCCTGCAGGAAAATCCTCCCGATATGCAATCTGGTCAATCTTGACGACCGCCCCGTCAATATCGTAGGAAAGTTCTCCCCGGGAGGCTCCGATGGCATCGATTTGTGCAAGGATTTCTTCATCGCTGACACAGAGAACAGAGGGAACAATTGGAAATCCGGCTGCCTTCATCCGCCTTAGAGCCCCTTGATGCGACTGCATCAACGTCTCGTCCTCCGCTCTTTGCATATTGAAAAGAAACATGGATAATCCGCGTTTCTTGACCATCCGGGGATCCAGCTGCTTCAAGGTTCCTGCCGCACAATTCCTTGGATTGGCGAAAATTTTCTTCCCTTCCAGCTCCTGCCTTTCATTGGTTTTCTCGAAGGCTTCCAAGGTCATATAAACTTCGCCGCGGATTTCCAGTGGAAGCAACAGTCCCGCATCATTTTTACCTGCAGGTCCAAGATCTTGCAAAACATCCGGGATGGCAAGGGCGTTCAGCGTCACATCTTCCCCAAGAAGGCCGTCCCCCCGCGTTTCTGCCAGGACGATTTTACCCTTGTCATAGCGAATGCTCATGGAAAGCCCATCGATTTTCTGCTCCACGCTGAATTTCACATCCGGATGTCGGCTTCTTACCTCGTGAACCCAACGCAACACATCCTCTTTGGTAAAAACATCCTGAATGGAAAGCATGGGCACATCATGGGAAACGACTACACCTGAAGTTCTTTTTGATCCCCCGGGGGTGCTTGCAGCAAATTTCTCATCGACCACATTCTCCCCGATCACCTGCGTTGGTGAGTCTTTATCCACCCATTCCGGGTGCTCTTTCTCCGCTTCCTTCAGCTGCACCATGAGCCGATCGTATTCATAATCACTGATTTCCGGCTCATCCTCGTTGTAATACCGGTTCATGTGGTATTTCAACTTTTGTTTCAGTTCTTCATACGCGGTCTTATTCATCATGATTTTATAAACCGGCAGCGCTCCTTGCCTGGCGATACAATTCTCTGGCCTCTCCCTCGAACAATTCCCTGCAATCCCCCGGGCGCATTCCGTCAATGGTCACGTTCATGATGCGTGTACGCAAAAGGGAGATCACCTGATAACCGAAGACCGCACACATTCGTCTGATCTGTCGATTCAACCCTTGCGTCAGCAACATGTACATCTTACGATTGTCGCTATCATCCACACGAACTCTGCAGGGTCTCGTTGTAATATCCAATTCCGGCAGATAGACCCCATGCATCAGATCCATCACCGTCTGCCTGGTGAGCGGATGGTCCACACGAACTTCATATTCCTTTTCGTGATGATTTGCACCCTTCATCATTTCCTGAGACAAAATACCGTCATTGGTCAGCAATAGGAGTCCTTCCGATTCCCGGTCCAATCGTCCCGCATAAATGATATTCCCCGGCAATTTCAGCACGTTTTTTACGACATAAGCAACGGTATCCTGCTCCGGGATGTGCGGATCTTCCCTCGTGCAGACAATCCCCTTCGGCTTATAATAGGCATAAGTCAAAAGCTCCTCCGGAAGCCTCACGAGCCTTCCGTTTGCCCGTACCTCATCTAAAGGCAGAACCTGTTCCCCCAGCTGCGCAGTGGTCCCGTTGACTGTGATTTTTCCCTCTTCAATCAGTAAATCCGCCTGCCTGCGTGAGCAAAGACCGGTTCTCGCCAGATATTGATTGAGACGGATTGGAAATTTGTATTCTGCTTTCATACTGCCTTCCCCAACAAATGTAGACGTTTGATCGCATCCCTCGGAACGATACAATCACATGTTTCTCGCATGTGTTCCATGAACCTCTCATCTGCACTCACAAAATCCCCATATTCCCCCGCATGCAAAAAAATCGGTGATATCGTGGATTCTTCCTTATCAATCTCCTGCCCGATCAGAAGAAGATAACGTCCCTTCTTGCGATCCGCAAAGAGGCTGCTTTCCCTGGGGTACTCTCTCACCACTGCCGCCAGCTTTAACACATCGGAAAGTTGCTTGAACGAAAAGACCATTTTCAGGACGGTCATCTTCCTGCTTTCCGCCTTCTGGTCTGCAACTGCAGTCCGGTTCCCCTCCTCCTTTGATTCGGATTCAGAAGCTTTTTTCCCCTGTTCAATGCTGCTCACCAGCTTCTGAAGCGCACCGGTGAATCCTTCGATAAAGTTACCTATCATCTTAGAAGGATTTTCGGTGAGTGTCAGAGAAATCGAATCATCGGGAAGCATCGTGATCTGCATCGGAAGCACGTTGCCGTCCGGATGAAACCCGACTTCTTCTGTTGCACGCTCAATAATTCCATGCAGGAACTCCATCGAACTTTCTTCCTTTTTTAGAAGATCTTCTATGCGGATCCCCTGCTCTTCCAGATCGTCTGCAGTTAGGATACAATTCACGGTATATTCATTGATTCGAACAAATTTCATAGCCGGTCCCGTGTCTTTCTCTCAATGCCCCCTCACGTTTCGTATCAACTTATAGAGTAGGTCATAGAGCATCTTCATCTCTCCCTTGTCCAGTGACATACAGCTCCCCATCGCTTTTGGAATGCTGAGAGCATCTTCCTGAAGTTTAACACCTTCTTCCGTAATCGTCACCTCCAGGTTGCGTTCGTCCTGCGAAGACCTTTCTCTTCGAATGTATCCTTTGCTCTCCAGTTTTTTTAGGACAGGAGTAAGCGTTCCGGAATCCAAAAAGAGCGAATCCCCCAGCATCTTCACGTTCACCTTCTTCTTTTCCCAGAGTACCATCATCGTAATATACTGGGTATAAGTCAGATCCAGCTGATCCAAAAAAGGTTTATACGCTCTCGTGATTTCCTTGGAGCAGGCATAGAGGGGAAAACAGAGCTGATTCGCAAGCCTGAGAGAGCAGTATTTTTGTTCGTCCATATCATCCATCTGAAAGCCTCCGTCAAAGAGATGGCCGGTTGTGACGGCAGAGCAGGACCTTTCTAAAAATCTTCCATAATGAATAGAAAATATAATAAATAGAAAAATCCTACAATCAAAATGTGTACAACCGATCTAAGAAAACACAGAGGGCGCGCCCAAACGAACGCACCCTCCAAGGAGCAATCCTTGTACGGAAATTATTTCAATCCCGCCTGTTTTGCAACTTCTTCTGCAAAATTTTCTTCTCTCTTCTCGATTCCTTCTCCCGTTTCGAAACGAACGAAACGTTTGATGGAAAGTGTGGTATTCTCCGCCTTTGCAACCTGATCCAGATATTGCTTCACGGTCTGCTTTCCGTCCGCAGCCTTGACATAGACCTGCTCATTCAGGCACATTTCCTTCAGTTCCTTGTTCAGACGTCCGATTAACATCTTCTCAATGATCTGCTGCGGCTTGCGTTTATTCTCCGGAAGTTCCTCATTTTCTTTGGTTGCCTGCGCTAAGAGGATTTCCTTCTCGTGATTCTTGTAATCTTCCGGAACGTCCGCCATGTCCACATATCTGGCATTCAGTGCAGCCACCTGCATTGCCACATTCTTCACAGCCTCTTTGACTGCATCCGAAGTAGAACCGGTTTCCGCCTCGACCAGCACGCTGATTCTCCCGCCGCCGTGTACATAAGGGACTACAATCCCATTGTCCGCTGTCAGCTTTTCAAAACGACGGATGGACAGCTTCTCACTGATCACTGCGGTGATCGCAACCAGTGCTTCCTTCACGGTTTCATTTTTGTCTTCTACCCAAGGTTCCGCAAGAAAAGCATCCATATCTTTTGCATCAGACAGAACTGCCTGCTTGGCAACTGCTTCTACAAAATTCTGGAATTTCTCGTTCTGCGCCACAAAATCCGTTTCCGAATTCACCTCTACTACTGCAGCGGTTTTGTCATCCTTTACCGCCACTCTGGTGAGACCTTCCGCCGCAATCCGGCTAGCCTTCTTCTCTGCCTTCATTGCGCCGTTTTTTCTCAGATATTCTACTGCCGCATCCATATCGCCGTTGGTCTCGCTCAGCGCCTTCTTGCATTCCATCATACCGGCGCCAGTCGACTCACGCAATTCTTTCACCATTGCTGCTGTAATCGCCATTTTCGTTTCCTTTCTGGAAAAATCCCCTCATTCTCAATCTTACTGTTCTGAAGCAACTTCCTCAATATCCTGCGGAGCAGTCTCTTCTGCCTTCTCTACCTGCTCTTCACCCGCATCGGCGGTTTCGCCCTGGTTTGCCTCAATCACCGCATCTGCCATCTTGCCGGTCAAAAGCTTAACGGCACGAATTGCATCATCATTCCCGGGGATAATATAATCCAAATCTTCCGGATCGCAGTTGGTATCACCGATACCGATCAGAGTAATGCCAAGCGCATGCGCTTCCTGCACACAAATGTGCTCCTTCTTCGGATCAATGACAAAAATCGCATCCGGAATGCGCTTCATATCTCGAATCCCGCCAAGATTGCGGTTCAGCTTGTCATATTCTTTCTTGAGCTGCGCCACCTCTTTCTTGGGAAGAAGCTCAAAGGTTCCATCTTCCTGCATCTTCTCAATCTTCTTCAGACGATCGATTCTGGACTGGATGGTACGGAAATTGGTTAACATACCGCCGAGCCAGCGCTCGTTTACATAATACATTCCGCAGCGTTCCGCTTCCGCCTTGACCGCATCCTGCGCCTGTTTCTTGGTTCCTACGAAAAGAATGGTTCCACCCTGCTCGGTAATTTCATAAACGGCCTTATATGCCTCATCCACCTTGCCTACCGACTTCTGCAGGTCAATAATATGGATTCCGTTCCGCTCCGTGAAAATATACGGGGCCATCTTAGGGTTCCATCTTCTGGTCTGATGTCCGAAGTGAACACCGGCTTCCAACAGCTGTTTCATCGTAACTACGCTCATTTTATTCCCTCCATTTGGTTTGACTTCCGCATGTCATCGCGGATTGAGCCTTCTCCGTTTTGCTGTGAACCTTAGCTAAAAAGGCACCACACAGCATGAAGACATGCGTGATTGATAAATAGCCTGTGTATAATACCACAGAATACAAGATTACACAAGAATTTTCGTCTACCGTGGCAGTGCAGCCTGATCCCACAGCCCTGTCGCTCACCTGCGGTGAAACCTTGCTTTGCTCCGGGGTACAAGATCGTTGTCACTGGAGTGCAAAAGAATTGTCACTTCACCCGATTCTTCGGCTCCCATTTCCCACCTTTTAAAATAGGTAAAAACATACGAAAATTCGTTGATGCACCGATAAAAACATGATATACTGTACTCTATAAGTGCGAGAGCTACAATATCTTGGGGGTATCTATGTCAATCGGTCGCATTGATTTTCAAGGCGCAATTATTCGAACCGGTGATTATTCTGCGGTAAAACAGAACGAGGATAATAAACCTCAGACAGACCAGGCTGCTTTTCAAGTACAGTTTTCCCGTGAAGCGGACGAGAAATCGCAGTCGGTGTCCCACACATCCAAATCCGATCCGCAAAAGTTCAAATTTGATGCCAAGGAAAAGGGAAACGGCTCCTACGAATCGCCAGACGGTGACCATAAAAAGAAAAAAGACAAACCGTTGAAAGAGCTGCATCCAAAATCCTCTGTTCTGGTCGGGAAAGATGGTCGTCAGATTGAGCCAAGTCCCAAGCCCACCTATGACTTTAAAATCTGAGAGTCGCCAACGCGGAAATCAATAGAATATTAAATAAAAAGAGGGAAAAAAATTGATCAGCGCAACGGAAATTATCATGATTATCATTGGATTCATGGCAATCGTGGTCGGTTTTGTCATGCCGGACAGAGGGACTTCATCGGACGGCAGGTTCCGATTAAATGAGGAGGAGAAAGAAGCCGTCAGGGGTAGCGTCAACGAAATGGTGAAACACTCGGTTGATCATGCCGCAAACGATATTCACGACAAAGTCGATGATACCCTGGAAGAAGCGCTTCTTAAATCGGAACGCAGCCTGGAGCGTCTCACAAACGAAAAGATCAGTGCCATTCATGAATATTCCGACACGGTTTTACAGGATATCCACAAAAATCACGATGAAGTCATGTTTCTGTATGACATGCTAAATGACAAACACAAAAATTTGACGGAACTTGCCGGAGAAGTAACGCAAACCGCCGCTGAAGCGAAACAGACTGTAAAGGACGCCGAGATTACGGCAGAGAATGCCCGCGCAATCATAGAAGAGGCAAGAATTGCTTCCGGTGAAACTGCGAAGAAGACGCAGGTGATGAAGGATGAACTGGAAGCTGCCATGAAGCTTGCAGAAACCACCGAGAAAGAAAACAAGCCCTTCTCTCCTCTTCTGGCAGAGATCAAGAGTGTTTCTCCTGCACCAAACGAACATGTGATTGAAAGCGTTCACACGGACGAATCCGTTTCGGAATCCCGTGATAAAGAGAGTATCGCCGCAGCGGAGGCCTTCGGTGCTCTATCCGCCAAGGTGATTTCCATCAAAGGTAAAGGGTCTCATCCGGATAAAAAGGTTGCAAAAAACGCACCTTCTTCCGCTGTTGCCGCATCCGGCGGCGCCGCTCTTACTGTTTCCCACGAGGAATCGGATCCTCTCTTTGAAGAACGGCAGGCAGCTGTTATGAAATTGCATGAAGAGGGACTTTCAAGCGTTGCGATTGCAAGAAAAATGGGGATTGGCGTCGGAGAGGTCAAGTTGATGACGGATCTGGCACTCAGACATCGGAAAGATAGAAGATCGTTATGAAAATGAAAATGTATTTACGCGGAGTAGGAACGGGTGTTGTATGTACTGCCATTATCATGGGACTGGCTCTTGGTCGCAACAAGACCATGAGTCAGGAAGAGATCATGGCAAAGGCCAAGGAATACGGAATGGTGGATGCCTCCGAGATGGCCTCTCAAGTAGCCAAGGCAAAAGCAGATGCCTTAAGCGAGGCGAATGCCAAGATCGCGGCCATGAAGGAAGAGAATAAGGATACCGCTTCCTCCAGCCAGGATGCTGCCGAAAGCGGATCCTCGGTTTCTTCGGGAAGCACGGTGAATTCCGACCCAAACCCGCAGGTGATGGGCGCAAGTAGAGCCGGAAGCCAAGGTACCGTAAAGGATGTTTCCTCTCATCCCGAAGAGCAGACAAATGGTAGCAAGAGTTCCTCTTCGGTATCTGACCGTCTGTCTTCCGCCACTAAAAATTTCGGCTCTGCCTCCACAACGAAAGATGCGAGTTCGGCCTCCGCTCTCTCTACGTCCGGAAACTCCGGGAACTCTGTAATTTCCAAGTCAAAAGATGCTGCCGGCCTATCTAATAGCGCAAACACAGGATCTTCCTCTACTTCGATCAAACAAGCCTCCACCAGCGCTTCCTCTTCCGCAGTCTCTGCCTCTTCGGTCTCCTCTTCAACCAAAAACGCCGCATCGGCAAGTAGCGTAAAGCCGAGCGGCAGTATCATCGTCACCATTCCGAGAGGATATGGATCGGATCAAGTGGCAAGAGCACTTGCAGATGCGGGAGTCATTGAAGATGCGCCTTCTTTCAATACCTATCTGATTCAAAATGGAAAAGATCGTTATGTTCATTCCGGAACGGTTCAAATCCCCCGCGGTTCCTCCTACGGCGAGATTGCACGCATTATCTGCAGATAAGGAAAAACTCAGATCTTTAAGCGTGTTCCGTCAGGATTCCCATGTACTTACCCATCTTCTGTCTCATTTTCTGTAAAGCTCTTGTGTGCAGTTGCGATACTCTGGACTCCGAAACATCCAGCACACTGCTGATTTCCTTTAAGGTTAATTCTTCATAGTAGTATAGCAGAATCACCTTCTTTTCTCTCTCTGTCAAAAGCTCCAGAGCCTCTGCGAGCATCTGCTTGAGCTCTTCCTTTTCAATGGCTTCTTCCGGTTTCTCGAATCTCGTGTTGCTGATCGCATCGTCCGGAATATCCGCTCCCTGTTCCATGAACTCATTCAATGATACAACATTTGTTACCTTCATCTGGGTCTGCCAGTTCATGTACTCGTCTTCTGAAATATTCATTTTGGCGGCAATTTCAGAATCAGTGGCTACATGACCGTGTTCAGCCTCAATTTCCTTGATGGCGGAATCGATTTTTTTCTGGCGATCTCGAATGGTTCTCGGAATCCAGTCCATCTTCCTGATCTGATCCAGAATGGCTCCACGGATGCGAAGAGAAGCATAGGTTTCAAATTTGACATCCTTCATCGTGTCAAACTTATCAATGGCGTCAATCAAGCCAAAGACGCCATACCCGACCAGATCGTCATATTCGACGTTAAACCCAAGGTACATGGAGAGACGTCCCGCAACCAGTTTTACAAGGGGAGCATATTCCAGAATCAGCTTCTCTCGCAGATCTGCATTCTTTAATTCCCCATATTCTTTCCATAATTTATTTCTTGCAGCTTCGTCCATAAGTCTCCCCCGCTCTTATCCCTTACGATTGCGCCTTAGATGACGCCGTACCTTCTTCATTGGTGCCGGATTCAATGGCATTTCCGTCCAGTGCGCCATCCAGAAGGGCACTGTTTTGCATCATCTCCTGCCGCTTCGCCTCTTCCTTGATTTTGGTCTGTTCAATAAAATACATCACCATGAATTGCAACACGCTTCCCGCAAACATGAAGAGTACCATGCTCCCTGCTACGATCACCAGCCAGGTGCCAAGTGCAAACCCCTGAAAATAGGTGCGAATGGCGATGATGGCCGTTGCAGCAAGAGAAATAAACGGTGCAATCATTTCCACCTTTGCGCCCACATTGACCTTTTTCTTCATTTCTTTCGACATTTCCGTCTCTTGCCCGTTCATATCGTTTTTTCCGGCCTCCCCACCGCTCGAATAATGAAATCCCCCGTTTCCGGGTAAAATACTACGGTTCTTCCGTAGGATTCTCCCGTATCCTGTGCGACAATCGGAATCCGCAATTCCTTCAACTTTGCAATGGACGCTTCCACATTCCGATCTCCCACACGAATCGTTGCATTGCTCGACTTAAAGGCAAACATCTGTGCTCCACCGGCAATTTTGGCAACCAACCTCGATTTCACTGCGCCCTTGGCACAGATTTGTTTCACCAATTCTTCAATCCCCGTGTCGGCGTATTTGGGGATGTTGACGGGTCCCCCCGTCACCGCGGTGGAGTCCGGAAGCATAATATGAGCGAGCCCTCCCACCTTAGAAATCGGGTCCCTGATGGCTACGCCTACGCATGAGCCAAGTCCCAAGGTTGATATTCCATTAGGGGGAATACAGATATTCAAATCGGCCATGCCGATGATTGTCACCTGTCCCTTTTGATCCATATCGGCGCTCCTTTATCCGACTGTAACATCGCCTAGCCCTAGGGAAGAAAGTATCTTGCTGTAGGACGGCAGATCCGGAAGCATGATAAAATAACCGTCCATTTTAATGTCATCAAAAAACTGTGTATCAATCAGTAGGATTTTGTCCGCCTCCATTCCGAATTCGATTGCGGGAACAGAAAGGATCGCACCACACATATCCACCGCAATCGCAGGCACGGAAGGAACCATAGTCAGGTTGGTCATCGTGGCAATCGAGTTCAGATAGGCTCCCGTGATGATATTCCCTACTTCCATCATGGCAGAAAGCTCGATCTCGCTGAAATTCATGTCCTGTGAATTCTGCTGCATGAGCTTATTCACAAGATTTCTGGCGGACTTGTCACTGAGAAGGAACATCATGCTGCCGTTCACATCTCCTTCCACCATGAGATAGATGCCTACCATGATCTGATCGGCACCGCCCATGGCATCTCCGACGTCTTTAAATTCCAAAAGACGAACCTCCGGAACCGACATGTCGATCTTCATGCCCAAAAGCTGTGCCAGAGCACTGGTTGCATTTCCCGCTCCGATATTCCCCAATTCCTTCAGTACATCAAAATACTTCACGGTTAACTGATCAATATTCAGTCCTGCCATATTTATTCCTTCTTTTCTTTTTTCTCGTTATCCATCTCCAAAGCTTCAATATCCAGAATGGAAACCAATCCATCCTCATATTTCCCAACTCCGCTGATAAAGTTTGCGTCTTTCCTTGCCTTCCCTCCGGTTAACTTTTCAATGTTGTTGGTGCCTAGTGTCAGAACGCGATCCACTGCATCTACGATGATGCCAAAGAGTTCATTTCCGCTCTCCGGACGAAGAATCAGAATGCAGGTATCCTCCGTCACTTCGTCCTCTCCCATTTCGATCTTGATTCTAAGGCTCATGACGGGGACGATGTCGCCACGGATATTGATGACTCCCTTTAAATACGGCTCCGCCTTCGGTACCCGCGTCACCTTCTGCATTTTTACAATGTTATCAATGTAACGAATCGGTATCCCGTATCGCTCATTTCCCAGCTTGAT
Source organism: Lachnospiraceae bacterium (assembly GCA_015258065.1). Taxonomy (GTDB): domain Bacteria; phylum Bacillota; class Clostridia; order Lachnospirales; family Lachnospiraceae; genus Butyrivibrio. The sequence goes on along the minus strand of JABZIZ010000010.1, from coordinate 71,313 downwards.
TACAATATACTGAATCAATTCGCCGACATCAGTGGTGTCTCTTAATGCATCCATGCTATCCCTCCCTTATCAGACCAAAGAGTTGGTATCCAAAATCAGTGCGACTTCTCCGTCCCCCAGAATGGTTGCACCGCTGAACAGTTTCGTCTTCCCAGTGTATTTGCCCAGAGGCTTAATGACGATTTCCAACTGTCCGATCAGCTGATCAATCACGAGGCCGAACTGCTGCTCCTTCTTACGGACAATGACAACCACTTTGTTCTCGTCTTTTTCTCCGCCTGCCTCTGTACAATCCAGTGCCTCCGACAGCCGGATGAGCGGGCAGACACTGCCACGCAGGGTAATGACCTCCTTGTTCGACACAAACTCGACATCCTTGGGATTCACATCTTCGATCGTTTGGATCGAATCGAGCGGAATGGCATATTTCTCTCCACCGACCACCACCATGAGCGCCTGGATAATTGCAAGCGTCATCGGGAGACGAATGACCCAGGTGGAACCTTCGCCCTGTTTGGTCTTCACCGATACTTCGCCGGAAAGGGATTCCACCTTTGATTTCACGACATCCAGACCGACTCCTCTGCCGGATATTTCCGATACATTCTTTGCGGTAGAAAACCCGGGATGGAAAAGAAGCTCCACGCATTGCTGCTCCGTTAGTGCTTCCGCCTGCTCCGGTGTGACCACTCCCTTCTCAATGGCCTTTGCTTTCACCACATCCGCATCAATGCCGTTTCCATCGTCCCCTACTTCAATGACGACGCTGTTTCCGTCCTGGTAGGCGTGAAGGAAGATTTGTCCAACCTCCGGCTTTCCTCTGGAGATGCGGACGTCCGGCGTCTCAATCCCGTGATCTGCGCTGTTTCTAAGCAGATGCATGAGCGGGTCCCCGATCTCGTCCACAACGGTACGGTCCATTTCCGTGTCTTCACCGGTCATGGTCAATTCCATTTTTTTGCCCAAAGATTTGTTCAAATCCCGGATCATGCGGGGGAATTTCTGCAACGCATTTTCAATGGGAACCATGCGGACCTTCATTACAGATTCATGCAGATTCGTGGTGACACTTTCCAGATACTCGATCCGTTCATTGACCGCATTGTTGCTGAGTTCTTCGCTCTGTGTCGTGGAAATCAGGGAATTCTTGGCGATAATCAATTCAGAAACCAGATTCATCATAGAATCCAGCTTTTCAATATCTACACGGATGGTGCGGGAAACAACCGATTTTCCCGCCGGTTTCTTGACAGGAGGTGTATTGCGATCTGCGGCAGGTGATTTTGGCTGAGGAACCGGGACATTTGCCGTCTGCTTCGATGCCTGCGCCGCAGGTGCAGGTGCATGGGAATCGTCCTCGGAATTCTTGCTGTTTTTCACATCATAGTCGCCGACATCGACTTTCTGGATTTCAGACACTTCCTCTGCGATCGTTCTGACATGGTCTATGGTATCTTCTGTTACCAGCAAGAGCGAAAACGTCGTATCGAACTTTTCATCTTCAATATCCTGCATGGATGGTTCACATAACGCAATTTCGCCGATTTCTTCTAATCCTTTTAATACCAGAAAGGCTCTCGCCGCCTTCAGGACGCAGGACTCCATGATATGTACGGTAATCCCGAACACTTTTTTCCCATCTGAGAGATCGCCCTCCAGCCTGGCCTTCATATCCGGATCAATCCGGATCTCTTGGTAGGCGACTGCGGCATCCGCTGTATGCACGGTTTCCTGCATGTTCTCACTTGCGGCAGGGGCATTCCCTGTCTTCTGTTCATCTACTCCTGCGCCACCCGCACGAATATTTGCAAGCGCCTGAATCAGGTGTGCATTGTCCTCCGTACCTTCATCCTGTGTCTGCCCAATATTGTCCACATAGGCCTGTACGGCATCCAAACACTGGAACAGGGTATCAATAATATTTCCGTTTACTTTGAGGGTACCATTGCGAATGTCAGAAAAGACATCTTCGATATCATGGGTCAGCTGCTGCATACGCTTATAACCCATGGTGCCCGCCATTCCCTTCATGGAATGTGCAGCACGAAAGATTTCATTGATGCAGTCTTCGTTATTCGGATCCTGCTCCAGCTGCATGATGGAATCATTCAGCGTTTGCAGATGCTCCTTCGCTTCATCCAGAAACACACCGAGATACTGAGAAACATCCATGTCCTGCTCCAATCCGGCGTAAGTCCTCAGCTCACGCCTATGTTCAATACGATCTCACGAGCAATTTGATCTAACGGCTCCTCTTCATCCGAAAGTCCCGCGCTTACCACTGCCCGCGGCATACCATACACAATACATGTATCGGCATTTTGACTTATAACATGAACCTTTTTTTTCTTTTTCAGGTTACGGATTCCTTCTGTGCCGTCTGCTCCCATCCCTGTTAGAACCACACAAACGATCTCGTCATATTTTGAATCTGCAAGAGACTCATACATATAATTTGCACAAGGCTTGACGCCCTCTCTGGTAGGACCGTCTTTAAAATGAATGACGTGCTGCCCATGTTCCAACTGGACATACAGGTGCAGTCCTCCCTTTGCAATATAGACGGTTCCTGCCTTTAAGATATCTCCTTCTTCTGCCTCTTTCACATTGATGACTGACATGGAATCCAGGTAATGTGCAAGCGAAGCGGTAAAACCGCTTGGCATGTGCTGCACCAGCACGACGGGTGCGTTTAAATTCTTCGGCAGCCTCGGTATCACGGCCTGCAATGCCTTCGGTCCCCCGGTAGAAGCCGCCAGGGCCACCAACCGGTTCCCCTTGGTGAGTTCCCCGGTCTTCCCGCCACCTGAGGCAGCGACACCTGAAACACTTCCTCCGGCATTTCGTGTGAGATCCGGAAGAATCGCATGATCGTTGAGGGGAAGCTTCCCTGCGCACACTGCAGCTAACGTCTGCAAAAAGAATTTGGAAAAAAACTCTCCTTTGCAGAGACTGGCACGCTCCGGCTTGTGCACAAAATCAATTGCGCCAAGCTCCAGGGCGTCCATCGCCAGCTTTGAGCCCTCCTGGGTGCTGGTAGAACACATCAGAACACGAGCCCGAATGCCTTCCATGCGAATCCGTTTCAGAACCCCGATTCCGTCCAGCTTCGGCATGTTGGCATCCAGAACAACGGCATCATACTGTTTTTTCTCTAACAGCTCCATTGCCTCCACGCCGTCTCTTGCCTTATCTTCCACGTGGAATCTGGCGTCTGAGTTAATAATATCACCCACTACGCTTCGCATGAGTGCAGAGTCATCAACTAATAGGATTTTTTTCATTTTTTCAACTGTTTTTGGCTATATCACGCCTCCTGATGTTTACGAACCTTGCGTTCCTCTTCAAAAATATAATGAATGATCTCTTCCCGATCATCTTCATCAATGATGGTATACTGGGCACGATACTCATAAGTCCCCCGCCTGTTCTCCAGCTCTCTCGCACTCAGAATCCTTACGCAGAGGCGATATTCCTCCGCCTTCTTCTTTCTGGCCGGCAGGCTGAAAACACAGAAAAGAGTAATTCCTTCTTCCAGCGACTTTCCTGAAATAAAGCGAATGCCGCCCCCTGAAATATCAACAATCACCGCCTTCTCCAGAACTTCACTCGGATTCGGTTCAAAAAAAACATTGCTGTTCATCACCAGCTGTTCATATTCGTTCAATTGCCTGCAGTGCATCTCGAACGCACAGGGGAAACGATAATAAGCCCTGCGCTGCATTCTCTGTAAGCCGGACAAAATATCCATGGTTAAGATATACAGGTTCTGAGAACGGTATCGATCAATAATCTTACCGTAGCATTGATACTGGCCGGTCTTGGAGTAGAGAAAAATGTTAAACTCTCCATCCACCGGAAGCAGAATGAGTTTCCCCTTTTTGTCCATCGGCATCATGGCATCGATTCGATCTTCCGAAAGGATGTCACTAAGAGTGGAGCGGTAAAGCTTATGCTCCTCCTTCTCGTCCAAAGTCCACCCTCCAGATACCGCCTGAAGCTCGATTTTGTCACCCGGTGAAATGTAGTCTGCTAACATAGATCCCTCCGATCATCTTTCGTTCTGTTTCTCCGACAACTTTCTGCCCGTGATTATGTAGGAAAAAAATGCAGCCATCCCGCGTGTCTTTACTCCGTCTGTCGCCTGTGTTCCTGTTAACTGTGCGGTAATATTTTCAAAAGAGCGGACCGATTTGGCATTCTCATACGCCAGTGAAACCGGTGTTTGTTGCATCACGCTCTTTTGCAAAAGCGGGTCCTGTGGTATGGAACCCAGATAAGACATGGGTATCTTCAAATATCTTGCGACGACCGAATTCAGTTTGTTGAAAAGCTGCTGACCGGCCTCATCCGTATCCACCCGATTGGTAATGACCTTCACTCTCGTATCATTGACGGAAAATCTCGGATACTGTGAAAGTGCTTTCATAAGCGAATAGGAATCCGTAATGGAGGTCGGCTCCGGCGTTAAAACCAGAATCACTTCTCCGCTTGCCACCAGAAATTCCAGTACGGCATTGGAGACGCCTGCACCCGTATCGATAATAATAGTATCGGCTATTGCATCGAGTTCCGCCAGATTCACGATGATATAAACCAAATAATCTTGACTGAGATTGTACATGTCCGATATTCCGGATCCGCCCGATATGAATCCGACATCCATCGGTCCCCAGGTGATAATATCCTTGATATTTTTTCCCTGATAAATCAAATCGCAAAGATTATGCTTGGGTACCGTTCCAAACATAATCTCAATATTGGCAAGACCAAAATCTGCATCCAAAATAATGACGCGATGTCCCAATTTACGGAACTGAATGGCGATATTGATCGCAACATTGCTTTTGCCGACGCCGCCCTTTCCACTGGTGACTGTAATAATTCTGGCCTTGGGCCTTTGTGGTAAATTTGTATTTTTAATTATTTTTCGAAGCTGCTGCGCCTGATCCATTTTCTATTCCTTGATCTAAAAACGATTTGCCTGTGCGAAATGCCCGGGATTATTCAGCCCTGGTACTGCCGCCCAAAAGCACCTTGACGATCTTCTGCGCATTGAAAACTGCGATATCATCCGGTACATCCTGTCCATTTGTGATATAAGACATCGAAGCCCCCGTATGCATACGAATATTGTAAAGGTTCCCCGTCACCGCTGTTTCGTCCATCTTCGTAAAAATCAGCTTGTAATCTCCCACCATAGTCTTATAGGTATCCGTGATTTCGATCAGATCCCGATATTTGGTGGTGGCGGACAGAACGAGGAAGCTCTCGCTTTCCATTGCCTCCTGCAGGGTCTTGATAAAGTTAACAATATTAGTCTTCTGCTCTTCATTGTGAAGAGAATGCCCCGCCGTATCCACCATCAGGAAATCGTAGTCCTTGAAATCCTCCGCCGCCTGCTTCATATCTTCGATGGAATAGATGACGCGAAAGGGGATTTCCAGGATAGAAGCATAGGTTCTAAGCTGTTCTGCAGCTGCAATACGATAAGTGTCTACCGTCAGCAAAGCCACCTTCCTGTGCTCTGCCACATAGAGGCGGGAAGCCAGCTTGGCGATGGTCGTTGTTTTGCCTACACCGGTCGGACCAATGAAGATTTCCGCCTTAGGGCCATCTGCACACGGCTCTATGATCTCGGTAGGCCCGAATTTGAGCACCATTTTCTGGTACACATTGGCCAGAGCATATTCCAGAGGCATGTCCGGCTTGGATATTTTTTCCACCTCATCCGTCAGCTCATTGGCATAGCGCTCATTGACATCATTTTCAAGCAGCGTATTGTAAAGCAACTTGATAAAAGAGAGATTCTCTTCCGGCAGGTCACTCCTCTGATGTGCTCTCGAGAAATCAGCCAGGGTCTCCGCACTCTCCTCTTTGGATACAGAGGCGTTCTGCATCCGCAAAGAAGCTTCCCGCGCACTTCCGTATACCGCACCGGATTCCGATGCGACCATGGCATCCGTTTCTTCTCTTTCGCGTTCTCTCTCGATTCCGTTTGGAGATGCCTGCGGATCGTTCTGTTTCTGTCCGTTCTTCCTGACCGTTGCAACATGCAAAAGTGCCTGAAGGTCATCCAACTTGGAATCAATCTCTCCTTCCGTCTGCGCAACACGCAGAGGAGGGATTCTTCCTTCACTGACGGCCCTTGCCAGCTGCTCTCCCGTTCCGGACGGCGTGCGTGAAGCCGTCCCTGATTCATCCGACACATAGGCGGAAAAAGACGACTTTTTCATTGCTGTGCCCTGCTTCCCTGTCGCATCCGTATCTTCCGGCCGGATGACGGAGCTCTGCCTCCCCGGCAGATCCCCTTCTTCCAGTGCCACTGTCACCTCCGTCTGGGACGGTTTCAAAAAAGCAAAAAAACCTGTCTTTTTCACCTGACGGACGTTCATGATCACAATGCCGGGACCAAGCTCCCCTCTTGCCGCCTCAGTCGCTTCTTCCTCGTTTTTCCCCGTGTACTTTTTAATAATCATCTTGCTGTCTCAACTCTCCCCTATGCTGTAATCATTCCGACGGACTGAAGCTCAATCTGCGGCTCCACCTCATTGTAGGAAACCACAACAAGGTCTTTGAAATAATCCTGCGTCATCTTCTTAAAGTACATGCGGACAATCGGTGAAGTCATCACAATCATCGGTTTCCCCGCATCTTCTAACTTCTTGGTCTCCACCTCCGTCGAGTGGATGATCTGTTTGGTCTTCTCCGGGTCCATGGTGAGGTAGGCTCCGTTTTCCGTCTGTTTGACACTATCCATAATCTGCTGCTCCAGCTTCGGATCCAGAGTCACCACACTGGTCGTCTCCTCGGTTGAAAAATATTTGGTGGAAATGGCCCGCTTGAGAGACTGCCTTACATACTCCGTCAGCACATCGGTGTCATGTGTGGAGGGTGCATAATCTGCCAGCGTTTCGAAAATCGTCACCAGGTCGCGAATGGAAATACCCTCTCTAAGCAGATTTTGCAGCACTTTTTCAATTTCACCCAAACTCATTAACTTCGGAACAAGCTCATCCGCCAGAGCCTGATTGCCCTCTTTCAGGTTATTCACCAGATTCTGCACATCCTGTCTGGTGAGCAGCTCTGCGATATGTTCGCGAATGACTTCTGTTAAGTGGGTGGCAATAATGGACGGCGGATCCACCACAGTGTATCCGTAACTCTCTGCCCTCTCCCGCTGCGATTCTGTAATCCAAATGGCCGGCAGATGGAAGGACGGCTCAAAGGTCGGAATGCCGGTGATCTCTTCTTCCACACTCCCCGGGTTCATTGCCATATAATGATCGAAAAGGATCTCTCCTTCCGAAATCTGAATGCCCTTAATCTTAATGATATACTGGTTGGGATTGAGCTGAATATTATCCCTAAGACGGATAATCGGCACGACCGTACCCAGTTCCAGTGCGATCTGGCGTCGAATCATCACCACGCGATCTAACAGATCTCCTCCTTGATTGACATCCGCCAGAGGAATGATTCCGTAGCCAAATTCCAGTTCAATGGGATCCACCTGCAAAAGCGTATTGACATTCTCCGGCTTTCTCACTGCTTCTGCCTGTACCTCATCCTCCTGCACCATCTCCTCAATTTTGGACTCCTCTACCGCCTGCTGCGATACTCTGGCTGCGATGATGAATACAACGCCAAGCCCTACATAGGTAATCGTCGGAAGTGGCGTAAGAATCCCCAGTCCGGTCAACACCCCGCCGACCAGATACATGGATTTCGTCACACCGAAAACCTGACCGATCAACTCCCGACCGAAGTCTGCCTCGTGTGCTCCCTTTGTCACCAGAATACCGGTCGCCATCGAAATCATCAGAGAAGGAATGGCTCCGACGAGTCCGTCACCGATGGTCAGGATCGTATAATGCTGCATCGCATCCTGAAGGGACATGCCGGCTGCCACAATCCCCATAATCAGGCCGCCGACAATGTTAATGACCGTAATGATCAGTCCTGCCGCCGTATCTCCTTTGACATACTTGGACGCACCGTCCATAGAGCCGAAAAAGCTGGCCTCTTCCTGCAATTTATTTCTGCGTCTTTTGGCCTCTGCATCGTCAATGGCACCGGTGTTTAAATCGGCATCAATGGCCATCTGCTTGCCCGGCATCGCATCCAGCGTGAATCTTGCCGTCACCTCTGCAACACGTTCAGACCCCTTATTGATGACAATCAACTGCACGATCAGAATGATGATGTAGATAATGACGCCAATGACCAGATTGCCGCCGCCCACAAACTGGCCGAACACCTGGATAACCTTACCGGGATCTCCCGTTGTTAGAATCAGCCTCGTGGAGGATACATTGAGTGCAATCCGAAAGATCGTCGTAAACAGAAGGATGGTCGGAAAATAAGACATATCCAGAACTTCCTTCGAAAACATAGCCGTAAAAAGGACTGCAAAGGCAATCGCCATGTCCACCGAAAGCAGGATATCCATCAAAAGCTTATCCATCGGGATCAGGAGCATCATGATGGCTGCTACTAGGTACAGAGCAACGCCGTAATCCATGAGTCTGTCCTTGATTTTAAACCTGGAAGACGATCTTGTCGGCATGGCTTTTCCCCTCCTTTCCCAACGTCGGTATTCTTACACCTATCCGAAACATATCTGAACGAACCTACTCATTTCCTGCTTTTCTTTAGGAAACCTTCCCTTTCAGCTGATATACAAAAGCCAGAACCTCCGCCACTGCCTTATATAATTCGGGCGGAATCTGTTCTCCGATCTCCACATTCGCATATAGCATTCTGGCAAGCGGTTTATTTTCTACGATCTCAATGTGATTTTCCTTCGCCACATCCTTGATCTTCTGCGCAATGAAATCCGCTCCCTTGGCAAGCACAACCGGTGCGGCATATTGGTCGGCATCATACAAAATCGCAACCGCATAATGCGTCGGGTTCGTGATGACCACATCGGCTCTTGGGAGATCCTGCATCATACGTCGCATTGAAACCTCCCGCATCTTCTGCCTCTGTCTGCTCTTCACCTGAGGGTCCCCCTCGGTGTCCTTCATCTCATCCTTGACTTCCTGTTTGGTCATCTTCATATCCGTATGAAACTTCCTCTTCTGGTAGATAAAATCGGAAGCAGCCACAATAAAATAAATCACGGATACACGGATGCCCAACTGTATGACAATATCCCACATCAGAGCGATGGATTGGTTCAATGGCATATCATAAAGCAGGAATAAAGATTCTTTTCTCCCCATTAAATAATTATACACAACAATAGAGATTAACACAATCTTTAAGATAGAAAGTCCGAGATTGAACAGAGATTGCGCGGAGAAAATTCTTTGAAAACCGGATATCGGATTCATCTTGTCAAATTTCGGCTTTAACGGCTCGTTTGTCCACTTCATCCCCACCTGAATGATGTTGGTTAGAAGTGCCAAAACGACCCCCACAATGAAAAAGGGAAGTAGAAGAATCGTCATGTCCAGAATCATCTTGATCATCAAATCCCGTAGTGTCAAATGTGGAATATGGCCGTCATAGAGCTTGACTGTGTCCGGAATCATGTTGTAGATTCCATTGAAATCATCCAGAAAACGGTCTCCCATCCAGGAAAGTAGCCCCTTCAGCATGAGAAAAAACGCCAACAGAGACGCCGCTGCGCTAATTTCTTTGCTTTTTGCCACCTGCCCTTTTTTTCTGGCATCAGAAAGCCGCTTGACGGTCGGCTCTTCCGTCTTTTCTCCGCCCGGCCCTTCCTTGGCAAAAAACTGCAAATTATATGCAATTATCAGGGAATTTTGTTCCTGCATCTTTATGCAATCATCCCATTCGTGAACTGCTTCATCAGTATCTGAATTTGCCTGAAGATAAAAGTGGATACTCCGCCAAGCATTCGGCAGCTTAAATACATCACAAAAACGCCGATCAAAATTTTGATCTGAATGCCGACAGAAAACATATTCATCTGCGGCGCAACTTTTGCCAGAATCCCCAAAATCATCGTTACAATAAACGAAATCACAAAAACGGGAAGGGAAATGCGAAAGCCGATCACAATATAATCTGTCATAAAAGACAACATCGTCTTTAGGAGTCTGTCTGTATGAAAGACGGCCTGCCCGATGGGGATCAGCGAAAAAGAATCTGCAAATGCGGACAACAGGTACCGGTACATCCCGCTGACCATCAGCATAAGAAGCATGGCGTAATTGTAAATCGTCCCTGTAATGGTCACCGACTCCATGGACATCGGATCCATCATGGTGACCATGGAAAGTCCGGTCATCATATCCACCACGGAACCGGCAAATACCGTCACCCCCATACACATCTGAGTCGCACAGGCAAGCAGGATTCCTACACAGACCTCACGCAGGATCGCAAAGGAATATCCCAGGATCGTTCCGTAGGAAACGGCCCGCTCTTTCACCAGCCCATAGAGCAAGAAGGACATAAAAAGCGAAAAGCCGATTTTTACGCGGCCAGGAACCGTATTTCTGGTTCCAAAAATCGGATTCACAGACACAAAGGCCGTCATTCTCGCAAAAATCAGCAGAAAATATTCCAGATTGGCATAGGTGAAGGCGTAATGGACCAAGGCGAACCGATTCCTTTAATGAATGTATCGACTGAAACCACCCCAAAGAGCGGAGATGTAATTCGTGATTTCCGTTGCCATCCAGTTTCCCAAAACAATAATCGATATAAATACGCAGACCACCTTGGGAACAAAGGTCAACGTCTGTTCCTGAATCGAGGTTGCCGTCTGAAAGATGGAGATCAAAAGACCAACCACAAGGGAAACCAGCAGAATCGGTGCAGAAAGTTTGATAACTAGAAATAACGCTTCCCCAACAATTTCATTTACCTGTCCGACTGTCATAGACGATCCCCCAACCTCGGTTTTATGAACGTCGTGCTCTCCCAACGGAGCAATAACTCTCAAAAATCACCTTGCTCTAGTAAAATGTTTTCACCAGATTGCCGATGATCAAATTCCATCCGTCTGCCAAAATAAACAGCAGAATCTTAAACGGCATGGAAATCGTCGTCGGCGGCAGCATCATCATGCCCATACTCATCAGCACGCTTGCCACGACCATATCAATGACAATGAAGGGAATATAAATGATAAATCCGATAATAAAAGCCGTCCTGAGCTCGCTGATAATGAAACTGGGAATCAAAATCCGATTCGGAATCGTGTCAAGGCTTCCATCCCAGTTCACTTTGGCAATCTCCATAAAAAGCTTGACGTCTTTCGTCATGGTCTGTGAAAACATAAAATCTCGCAGCGGGTCCATCCCGCGCTTGATGGCTTCTTCCTGATCGATTTCCTGATTTTCAAAAGGAACCACCGCATGATCGTACACCTTATTCAGCGTGGGCTGCATGATAAAAAAAGTCAGGAACAGTGCCAGTCCCAGAAGGACCATATTGGGAGGTGCCGTCTGCGTATTCAGCGCCGCTCTGGTAAAATGCAATACAATGATGATGCGCGTAAACGACGTCATCATAACAAGCAACGTCGGCGCAAGAGAAATCAAAGTCAGCGTAATGAGGATGCGAAGAGAACCGTTCAGCGTTCCATTCCCATTGTCATAGGTCACGGTCACCGTATTGGCGATATTTAATTTTTTGAGATCCTCCGTCGAAGAGGAAGAACCGGGTTCACGTTCGTTCGTTCGTTCCTTACCACCGGAAGCATCCAGGTCACGGAAGAGACTCTCGTCATAGCCCTGACCGTTTGTACTTGCCGCACGGGAATAGATCGGAATACTCACAAAAAGGAAGGCTATCATCAGTACTGCGATCACCGTACTGATAAAAGCCAGCCGCTTCCACTTCCCAAGCTCCCCCTCTTTTTTGATCATCCTCTTCTTACCCAACGTCTACCGATTTCCAGACTTCACTTGTTCCTTCGCTATACGAAAAAAATCCCCGAAAGGTAACGGTGCCCCGTTCTTTTTTTTCAGATCCAGCTCGTCTTCCGCCAGTTCCGTCAAAAACGTTACCTGCTCTTTGGAAACTGCACATGCAAAAAAACGTCTGCCAATTCTGACAATCACAAAATATTTAGATGCCGACAGACGCGAAGTTTCCAAGACTTCAATATTGGCAGATGTCCCTGCCGCCTTCTGCGAAGTGGCGATCCATTTCGTTGTAAAATAGGTTATCACAAGAACAAGAGCAAACAACAGGATAACCGTAAGAAGCTCCGAAACAGACTGTGCCGTAAGAAGGCGTGCAGGTCTCAACCGATTACCTTCTTCACCGCTTCCAGAACTCTGTCCGCCTGGAAGGGCTTTACCACAAAGTCCTTGGCTCCCGCCTGAATGGCCTCAATGACCATCGCCTGCTGTCCCATTGCGGAACACATGATGACATTCGCCGCACCGTCCGCCGCTTTGATGTTCTTCAGCGCCTGTATCCCATCCATCTCCGGCATGGTAATATCCATCAATACCAGATCCGGCTTAAGCTCCTGATATTTGGAAACCGCAATGGCGCCATTTTCTGCTTCGCCTGCGATATCATAGCCGTTTTTTGTGAGAATGTCTTTGATCATCATTCTCATAAACGCTGCATCGTCACAAATCAAAACACTTTTAGCCATTTTTTTCTCCAATCCATTATTGTTGAATGACCCAGGTTATTTTATGATTTCCGTCACCCTGACGCCGAAGCTTTCTTCGATGACGACAACCTCGCCTCTGGCAACGTACTTCCCGTTTACCAAGACATCCACCGGTTCCCCGGCGATTTTGTCCAGTTCTATGATGGTGCCCGGCGCAAAATTCAGAATATCCGAGATCGGCTTGATCGTTCTGCCAAGCTCCACGGTTACATCCAGCGGTACATCGCTGATTAAACCGATATTCTCCGCTCCCGGAACCTGAATGGCATCCGCTGCAAAACTCTGGAACTGTGCGGGTTGCACATTCATCGGTTGCTGTACCGGCGTGGCTGTCATGCCCGGTGCTGCCATGCCAGGTGCAGTCATTCCCGGTGAACTCTGCGGCGGCACAGAAGTATTCTGTGGCTGCGATACAGGTGTGGTTGATGGATTTGTTTTAGAAGAAGAAGTGTCCATAATCAAAGTATCATATAAACTCTTTGCAAAGTCAATTGGGTACAGTTGCATCAATGTGGAATCTACCAGGCCGTCTATTTCCATTCGAAACGATATTTTTACAAAATCTTCTGTCAGAAAACTGGAAAATTTTGACGGGTCCTCATCCAGAAAGCTCTCCAACGTTGCATGTGGTGGTGATATATCTACTTTCTGGCCTGTCATGGTGGAAAGGGATGTCGCCGCGGCCCCCATCATCTGGTTCATTGCTTCGGAGATCGCGGATAACTGGAGTTCGCCGATCGTTCCCTCCGTATTTGTTCCGTCGCCCCCCATCATCAAGTCGGTAATCACCATGACGTCATGTTCTTTCAGGATCAGAACATTGGTACCGTCGACCCCCATGGTGTACTTGATTGTAATGAAAACACAGGGCCTTTCGTAATGTTCCGCAACTCCCTTCCAGTCTGAAACCTCTACTTGCGGTGTTGTAATGTTGACCTTATGATTGACCAGAGAAAAAAGGGTGGTTGCCGATGAGCCCATTGTGATATTGGCAACTTCACCGATGGCGTCCTTTTCTTTATCACTCAGCATGGAATCCTTTGTCCCCGGCCCGCCATCAGTGCCGGCTGTTCCCCCTCCATCGCTATCATCTGGTGTCATACCTGTAAGCAGGGCATTAATCTCGTCCTGAGACAGCGCTCCGTCCATACATCACTCCTCCTCTCTGATCACGGAAGTCACCCTGACCGCATATTTGTCCTTGAGCGTACCCGGCAGGGCCGTGAACTTATTGATATCCCCAACATAAATGTGCATTTCGGAGTCTACATTCTCATCCAGTCTGATGATATCCCCTTCTTGCAGATGGACCACATCGTAGACAGAAACCTTGCAAGAACCAAGCACTGCACGAACCGGAATGTCTACCCGCTTCACCAAAGACTCCAACTTAAAGGAATAATCCTCGTCCTTGGAATTCTCCATCGTCGAATACATATACTTCGTATTCAGCTTCCCCATGATTGGCTCTAGCGTGAAGAACGGCAGGCAGATGTTCATATAGCCTTCGACCTCACCGATCGTAATGTTCAAAGTGATCAGGGCAATCATGTCGGTCGGCGAAATCACCTGTGCAAACTGTGGATTGGTTTCTACCCTGTCGATGACCGGATCCAGTTCAATTACATTCTCCCATGGCTCCGTCATCAGATTCATGCATAGCCCGACCAGCTTCTCAATCAAAGGCAATTCAATGTCCGTGAAAGGTCTTAGCTTTTCAACCGCTCCGCCTGTCCCCCCAAGCATCCTGTCGATAAAGACAAACCCCAGTCCTGCCTGGATTTCCATGATGATATTTCCAAGCAGGGGCTGGAAATTGATAATCCCCAGAATGGAAGGATTGGAAAGCGAGTTGGAGAATTCATTGAAGGTCAGCGTTTCGGAATTCACCACCTCCACCGTCACATTCTTCCGCAAATAGATCGGAAGATTGTTGGACAAAAGCCTTCCATAGTGTTCGAAAATGATTTCCAGGGTGCGCAGATGCTCCTTTGAAAACTTTGCCGGTCTGCGGAAATCATAATCTGCCACCTTCTTCTCATCTTTCTTTGTCATCTCCGTGAGGTCTACCTCACCGGACGACAGCGAAGAAAGCAGACTGTCTATTTCGTTTTGAGATAATACATCAGCCACCCTTTACTCCCCTTTTTCAAAACTTTTTTCAGTAAACTCCATCAAGCCGCAAGGAACTTCGAAAAGCTGATTTGATAGATAAATGTAGAACCGTCGAACAGGCTTCTAAGTGCCCCCAGCACTTTCTTCTTGACATCATCCTGCGCTTTCGGCTGTTGCAGTTCTTCGAAGGTATAAGAACCGATGGTCTGATTGATCGTATCAATGACTTTATCCTTATAAGCGCTCAAATCACCAGAGCCATAGGTTTTGAAATCATCGTGTTTCTTGTTGATGCTCACTGCGCACTGCAGTACCAGGTAATGCTGTTTGCCGTCTGCACCGGGCGTGAGGGGAATCGTGAGTTCGCTGTCAGGCCCCGCAATTTCATAAGAAACCTGATCATTCAGCGCCACCTCTTCTTCCGGCGCGCTTGCCGTACCGCCTCCCGTACCTCCTGCCTGTTCCAATTTCATTGCGGCGCTGATATCGGAAATCAGCTTTGCCGTCTTGGCATTGGTGGTAGCCAGGGAAAACATCATCACGCCGGTTAAAATCGTATTCACCAGAAGCAGTGCAAGAATCAGAATCGAGAGCAGATTTCTTTTCATGGATACTTCCGCCTTTCTCTCAGGGTTTCTTTATTAATTTTACCTGTGCATTAGAATTAATACAATGGGCTTTTTGGATTATAAATACGAATTTCTACTCGTCTGTTTCTGGCTCTGCCTTCAGGAACCGAATTATCTGCCACCGGCACATACTCTCCTCTGCCGGAGTGTTTGATTTTCGCCGGGTCCAGATCCGTATGCGAGATCAGGTAGTCAAAAACAGATTGTGCACGCCCGGAAGACAGTTCGTCATTGTTCGAATATTTGGAGCCGCTCATCGGAACATTGTCCGTATGACCTTCAATTTCAATGAGACCGCCTGCATAAGATTCCAGGATCTGTCCGACCTTATCCAGAATCGGCTTTGCATCGTCTTTGATCTGTACCTTGCCCGAATCAAAGAGAAGCGCTCCCTGAATCGTTAACTGCACGTATTGACTGGTATAATTGAGCTCTACCGCCTGTTCCAGCATCGGACTCTCATTGACTGCCTTCTCAACCTTCTCCGCCAGTTGTTCGCTGGCCTCCATCTGTTCCTTCTCCGCCTCTTTCTGCGCATCCGTCTTGGGCGAGTCTACATCCTCTGCACCCTGCTGGTTCATCCCCATGGAATTGATATAAGAATCCAACTCGTTTAACTGGGTGGCACCGTCTCCCAAAAGGGAGCCTTTGCCGAATGCCATTTCTCCACCCGTAAAAATACCGAAGGCACTTGAAAAAGAAGCGGCAACCTGTTCAAATTTAGCAGCATCCGTGCTGGACATGGAAAAAAGTAAAACGAAGAAGCATAACAGAAGGTTCATCAAATCGCCGAAGGTCGCCGTCCATGCAGGAGCACCCATGATAATTGGAGCTTCTTTTTTTGCCACCCTTACTCACCTCCTGCACTACCGGAGCCGTTTTCAGCTTCGTAAGCATCTCTTTGTTGCGGTGATAGGAAGGATTTCAGCTTTTCTTCCGTTGTGCGGGGATTCTCTCCCGCCTGTATGGACATCAGTCCTTCGACAATAATCCCTTTGAGTGTGATTTCAGCGTCATTGCGCTTTTTCATCTTGGTCGAAACCGGGAAGCAAATCCAGTTTGCCAACATGGATCCGTACATCGTGGTAATCAGCGCCACCGCCATAGACGGCCCGATGGAGGAGGGATCCGACATGTTCTTCAACATCAGGATCAGACCGATCAGTGTTCCGATCATGCCCCAAGCAGGTCCCTGTGCCGCCAGATCCTCAAATACCTGTATCCGCTCTTTGTGTCTGGCATCTATGGTGTCAATTTCCGCTTCCATGACACTCTTGACCATTTCCGGCTCTGTACCGTCCACAACGAGAAGGAGTCCCTTCTGCATGAATTTATCTTCCATTTCTCTCGCTGTTCCTTCCAGTGCAAGGAGCCCTTCTTTACGAGCGGCATTGGAAAGTTCTACGATCTGCTTGATGATGGAAGCGGTATCGCTTGCCGGAGCCTTCATGTATACCGGCAAGATCTTCAGACCGGCGATGAAGCTTTCAATGGTGTTGGAAGCAAACACAACCATGAACGACCCACCGATGGTGATCAGCATAGAAGGTGCATCAATGAACGACTTGATGCCGGTAGGTCCTGCGGACAACATGATACTGATAATAATCAGTACGAAACACATCAGATAACCGATAACAGATGCTAAATCCAAGGTGTAACCTCCATGTTTCTTAGGTTTGTTCCCGAAGCACTAAGGTTTACACTTCAAGAACAAATTATACAACATATTGCGCCACGTTACAACAAAAACACAAATATTTATCAAAATATCCGATGATAAATGGGAAGGGCACCGCCTGCTCCGTCTTTTTACACAAAGGAGTATCCCTTCTCCTTCCCTTCTCCAGTAAAGTGCGGACCAGACAGTGCGGTAAACGCCTCACCTTCCCAAGGCATCCATGCCTGAACGATACCGTCTATCTTAACGCTTCAGGTTCACCAGCTCTTCCAACAGGGTATCCGATACCGTAATGATTCTGGAATTGGCCTGGAACCCGCGCTGTGCGGTAATCATGCTGGTAAATTCGTTGGAGAGATCCACGTTACTCATCTCCAGCACGCCTGTAGTGATACTGCCGCCGTCTTCCGAGACATCCATCACCTTCGCTTCTCCGGAATTCAAAGTGGCGGAATAGAGGTTATTCCCCTCTTTTTCCAAACCGGATGCGTTTGCAAACTGCGCTACTGCAATCTGTCCCATCAGTCTGGTCTGTCCGTTCGTATAAGTAGCGGTCACCTTACCGTCTTTGCCGACCTGCAAGCCGTTCAGTGCGCCCACCTGTCTTCCGGTCAGGTTTCCACTGGTATTTCCTTTGGCCACCTTGATGGTTGCCTGCGAATTGGTGTTATTATTGGTTACCGGGCTGAAGTCCATGGAGATGATTCTGGTCTTGTCCGCGCTGGTTGTCTCGGTGTCCGCACCCATTGCCGTCACCATGGCAGTCACATTGCTCTGAATGTCTGCAGGGGCCGCAGTTCCGCTGGTGGTATTTCCCGGTGTCTGTGCCGCAGCGTCGCTGTTGAAGTGGAAGAGAGCCGCCTTCCATTTGTCTCCATCCGTTGTTTTCGGATAACCGTCAATGGATTCCAGAGCCCCTGTTCTGGTATTGAATTTCAGATGAATCGTATCGCCGTCTGCATTGATGGCGGCACCTGCTCCATCCACCGTATTTCCAAAGGTAATGCCCATATCTTTTAAGGTCTTATAATAGTCATCCCCCGTGCCCGTTTCGAACTGCCTGATGGAAACCTGCTGCGTGCCTTTCTCCGCCGATGTTTTTGCCGTTGTAATATCCTTGAGCTTCATGGTATATTCTCCGGCAATCGGCTCTCCCGCCGCATCCACCACCTGCTTCAGTGTGAATTTCGCCGTGTAGGTATAACCTTTGTTGTCATAGAATTCATACTGAATCATTTTTCCTTCCGAAGAAGCCACATCCACGTCGTTTTTATCGATGTTTCCGGAAAAAGTTCCCGCGGCGGTCGCTTCTGCTTCATACGTTAAATTATCCGCCGTCATCAACGACATTTTTCCGATTCCGGCATTCTTATTAACGGTCAGCCCGCCGGTTTTTTCATCTTTCTGGGTTCCCCAGCCAAGTACATAGTACCCGTTCGCACTGGTGGCCAGATTCCCCTGTCCGTCAATGTAGAAAGAACCGTCTCTGGTATACTTGGGACCCGACCCGTCATTGACGACAAAGAAGGAGTTGCCGCTGATTCTCATATCGAAAGGATTGTTGGTGGTCTGGGTTGCTCCCTGCTGCTCAATGGCGGTGGAAATAGCCGCCTGAATAGCGCCGAGACCGACCTGGCGGGCATTGACACCACCGGTGGTCTGGGTTGCGCCGGAAGCGTGCTGAGAAGTCTGATACATCACATCGCTGAAATTGATCGCCTGATACTTATAAGCAGTGGTATTGACATTTGCAATATTATTTCCGATAACATCCATTCTGGTCTGATGCACTTTTAAACCGGCAACACCTGAATACATGGATCTGAGCATACTTTTTCCTCCTCATCCGCACAGGAAATTCCTGTCCGGTCTGTTTTTTCAAAAGAAAGTGGGTTATTGTGCTATGCAATCACCGCACCATCGATATTGGTGAAAACCTTGTTCTCGTGTTCGTCCCTGTCCATCGCCGTAATCACCGTATTGCTCGGCACATTCACGATAAAAGCCAGGTTGTCCAGCATGATCAAAGATTCCCGGATTCCCTTCTCCTGTGCCTGCGATTTGGCACTGTTTAACCTCTTCATCTGAAGATCGGTCATCTGAATGCCACGGCTTTGCAGTCTACTCTTCGCATGACCTGAAAAATGCAGTTCCTGTTCCCTGTTCAGTACGGATCCAAAAGATTCTTCTAAGGGTAAGGTGTTTTCCGCACTTTGTCTTGTTCTATTGTTTCGGTAAGCGTCCTGCGCCTGTGTGATGGAAACGGACCTTAGCGCACTCTCTCTGATATTCATTTTCGGCTTCCTTCTCCGAAATGTTTATAGTTACGTTCATCAGGTACCGGCGGGCTTATTCTCTTCTCCCAGAATCTTTTTGGCTGCATCCAGCAATTCCTTCATGCGCTGCAGATATTTGGGCTCGATCATGCCTTTCGCCACTTCGTCCAACTTGTCATAGGCAAGTGCCAGATTTTTTACCGTCTTCGCATCCGCCTTCGTCATGTATTTTGCTTCCGGAAGCTTGTCCAGTGCCTTAATGAATTCATAGGCAAGTTTGTTGGCATATTCGTACCCCGACGAGACCACCTGATAGACATCGTCGGCCTTATAATTCTGCCCGTTGACATTCACAAAGGCCTTTCCGTTTTCATAGGTGACATAATCAACGTTTCCTTCGACTTCCTTGTAGCTGTTGGCGTCCTCGGATATACCGTCCCGAATCACCACATACTTACCCACATAATCTCCCGCTCTGGAAAGCTCCATGGCAGAGGACATATTGCTCATCTGCTCCACCATCGAGAGGGTGGAATACTGGGAAATATATTCTGTATTGGAAACCGGTTCCAACGGGTCCTGGTATTTCATCTGCGCAACCAGAAGTTGTAAAAACTGATCCTTATAGCCTTTGGCGGTTGTCTTTTCCTTCGCTTTGACATCCGGGTCCTTCTTCGCCGCAGGATCCGGCTGGTTGGTCACCTTCCCGTTGTTAATGGTTGCTCCCATATTGACACGATCTGGCATCTCTTATCCTTTCTCCCGCATAAGAAGTGCTTATGCACGGAAGTTTACTGTATTGCCGTTTTCTCTCATCATCTGCGCTTCGATCCGGTCCTCTTCGTTAAGGCGCTCCACATCCTCTTTCTCCAGCTTCGTTAAGTCGATGGACATCCGGCGCAGTCTGCTCACACGGGCAATTTTCTTTTCCTGCTCTTTCTCCTGCCCGTCTCCGTTCCCCGAACGGTTCTGCCCGTTTCCATACGCTTCCGGATCCACGCCGACTTGCACCTCGGAGACCTTTAATCCCTGTTCCTCAAACCTTTCCAGGAGTTGTGGCAGCTGCGTCTGGAGTGCCGTCTTCACCGATTCGTTCTGCGCCGTAAACTGCGCAATCATATCTCCGTTTCCCATTGCCTGGATGCTGATGTGAAGTTTCCCCAAGGACTGCGGGTGCAGCTGCATTTCCATGCTCGTCATATCACTCCCCGTTTGCACCCTGAGATAGTCCATGATCTGTCGCACCAGTTCCTGCGCCTGCGTCCCTCCTTCCGGAGATGCTTTTGGTAATCCTTCGATCGACCGGGACACCTCACTTAGAATATGACGCATGACCACTGCCTGCGCGCTTAGTGGCTGTTCCGTTTGATTCTCGCCCCGGACCTGCTGTAGTGATTTGGAATTCTTGTGAAAAGAGAAATCCTGCTTCTGATCAGAAGCATCCGTTTGATGATCCTGTAAGGTTTTGGAGAGCGTCATCGGATCTGAAGCCGCCTTCTCCTGCACCTTCCCTGCCTGTCCGTTATCTGCTGTGCTCTCTTCCTTTTGATCTACGCCGAAGAGGAAGCCTTCCTCCATCTGTTTTCTGGTTTCGTGAAGAAATTCAGGCAACAGGTCACCCTCCTGCAAGGATTCTTTTTCCTCTACAGATTCCTGCCCCTTCCATTCCTCCGAAATCACTTCGACCGGGATCCCAAGCGTTTCAGACAACTCCTGTATGCAGTTTTGCGCTCTTGCCATCAGGTTCTGAAAACTTTGAAAAAGATTTCCATCCGTCAGGATGGCAGACGCATCTTCTCCGGAAATCTGTGAAAAAAATTCCACCAGATGCTCCGGACTGTACAGGTCGGTAGCGCCAAGTCCAAGCTTCGTAAGTGTATCTCTGACTTCCTCTTGCGAAATCCCGAGTTCATTCGCGATTTCTTCCGTCAGGAGCTCTCCTGCGCCTTCCTTTGCCTGTTCCAGTTTGCCGTCGAATTGGGTCTTTGCTGGTGTATCGGATGTCCGCTGATCCGCTTTCTTCATGCCTTCCGTCGTTTGGAAGCGATCCGTTCCTCCTCCAATGTTCTTTCTGACTTCCGGCTGTCTTTGCGTCTCCTTCACTACTCGTCCATCTTCACCTTCTGCAGGGCGGCTTCTGGTCGTTTCCGCCTGTGTCTGACTCGCTGCCACTGCGCTGATCGCACTTGCCTGGATCACCGAATCAAAGGGAAGTTCTGCCTTTCCCTTTTTACAGGAATTTTGCGACTGCAAGCCCTTATTTTGCACCTGCGCAGATGAGACAGCGTCCTTGATCAGTCCTGCTGTACCAGACATCTGTTCCTCTTCCTCCTTTCCTATTCGATTGTTGTCCCCATCAGGGCATACTTCTTGCCCATAAATATATCGGCAGAATAATCAAAAAATGAATACATAAAAAAGAAATCCGGAAAAAACTGTGGATTTCGTTTTTTCCGGATTTCTATGAGTCTTACTTCTAAGCTGTTTCGGATCTGCCAGCGGAATGTCTTACATCATCCCGTCCATGCCGCCGCCCTGAGGCATCGGAGGTACCGGCTCCTTGATGGTAGCGACTGCCGCTTCCGTGGTTAAGAAACTGCCGGCTACGCTGGTTGCATTTTGAAGTGCGTTTCTGGTCACCTTGGCAGGATCCAGGATGCCGTCCTTCACCATATCGACATACTCTTCGGAGTAGGCGTTAAATCCGATTCCCTGCTTGGATTCCTTGACCTTGTTGACGATCACGGCACCATTCAGCCCTGCATTCACTGCAATCTGGTACAGAGGAGCTTCCAGTGCTTTCTCTACGATTCTGGCACCCGTCTTCACATCCCCTTCCAGAGACTCAATGCACTTCGCCACTTCTTTCTGTGCATGGATGTATGCGGAACCGCCACCGAAGATAATGCCCTCTTCTACTGCAGCACGGGTTGCATTTAAAGCATCCTCCATACGGTATTTGGCTTCCTTCATCTCTGTCTCGGTTGCCGCACCGACACGGACTACCGCAACGCCGCCGGCAAGCTTTGCAAGGCGCTCCTGCAACTTCTCTTTATCAAAGTCGGAAGTTGTCTCCTGAATCTGGTTTTTGATCTGTGCAATTCTTGCCTGGATATCCTTCTTGGCGCCGAGTCCGTCTACAATCGTTGTCTTTTCTTTCTCGACTTTGACGCTCTTGGCTCTTCCGAGATCTTCCATCTTGGTATCTGCAAGGTCCTTGCCAAGATCAGAGGAGATCACGGTACCGCCGGTCAGAATCGCAATATCCTGCAGCATATCCTTTCTGCGATCGCCATAGCCGGGTGCCTTTACCGCTACTACATTAAAGGTGCCGCGCAGTTTATTGACAATCAGCGTGGTCAGTGCCTCGCCGTCTACATCCTCTGCGATAATCAGAAGCTTCGCTCCGGTCTTCACCACCTGCTCCAGAAGGGGAAGAATGTCCTGGATGTTCGAGATCTTCTTGTCGGTAATCAGGATATAGGGATCTTCCAGATTGGCTTCCATCTTGTCCATATCCGTTGCCATATAGGCACTGATATAGCCACGGTCGAACTGCATTCCTTCTACCAGATCCAGTTCCGTCTGCATCGTCTTGGACTCTTCAATCGTGATGACACCGTCATTGGAAACCTTCTCCATGGCATCTGCAATCATCTGTCCCACTTCGTCATCGCCGGAAGAGACGGCAGCGACTCTCATGATCTGTTCTTTGCCCTTTACCTTGGTGGACATTGCCTTGATGCTCGCAACCGCTGCATCCGTCGCCTTCTTCATGCCCTTGCGCAGCTCGATCGGATTTGCACCCGCAGCCAGATTCTTCATGCCTTCGTTGATCATGGCCTGTGCCAAAACCGTAGCGGTCGTGGTGCCGTCTCCTGCCACATCATTGGTCTTGGTTGCTACCTCTTTTACCAACTGTGCACCCATGTTCTCATAGGGATCTTTTAACTCAATTTCCTTTGCAATGGTCACTCCGTCATTGGTAATGGTCGGTGCGCCATAGCTCTTGTCCAAAACTACATTGCGTCCCTTGGGTCCCAGTGTGATTCTGACGGTATCCGCCAGCTTGTTAATGCCTTCTGCCATTGCAACGCGGGCATCCGCGCCATTCTTAATCGTCTTAGCCATCGTAAATCCTCCATTTCACGCAAACATGCGATACTTACCTGAAAATATTATTTGATCACTGCAAGAATGTCACTCTGTCTTACAATGATATACTCCACATCATCATCCATCTTGACTTCGGTTCCGGCATACTTCGAATAAATGACATGGTCACCCTTCTTGACTTCCATCTTGACGTCCTTGCCGTCTACCACTCCGCCGGGGCCAACTGCGATGACTTCCGCCTGCTGCGGCTTTTCCTTCTCTTTCCCGGGAAGAACAATTCCCGACTTGGTCGTCTCTTCTGCTTCGAGCTGCTTCAGAACAACTCTGTCTGCTAAAGGTTGTAACTTCATTGATATGCCTCCTTATGTCTTCTTTCCATCGATCATTTCAGGTTGTTAGCACTCACTCTTTATGAGTGCTAACCAACAAAAACTATATTATCCAGATTCGTTTTTGAATGCAAACAGAGATATTCGCGTATAATTGCGAATATCTCTGTTTTTCTCTTATTTACTCACTATTTCTTTTGATTGCTCACTCAAGTGCTGGTTGGAGATTTCATAGATTCTTAAGGATTTTCCAGGGTTCCCTCCCCGTCTTTGGTCTGTATTTCTCTTCCCTTGAGATCAATGCGGTATTCCAGTAGTGCCCTCGCCCAGTATTCCTCCGGGATATCCGGCCAGACCGCCTGTCCCCGTTCTTCCCTGCAAAGTTGCATGGCACGCAGTTTCACCGTTTCATTTAAATCTCTGCCGGTTCGAACCGTGTGCATGGTCACCGCCGCCCAGGCCGGTGCCATCTCCGTGAGTCCGCTCTGCTCAAAGTCTTCCAGGAGAGACTCTCTGTCATAATCCATCTGAATGAGCTCCTCTTCCCAGGTGGTTCCCCTTCCGTGCAGAATGGCAAACTGTGTTTTGCCCTCGTAATACCACGGAATACCGATCGATCCTGGATTAAGAGACTTCTTTTCCCTATATTCATACACCTCCTGTATATGATGATGTCCGTGAACCAGGAGTTGCGTTTTCAAGGCAGACAACGTTTTCCTCGTGTTCCGCTTCCCTCGAAAGAGCAGTTCTCCCGCTCTTTGCGGGGAACCGTGGCAATATTCAAAAGAAGGCAATCCCTCTTCCTGATAGACCCCATAAATCGGTAGAGAATCAAAGAAATTGAAATCTCTCTCCGTCAGATTCTCGTACGTATACAGGAGAGAGCCGCTGGAGGAACCCTTCTTCCAGCCCGTTCCATTTTCTTTTCGGTAATTCAGAAGATATTCTTCCCGATTGCCCCGGATAAAGACCGCCTGAAAATATTTTTGCAAAATATATAAAAGCTCCATGGTCTTCTGCGGGGAGGGGCAGTCCGTTACATAATCCCCCAGCAGAAGGAAGTGCGTAATACCGCGCGTCGTACAAAAATCAAAGCAAGCCTGCAAAGCGACATAATTGGAATGAATATCCGAAAATACGGCCAGATCCATCGATCTTTTCCCCCATCATCCGTCCCGGTCAAACAAATCTCACATCACATCCAAATCGTCAATGATTGGCGATTCCCATCATCTGCTTGTTGGCATACATCCTCGTATCGGCAATCCGAATGGCAGACTGCACCGAAACAAAAACACCCTGATTCTCGGTTTCATCGTATCTCCCCACAGAAACCGAGATGGCAAACGGAAGCAGATGTTGCTCATTATAGCGATTGATCTCTTTCATGAAGGCGTCACAAACCTGATCCGCCTCCCTTTGTTGATAAAAACAGGCCAGGAATTCATCTCCACCGAAGCGGCCGTAGAAGCCCTCTTTTCCCTCGCACACTCTCTTGAGCGCCTCTGCCGTCGCCTTGATGAGGACATCTCCCGTCTGATGCCCGTATGTATCATTGGCTTTTTTCAAATGATCGACGTCAAAGAACAGGAGCGTGTAACCTCTCCGTTTTTCTTCTTCCATTTGCGACAGATGTTTCTCGCAATCCAATCGGTTTGGAATCCCCGTGAGAATATCCAGATAAGCCAATCTCTTTAACTGATTCTCCTCTGCCCTGTCCCTGATTGCCTCCGCCGTACGGAAAATATAACTGAGAATCAGCACATTTGTAAACGTTAACAAAAAAAGCATTGCGAAATTGCAATTCACAAAGAGGCGCATCCACAAATGATGATAACCGGATACGTTGTAGCGGTTGAGGATGACCCGAAAGATTTCCAGGAATACAAAGGAGACAGAGAGCGCAATACCACTGTAGAGGATCCTGGAGGACATATCATACTGTTTTTTCCAGGAACGGATTATATTAAAAAGCACCAGGCTGCATCCGCACAACAGCAGAATATGGTCGATCGTCAGGAGTGTGATAAAACCGTCTCTCGGTGTGAAAATCTCCGTCGCCGCACTGAAAAGGAAAAAAGCGATATAGATCTTTTCCGCGGTGTGAAAGAGCCTCCGTGCCTTTTCTCCCACGGGCTCCCGCCGCATATACCCAAAGAAAGGAATGGGCATCATATACAGGGCTGCATATTCCGCATAGGCACAAACCGTACGGTTTTCGATCATCAGGTAGAGCATTCCCTGAAATCCGAGATACCAGACCGAGGTGCTGAGACAGAAGAAGGAAAAAAACATCCCCTGCTCCGTATGAATCCGAAAGATGCGCATGAAAGTCGAATAGAAGAAGAGGAGAACCGAAATGGAAAACATGGACCCAAACACCAGGAAACCGAATCTCTGTCCGAGCAGAGGATAGGCATAGGACCGGATCGCCGGCAAGACAAGCACATGGCTGATTCTAGAAGCTGCATGATCTTCCAGCTGATACAGCTCAATCCTTACGCTCTTCCCCCACGCTTCCTGCGGAAGCGGTACGTTGCAGATCAGATGACCGGTCGGCTTTACTGCGCCGACACCCTCTTTTAGTAGCACCTGATTCTCGAAGTACACACGGACAGCGGCATTGTAACAGCCAAAACATAGGGCGGCATGATCCATCTTTTTCGCCGCATCTAAAGGCACATGAACCACCACCGTCTCTCCCGCCACCGGTGAGGAATAGAAATTGCTATCCGAATGCTCCACCCTGCCATCTAAATGCCGTACATCGACCGTGAGATCCTTGTCCAGCGTAAGGTAGGGCACATGATTATCTCCGTCCCAATGCAAAATGACAGCAATCAGCGCATACATCACCACCAGTGAAAAAACGGAAACAACAAACATCCGCTTTGTAATTACGCCTCTATCCTTTGCATCAGCTTTCATCAACCCGTACTCCCATCCATGGTGAACGGACACCAAGCCTGTTTCTTACACTCAATTGATCTTCCATCTAGGTCAGAGAAGCAAATTCCGCACCTGCCGCCTGACATAAATCCTCCGGCTTCAGTTCCATCTGTGTTCCGAGTCTCCCGCCGCTCACAATCATCCGGGGCAGCTTCCTGGCAGAATCGTCAATCCGTGTCACATATCTCTTCTTCATGCCGATGGCAGTACATCCACCGCGCACATAACCTGTCACCTTATTGATATCCTTTACATGAATCATGGACAGCGATTTGACCCCAACCGACTTCGCACACTTCTTCAAATCCAGTTCCTCTTCCACCGGAAGGACAAAGACATAATAATTTCGGTCATTTCCCTCGCAAACCAGCGTCTTATACACCAGTTCATGTGAAAGATGCAACAGATCCGCCACCTGCACCCCGTCTGTAAATTCGTCACATTCATAGGTATGGCAGACATACGGAATCTTCTCCCTCTCCAGTTCCCGCATGGCATTGGTTTTATTCTCTTTCCTTGCCGTTTGATCTTCCTCCCTCCCGCCAGGCAAACCTGCACGAGTCTTCACTATCATATTCGGCTTATTTATTATAAAAATGAATATTTGTGTGATTATAAAGCGAATCTATCGTTACAAAACGAATCTGCAATGATCGAACAAATCTGTGCTGATCAATCAAATCAGGGCAGGGCTCCGAAAAGCACAGGCGGATTCCTGCCCCTCCGCCTTCAGGCTTCCGGCTCAATCATGCCGTAAGCACCGCTTTTTCTCTTGTAAACCACACAGGTGGCGTCCGTCTCGGCATTGACAAAGACAAAGAAATCGTGTCCGAGCAGTTCCATCTGCACACAGGCATCCTCGGGATACATGGGTTTGATCGGAAACTGCTTGATCCTCTCGATTTTGACTTCATCCTCGTCCGCCTCTTCTCTGTCCAGAAATTCCCTCTTGAAATTCGTAACATCCTGCTGTTTATCCACCAGCCGGTTCTTGTACTTCCTGAGCTGGCGTTCAATCACCTCTTCCACCATATTGATGGATACATACATGTCTCCACTGACCTGCTCCGAACGGATGAGCTTCCCCTTCATCGGAATCGTTACTTCAATCCTATGTTTGCCCTTGTCCACGCTCAGCGTCACATTTGCCTTGGTTTCCGTGGTGAAAAATTTGTCAAGTTTCCCCAGCTTGTCCTCTACGGCCTCACGCAGCCCCTCAGTCACATCCAGATTTTTCCCTACGATCGTAAACTTCATTGGCGCACCTCCGTTTTCTGTTTTTTACAGCTACTTTTATTATACACGTTACCGATATCAAAAGTACATCCCCTCACACGCCCTCCGTTTTGCGAGTAAAAAAAAGAGAATCAGAATCAATCTGGTTCTCTTTTGCCAGTGGATGTTGGTATATGGTCAAGAGCTTAGAAAACTCTTCTGACGCTAAGAGGTGTCCGATAATTGGCATTGGATACGATAATACCGGTTCTGGAAGTGGATGCATGTACGATCTGTCCGCCTCCGATATAGAGTGCCACGTGACCGGAATAGCATACAAGGTCACCGGGCTGCGCATTCGCCAGTCCGTCTACTGCTGCGCCAACACTTCTGTCTCCTGCCGAAGAGTGCGGCAGGCTCACACCGAAGTTCTTATAAACACTCATGACAAAACCGGAGCAGTCCGTTCCGTTCGTCAAGCTGGTGCCGCCATATACATAAGGATTGCCTACAAACTGAAGCGCATAATCCTTGACCGCATTTCCCATTCCGCTGGAAGCGGTGGTGTAGCTTTCCGCAGGACGATAAGATTTACCGGAACCGGACGATGTCTTGCCCTTTCCTCCTCTTGCCTGTTTCTGGCTCTCCTGTCTGCTTCTTCTGGCTTCCGCCATGGCAGCCTTGATCGCCGCTTCCTGCTCCGCCTTTTCTTTCGCCAGACGAGCCTCTTCTTCCGCCTTGGACTCCGCTTCTACAAATTCAGTGGAGAGCTTGACATAATCATTGGAGACATAACCCTGTCCCTCTTCGATATCGACCTTGACCCAGCCTTCCTGCTCATCCTTGACTACCAGTTCCTCTTCGATCGGAACCAGTCCAATGACATCGGCATCCTGACTTGCACCGGAGCGTACCTTAAGCGTTGTCGTCGTAACGGTTGCAATACGGGTACCCACCTTGGGCGCCAGCTCAACGGCATCTTTCCCTGTAACACAGTATTCCGCCTTCACATATCCTGTCACAGAACCGGACTTGATCTTATACCAGCCGTCCTTCTCTTCCAGGAAAGTACCGACCGAATGATTATAGAGCTTTCCGACCGATTCCGAGTCGGTGTTCGGCTCTTTTCGTACATGAACATAGTCATTCACCTTGGCGATGACCAGATTCTCGAAATTCTCTTCGTCTGTCTTGGCCTCCAGATCATTCAGAATATCCGCATCCAGCATACTGGTTTCTGCAATATTCTTCGCCGTGCTCTTGACAACGGATGCCACACCTGCCGTCATGGATCCATTGCTGACGACAAGAGAGGAAGCTACATGATTCTGTAAAGAAGAAAGGGAAACCTGACTGGAAGAAATGGCATAATCAAGTCCCGCTGACGGAAGTACCGAAGAAACATTTCCTGCATAGGATGGAAAGACGGAAAGCAAGCCGATTGCGGTAGAACATACGATGGAACCGGTGATCGGAATGAACTTACTTTTTCTCTTTTTCAAAATCTCATCTCCTAACCGTGCACTTGAAAGACACTGGTTTGTTACAAAAATATTAACACTGCTTACAAATATACTACAAGGGGCTCCTTCTGTCAAGAATTTATTACAAACCTGTAACAAGTTTAAATGTTGAACAATTTATACTATTGTATTTTTAGAGTTTTATACATTTCTCATAATGTATCTTCCTTCCTATGATTCGATTTGCCCGAAATCACAAAAATAAAGACGGGTACCTTCGTGGTACCCGTTCGCTTATCTGATATCCCGTTCAACTCTTTTCAATTTCCAGAGAATCCACCTGCCTGCCAGCTGCTTTTGTTTCTGCAATGTCACATTTTCCTTTCTATCTCTGTAATAATCGGTCAACCAGTTCAAGTCTTCTTCCTTCTCCGCCAGAAAGGTGACGTTCTCCTGCAACAGTCCTTCTTCCATATTTCGTATCCCGAAATGTCGCAGCTTTTTCTCATAGAGCGGGCTCTTTGCTGCCCATCCTCCTGCGAGGGTTTCTCTGGTCGGTTTCAGCAGGGACTGTTTTCCCAGCGCCTTCACCGTATAATCGACCGAACTGTAAACGTCGATAAAGGTAAATCCCTTGTTCTGCTCTAAGGACGCCAGCATCTTTTCATAAGGTCGGTTGAACTCTTCTCTCTTCCTCACCTCCCCGGACGCATTCCGCATCTGCCTGGGGACAAACAGGAGGGAAGCAGCCACCAGCACGATAAAGCCCGCCACGGAAAGTCTTTTTTTCCCTACATCCCACTCTTTTCCCAACTCCGGAAGCACCATGCCGATTAGAAAGAACAGCTCCACCAATAAAAGAGAATGCATCACCCGGTTCATGATTCTTCCGTTGTAGATCATATAGGTCCAGAGGGTACTGCGGCAAAGAAAGAGCAGGACTAACTTCCAAAGAACCCCCGTACGATGCATGATCAGAAAGACCAGGAGATACAAGAGGAGAACGATCGCAAGGTAGGGCATATCCGTATTGCTGTCGCGAAAGCTTACAGGAAGAACAAAATGGTGCAGGCGCCAGACATAAATGGAAACCGCCTTTTTCAGGCGGGAAGCAGGCGGGTGCATTTTTGCTTCCATCCTGTTCGCCTCTTCCGCCACCAGTCTCATCTTTTCCGCATCGATCTTCGGGTCCAGCGCAAAATTATAATTTTGCAAAAGTGTGACGTCTGTCTCCGCCAGACCGATTGTCTGATAAAAATTTCGATTTTCCTGATAGGAAGGAATCCGTTCAAAATCGTAAAGCCTGGTACGGGCATCGAACAGGGCACGAAATTCTCTCCAGTCCTTTCTGCTGTATGCGATCTGGTCTGAGAGAAAGCAAACCGCCATCAGCCCCATCATCCAGAGAAGAATGCGACCGTAGAGCAGGAAGCCTTTTCCGGTCCCGTTTTCCCTGCGAAACCGATCCACTCGAAAAAGAAAGGCAAGGAGCACGAAAGGGAAGGTCAGAAGAAGGAGTTCAGAACGCAGACAGAACGCAAGCACCACCAGAATGATCGCAAGCTGGCGGTTGTTTGGCTCTGCCTTCGCCGCCTTCCACTTCTCTCTCCGGGTGCCCGTCCCATCCCCGTCATTCAGGATCAAAAGCACCGCTGTAGCGCTCAACATCCCCGCCGTAAAGGTATAGGTCAAGAACAGAAAATGCGGGTAGAGGGCGGTCAGAAAAAGACCGCTTGCAAGAATCATCGCCGCCACTCTGTCGGAACCTTTCCGGATGCGAAAAAAAACCTGCCCAAGAACCAGCAGAACGCAGAGTGCCTGCAAAGAAAGAAGGAGAAGCCCGTACCACGGAATCCCTCCCGCCAGGCGGTACAGAAGAGACAGAAGGAGACTTCCCGGAAACAGCATCTGGATATTATGTGTTTCCGGGACTCCGGTAAAAGCTCCGGAAGAAAGCGCCTGTATCAGCACATCGTCATTGAGTTCCAGATAGAAGGGCAGATTCATCTCAGGTGATTCTCGGTCAGATAATCATCCGCTGCGGTTACAGCGACAGCGCCGTCCGCCACTGCGGTGACGATTTGCCGCAAACGCTTTTTTCTGGCGTCTCCTGCCACGAAGATTCCCTCTGCAGCGGTTCTGCCTACTTCATCTGCTTCCACGTAGCCTGCCTCATTTCTCCTTACCAAACCGTCTAAAAGCTCCGTCGAAGGGCGAATGCCGACCGCTACAAAACAGGCGTTGGTAGACAGTTCTCTTTCCTCGCCGGTGCTTCTGTTTTTGACTCTGACTGCAGTGACGAGGTCCTCTCCTTCGATCTCCTCTACGACACTGTCCCAAACCGGCGTCACATTCTTGAGCGAAAACAGCTCGTCCTGCAGAACCTTCGTCGCCCGAAGTTCATGTCTGCGGTGAACCAGATAGACCTCCTTACAGATACGGGCAAGGAAGATCGCATCTTCCACCGCCACATCTCCGCCACCGACGACCACTGCCGTCTTGTTTTTAAAAAAAGCGCCGTCGCAGGTAGCGCAGTAGGAAACGCCACGACCGGCTAACTTCTCCTCTCCCGGAACGCCCAACCTGGCATGAGTGGCACCTGCTGCATAAACAATGGTTTTCGTTTCATAAGAGGTCTCAGCTGTCTTTACCAGATAGCCGCCGTCCCTCTTTTCGATGGAAGTGACTTCCCCGTCCTGGACCTCCGCTCCCAGTCTGTCTACATGCTCTCTGAATTTCTGCGCCAGATCAAACCCGTTGATGCCGGGAAGCCCCAGATAGTTATCCACCTCGTAGGTATCGATAATCTGTCCTCCGCTGACAGGATTTTTTTCTAAAACCACCAGATTCAGACCCGCCCGTTTTCCATATACCGCTGCGGACATTCCGGCCGGGCCCGAACCGATAATTAACATATCATACATATCCTTGTACCTCCTGTTATACTAAGATGGAAAAGTGGAAGAACCATCTTATCCTGTAAAAAAAATCGTATCCTGTAAAAAAGAATTGTATCTTGTAAAGAAACAGAATCGTATCATGTCAAAAAAAGGAGAAATATGACGCAGTCACAAAACCGTTTCGTTCTTATCACGGGCGCTTCCAGGGGAATCGGAAAAGCCGCCGCTCTTCTCCTGGCGCAGGAAGGCACTCACCTGTACCTCACCGGAAAGACCCATTATCACGAATTGGAAGCATGGGCGGAAGAACTGTCCAGGCGGTACGGCATCTTTTGCCAACCCATTCTCTGTGATATGGGCGACCCCCTGGCCGTCGAACAACTGTTTTCGCAGATCAAGAGGCTGGATGTGCTCATCAACAACGCAGGAATCACGTGGAGCGGTCCTCTGCAGGAGATGACGATCGAAGAATGGACACAGCTAATGCATACCAATCTGGACGCCGTCTTCTATGCGTGTAAATTTGCCATTCCGCTATTGCTTCAGGCGGAAAATGCCAAAATCATCAACCTCTCTTCCGTTTTCGGAAGTGTCGGCGCCTCCTGTGAAGTCGCTTATTCCGCCTCCAAGGGAGGGGTCAACGCTTTTACCAGGGCACTGGCAAAGGAACTTGCGCCCTCCGGCATTGCCGTCAACGCCATTGCCCCCGGCGTCATCGACACCGATATGAACCGGAATCTCCTTTCACCGGAAGAACTGTCCACGCTGCAGGAAGAAATCCCCTCCGGTCGCTTCGGTACTGCAAAAGAGGTGGCCCAGGTCATCCATCAGCTGATGCATGCGCCCTCCTACCTGACCGGTCAAATCCTGTCGATTGACGGCGGCTGGCAGTAAAAGACTTCCGCTTCTCTTAGTCACAGCGGAAACAGGCTTCATCGTCGTTTCGGTAAACCAGCTCCTGGTTTTTCACACTGACTCTGGTTCCCGGCTTAATGGAAGAAGTGATAAAGACATTTCCCCCGATCACCGCATCACGGCCGATCACGGTTTCTCCTCCCAGAATGGATGCGCCGGAATAGATGGTGACATTGTCATGAATCGTGGGATGCCGCTTCCTTCCCCTCAATTCCTGTCCTTCTCTAGTTGAGAGGGCTCCAATGGTCACCCCCTGATAGACCTTGACATGGCAGCCGATCTCCGCTGTTTCGCCGATTACTACTCCGGTCCCATGATCGATCATAAAATATTTGCCAATCTTTGCTCCCGGATTGATGTCGATTCCTGTAAGGCCATGGGCATATTCCGTCATCATTCTGGGAATGAGCGGGACGTTTAATAAATACAGCTCATGAGCCAACCGGTTGACGCTCGTGGCAAAAAGCCCCGGATAGCAGAGCACAATCTCCGCCTTGCTGAGAGACGCCGGGTCTCCGTCAAAGGTCGCCTGAATATCCGTATTGATAAACTCTCTGATCTTCGGTATTTTCTGAAAAAACTTCGTGCAAACTTCCTCTGCATGCCTCTGCATTTCTATTTCGGTCGCCTGCGCAAAATCTTCCTGATACCGCAGAGCCAAAAAGATCTGCTTCCGCAGGTTATAGAGCACATCCTCCATGATCATGGTCAACCGGTTATTGTCGTTAAAAGACCGATAGACCTTTTCCCTGTAATAGCCCGGAAAGACGACAATCATCAGTTTCTGGACAAGATTGGTCACCTGTGCCTTATCCGGCTGTGCAAAGACATCCATCTGATCAATGTCCCGTCCCTTTTCATAGTCACAAAGAATCAGATTCACGATTTCACCGATCTTCTCTTCAAATTCCGCATGATGTTCGATCATAAACGCCTCCGCCCTTTTTGAAAATTCCCGTATCCTGTCGTGAGAGTGCTGCAAGCGCCTGACACTCCTATCCCCATATAACAAAAGCGCCGAAAGACCAATCTCTTCCGGCGCAAGCTTGGACCTTCCTTATGAAACGCTGGACTGTGCAGCTTCTTTCTGCCTCATCCTCTCTTCCAGTGCGTTATCCATCAGCTTCATGAGTTCCAGTGCACTTCTGAAATGCTCCTTGCGGTTCTCCTCCACCCAGATCACCTGTCCCTGCCAGCTGGAATTCTGTCTGTACTGTACCTGAATCACAAAGGTGGCAAGCTTCCCCTTTTGGTCATGCAGATCGGAGAGATCCACTCTCTTGCCTCTCTTAATTCTCGTCGTCCTCTTCCCGGCCAGTTCCGCTTCTTCCATTCCGGTTTCCTCGGCAAAAGTTCTGGGTCTGTTGGAACTCTGCGGGAAATTCCAGTCATCAAACAGGTCTTCCATCTGAAAAAAAAGATCGCCAATGGTCTGGAACGGGCAGGACCGCTTCTCATACTGTTGCCAGAACTTTCCGGCACAGTCATTTCCTTTCCGCTCATCGACACAAACAACAATCAGGTTCGGCGCAAAAAGCCGGTAAATCATCTCTCCCATTCTAATCTCTGCCCTCTCTATCTCTACTGCCATTCACAGTATACATGGCTTATCCCTCCAGTTCAACCTCTAACCGCCAAAGAAGCGATCAGTCTCCT
Source organism: Lachnospiraceae bacterium (assembly GCA_015258065.1). Taxonomy (GTDB): domain Bacteria; phylum Bacillota; class Clostridia; order Lachnospirales; family Lachnospiraceae; genus Butyrivibrio. The sequence continues at coordinate 36,453 of JABZIZ010000010.1, read as the reverse complement.
GAAGGAATCTTCTAATCCGTGCTTCGGTTCCCACGAAAGCTCCCGCATCCTGGATGCGTCCAGACACATCCTGGTATCTGCCGCATAACCGAAGGAATTTCCCTCCGGAATTTCGTAAACGACACGAATTCTCCCCTCTGCCAGTGTCCCTGCCGCAAACTCCGCCAAATCCGCGATTTTTCGGTGCATTTCTTCGTTGGCAATATTATAGGCTTCTCCGGACTTTCCCTTCGTCAAAAGCATCAACAGTGCCCTGACGGTATCTGCCGTATAGCAGTAGTTTCCTTCCGACTGCCCGCGCGTATGAAGCACAATATCCTTCTTTTCCATGACACTTCTTGCAAACTGGGCAAATACACGGTGATCCGTAGGCAGTACCCCCGCTCCAAACGTTTGTGCAAGCCTTGCGATACGAACAGGAACTCCATACTCCTGATGATATGCCACACAGAGATTCTCACACAGTCTTTTGGCAAGCGGATAATTGCTTCTGACCGCAAGCGGATCGACATAGCCGCTCATTTCCTCGATCACCCTTCTTCCGTCCAGGAAGCTTCCATACACTTCCATGGAAGAAAGGTAGACCATGCCGCGAACCTTTTTTTTTGCGGCAAGTGCAAGGAGATGCTCGGTGCCCTTCACTGCGGTCCGGATGGTTTCGACCGGGTGTTCCACCATTTCCTTTGAGGCTGTCTGCGCAGCCGCATGCAGGATGTAATCCACTTCTCCTTCTACCGCAAACTCTTCCTGCATCAGATCCGCTACCACACAGGAAAATACCTCTTCCGTATACAGCGGTCCGAAAACCTCTTCTGCCTTCTTTCTGCTCCGAATCAAAGCAACCACACGAATCGGCTTTTCTTTGCAGAAAGTAAGCGTCTGATTTGCCATGCAAAGCGCCTTCACCAGAAGGGAACCGATGAGCCCGGTCGAGCCCGTTACCAGCACGGAACACCCTGCAAGAGCCTCCCAGTCGATTTCATTCTCTGCCACGATCTCTCGTAAATCCTCTTCCAAATAGGGATCTTTTTCTTTGGTCATGCCTTTTCTTCCGCCGGTCTTGCCTCAAAGGCAAACGCCATTGCCTCCACTTCTTCTCTTGTTTTCGGGAGCTTTTTGGTCTTCAGAAATTCTTCGTACGCATCCAGATAAAGCTCCACCTCGTCGGTGAAGGCAATCTGTTTTCCGTGATCCAGCCACAGCACCTTGTTGCAGAGATCTCTCACCTGTTGCAACATGTGCGAAACAAGGATGGTGGTTACTCCACTTTTTAGAATCTCTTTCATTTTATTCCCGCTCTTCTTTCGAAATGCGCCGTCGCCAACAGAAAGCACCTCATCCAGAATCAGGATATTCGGGTGAACCAGACAGGCAATGGAGAAAGCGAGTCTGCTCTTCATCCCGCTGGAGAGCTGCTTGAATTCATAATCCTGAAACTCCTCCAGTTCTGCAAAAGCAATGATTTCCTCGTATTTTTCATCCAGAAATTCTCTGGTATAGCCTAATAGTGCGCCCCGAAGATAAGTATTCTCTCTTACCGTCATCTCATCGTCAAAGCCGCTGGCAAGCTCCAACAGTGCCGCAATCGAGCCTTCCGTATGCAGTGTACCCGAAGTCGGCACCATGATGCCGGTCACCGCCTTTAAGAGAGTGCTCTTTCCGGCTCCGTTGGTGCCGATGATTCCGAGCATATCTCCCTTTTCCAAGCGAAACGTAATCTCTTTGTCCGCCCAGAACTCTTTCACATGATAATGATGGGAAAGTTTGCGAACGACATATTCTTTTAACCCGATTGCTTTAAAATCACCCGTTACATAACGGATGCTCACATGATTGCATTCAATAACCGACATAAACCCGCCTTACAAATAATAGAGGAACTGGTGATTGTGCTTCTTGTAAACATGGGCGCCGATGAGCAGGAAAAACAGCGCATAAAACAGGCAGAGCAAGTGGTACGCCAGCGACGGAATTTTGCCGTCAATCACAATCACACGGAAGTATTTGATAAACACATACACCGGATTCAAAAGAAACATTTCTCTCTTCCACGGCTCCTTGAACTGATCGACGGAATAAAAGATGGCAGAGAGGTAGGTTAACAGGGTTAAAAACACATCATAGAGATATCTGACATCCCTGAAAAAGACAAAGGCGGCGGAGAGAATCATTCCCACTCCGATGCACAACAGCAGGAGTCCCAGAATCGGATAAATCAGCATCAGCATGCGCGGATGAAAATAAATGCCGTCAAAAATACAAAAAGCGAAATACACAATCAACGTAAGTAGAAAATTCACAAGAGCCGAAACGTTTTTGGAGAGAAGAAAGAGATACTTCGGCACGTTGATTTTCGTAAAAATCTTAGCATTGGTTACCAGCGCATTCATCCCGTTCTTGGTTGCCTCTTTGTAGTAAGCAAGCACCAGGTTGCCGGAAAAAAGGTAGATGGTATAATGCGGCATACTCTTTCCGAAAAAATTGGTAAAGACCAGCTTCATGACAAAGAGCGTCATCAGGGGCGAGAGGATGCTCCATCCCATTCCCAGAATGCTGCGCTTATATTTCTGCTTGAAATCCCTTTTGACCAGCTCGGAAAACAGAAAGGCATTTTTCTTGACGGATGTGATCAGGCTATTCATCTTACGACCGGCTTCTTTTGCGTAATTCTGGTAATCAACGATGCCACCCTCTCTCCTGCATGGCCGTCGTCTATACAGCCCTTATCCTCCAGGAACTTCTTGACCTCCGCCCGGTACCGTGCGTCGTCAAATTTCAGGATATTCTCTTCCATTTCGTCGTTGTTCTTAGCGACCGGAAAGGGCGATTCTTCCAAGGTGAAATAGAAGCCCCTCTCGTTGTTATAAAGCTCAATGTCTCTGGCATAGATAAAGCCGGGCTTCCCCCCCAGGATAAAATCATAAATCCAGGAGGAGTAATCCGTGATTCCCGCATCCACAAAGGAAAGCAACTCCTGAATATCCGGAAGGGAGGTCACATCTATGACACGACCGGATTTCACATTGTTTAACTTGCTCTCCGTCTTTTTGTCGTTGTCGTGATAACGCAGAAGCAGGCGCCACTCCCCGCCAAACCGTTTTTCCAGTGCATCCAAGACCCGATCCGCCTGCAAATCATAGACGGCAAAGTTATGATCATCCCGGAAGGTCGGTGCGTAGAGAGCAAGCTTCACCTTCTCGTCAAGTCCGTTCTCCTTCAGAAACTTCTCCTTCCAACGCTTTCTCTCTTCCTGATAGGTGTCAAAAAAGATGTCGTTCCTCGCATGCCCTGCATGAAGGATTCTGGTATTTTTCCAAAAAGTCTCCCGAAAAACGCTGTCTTCAAAGGACGAATTGGAAATGCAGAAGGTCGTAAGCTCTCCCGTTCTCTTCGCCGCCTCCGGCCAGGACACATTGGTGTTGTAGTGGGCAAGGTCAAAGCGTTTGATGCCCAAAGAGCCGTGCCAGGTTTCGATGACCACCTGTCCCTTCTTCACCGGGAACGGATAGAATTTATCTCCTAAGAGGGAGTTGATGACAATCACTCTGGAAGACATGGCGGCTTCAAAATATTCATAAGAATTGATTTTGACCGCATGCACATTGGCACGGTCCGGCAGGTCCCTGGCAAAGAGCGGATCTTCGACTGCCCAGTAGATATCGACGTCTGCCCCTTCCCGCAAAAGAGCTTCGCAGATATACCTCGGATTGCAGGCGTATTCATGCTGAAAGGTAATAAACATCACCTGTTTGGGTCTGATCTTTTGCTTACGGGACAGGATCCGTCTTGCCTCGTAACCAATGGTGCGATCCACCCATTGTTTTGCCTGTTTGGTGGCAACCTGGGTTCGATTGATCAGCCCCCCTTCTACCATTACGGGGCCTACACGCTTCAGTTTTCTTTTGAATACTTTGAATACCGGCATTTCTTCTTCCTTCTTTTAACAAAAAACTTGGATGCTTTCCGGGATTTCTGAAAGCTCCGGTTTCTTCCCTGCAGGATCAGCCAAACACCTTGGAGCTTTCCTTTGCGTCTATAATGGCGCTGAACATATAAAAGTCAATCGGCGTTGTAATCTTGATGTTCTCCGGCACCCCTTCCACCGTGTAAAGTTTGTGCCCGTATGCCTTCATCAAAGAAGCGCTGTCGATGAATTTCTCCCCTTTTTCCAGAGAAGTCTTCTGTGCGCGGTACAACTCTCCTAACAAGAAACACTGCGGAGCTCTTGCCATCAAACACTGGGAGCGGTCCAGAATCTGTCCGACCTCGCCCTCTCTCGTATTATCCAGAAAGATCGTTTCAATGGCCGGCGTCACGGTAATGGCGTTTCCGTTTTTTCTCGTACAGGCGATTCCCTTTGTAATCGTGGACTCATCGACCAGAGGTCTGACGCCGTCGTGCACCAGCACGATATCATCGTCTTTTGCAAACTCCCTCACCTTTAAAAGTCCCTGAAAAGCAGATTCCTGCGGAGTCTCCCCTCCGGGCGTGATGGCTCTCACCTTGTTCAAACCGTAGGTGTCCACCAACTTCTCCAACCTGGCAATCCAGCTTTTGAGACAAACCACGACAATGGCGTCAATATCCTGATGATTCTGGAACTTCTCTAACGTATAGACAATCAGCGGTTTTCCGTGCAATTCCAAAAACTGCTTCGGAATAGCGCCGCTGTGCATCCGCTTTCCGGTGCCTCCTGCAAAAATAACGGCTATATTCAAAGGTTCCCTCCCGGCTTCTTCCCGCTATAAGAAGCGAGATCTCTTGTGAGCGAATACGGTTTGAAAAAAGAGTGCTTTTCCCTCTCCTCCGGCTTCGGTATCCGCAGGTAATCCCCGTATAATCTCGTCAGATAAGTCTGATAATCCGCCGTACACGGCCTCTTTCTACCTGCAAAAGGAAGCATGGTGCACCGAAGAAAATCTTTTCTAAGGTAGAGCTCCCCAAAGAAATGTTTCCTCCCGGCAGGTGTCGTCACATAGGTCGACCGATTATTGTTACACAAACGGTAACATTTTAAGGCAAAGCGTCGCCATGCGTCAATCCCGGCAAAGGATATCGCTCTTCCAATCGTGATCTTCAAGAAGAAACTCACCTTGGCACTCCGGTAGGCATGCGCATCTAACACGCTCTTCGACTGCATTAACATCCGCCTCATGTATTTCCTCTCCCTGTAGAACTTCCTGCAGGAAAGGAGGAAGCCAGCAGCAAGGCAGAGAAGCCCGTGCAGCTTCCGCATAAGCGGATTTCCGAAGGTATTTTCTATCACAAAAATATCGATGAAGGCGCCACATTCCCGGTTGAAAAAATCTTCTCTGGTCCGTACACAGGTCCCCTTCTTGCGGACTCTGGCTAAAAGCAGCGCATATCCCTTTGTCTTCTCCGGCGTATGAAGCCAGTACCGATCCCCATACTTTTGGGAAAAAGCACGGATGAAGCGTTCATAATCCGGGCGGGGCATATTGAGATCCACATCATCGTCCCACGGAATAAAGCCCTGATGGCGCACTGCCCCCAGAGCGGTTCCTCCGCCTAGCATGAAGGAGATCCCTTCTTCTTCGCAAAGGTCCTGAATGTCGTTCAGAATCGAAAGTTCTTCTTTTTGTAAAAGAAGAAGCTCCTCTTCCTTCAGAACCACCGAATTCTGCGGAATCATATACTTAAAAAGATCGACTGTACTAAGCTTGATCATCTGCCTCACTGCTCATATCGTTTGTGAAGAAACTTCGCCAGTAAAAAAGATTTTACCTTTTTAATCCAGTCGATTTTCTCCATATAGATATAGGGAAGCTCTAAAACCTCGTTCCGCGCAAGTCTCCCACTCTCCAGCTGATAAGCGAGCCAAACATTGAAGATGATCTCGCCCACTCTTCCACAGTACCTTCCCTGATAATAGGACAGTTCCGTGACATCGATCTTCTGCTCTAACTCAAACAGAATCGGAAAGAGCCAGGAACAATAATCGTCCAGGAGAGCGCGATCCATGACCATCATATTAAACATATAACCGCTCGTCTGCTTCAAGACGCGGTCATACACCGTCAAATATTCAGGGCAGAGCTTGGAGATGATCCCTCTTGTCACATGCAGATGATGGACAAAGTGGGTATGTTCGTAATGGGAATATAGCGTTTCAATATAATATCGGCGTTTTGCGGGCACAAGAACACGGTATTTTTCCATTAACCGCTCCACATCTTCCGATTTCAGAATCTTGGTCCAGGGAGAATGCAGTCTCACCCACTGAGGCAGATGCTTGCGGTACGCATAACGGTCTCTTCCAAAATAGCGCCGGTAATGAACCAGTCCGATGTATTCGGCGTCCAGGTTCTTCCACGCCCAGTAAAGCCCCGTCAGTTCACAGAAAAGCGGGTTCTTCTTCGAGATGTTTGCTCCCGTATCATCGCAGGCATAACCAAGAGAAGGCGTTTTCACGCCCTTCTTCTCGACGCCGGCTCCCACCTGCAAGGGAAGATACAGGGGATCCTTCGGCATCCGGTATTTCTTGTGTGTGGTCACAATGATTTTCGCACTGTCTTTTTTTTCTGTCTTCATCGTTGAACTCTATTTTTATCACTTTTTAAAAAAAATTGCAACATCCGCAATAGATTGCAAAGAACTGACTGAAATACAATTCTTCCACCGGAAGGTAGCGTGGCGACTTTCCCCAGCCGTCTGCCAGCTTCAAATAGTATTTGGTCGTCCTCCCGTCTTCTCCCTCCAACCGGAGCATGACGCTCGCCAGAAGATGATGGCTTCCGTAGCAGGGGTGGAAGAGCAGTTCCAGATAGACAAGCGCCCCTTTGGAAAAAGCGTGTTGTAAGAACGGTCTCCATGCCGGTAAAATCATGCCCGGGCGCACCTTTTTCTGGCAAAAGGCACGGAAGCAGGTCAGCGCATAAAGAGGTGCCAGCAGATTGGACGTTCCCCCAAAACGATGAAACAGATCTGTATTCCAGTAAAGCAGTCTGTGCATGCCGATATGAGCCACCCGGGAAAACACTTTTTCTGCGGAGAAGTCTCTCGCAGGCTGAGCCTCTTCTGTGCCTTTTCCCCGATGCAACGCCCCCCGGATGGTCAACAAAGCATTGGTCAGAGCCGTCGGTCCGCAATGTCTGCGGTATCCTCTGTCCAGATTCTGAAAATCAGATGTGGTATAATACGTTTCCGCATCGTCAAGGGCACCGATCGTCTCCACTACCCGAAATTTCTGCGCAAACCTTTCCTCTGCATCTTTACAGGGATCCGAAATTACCCCTTTTTTCTTTTTCATCCCGTGCTTCCTTCCTGCTCTTGCCGTTTTCCTGGCATCATTTCCTTGCTAGCCTTGCCGTCCTCCTGGCAGCGCTTCCTTGCCAGCCTTGCCATCTTCCTGACCTCGCTGTCTTCCTAGCCTTGACTTCTTCCCGACCTCACTGTCTTCCACTCCGCTTTTCGGTTTCAATGCCCTTCCTGATGGACGATACGCAGGATCTCCGACGTCGGAATCAGGAAGGCTTCATTCTGAAAGGTTCCACCCTCCAGCATACCGATATAACCTCCTTTGTCATCAAAGGCCCCTCCTCCGCTCATACCGGGAAGCGCCTGACAGTTTGCATATATTCTCTCTTTGCCCAGTTCCTTCACCAGCGTTTTCTGCCGGTAAACCGTACCCGCAAAAACCTCCATGAAAACTTCCCGCCGCGGAAGATTCGTATTTGCCGTTTGTCTTCCGGAGGCGGCATTCTTTTTGTCCGTAAAAGGGGGTTCCGCTTCATGCACGAGAAACAAAGGGCTTCCGACAGATGGCAGATCTTTCGACAGGGCTGCTTTTTTTAACTGAAGAAGAATGCTTGCCGGAATCTCTTTCGTTCGAACCGACAGAAGCGCCAGATCTGCGTTCCGATCTAAGAAGAGGCTTGTCGCTCGCGCAGAATATCCATTAAAAAAAGTGATGCAGATTTCTCCTGTCTCCTTCTCCGCATCACTCCCCCTGTTCTTATCTGCACAGACGTGGGCGCAGGTCAGAATTTTGACCTCGGTCTTTGTAATCTCATAGATGTTTCCGCTTCCAAACGTATCTTTCCCGACGATTTGCACTACAGAAGGTCTGACTCTCTCAAAAGAGGAAGCCACGTCTCCGCTTGAAAGCGGCCGGATGGCAAAGAGGTCCGCCTCCAGATAGAGGCGAACCGCAAAGCCTTCATCCGGCGCCAGCGCCCTGCCTGCAAGAAGCAAGGCGCTGAGTACAGGAAGAAGAAAACACCATAGAATTCGAGCCGTCCAATGCTTTTTCATCTACGCATCATAAAAAAAAGCAGGTCTATAAGCCGGGTTATGTCTTCGATGATCATCTATCTAGGGCTGATGTTGCCATCAGTCTCAAGCGACCTACCTGGAACAAGCCGGGCAAGCTTATCGTTCCTCTGCGGTCTTGCTTCGGATGGGGTTTACATTGCCACAACTGTTACCAGCTGTGCGGTAGTCTCTTACACTGCCGTTTCACCCTTACTGGAAAACCAGCGGTTTCTTCTCTGTTGCACTTTCCCGGGAGTCACCTCCGCCGGACGTTATCCGGCATCCCGCCCTTTGAAGCCCGGACTTTCCTCGTCTCTCTCTTTTTAAAAGAAAGAGCCGCGATCATCCAACCTGCTTTTTGAGCATTCTAGCACAGATTAAACATGAAAGATAGATCCACCCACAAACTCCCTGCAAATGCTGTTGTTCGGGAGGATCTGCGAGTCCACCGCCAGAAAATAACCAAGAAATTTCAGCAACCTGTTGGCTTCCAATCGCTCCGGCGCATCTTGCTGGATCTGATAGAGGAGGGGAACCGCATACTGCTTTAAGACGGCGAATTCATAGATGGCCGCGGAATTAAACATCTCGTCCGCCTCTTCCTGGAAGGGAAAAATATAAGCCTCCTCCCCCGCCCGGATCGACTTCCACATGCCGATGGTTTCAGCCGCACTGGATCCTCTGGTTCTGGCATCGCGAACAATCCGCCTGAGGATACGCGCATCCGTTGTGGAAATCCGGTTATGGCTGTCAATGTTGAGCGTGGTCAGGCAGCTGATATAAATTTTATATTTGGATTCCGACGGCAGCGCATAACTCATCTCTTCATTCAGACCGTGAATTCCCTCGAAGACCAGAATATCCGACTCTCCGATTTTCAGCTTCTCGCCAAATTTCTCCCGTTCTCCCTTGACAAAATTGAAGCGAGGAATCTCCACGGTTCCGCCCGCCAACAGTGTTTTCATGCTTTCGTTAAAATACTCCACATCAATCGCATCAATTGTCTCAAAGTTATAGCTGCCGTCCGGATTTTTGGGTGTATCCTCCCGGTTTTTATAATAATTATCCAGACTGATCAGATGCGGCGTCCTGCCAAAGGTACGCAGCTGAATACAGAGACGGTTGGCGAACGATGTCTTGCCGGAAGAACTGGGGCCAGCAATCATCACCATCTTGACATGTGGCCGGTCATAGATATGTTTGGCAATTTCTCCGATCCTGCGCTCAAAGAGCGCTTCCTGCACCAGGATCAGCTGATTCACCTTCCCGCTCACCACACAATCGTTGAGATCCGCCACATTCTGCACCTGCATCATGCGTCCCCAGTGTGTGCTTAGGATCATCTGGTTGAACACCTTTTCTCTGGAAGAGGTCTTGACCAGTACATCCGGCTTTTCCTGCGGAGGCAGAACCAAAAGGAAACCGTCGTGTTGCCTTTGCAGATGGAATTTGGTGACATAAGAAGTGTCCGGCAGCATATAGCCATAATAATAATCATAAAAGCCGTCCAGATTGTAGACATTGACGCTGGAAGACGCCCGATAACGGAAAAGCTGCACCTTATCCAACATCCCCTGCTTTTCAAAAATCTGCAGGGCTTCTTCCATCGGTGTATCTCTCTTCCGGATGGGAATCTTCTGATCCCTCAACTCCTCCATTCGCTTTTCTATCTTTTCCAGAAAGGAAGCTTCCGGCGTCCTGTCGGTGTTGCGAAAAGTGCAGTAGAACCCATAACCGACGGTAAACTCCACCTTCACATCCACCGTTTCACTGCAAGCCACGTCTCTGACCGCTTTCAGCAACATCATACAGGCGGTGCGATGATAAGCCATGTGCCCCGCCGCAGAGGAAAGGGTTAAAAAGGACAGCGTTCCGTCCCGGTTTGCTTTTTTGAACAGCTCTCTAATTTTTCCATTGTAAATCACGAGCGCAATGCGATCCGGGTAGTTGTGCTGGAAATCGGCTGCAATGGTTTCAAACCGCGTTCCTTCTTTGTACTCCACGCATTTGTGGTCGATTTCAAGTTTCACTTTCTCACCTCCTCAGACGGTCGTAAAAGGCTCTTTGAGTGGCGCCGTTTTCACCTGCAGTTCCGGAAGTTCTCTTTTCAAAAAATCGTTCATATAGGAGATAAACAATTTTTCAATCCCGTAATGCCCTGCATCCATCAGACATAATCCCTCTTCTACGGCGTCAATGGATTCATGATAATCCAGATCTCCGGTGATCAGAACGTCTGCCTGTCCTTTTCTTGCTGCAGGGATCACACTGCCTCCCGAGCCGGGACAGATGGCGACTTTCCGGACCGTCTTAGACAAATCTCCGTAGATCCTCACATCCGGCAGATGAAAAGCCTCCTTCACGATTTCTCCCATCTCCTTTAACGAAACCGGATGATCCAGAAAGCCGATTCTTCCAATTCCTTCCTTGGACAGGTCATCTTCAAAGGTTACCAGCAGAACCTCCCTCTTGTTCAACTTCAGGTCGTCCGCTGCCGCATCTGCCATGCCCATCACATCAAAATTGGTATGCATCGCATAATAGCTGATGTCATACCGAAGCAGTTTCACAATCCTTCTGCCGGTATAATCCTCGTCCGTCACTTTCTTGATGGAATGAAAAATCATCGGGTGGTGCGTAATCAAAAGGTCCGCCTCCGCTCGAATCGCCGCATGAATGTTCTCTTCCGTCGCATCCAGGGCAATGAAGACCGTAGATACTTCTTTTTCCTTCCTGCCAACCAGAAGGCCGACATTATCCCATTCCTCCGCGAAAGAAGGAGGAGACAACTGTTCCAAACACGCAATAATCTCACTGCATCTCATCCGCTTCTCCTTTCGTTTAGCTTGCACGCCCCACTCCATCCTCATGTTGGGGGCGTGTCATAAAGTCATCCCCTGCCAACAAGCAAGCTTGTGGCAGGGGATGACTTTCGACACTTGAGGATCACATCGCATCCGGGGCTTCGAAGCCGAGGAGGTCTACTGCTGCTTCCAGCACCTGCAAGGTGATGTAGAGCAGAGCGATGTAGCTTTCCTTCTTTTCCGGATCGCTTTCTTTTAAGATGTGCGTCTGGTGGTAGAAGGAATTAAAGGTGTTGCAAAGACCGTAAATGTATGCGCAAACTCTGGTGGGCGCATAGGTTTTTCTGGCTTCTTCTACGCTGTCTGCAAAGGTGCAAAGCTCCAGTGCAAGCGCTTTTTCTTCCTTGGACCCGGCGCTGGCGAGTTTGGCATCTTTTGCTTTCTTTCCTTCCGCCTCATACTTGGCGAGAATGGATTTGATTCGCACCATCGTATAGAGGATGTAGGGACCGGTATCTCCTTCAAAGGAAGTGAATTTATCCAGATCGAAAACATAATCCTTGGACGGCTGGTTGGAAAGGTCCCCGTATTTGATTGCTGCAACGGCAATCTTATGTGCAGTCTCCCTTGCCTTTTCCTCTTCCATGTCCGGATTGGCTTCCTTCACGCGCTCATACATCTTTTCCTCTGTATCACCAATCAGAACTTCCAGACGCGGGACGCCTCCCTCTCTGGTCTTATACGGCTTTCCGTCCTTTCCGTTCATGGTGCCGAACCCGACAAAAATCAGCACGGTCTCCGGCAGCACCATCTTCGTCTTTCTAGCGGTACGGAAGCACTGGATAAAGTGAAGATCCTGTCTTTTATCCACCACATATACAATTTCATCCGGATGAAAATCATCCATTCGCTTTTGGATGGTAGCCAGATCCGTCGTAGTATACAGAGCGGCGCCGTCCGATTTGAGCAACATGCAGGGAGGGACTTCCTTCTTGTCCGTCTCCTCCGAAACATCTACTACCAGTGCTCCCTGTGACTCCTTGGCATATCCGCGTTGTTTCATGTCTTCGATCATCGGTGCGATAACATCGTTGACCGTGGATTCTCCCCACCAGAGATCGAAATCTACATTCAGCATGTCATAATTTCGTTTGATATCCGCCACGGAGACGTTGACAATGTGATGCCAGAGGGCACGCAGACCTCTTTCTCCATTCTGCAACTTTCTGGTATCTTCCATGGCCTCCGCCCTGTATGCCTCATCTTCCTTGGATTTCGCTGAGGCAGTCGGATAGATTTCTTCCAGCTCCGAAATGGTAAAGGGTGCTTCCTTCGGGTATTCCCCTGTATAGGACGGATCAAAATAGGGCAGATCCGGCTGTCTTCTTTTTAGTTCGGTCAGGATCAGACCCATTTGCAAGCCCCAGTCACCCATGTGGATATCGCCGATGACTTTATTGCCGGTATAACGGAAGATCCGCTTTAAGCTCTCGCCGATAATCGCTGCACGCAGATGTCCGACATGTAGAGGCTTCGCCACATTCGGGCCGCCGTAATCGATGACGATCGTCTGATCCGGGGTGCTTTCACCGGCGCCGAAGTGCTTGGCATGCATCATTTCCACCACATATTTGCGAATCGTCTCCGGCTTCAAGGTCAGATTCAAGAATCCCGGCTTCACCGGCTCCGCCTTTTCCAAAATCTCGGAATTCTGCAGTTTGGATGCCACCTCTTCCGCAATCTGCAAAGGCGCCTTGTGGTATTTCTTGGCTCCCGCCATTGCACCGTTGCATTGAAATTCACAGAGATCCCGCCTGTTGGAAGGAGTCACAACCCCCAATGCCCGATCGTAGCCGGCGTCTTCAAATGCCTGTGCCACTTCCTCTTCGATCCATTCCAATAGTTTCTTCATGTCTTCTCCTTCCTATCGGTTCGACCACTTGTCTGCCATTCATTGTCGTTTTCTCCCGGCCGTTGCCGTTCTTCCCGGCAATGGCTGTTCTTCCCGACCATTGCTGTTCTTCCCGGCAATGGCTGTTCTTCCCAACCGTTGCTGTTCTTCCCGGCAATGGCTGTTCTTTTTCCCGACAAGTGAATTGCTATGGCTGCCTTCTATCTGAAGCTTCCACCTTGCTATAGATACAGCCGCAATAGTTCTGTCGGTACAAGTCGTACAGGCGGCTTAGCTGTGTGGAGCGCAGATAACCATTGTTTTTTTTGAAATCACTGGGCAAAAAACGAACCCCGTAACGCTCCCCCTCCTGTGCGCCGATCCGGTTGAGCAGCGCGCTGTTCTTTAAGGGACTGATGGTGAGGGAAGTGGTAAAAAAATCAAATCCGCCCTCTGCGGCAACACGGGCCGTCTCGCCGAGGCGAAGCGCAAAACATCTGACACAGCGTTCTCCGCCTTCTTTGCATGTTTCCAGTCCCTTCGCCGCCTCCAGAAAGCGCTCCGGTTCATACCTGCCCTCCAGGATTTCTATTTGAGAAGAGCCCCCCTGCCCGTTCATCAGGTCAATCAGCCTCTTTTCCTCCTCCACCCGCCTTCGATACTCTTCCTGCTCCGTCAGATTCGGATTGTAAAAGAAAACGGTCAGTGCAAAGGCCTCTCTCAGGTATTCGAGACAGTAAGAGGAGCACGGCGCACAACAGGCATGCAGCAAAAGACGCTTGCGCTTCCCCTCTTCCTTCATTCTTTTCAGTACTTCTTCCAGCTGTTTTTGATAATTGATCCGGTTCATACGTATTGCGAAAATCCAGTCTATTCCCCCCGAGGGAGTCTGTTACTTGCAATCTCATAAGGGTTGGTTCTTCGTGTCTGCAGGACATCGCCACCCGCGCCTCTTGCCAGACGCAGAATGGTCTCTACCAACTCTCCTCCGGACATCCCCGCCACTTCCACAGGGACCTGTAGCTGACGGCTGATCTCTCCGGTTGTCATATCGTCAAGCAGATAATCTTCTCCCGAACGAAGGAGATTTTCCGGCAGGAACAGAACCTTTCCTAATTCCTTCCCTTTCAGCTGCTTCACAATATCCTGACCGGTGAGCAGTCCGGTCACCGTGATTCTCTCTCCGAAAAAATCATTTCTCACCGGATAAAGCAAGGGATGAATCCCGGGAAACGCCTGCTGCAATTCTGCATAGAGCATCCGGATCACCGGGTAGGATGCATATCCGGTGACGGAACTGAATACCAATTCTCCCGCCTGAGACTTCTTCCTCTGCTCCTCAAGCGCCTGCCTGAACTCCGTGATGAGAAGCCTCAACATACCAACCCCGTTTTCTAACTGCGGATAGCCGTCATAGTCGCTCTCTTTCGGAAGGATCCGGTCAATACGGTCTGTACGATTCTCTTCACGTCCCTCCTGAATTTCATCCGCTAACAGATACCACTCATCTCCGGCATAAACAAAATGGTCTCCGTATTCTATTTCGGACTTCTGCTGCCATTTCCTGATTTCGGCAAGAACCTCCCTCGCGTCCTGCCTCGTAAACGGGAGCAACTTGTGCAGATTCTCGCGAAACTTCGTAAGCCCTACCGGCACCACCGAGACACTCTGAAGAGCCGGGCGATATTCCCTGTACAAATCTTCCAGTGTGTGCGACAGCTCTTTGCCGTCGTTGATCCCTTTGCAAAGGACAATCTGACCGTTTAATTCCACATGGCTGTCGCTGCCACAGAGCCTCCTAACCTTATCCAGAGCCTCTCCTGCAAAGCGGTTATGCAACATCTCACAGCGCAACTTGCGGTTTGTGGTATGAAAAGAAACATTGATCGGAGAAAGGTGATAGCGTAGAATCCGGTTTACATCATGATCGCTCATGTTGGTAAAGGTGGCGTAGTTTCCCTGTAAAAAAGAGAGCCTCGTATCGTCATCCTTAAAGTAAAGGGTATCCCGCATCCCCTTCGGCATCTGATCAATGAAGCAGAACACGCACTGATTGGTACAGGTCCTGTAATCATCCATCAGCCCATTGTCAAATTGCAGTCCGAGGTCGTCTTCTTCCTCTTTCTCAATCTCCAAAAGCCACTCTTCCCCTTCGGGGAAATCCTGTGACGGCTTCTTTCGAATCAGTACCTGCAGCTTCTCGTTCCGAATCAGAAAACGATAGTCAAAGATGTCTTCCACCACTCTGTCATTGATGCGAAGGAGAACATCCCCGCTTTCAATTCCCATCTCTTCCGCAATACTGTCCGGATCAATCGCTGAAATCAAGTGTTCGAATGGTTGTCTTTTCATGGGTGTTCCAAGGAATAGAAAAATAGCAAAATTTTCCTGCTATATGATATGATGAATAAGATCATACCGCTTTCAAGTTTTTTTTTCAACAAAGTTTTTCGAAGGAGAGTGTCACATGCCTGATTTTCAGAAGCTGGATACCACCATCCCGGTTGCACCGCTCAAGTTAGTTGTTATGGACTCTGCGCGGGAACTGGGGGATAGCATTAACAAGGATCTGATTGACATCCGCAAGCACAAGCATCACATGCCGAAGGATGAAATCACGTTCAAGGGATATCTGCAGGAAGATTACCGCTTAAAGTTTTCGACAGACCGTTTTGATTCGGGAGAAGCCAAGGCGACGCTTCTCGAATCTGCCAGAGGACAGGATATTTATCTGATTACCGATGTCATGAACCACAGCATTTCCTATCAAATGTACGGTTTTACCAATTATAAGTCGCCCGATGACCACTACCAGGACATGAAGAGGGTGATCGGCGCCATCGCCGGCATTGCCAAGCGTATTAACATCATCATGCCCTTCATGTATGAGAGCAGACAGCATAAGCGCAGCGGGAGAGAATCCCTTGACTGTGCCGTCATGATCCGCGAGCTCAAGGACATGGGAATCGCCAATTTCATCACCTTTGATGCACACGACCCCCGTGTTGCCAACTCGGCGCCCCTGGGCGGCTTTGATTCCTTCCTTGCTTCTTACCAATTCCTAAAAGCACTTCTTTATAATATAGATGACCTGATTGTAGACAAGGAACACCTGACCGTCATCTCTCCCGACGAGGGAGCGCTTGACCGTGCGGTCTACTTTGCAAATGTCCTGGGAGCCGATACCGGCATGTTTTATAAGCGTCGCGATTACTCCAGGATCGTAGGAGGTTCCAATCCGATCGTGGCGCACGAGTTCCTCGGAAGCGACATTGCAGGCAAGGATGTCATCATCATCGATGATATGATCTCCTCCGGCGGCAGCATGATTGATACCGCCAGACAGCTCAAACACATGAAGGCGAAGCGGGTCTTTATCTGCGCCACCTTCGGTCTGTTCACGAATGGAATGGAGAAGTTTGACAAGGCCTATGCTGCAGGTGATTTTGACCGCATCATCACCACCAATCTGACCTGGCAGCCGGATGAGATCAAACAGAAGCCCTACTTCCTGGAAGCCGATATGTGTGAATTCCTGGCTACCATCATCGACTTTATCAATCACGATCAATCCATTGCAAACGTGCTCCTGCCAACCGACAAGATCCATGAATTTATCGCCAAGTACAATGCCGGCGCCAGCGGCAGAGAAGCGATCCCCGAGATCTGATCGCTTCTTTGGTCTCTTTCAAGCCTTCCTGCACCTATGCCAGCGTCAGGAAGGCGGCAAGATTTCCTCTCTTCTCTCCCTGTGCGCGGTGAGAAAAGAGAAGCGCCGGATTTTCCTTGGTGCAATAATTGGTGACGGCAACCTTCTGTCTGGGCACGCCTGCCTTTTCCAGATTTCTTAGATTGGCATTGCGCAGATCGAGCAAATATTTCCCTTCAGGGAGATTGGGCGACAGATGGAAAACTGCCGTTTCCAAGGTTTCTCTGTCTTCTTCTTTCGAAATATAGCGTTGTAATTCCTCCCTGCCCCACTTTTTTTCAAAGGCATCATACACATCCCTCCCCACTTCATAGCAGGCTCCGCAGATGCAGGGGCCGATCGCACAAACCAGATCGCTCGGCGCTGTTCCGAACTCTTTTCCCATGCGGCGTACCATTTCGCCCGCCATATCATTCACGGTTCCTCTCCACCCGGAATGTGCAAGTCCGATGGCATGATGCGCTTCGTCCACAAAGTACAGAGGCGTGCAATCCGCATGAAAGGTCGTCAGGACAAGCCCTCTCTCATTGGTGATGAGACCGTCGATATCACGATAATCTCTTTCTCTGGTCACGCCTTTTCCACTATCAAGCGCACTGACTCTTCGAATATTCACCGTATGGGTCTGGTAACTGGTCACAAAGACATCGAGTCTTCCCTGATACCCCAGCACTTCTGAAATCCGGCGGTAATTTTCCCGCACCGCTTCCGGATCGTCCCCTCTGGTGAAGGAAAAATTCATCTGAGAAAATTCTCCCCTGCTGACTCCTCCCTTTCTGGTTGAGAAAAGATGGCGGAGTCCCGCAATCCTCTCCAATTCCGGAAAGGACAGATATACCACTCCGTTCTTATTTTTCTGTGTCATACGCATCTCCTCTCTCACCGACCGCTTTCCGGTCCTTCCTGCTAAAGAGCCGGTTCTCTATTCCTCTACCGTCCGGATTTCTACGACAGAGGTATAGAATCCCCACCTGTTTTCCCCCATCATTTCTACACAAAAAGGAGGTTCTATGTTAAACAAACGTACCGTTGGCACCAATGGTGAAGAAAGGGCTCTTTCCTTTCTCCAAGACCACAATGTCCGAATTCTGGATCAAAACTACCGAAACCGATGCGGAGAGATTGATCTGATCCTAAAAGACCGGTCCTACCTGGTTTTCCTGGAAGTGAAATACCGGAAAAACAGCTGTCTTGGGGCCCCGCAGGAAGCCGTTACCCTTCGCAAGCAAAAGACCATCTGCCTGGTTGCCGACATTTACCTTCTAAGCCACCACGTCCATCCGGATACACCCATCCGCTTTGATGTCCTTGCCTTATGGGCAAGTGCCTCCGGCGCTTACCGCTTTGAGTGGATCAAAAACGCCTTCCCTTACCGCAGATAGAACCGCTCATAAGAAGGTCCTGTTATGCTCTTTTGCCCGAATCTTGTCCACCGCATCGACAAAGACAAGGATCTCCGCCACCACCTCGTATAACTCCTGTGGTATCGCATCTCCAATCTCCAGCCTGGAGAGGGTGCCTGCCAACTGATCGTCCTGATGGATCGGAATCTCCCGTTCCTTCGCCCGCTCGATGATCCTCTGCGCCAGTCTTCCTTTCCCACTGGCAATCACACGAGGCGCAATGTCTTTTCCCGGAAGATATTCCAGTGCAATCGCCTGCCTGGTCTGATTTTTCTTTCCGCTTCCCTGCGATGAATCAATCTGTTTTCTTCTGTTCCTTTTTTCCTGCATTCCTTAAGCCCGTGCATCGAACCGACTGCTCGAAAGCACATCCACTCCTATCTGATTCCTCGTCCCGTTTTTTAAAAGAGCGCTAACCGCCGCATCTTCCTTCGAGCGCTCGCTCATCAGCTGCATTCTCGTTTCCATCGTATATCCTCTTTTCAGGAGGCGGGCATTTAACTCCTCCAGATGCGCCTCCATTAACAGGAGCGCATCCTCATTTTCCAGGTAAAAATTGGTATTCACCTTTTGTCCGTGCATGGCAACATAGACGTCTAAACTTCCCAGTGCTTCCATGTCCAGATGAAGAAGGGCGCTGACATCCCCGTCCTTCCTGGCAAGAGCCCGTTTGTCCGTATAAATATATAACTCTCCATTGGCGTTGCCGTTTTGCATTTTGAGTGGCAGCTGCACATATTGAAACAAATGATTCACCTGATTCATGAATTCCACATTCTGAGAAAGGTGGTTCACACTCTGTGCAAGAGCCGTGTCTTTTACTGCAAAGTCTTTGAGCGTCTGGGTCAGCTTTTGCGTCTGTTCCTGCAGCCTCTCATAGAGTCTGTTTACACTTGCTTCATTTACCTTCTCCGGCTCCAAAAGCCACTGCCGCTCCATCTCACTGCGAAAGGCCTTCGTAAACACATCCGACGAGAAGATTCTGGACCAGTTCTCTTTGCTCTCCTTCGTCTGGTCCGTCCGGTCATAGAGAGTGTCCAGTAGCAGAAGGAGTTGCCTTGCGGAAAAGGCCTCCGCCGTGCCGCCCTGTGTCTTTACAAAAACCTGCCGCAACTCCCCGGGAGTTGCCCCCAACTCCTTTACCAGACGAAGAAAACCCTCCTTCGCAAACAGGAGATCCTGTGGCTGTTTTTGCAATTCCATACCCTGCTCATCCGGAAGCGCTTCCTGTAGTTCCGGACTGATTTGTTTGCTTTTCTCGACTTTGCCCGGGCTGCGTACTGCTGTTTCTTCTGTTTCCGCCTCCTGTGAGACAAACATCTTGATACAGGTACTGTACATATCTAACGCTTGCTGCGCCTGACCGCTTTGCAGGAGAGACAGATAGGCCTGGGGCATTTCGCTGATGATTTCACCCACACTGTCCACGATCTGGTGCTGAAAGGTCTGGTAATTCATCATCTGCTCGATGTTATCCGCATTTACGGCAATTCCCATGCTTTTCAGCTGCAAAAGTGTCTGCATCGGCGCAAACGGAAAGTCATTCACTGCTTCCTTCATCTGGTAAAGACTGGATCTGTCGATCGGAAGCCCCTTTTCCATCATGTCTCTGACCATTTGTACATTTGCTTCCTCTGTGCTCATTCCCGCGTTTTGGAGCGCCTTCGCCACCACCTGGTCAAGAGCTGCGGTATTCTGATAAAGAGGATGCAGGCTGATTTTGCCTTCCCCACTTTTGCTCACCTGAAAAGAAAGCAGACTTCCCTCTAACAAAGAGAGATTTTCGTTGCACCTGGCCGTCACAGACAGATTTTCTCCCAGATCCATTCTGGCATAGCGGTTTCCCGCCTCGTCCGTCTCCAGGGAAAGAATCCTGGCATGCAACGTCTGCCCGTTCTGTAAGCCGGACAACAGTTCCTGCAGGCGTACCGCCCCGACGGGCGCCGTTATTTGAACTGTTCCGCTTTCGTTCAGGCTTCCCACCGGACTCACGGGGGTTAGGTTGTGGTCGTAAAAAAAGGGATCCGTCATACCAGATTTCCTATAAATGTCCTTCTATGAATCGGACAGGGTCCATATTTTAGAATCGCTTCTCGATGTGCTTCTGTCCCGTAACCTTTGTTGGAAGCAAAGCCGTAAACGGGATAAATCTGTGCGTACTTCTCCATCAAATGATCTCTCTTCACCTTGGCAAGGATGGAAGCCGCCGCGATCGAGACACTCTTTTCGTCTCCCTTGATGATCGAAACCTGTTTGATGTCAGGAAGAGACGAAAGGTGCAGGGCATCAATCAACAGCAAATCCGGTTTCACCCTCGCTTCTTCGTTTCTTTTTTCCGGATCTTCCGCCACCGCGTCCGGGAAAAGGCGCCTGAGTGCCTTCCCCATCGCTTCCTTAGTCGCCTCCAAAATATTGATCTCGTCAATCCTTCCAGGCGAAACAAAGGCAGTCGCATAAGCGATCGACTCTCTCCGGATGACCTGATCCAGCTCCTTCCTTTTTGTTTCGGTTAATTTCTTCGAATCGTTAAGATACAGAATATCATGGTCTCTTGGTAAAATCACCGCACCGGCACAGACAGGCCCTGCCAAAGGGCCTCTTCCCACTTCATCGATCCCGCAGATCAGGGCATATTCCGCATATTTCTTTTCGAAGAATTTCATCTTTTCGATGCGCTCTTCTTCCTTTTGCAGCGCAATCCACTGCTTTTTTGCCTTCTGTACAAGGTTCCGGACGCCGCGCCTCTCATCCGCCTCATACTTTGCAATAAAAGAAGGCAGCGATGCTGCCTCCTCCAACTGCTTTTTGATTTCTGCTACAGATTCCGACATCATGCTTCTCTCCTATTTGGCAAGCGGGTCTTTCCCGTGTTCCAGAAGACCGAACTTGGAAAATGGATAAATGCGGATCCAGGCTTTCCCGATAATATCTTTTTTCTTAATATTTCCGACAGCAGGATCTCTTCCATCCATCGAATAGTTGCGATTATCTCCCATGACAAAGTATTCATCCGGCCCCAGGGTGAAGGGAGTCGCCGCCCGTCCCGGGTCTGTAATCTTTTCTCTTCCGTAGTATTCCTCGAGTTTCTTCCCGTTGATCAGGATCGTCCCGTCTCCGGTAATCTGTACGGTCTCTCCCGGCAGTCCGATAATCCGCTTGATAAAATAGGTATGCTCTTTGTATTCAAACGGAAAAACAATGATGTCAAAGCGTTCCGGGTCTTTCAGGCGATAACTGATCTTATCTACTAAAAGGGAATCTCCGTCCTGAAGGGCCGGCTCCATGGAGGAACCCTTCACCTCCGTCCTCTGCATGACAAATTTCACGAAGAGGAACGTCAACAGTACAATGACAACCAGATACAAAACCGTACTCAATACTTCCTTCAGTGCTTTACCCAATTTTACTTCCTCCTGTTGGACAAACTTCCAACGTCAGACCACCGAGCTTTCCGCTTCTGAAATCATCCAGGATCAGTGCCGAAGCCCTGTCATAATCCGGCTCCGCCTTCCGTTTGATCAAATTGCGATTCCTGGCTGTTGCATACAGGATGCCGCCCTCGCGGTTAAACAAGTGATAGGCTTCTATCATCTGTTCGATCTGTTCCTCTGAAATCCCATATTTTTCCGGAATGCGCCCGGGGTACAACTCTTCGATCAGATGAATCAGGCGGATCGCAAGATCGGCTTTGTCAAAGTTTTCGTCATTCATGGAACCGATCATCGCCAGATGCTCTCCTGAAAGGGGATCCTCAAACTTCGGCCATAAGACTCCCGGCGTGTCCAACATCTGGATTCCCGAGGAAAGACTGATCCACTGCTTCCCCTTGGTTACCCCCGGTTTATTTCCAGTCTTCGCAGAGGCTCTTCCCGCAAGTGCGTTGATGACGGTGGATTTCCCTACATTGGGAATCCCGCAAATCATGGTTCTCACCTCTCTCCTCATGCCTCTGGCGTTGTCCTTTTTTGTCTTTTCCTCGGCGATGCGCCTGAGCGCTTCGTTTACCGTGCGTAACTTTCCCGCTTCCTTCGCACAGAGGGGAAGGGCGGTGATTCCGGCTTCCTCATAAGACTTGATCCAAGCCCTGGTTGCCTCCACGTCCGCCAAATCCGCTTTGTTTAACAAAAGAAGCCGAAGCTTGTTCTTCCCAAGAGAAGCCAGATCCGGATTTCTGGACGAGAGGGGGATGCGTGCATCAAGTACCTCAATGATCATATCGACAAGAGTGAGGTTTTCCTTCATCATCCGGATGGCTTTTGTCATATGCCCCGGATACCAGTGGTATGAATTCATCCCAATTCCCGTTCTAAGGCACCCACATGCCAAACCTTTCCCAGTATCATATCGCGTGTGACCATGCCGATATTGGCACTGCGGGAGTCCTCCGATTCATTCCGGTTGTCTCCCAGTACAAAATATTCTCCACTGCCCAGTCTGATTCTGGATTCTGCAATACCGGCATCTTTCATTTTATCATAGATTGCACTGCCTGTATCCTGCGGCTTACCGTTCACATACAGGATCCCGTCCTTGATCTGAACCGTATCCCCTCCCACGGCGACCACTCTCTTTACATAGCCATGCAGTTTTTGATTTCCATTCGGGTAAAAGACAATGATGTCTCCGATTTTGGGAGAGGCAAATTTATAGATCAGACGGTTGACATAGACGGACTGTCCCCTTGAAAGGGTCGGCTTCATGGAATCCTCCATCACCATCGTTTGTCTGCCAAAGAGCATCACCATTACAAACGCGCAAAGTGCGGCGGCAAAAATCAGGACACTCCATGATAAGATCTGCCTTCCCCTTGCCAACATCTGCTTTCTTTTCTTCTCCTGATATTGAAAAGAATAGCGCCTGCGGCGCCTACGAAATTTCCACATGGATTCCCTGCTCCATTTCCCTGTTTCTAGTAAGCCCATCCCTTCTGTAAACGGACCAAAAGGGACGGGCCTCTCTCAAGCAAAAAGGCATCTTCTTGATTACTGACAAGAAGGTGCCTTCTATGATTGCAGAACTTATTTTAAAACTTCCTTCACCTTCGCGCGCTTTCCGGTACGTCCCTTCAGGTAATTTAACTTCGCGCGTCTGACCTTACCGTGTCTGACCACTTCCACCTTCTCTACCAAGGGAGAATGTAGCGGCCAGGTCTTTTCCACGCCAATGTTGTTGGAAAGCTTTCTGACCGTAAAGGTCGTACGGCTGGAACCGCCCTGAATCTTCTTCACCGTTCCCTCGAAGATCTGCACTCTTTCACGGTTTCCTTCCTTGATCTTCCCATAAACACGAACCGTATCTCCCGTATGGAAAGTTAGTGCGTTTTCCTTCAGTTGTTCCTTTTCCAGCTCTTCAATCACAAGTGCCATCTCAATATCCCGTTCCTTTCATCGGATGTTTCAGTGTCTTAGCTACCGTAGCCGTAAGCCACTTAGCGGCACACCTCCGCCTCCTGCGGACGTTCTTGATGCAATGATGCAGCTTCCCGAAACCATTCCGGGATCTGATTCCTCCGGGAATTTCAACCTTCCCGCCCTGCATACGAAGTGGTCTGCCTCTTTGCAGACTTCATCAGAGGACCGTCTGTTTAAACGACTGCAATAGAATATCATAGAGCCATCTCCCGGTCAAGTAAGATCGCCCTTTTCTCCGGATGAATCTCTGTCTTTCTGTTTCGCAAGCGCTGCACCGATGAAGCCCCTGAACAGAGGATGCGGTTTGTTCGGACGGGATTTGAATTCGGGATGGAACTGCACCCCGATGAAAAAGGGATGCTCCGGGATCTCAATCGTCTCCACCAGTCTCCCGTCCGGGGAAATGCCGCTGGCGACCAGGCCCAGATCCTCCAATTTCTGTCTGTAATCATTATTAAATTCGTAGCGATGCCGATGTCGTTCTGCAATCTCCTCGCAGCCGTAACATTTCTCCATCAGAGTGCCTTTTCGAATGACACAGGGATAGGCGCCCAGCCTTAAGGTTCCTCCCTTGTCAATGTCTGCACACTGTCCCGGCATAAAGTCGATCACCTTGTTCTTGCACTGCTCGTTAAATTCGCCGGAGTTGGCATCGCGAATCCCCGCCACGTTACGGGCGAATTCGATGGCAGCAATCTGCATGCCCAGACAGATGCCGAAATAAGGAATTTTGTGCTCCCTGGCATACTTTGCCGTCAGGACCATCCCTTCAATGCCTCGATTTCCAAAGCCGCCCGGAACAATGATTCCATCCGTCCCCGAAAGGACGTCGTCAATATTGTCTTCATGAATCTCTTCGGAATCGATCCAATGCAGGTTGATGTGCACATTGTGGTAAAACCCGGCATGATGCAAGGCCTCCGCCACCGAAAGATAAGCGTCGTGCAAACCGACATATTTCCCGACCAGACCGATCTCCACACAGTTTTCTCTGGCATTGTTGATGCGCTCCACCATCTGTATCCATTCACGAAGGTCCGCTTCCGGCACCTGCAGGCCAAGTTCTCTGCAGACCACATCAGAAAAATGCGCCTTCTCCAGCATCAGCGGCGCCTCATACAGATTGGGCAGCGTAAGATTCTCAATGACACAGTCCGCCTTGACATTGCAGAACAGAGCGATCTTCTGGAAAATCGAATCTTCTAACGGTTCATCGCAACGCAAAACAATGAGGTTCGGATTGATCCCCATCCCCTGCAACTCCTTGACCGAATGCTGCGTCGGTTTGGACTTATGCTCCTCCGAACCGCGCAGATAAGGAACAAGGGTGACATGGATAAAGAGGCTGTTCTGTCTTCCGACCTCTAAGGAGATCTGTCTCACTGCCTCCAAAAAGGGCTGGGACTCCATATCTCCAATCGTCCCGCCGATTTCCGTAATGACGACGTCCGCTCCCGTTTTGGCTCCTACGCTGTAAACAAATTCCTTGATTTCGTTGGTGATATGCGGGATTACCTGCACCGTAGACCCCAGGTACTCTCCCCGTCTTTCTTTGTTCAGAACATTCCAATAAACCTTTCCGGTCGTCAGATTGGAATATTTGTTCAAATCCTCATCAATGAATCTCTCATAATGCCCCAGATCCAGATCCGTCTCCGCCCCGTCTTCCGTGACATATACTTCTCCGTGCTGGTAAGGACTCATCGTTCCGGGATCCACATTGATATAAGGATCCAACTTTTGTGCCGCCACCTTGAGCCCTCTGGACTTTAAGAGGCGTCCCAGAGAAGCCGCCGTGATTCCCTTCCCCAGTCCGGAAACGACACCGCCGGTTACAAAAATATACTTTGTCACTTTTTACTCCCTTTCTCCCACAAAACAACTAAACCAGATATTTGGCTAACATGGCAAGGATCATCAGAATGGCAAAAAGAGCCCCGACGATCTTATACTTTTCACCACGATCTTTTTCCGCCTCGTTTTTCTCTTCTCTGATTTTTCCCAGCTTGGAATCAATGGATTCCCGCAGGGGATTCCGGTCTTTCTTATCCATTGATCACCTCGAGATATCTTTCCTTATTTTCCGCCATCGCAAAGCGTCTCTGCCTTTCCAGTTTTTCTTCCAAGTACACAGGGTCCCCAAGACAATGTCTCACTTCTTCACAGAGTAGGTCCCCCTCTTCCGGCGCAAATAGATTTTCCTTCGCCACATAGGACCTGTTATGCACGGTATCCTGGAAGGCGACAATCAGCTGATTGTGCAGGAAGGCTGTTTTGACGGCATCCAAAATTTCTCCCTCATAATTGATATCCAGATACAGATCACAGTCCTCAAACAACTGATCCTGTCTGTTTGGCGTGATGCTCTCGTAAAGCCGGACATTGGAAAAATCCGACAGACACCGCAAAGTCGA
The DNA here is from genome assembly GCA_015258065.1 of Lachnospiraceae bacterium. Classification (GTDB taxonomy): domain Bacteria; phylum Bacillota; class Clostridia; order Lachnospirales; family Lachnospiraceae; genus Butyrivibrio. The sequence continues at coordinate 10,547 of JABZIZ010000010.1, read as the reverse complement.
AGACATCTCTGTCAAAGCGCCAATATGGAAGGTGACCTCCGAAAGGCTGCTGACCAAATGCACAATCTCCTTGATCCGATCGGAGTTGGTCATAATCAGAACCTGCTTCTCGCCCTTATTTTTCCTGACAAAGGGGTAAATAAACCCCAGGGGTCTCACCTGTATCCTGCTGTTCCCCGGCATAAGCTTTTGCAACTTATCATAAACCGGTTCGGACTGTACGGCAATCTTCGTCGTCCTCGTGCTCTCGTCCTGGAAGAGCAGTTCCATGTTCCCCGGCAGCTGATCTCCCAGCTCTTCCTGCCAGAAGAGCAGATCTCCCGCACACCCTTCCTTAGGCAATCGATTGGAAACAAAAAGCGGATAAGACAGAGAATTATAAAGAACTCGTGACGTATCATAACCACATTTCACAATGAAATCAAGTAAAAAATCGATCTTGTTTCCATAGAGAATCGTCTTCCCCTCATAGGTGAGAATGACACCGCCCGTCACCAGATTTTCTAATATGACCTCTCTGCCTTCCCTGTCAAAATAGACCTTCATCAGCTGTCTCTGGTTCTCGTCCAGAAGGGTCTGGGCAAAGCGTTTTCCATATTTATTATAATGATCGGAAAAAACCGCCCCTCCCGCCTCATTCAAATAATCAACGATATTGATATTTCTCAAATGCCTCGGCTCCGCATAAAAGATTCCAGCCCTCCTCTTTTCATAGTCATAGAGCTGGGCGGTGGAATTATTTCCTCTAATCTCGAAGCCGAAGGGAATTTCCAGTTCATTGAAATATTTCGGTCTCCCGCTTTGTTGCGCCATACATCCCGAATAATAGGCATAGGGGGAAATCACATCGTCCGGCAAATAGCCGTTGTAGAATACGCAGATGCAGTCATGCGCAATCCCTGCCGACTTGAGCGACTCATGTAACAATCTGCTTTTTTCAGTGTACTCGTCCATCAGTAAAATCATACACTCTCTCCTTGCGAAAGGCTCTTTAAGAGAGCCTCCCATTTCTTTGCGACATTCTCAGACAGGTATTCTTCTGCGATCGCATAGGAGCGTTTCGAAAAAGCTTCGATCTTTGCAGGATCACAGATCTTGCAAATGGCCTCTGCGATTGCTTCCGCCATCTTCTGATTGCTCATTTCGGTATGGTAGGGCAAAAGATAACCGTTTTTTTCCGGATCAATAAAGGTCTGATTTCCGTAATGTACATCGAAACCGATCATGGCAAGCCCGGCTCCAACCGCTTCCATCAGCGTCAGTCCAAAACCCTCTGAAGTAGATGCACTGAGGTATACATCATAATCCGGGTAGATCTCATGCAGCTCCTGATGTCCGCAAAGCCTGATGTACTCCTCCGCATGATGGTCTTTGATCAGCTCCCGGATCGGGTTTTCTTCCGCACCCTTTCCGTAGATATCAAAACGAATCTGAGGAAACGTCCGGTGTGCCTGCGCCACCGCATCCACCAGGACATCCACATGCTTTTCAGAAGCCAGTCTGGACGCGGTAATCAAACGAATCTCCTCCCCGTTTCCCTGCCGCCTTTTGGTCAATTCATGCAAACTTCCGACCGGAATCGTCACAATATTACAGTCCAGATTCCTGTACTTCTTCATCTGCCTACGAAGAATCTTTTCCTGTGCCAGCGTAGAGGTAATGATAAAAGAGAGCTGATCCGCATTGGAAAATTCATATTCATAATAATTATTCCAGAGGATGGTATCTTCTTTCTCGGAAGGCTCGTTATAATGTTCCGCATGCACCACGGTTCCCACACAGGCTTCTTTCCGGTTCCTGATCACCGCCTGCCCGATCTCTGTTGCACGGTCAATGATCACGACATCCTCTCTGGTAAGAGCAAGCTCTCGAATCAGCTTGGCAATGAGTTCTTCCTTGGAGTAAACCAGGTCTTTTCCCACTTTGAAGATGCTCTTTTCCTCGCCAAGAATCATCTCTTCCAAGGCAACGGAACCGTTCCGGTTGAAAAATCTCCGGAGATACTCCACTGCCTTGTCGTCCCTTCTGGCATAGTATTCCGAAAAAATTTTTCCGCTCGAATAAAAGTCCTTTCGCAACAGATTGCCGGCAATCACCAGTTCCGTTCGCTGCACAAAATCGTTTCCGGAATGCGGGAAGGAGGCTCTGTTCTCGTCCGTGATTCCTCTGGAGCGGTCGTATCCTCTTGCAAAATAGGCGTTGATATAAGCATCTTTTCCCTGAAAAACATACCGGATATAATCCGCATGCTCTTCGGTGCGGTAACTTCCCTCTTCCAGGGTCTTCTCCAGATCTCGAAACGTATAAGAGCAGGGCTCTACCGAAAAATCCGTAAAGAAGCCATACAGCCACATCACCTCTTCATCCTGAAAACCGATTGCCTTTGTCAGGTGCTCGATATTTTCAAAGGTAAATAAATCGGTGAAAATGAATTTCGCATCCGCATGAATCATGCGAAGGAGTCTTGCCCGATAAATCTGTGCGTATTCCACGCCGCTGGAAGCCCAGCCGATCCCTCTGTTTAAATTAAATATTCTCATTACGGCACCAGCACCTTGAGTGCTCCATCCTTTCCTCTGGAAATTTCTCCCAGCAGAATATTGCGCATCATCCTGATCTTCACTTCTTTCTGCATCTTCTGGAAGGCCTTGTAGGACTCTTTATTAAATTCAAACAGAGGATTTCTGCTTGCGTACTGCCTCCCGGAGATGATGCCACGCAGCTGCTGCGTAAAGTCCACCTGTTCAATCCATGCTTCATCGATGGCTTTTAACATCATCAGCTCACAGAAACGGTTCCTCGTCTTTTCATCCTCCAGCAAACTCATTTGCTTCTCATAAGCCCTTTCAAAAAGCTTCATCAAGTACGATTTGACACTGGCTTCATCCGTCAAATCTTCCTCCTCCGGATACAAATCCAGCCGGTAAGCAATATTGTCCATCGCAAAGCGCAGGATGAGATTTTTGCTGTACTCTTTGCCGTTTTCGTTTAGGAAATTTTCGATGAGCTCTTCTTCCACCTTGCGGAAATAATCCAAATCCATCCTGGGCGACTCAATGATCCGGTCTCGCATCTGATAAATCAGTTCTCTCTGGTTCCGGATGCTCTCCCCGTATTCCTGGGTGGATCTCCTGGCTTCTCTTGCCTGCTCTTCCGCCACCTTCTGTGCATTGTTGATCACATGCAGCATCTTGCCGGAAGTAATCTCTCCTTCTTTTTTTCTATATTTATCCAGCTTCTCCGGCCCGTGCTCTAAAACGATATCGTCTTCCAGCGAGACGTAGAACCTCGAAAAACCGGGATCTCCCTGCCTGCCGGATCTTCCCCTCGCCTGCATTTCGATTCTGGTATTGGCCATTCGCCCAATGCCGATCAGCGCCAGACCTCCCAGTTCCCTTACACCCTCTCCCAATTTGATATCGGTGCCGCGTCCGGCGATCGAAGTGGCGATGGTAACGGCATTTTTTTCTCCCGCCTCTGCGATCACCTGTGCCTCTTTTGCAATATTGTAGGCATTAAGGACGTTATGAGGGACCTGTGCCTGTAAAAGAAGTTCTGAGATAATGTCGGTCATGGCAATGGATTCGGAGATCAGAAGCACCGGCTGTCCGGTCGCATGAATTTCCATGACCTCATCCAGAGCGGCATAAAGCTGCTCCTCTACATTGCCAAAAATCCGATCCGGGTAATCAATGCGCTTGATCTCGTTTCTGGTCGGAATCGGGACGACGCCGACCCCGTAAATCTCTTTAAACTCTGCTATATCATAAATGCCCGTCCCCGTCATTCCTGCCTTTTTCGGAAACTTATTAAAGAAATCCTGATAGGTGATGGATGCCATGGCGCGACTTTCCATGGTGATCTTGACGTTTTCCTTGGCTTCCAGCGCCTGGTGCTGCCCGCCCCTTAACTTGGTTCCATTGAGCACCCTTCCCGTCTGCACGTCCAGTAGCTTGATCTCTCCGTCGTCCACCACATAATCTTTGTCTTTTTCATAAACCGCATGTGCCTTCAGAGCCAGCACAATATTGCGAATCAGATCGTAATTCTCCCTGCTGAACAGATGATCCGTCGCAAAGAATCTCTCTGCCTTTTCAATCCCCCTCCCGGTCAACCAGACATTTTTATCCTCCACCTCATAGTCCTTTTTCTGCTGCAGAGTACTGACAAAATAATCGGTGACCTGATGCAGGTTGGACTGCACCCTCGGCGCTCCGGAAATGACAAGCGGTGTCTGCGCAGAGTCTAACAGCACAGAATCCGCTTCATCAATAATACAGTAGTAAAAATCCCTTAAAAATTTATCCTTTTTGGATACCGCCAGATTATCAATGAGATAATCAAATCCCAGTGCGCCATTGGTGGTATAGACAATATCCGATGCGTAGATCGCATGTTTTTTACTGATCTTAATGGTTTCTGACGGGTTCTCCGGCACTCCGATTCCCAGCGTCATTTGCATGAACTGATAGAGGGGCGTCATCTGCTTGCCGTCTCGGTAAGCCAGATATTCGTTTACGGTGACCAGGATATTGCTTTTCTCTGTCAGTGCATTTAGATAAAGCGGCATACAGGCCACCAGCGTCTTGCCTTCTCCGGTTACCATTTCCGCAATATTTCCCTGGTGAAGAGCGATGGCTCCCAACACCTGCACATCATAGGGGTACATCCCAAGGACCCTGCCTGCCGCCTCTCTGATGGATGCATAGGCTTCCGGAAGAAGCTCGTCTAACGAGCGCCCCGCCTTGTATAACGCTTTCAATTTCTGTGTCTGCGCAGAGAGGGCCTCATCGCTCAGTGCCCGCATCTCTCCCGCCAGTGCATTCACTCGTTTTAATACCTTATAGAGCTTTTTAGTTTCTCCGTTCGCCCTCCGTTTAACCTGCGCTTTTTTGACCGTCTCCTTACGGCTAACGCCCTCCGCATGCGCATCCTTTTCTTTCTTCAGGAAAAATCCTTCCAACCGGTCCGTATATTTCTTACTTCTCTCATCGAATGGGATAAACTCCACGCTCCCGTAAGAATCTACCGGAAGCGAACGCAACCAGGCATCCGAGAAAAAAGGCTGTGGCAGCATCACTTCATTGGGGGCCACCATCAGATTTTTATAATCCGGCAGATCACAAATGGCAGGGATTCTTTGCATCCTGCCCTCCGGCCCCTTCACCAGAATGCGAAGCGTCGCGTCCTCTTCCTCTTTGTGAAGAAGCATATTTTCCCGCGGATATAGAGGCTCCTCCACATTCTCCGCCGGTTTCGCCTCATCCTTCTCCACCGGATCCGCCTCATAGATTTCCAAATGATGGAAGGTGAGACAGGTATTGCCCCCATTCACCAGTTCTACCGTATAGCGGTGCGTTCCCTTCGGGCAGGAAAAGACATCCTCATCCCCTCCGATCATTTCAAAGGAAATCACATCTCCGAAGCGGTTAAAATAGGTCACGCGAAGCAGAATGCTTCCTCCTGGTTCTTCCCGGTAGAAGGGTTTTAGATGGTACTTTTTTTCTTCCTCTAACAGCGGAAGCCCGGGCTCCGCCCTTTCTCCCTGATAATCTACCAGACTATTCCAGCGCACAATGCTGACACCGGAAGCCATAAGCGGATTCTCGAAGCGCACCACATGCTCCTTTAGAAATTCCACCTTGCTTCCGTAGAGAAAGACATTTTTCATGATCTTTTCCCAGAAGATCAAATACCTAAGTTCCGGTCTAGTCATCTTTACCGCTCCCTGCCGAAATCGTCCCTCAGTATTTTTTTGTAGGCGCTTTCAAACCAATGGACTACCGCATCGGTATTGTCATTATGTCTGCCGATCACGCCCTTCCCATAGATACTGATGTTCCTTTTTCCTAAGCTGTCCAGAAGGTCGGCATAGGCTGTTCTATCATAATCGTCATGGATCATGTAGGAGATCGCAAATTCCGTATGGGAGAAATCCGCCGCATCCAGGGCGTCCCACATCACCCGATTCATCCTCTCAATCGCCTCCGGCGTCTGATCCTGTTCGTTTTTTAGCAAAAGATCGAGAGAAGTCTCAAAATCGTTCGGTCGAATGCTTCGTAAATTATTCGCAATATTTCCTGCGCTCATCAACGGTTTTGCGATAATCACCGCATGAGGCAGAACCTTTGTACTGTAATAAGTCGCTCCATACGTTCCCATGGAAATGCCCGAAAGAATAATTTCATCCTTCGTGAAGCCCAGATATGCTGCGGCATCCATGATCAAAGAAGCGATCTCCTCCTCGTACTCTTCACTTCCCAAATAGAAGGCCCCTCCTTCCAGTCTGGGGTCGGAGAACAACATAAAGGGGGCACCCAGCGACTTCATAAGGGGATAAGCTTCAAACCCTTCAGCGGTTCGGTATCCGGAAAAATAAACATTCAAAGGAGGTTTCAAATCCATCGGATTAAAGTAATAGAAGAATTCCTCTCTGTCGGCATCCGCAAATCTTCTACCTCCCGCCATAAAAAGGCCGATGCCTTTTGCGACATTGCGGTAGTGAATCGAGCCGATGCGCAGCGTGCCGTTCCCTCTTGCCGCAATGCTTAGCGCCAGGAATTCCGGGTTGCCGGATGCGGAAATCACCACCGGCCTTTCCAGATCCTTTTGGGTATAAATCATTTTTTCCGTATAACCGTCCGCAGTACCCTGAATCATCCTTCGTACCACCAGGATGATTTCCATCTCTCCATAAACGGTATATTCCGGCCAAAGCTCCAGCGGCGTTTCCACCTCCAACGGAAGGTTATACCTCCAGTTCATCACTTCCGTAAAATCATCCCCGAACTCGCCGGATAACTGCAAAAAACTGTTTCCTTCAAAGGAAATACTTCCTGCAAATGTTTCCGCAACATGCATACTGTTCACCGGGTGTTTTCCGAAGACGGATTTTCTCCCAAAGGAAAGAACGGCGTTGTCGATCAGCCCTTGAATGTTGGCTTCCGAGATCCGAATGCCCAGCTTCATTTTCAAAAACGGCTTCATCTCCTGCGTTTCAAAGGAGGCGGAGGTATAAACAACCGTATAAGCCGTGCAGAGACTCTCCAGATGGGAAATCTCCTCAGAAGCAAGCTCCCTGTCAATCAACGTCAGATCCGGCAGGGTCTTTTTGGTGAAAAGAGGGTCATACAGATCCGTCGTTACCGTCATTCCCTTTGGAATTTCATAGGACGCCTGCGGATCTTTCTCTGTTAAGAAAAGAAAATTAAATTTCATTCCCTGCCACAAGTTCCTTCCATTTTGCTACGAGATTTCCGCCGGTATACTTGATGATCTCCTGGATACAGTACACCAGAGCCTCATTCCAGTTCGCCAGCCCCGTCAGGTAATATTCCAGTCCTTCGGTGACATGATGAATGTTCTGAATAATAAAACCGTCCTTCAAGTGCTCCACATACCTCGTAAACCGGTAATTGATCTGCGGAATGCCTGCGCTGATTCCTGCGATCTGCAAATACAGATCGGGCTGGTCGGAGACGTCTAAGATCAGTCTGGTATCATAGAGGATGCGAATCAGATCCGTCTCGGACAGGTAGGTCTTGATAAAGATTCTAGGCTTGACCTCCTCTTCCTCTAACTCGTTTTCACCCGGCTCTTTTTCTTCCTCCTCATCCTCTACGAAGATTCCCTCCACCTGATTTTTTTCCAGTGCACCGCGAAGACCGTCAATCAAACTGCGAATATTCCTCTTGGTCGGATCTGTCGTTCCCACTAAGAGCCGTACATCCGGATTCTTCTGCATAAACGCAAAGATTTGCGTAAGCGCATACCCTCGAAACGGTTCCTCCAGAAAATCGATCGGCATAAATACCTTAAGTTCCCTGATTCGTTGGCTCTTTCCCAGAGAAAGCCTGGTATCAAAGGGAGAAATATCGTAAATCGGCGTTTTCCCGCCCACAATCTCCCGAATCTGCCTGGCGGTATGCTCCGTATCCGTCACAATCAGTTTGGCAAAAGAGGTGTCCCGCTGCAGTTCTTCCGCCTTGCTCAGATCAAACCGATCCTCAAAATAGGACAGAACAACACTCCTGCCCTTTGCCGCCTGAATGGCGATGGCATTGTGCTGCTCCTTGGAAGCAATGATAATCGTGTCTTCTTTCGCAGAAGAGGTCAGATGTTTTCCCAATACTTTGGAAATCATCTCTTCCTCCGATGCATACGCACGCTTCACCGTACCGTTGGAAAACCGCTCCAGCTTTCCCTCCGCAATCCGGTTTCTAAGAACCAGCCTTCCCGCCATGTCAAAAAAATCCTGACGAACAACCCTCTCTTCTTCAAAAAACAGAGTCGAGGAGAGGAAGCCCCTGTCATCAAAGATCTTTCTCTGCGCCGTTTTGCCATCCTCTCCCAGAAAATCAATCCAAAGAAGAGTCCCTTCCTGAGAAAGTTCGACCCGTGCAAAATAACGATTTTTGGAAAAGGCGCTGATCACAAAGGGCGAGAATACAAATTCCACATCATCCGGCCATTCCAAATCCAGATAGCTGAGAAGCCCGCAGCGACTCTCTTCAATCCCCTGAATTTTGTCAAAAACAGAGAATACCCGCACGCCACTTAACCCCTGCCGGTGTAGAAAACTCCGCATTCTCGGCATATACGCCAAAACCATGATTTCGACATCTTCCCCCGCAGACAGGAACATTCGAACCTGGTTGACGGTATCGTCGAACTCATACCCGTCTCTTTTTTCTCTGCCGGGCGTCTCATTGGCATGCCATTTGAATACATTTGAATACCATGACGGAATAAATCGATACATTATAGAAAGTCCTTATATTGTTCTGTGATGAACCTGGTCTTTATTTCCTCAATCAGAGTCAGCTCAATCGAAATCAAAATCATGAAATTGAGCGGCATCATGAAGAGTGGCGACTGCACCTTCAGTGCATATTGCACCAACAGCGGTATCCCCGAAAGAATCGCAAAAGACAGCGAGCTGATCATAGAAGTTTTGAATACGACATGGTCCAACAGCTTCTTCGTCTCTTTGCCCGGCTTCATTTCCGGAATATAGTCTCCGGATTTCTTCATGTTCTCCGCAATCTCCTCGGGCGAGATCATAATCTGCGCCAAAAAATAATTCAGGACGGCAGTCAAAATTAAATACAGCAGAATTCCCCATATAGAATTTAAATTTAAATTGGCATAAATAATCAACATCCATTTGTGATCCGGAAAAAACTTCAAGAGGAACTTTAGCAAATAATAAGGTAGAAAGAAGAAGGTCATGGTATACATAATCGGCATGGTTCCAGCAGGATTCAGCTTAATCGCCAGGTATTCCTCATCGGAAAAAGTATTATTCAGCATGACATGCTGGATGGGAATCCGGACTTCGCTGCTCTCAAAAATAATCGTGACGACAATGACGATAAAGTAAAATCCCAACAACGCACCAAGAAAAGCAGTCCTGGGGATTCCCAGTTTTACGATTGCATCTATACTCTTCTCGGAATACAGCACATTGATGACCATTGCACTTAGAATATTGATCAAAATAAAGACAGAAAAATAGCCCACCCCATTTTTTTTGTTAATCTCCGAAATCATAATGACAATGGCTGCACCAACCACAAATACCACTCCAGTGAGGATCTGCATCTGCAAATAATAGGCCTTCGGCACATTCAACTTTAAATCCATCACTCGAATCACTGCTTGAATCACTGCAATCACCAGTGCCGCCACCGCCATCGATTTGTCGACCTTGGTCTGCGATATGACTCTGGCATTCTGCCGAAAGATGCTCCTAAACAGCATGAAAAGGATCGATGCCGTCATATAAGGCATGATCCCCAAAGAGAAGAGATTGACCGTTTGCGCCTCATCCCCCATGGTACTTGCAATAAACTCTCGCAAACCGGAAATGGCTTCCGGTGTTTTCGGTCTGGCAACCCATGGCAGAATCAGGCTTTTCCCAAAGAGATAGATCATCGACAGGAATAATGTAGTTGTTAGTCTTTGCCGCAGATTCTTTTCTTTCATATATCAATTATCGGATTAAACCCCTTTCTTCTATAGAAGAAAGACTAACTATTAAAAGTCAACAGGGAAATCAGTTTTTTGAATAAAACATCAGTTAGATGTTTTAAATAGCCCGGAGGCAGGCTTAGGCCTCAATCAGTACCTTGAAAACTGCATGACAAACAGAGCATCTGAACAGGTGCTTTAAGAAAAGGATGTAAGTTAAAGAATCTTTATTTTCGGTAGGCTTCGCCTGTAAGTTCCATTCGATAGATGGTACGTATCAGCTTTTTCGCTGCATGACCGACAGCAACATTGTAGTGCTTGCCTTCACTTATCTTTTTAGAGAGGTAAGCGCCGAAGTTCTCATCCCAGTGGCAGACGTATTTTGTGGCATTGAACAAAGCATACCGTAGATAACGAGATCCACGTTTTTCCATGTGGGAATAGCTAGAGTCAAGTTGTCCTGACTGATAGGTGGAGGGTGACAATCCTGCAAATGCAAGTATCTGATCGGCATTACTGAATCTGGAGAAATCACCAACCTCTGCAAGAATCATGGCTCCCATACGGTAGCTAAT